>NZ_JBFWVQ010000047.1:0-45263 GCF_050246655.1 Pseudonocardia sp.
GGACCAAGGGTCGCGATTTCGGGGGCTTGTCGATATCGCCGTGGGGGTCAGGGTCTGGTGACCGGGGGTAAGACCGGGCTTACCCCCGGGCTTACCCGGGGTGTGCCCGCCACCCGCTCCGCGCCCCGCGCCACCCGCCCCGCGCCCCCCGCTCCCGGTCCCGCCCGTGCCGCGGCCGCTCCCGGTCCCGCCCGTGCCGCGCGAACGGCACGTACGGGAGCTAGGTCTTCCCATACGGGCCGTTCGCGCGACTTCGGGGCGAGCAGCGCGCCCTCGGCGGTTGCACCCTGTGAGGGAACGACCACTTCCTGCTACGGACCGCGACGTCTCGTGGAGAAATCCCCGGTCGGGTGATCACCGGATCGGCTTGAACCTCACCGAGGTCGCAGCGCTGCGTGATGGCATTCCGCGCGTCGATCCGACGTGGAGGGGGAGAGTCGTGCGAGGTCAACTGCGGCGGGGCGGGCTGGCACTGGCGGCGGCAGCGGCCGTCGTCCTCACGGCGGGTGCCTACGCGCCCGCAGGTTCGGACACCACGCTGACCCCCGAGGTCGTCCCGATCGAGGCGCCGGAGATCCCGAACCCCCTGCGCGGCCAGTACATCTGGATCGCCAACCCGCCGGATCCCGCGGGCTGGCCCGTCCCCGACGTCTACTACCGCGACGAGATCCAGTGGGGCGGCGAGGTCGAGAGGCAGCGCGGCCACTACGACTTCGCCAAGTCGACCGCGGCCTCGCCGAGGCGGGCAGGCGCGGCGGGATCTTCGGGTTCCGTGTCATGGCGGCGTGCCCCGGATGCGGGGGGAACCTCGCGCCGAGCTACGTGGAGCGCCAGCCCGGCGGCCAGCCCGACTGGAACGACGAGACGTTCCTCGCCGGCTACACCGACCTCATGAAGGCCCTCGGCGCCCGCTACGACGGCGACCCGCGGCTGGGCTATGTCGACGTCGGTGGCTACGGATCCTGGGGCGAGTACCACACCTACGCCCTCGACGGCGACAAGATCAGCCGCGAGAACTCGAAGCGCCTCGTCAAGGCCGTGCTCGATGCCTTCCCGAGGACGTTCGTCCTCATGATGACCCCCGATGCCGAGCTGCTGCGCGACGCCATGGAGCTCTCCCCGCGCCTGGGCATCCGCGTGGACTGCGTGGGCGACGGCGGCTTCAGGGGTTCCCGCATCGACGACGTGCCGGCGGCGCTGGAGCGGTGGAAGACCGCGCCGTGGGTCGGGGAGTGGTGCGGCGGCAGCGACGCCGACAACCAGTACGAGCTCGGCCTGCAGCAGGTGCGCAGGTACCACATCGGCGCCCTGTCCAGCGCGAACTTCCCCGAGCGGGCCGCCGCCATGTCGCCCTCCCAGCGCACGGCGTTCGAGAAGGCCAACAAGGAGTCGGGCTACCGCTTCGTGCTGAGCTCCATGACCCTCGGACCGGCCGTCGCGGGCGCGCCGCTGACGGTGTCGTCGTCCTGGTCGAACGTCGGCGTCGCCCCCGCCTACCTGCCGTGGAACACGACGATCGAGCTGCGCGACCCCCGCTCGGACGTCGTCGTCTTCGCCGGGCGCTCCGCGGTCGACCTCGCGACGATGCTGCCCACCGGGGACAAGCCCGTCCAGGTGAAGGACACGTTCACGCTGCCCGCGACCGTCCCGGCGGGCTCCTACGACGTCCACGTGCGGGTCACGAGCCCGCGCAACTACCCCGGCCCGCTCCAGCTGGCCATCACCGGCCGGGAGCACGACGGCTCCTACCGCCTCGGCGCCCTGACCGTGACCGGGAGCGGCACTCAGGTGCTCGCGCCCGCCCCGGTGGCGGTGGCGGGCGCGGCGAGCTGAGGCCCCCGCAACGAGTGGCCCGTTCGTCCAACTCAGTGGGACGAACGGGCCGTTCGTCCGTGCTGGCGGAGAGGCGCCGGCTAGCGGCCGCGCAGCGCCTCCACCACCGCGCGGACCCGCGGATCGGTGCGCAGCTCCTCCAGGCTCACCGGCAGCGGGAGGCGCCAGTTCGGGTACTCGTCGACGGTCCCGGGCAGGTTCGGCTGGCGCGGCTCGCCGACCACGTCGTAGGGGGCGACGAGCACCAGCCGCGACCGCGACCGGGCCAGCAGCGCGTGCATCGCGAGGACGATCGCGTCCTCGTCGGGGTCGTCCCCGACGAGCCCTTCGGTGCGCAGCAGCGCCACCATCTCGGCCCGCTCGGCGCGGGCGCGCTCCTCCTCGGCCGGGACGTCGGACAGCAGCCCCAGCTCCGCCCGCGCCCGGACGTGCTCACCGCGCAGGAACCCCGGCGCCGTGGGCAGGTCGTGGGTCGACACGGTCGCCACCGACGACTCCGGCCACGCGCCCGGCGGGAGCAGAGGCTGCGCCGGGTCGTCCGGGTCCCGGGTGAACCACAACACCGACGAACCCAGCATGTTGCGCCGCCCCAGGCCCTCGGTGACCTCCGGCTCCACCGTCCCGAGATCCTCGCCGATCACCAGCGCCCCCGTCCGCGACGCCTCCAGCGTGAGGACGGCGAGCATGACGTCGGCGTCGTAGTGCACGTACGTGCCGCGGTCGGGTGTCTCGCCCGGCGGCACCCACCACAGCCGCCACAGCCCCGCGACGTGGTCGATCCGCAGCCCGTCCGCCTGGCGCACCAGGGCGCGCAGCAGGTCGCGGTAGGCGGCGTAGCCGGTGGCGTCGAGCCGGTCCGGACGCCACGGGGGCAGCCCCCAGTTCTGGCCCTGGCGGGAGAAGTCGTCCGGCGGCGCGCCGACGTTCACCCCGAGCGCGAGGACGTCCTGCAGCGCCCACGCGTCCGCGCCGTCCGGGTCGCAGCCGACGGCGAGGTCGTGGATCACCCGAACGCCCGCGGCCCGGCCGGCGTCGCGGGCCCGCGCCAGCTGCTCCTGCACTCGTTGCTGCACCCACGCGTGGAACGCGACCCGCGGTGCCAGCTCGCGTCGCGCCGCCGCGACGTCCGGGGCACCGGGATGGCGCAACCCGGGCGGCCAGGTGCTCCACCGGGCGCCGTGCCGCTCCGCGAGCGCGCAGAACGTCGCGAACTCGACGAGGTCCGGCGGACCGTCCGGCGCGGGACGGCCGTCGGCGTGCCACAGCAGCTCGAGTGCCGAGCGCTTCGCCGCCCACACGCGGTCGTGCTCGATGCGGGCGTGGGCGACCGGGCGCAGCGCGTCCACCTCGGCGCGGACGTCGGCGGGTGCGCGGTGGTAGGCGTCCAGATCGGTGACGCGCAGCGCGAGCGGCGTGCCGAACCGGCGGCTCGACGGCGTGTACGGCGACGGCTGCACCGGTGGCACCGGGGTGATCGCGTGCAGCGGGTTGAGCAGGACCGCGCCCGCACCGTCCGCGCCCGCCCAGCCGACGAGCTCGCGCAGGTCGCCGAGGTCGCCGATGCCCCACGACCCGGCCGAGTGCAGCGCGTAGAGCTGCAGCATCCAGCCCCAGCCGCGGTCCGGCGCGGCCAGCGACGGCGGTGCGACCACCACCGTCACCGCACGGTCCGCGAGCTCGAGCCGGTACCAGCCCGGCGCGAGCCCGGCCGGGATCGCACCTTCCACCGGGCGGCTCGTGCCGTCCTCGTCGATCAGGACGCCCGGGCCGGGCAGCGGGTACGGCGCGTCGGTGCGCACCGCGACCGTGCCCGGGAGCCGGACGTGCTCCCGCGCGCTCGCGAGCGCAGCGCGGCGGGCCGCGGGGGTGGCCGCGTCGACATCCAGGAGGCCGAGCACCCCGATCACCACGTCCGCGGCGATCCGGACCGGGCGCCGTTGCCCGTCCCGGTACCCCGTCGCCACCCCGTGTGCGGCGGCGAGCTCCGCGAGATCGGGGTCGAGCTCGTCGCTGACCATGGCGTCACCCTGGCAGACCGCCCGCCGGCATCCGGTCGGGGAGCTGGGACGATCTTGTCACCGGCCGTTCCCGACACGGGTGCAAGAGGCGGCGGGGGTGGTGATCGTGCTGCTAGCGTCCGTGATTCGCGGGATCCCCCGACTTCGCCGAGCACGCGGGAGCGGCACGTGAGTGAGCAAGGTCTGGCCGCGAGAGCCCTCGCGGCCCTGGTGCCGTCGCGGCGGCGGGCGAACGCCGCCTCCGTGCGGACGGTGGCCGATCTCGTCCGGGAACGGGAGCGGGCCGAGGCCGAGTTCGCCGCCCGAGGCGAGCCGGACCCGGCGCCGTCCGAAGAGGGCGGCCCCGCCACCGGCGCCGCCGCCGGGGACGCCGGTACGGGACCGGTCAGCGCCAGCCCGGTCGCCGCGGCGTCGCGTCCCCCCGTTGCCGCTTCCGTGCCCGCCGTGTCGCCGCTGGTCGCGCAGCGGATCGCCGAGACGCGCCGCGCCGCGCCGCGGATCGGCTGGGGGCCCCACGACGCGCCGGAGCCGGCCGCCGGCCTGGACCCGGTCGTCGCCTGGGACGGGGGCCGCGACGAGGACGACACGGACGGCACCACGGCGAACGGCACCGCGGCGAACGGCACCGCGGCGAACGGCACCACGGCGAACGGCACCACGGCGAACGGCACGGAGACGGGCGACGACGACGCGAGCGGTGACGGCGCGCCGGAGCCGGCCGCCACTGAGCCGATCACCGAGCCGACCACCGAGCCGACCACCGAGCCGACCACTGAGCCGACCCCCGACCGCGACACCGCACCCGTCCCGCCGGCCGAGTTCGCATTCGGTGCGGGGAGCGCGCCGACGGTGGGAGCCGAGGTCGCCGCGCCGGAGACGGACGCCGCGCCGGTCCGGGCCGCCGAGCCACCCGACTCCGGCGTCGCGACCGCCGTCGCGGAGGTCCCGGCCCCCACCGCGCCCGACCCGGCCCCGGACCCGGTGCCGCCTCAACCCGGTGCCTTCCCGACCAACGCCTTCCCGGCCAACGCCTTCCCGATCAACGTGGTCACGGCTGCGAACTCGGCCGCCCTGACCAGCGAGGCCGGCACCGTTCCGGGCCTCGTCGCCGGTGGCGCGCTCCAGCACTCCTCCGCCCGTGGCGCGCCACCGGCCCGCGCCGAGGCGGCGGCCCGCCGCCCGTCGGCCGTCCCCGCGCTGCTGTCCGACGCGGAGCTCCGGGAGGCGCTCGGGGAGGATCCGGACACCGAGGACGCCGAGCCGGAGCCGTCCGTCGTCGCGATGACGACGGCCTCGACGCGCCCGGCGCCGACCCCGCCCGTGCGGGCCGGTGCGCTCGCCCCGCCGTGGGTGCGCGCGGCGCTCATGGGCGCCGAGCCGCGGTCGAGCGCCACCCCGGAGCAGGCCGCCGCGACGCGGGCCCTGCGGCGCACGTTCGGCGTGCCGCAGGATCCGGGACCGGTGACGCTCGCCGGGGTCGAACCGGTCGCGGCGGTCGTGGTGCTCGCGGCGACGGCACCGGAAACCGCACCGGAGACGGCACCGGAGACGGCATCGAAGACGGCACCGGAGACGGCACCGGAGACGGCACAGGACCCCGCGCCGACGCCGGACCCGAAGCAGAAGCCGCGCCGTCCCACGCCCCGCACGCTGGTGGGTGCGCCGGTGCCGGTGCGCTACCGCGCTGTCCGCCGCGGCGGCGAGCCCGTCCCGGGCGCGGAGATCACCGCCGTGGACCGCACCGGTGTCACGGTGGTCGACGGCCTCGCGGGTCCGGACGGCCGCGGTCGGTTCGTGGTCCAGCAGCCCGGCCCGTACATCCTGGTGGGGGCGGCGCCCGGGTTCCAACCGGGCGCGGCAGCGGTGGACGCCGTCGCGGGCACGGTGGACGTGGACGTCCTGCTGGTGCGCTCGTCCTCGGTGGCGGGCACGGTGCGGCTGGACGGCGAGCCGGTGGGAGACGCGCAGGTCACGCTGGTGCAGGACGGCGAGGTCGTCGACATGGTGCAGGCCGACCGCACGGGTCGCTTCCGGGTCGCGGACCTCACGATCGGCGAGTACGCGCTGGCCGTCGCCGCGGAGGGATGCCCGCCGACGGTGATGGTGGTCGCGGTGGCGGACGAGACCGACCTGGCCTACGACGTCGATCTCGCCTCGCCCCCGTCATGATCGTCGACGGGTGCCTCCAGGGCGCTGGAGGCGTCGAGCTGTTCTGGCAGGGGTGGCTGCCCGAGGGTGAGCCGACGGCGATCCTGCTGGTGGCGCACGGCCTCGGGGAGCACTCCGGGCGCTACCGGACGGTCGTGGACACGCTGCTTCCCGACGGCTGGGCCGTGTACGGGCTGGACCACCGCGGCCACGGCCGTTCGGGCGGGCCACGGGCGCACATCGAGGACTACGACCACTGGCTCGCGGACTTCGACACGTTCCGCAAGGCCGTCGTGGCCCGCCATCCCGGCCTTCCGGTGTTCCTCCTGGGGCACAGCATGGGCGGCCAGATCGCGTTGGCCTACGCGCTGGACCACCAGGACGACCTCGCGGGCCTCGTGCTCTCGGCTCCCGCGCTCGCGAACACGTCGGTGCCGCGTCCCCTGCAGCAGGTGCTGAAGGGCGTGGCGCGGGTCGCGCCGACGCTGCGGCCCAAGGTGCTGGACCTC
Source organism: Pseudonocardia sp. (assembly GCF_050246655.1). Lineage (GTDB taxonomy): Bacteria > Actinomycetota > Actinomycetes > Mycobacteriales > Pseudonocardiaceae > Pseudonocardia. Next base: position 6,509 of record NZ_JBFWVQ010000047.1, read on the forward strand.
GACAAGATCAGCAAGGATCCGGAGATCGTCGCGGGCTACCACGCCGATCCGTACGTCTTCCACGGCAACGCCACCCTCGGCCTCGCCGCCGCGCTGCTGCGCCGCTTCGAGGACCTGCCGGACCGGGCCCGCGAGCTGCGGCTGCCGGTGCTGATCATGCACGGCACGGAGGACGCGCTGACCGATCCCGCCGGCAGCAGGCGCCTCGAGGCGACGTGCGGCTCGCCGGACCGGACCGTGCGCTACTACGACGGGCTGTGGCACGAGATCTTCCACGAGCCCGAGCGCGAGCGGCCCCTCGGCGATCTGCGGGGGTGGCTCGCCGCCCACCGCTGACTTCCCACAGTGTGGGACGGACTGGCACGGTGCTCGCCGCCTGGGCCACGATGCCTGTCGTGACGGCCGCGGTGTTCCTCACCCCGTTCTGGGGTCGTCGCCGTGCCGACCATTTCGACCAGTGCTGTCGCGCGAGCTGACCCGAGCCCCCCCGGTCCGCTCACGTCCACTGGAGTGCCCCCGTGCTTCTGCACGCCCCGCGCCTCGGCGCGCCCTCGTCCCTGCGCAGCCTCACCGAGCTGACCCGCCGGATCGCCGCCGAGGTGCGTGCCGGCCGCCACCCCGTCGAGGTCGATACGACGCAGCGCTGGTACCGGCGCCTGCGCATCGACGATCGGCTCGACGACTACCTCGACGTCTGGCTCATCGGCTGGGCGACCGACCAGAACACCCAGCTGCACGACCATGCGGGCTCGCTCGGCGCGCTCACTGTCGTCTCGGGCGGGCTCACCGAGCACCGCTGGGCGCCCTTCACCCGGCGGCTGCGCACCCGGACCCTCCCGGCGGGCCGCAGCGTCTCGTTCGCCCCGGGCCACGTGCACGACGTCGTCAACCACGCCCCGGCACCGGCGGTCAGCGTGCACGCCTACTCGCCGCCGCTCACCGCGATGTCGTACTACGCCGTCGAGCCGGCGGGCCTGCGCCGCACCGGCACCGTCCTCACGGAGGTGACCCCGGGATGACCACCGTCGACGAGCTCCTCGCCGCCGCCCGCGCCCGGCTGGACCGCGTCGATCCGCACCGCGCGGCCGAGCTGATCGCCGAAGGGGCCGTCCTCGTCGACACCCGGCCCGCGTGGCAGCGCGCCGAGGAGGGCGAGTTCGCGCACGCGCTCGTGATCGAACGCAACCACCTCGAATGGCGCCTGGACCCGGCCTCGGACGCCCGCGTCCCCGCGGCCGTCGACCACGACGTCGTCTGGATCGTCGCCTGCTCGGAGGGCTACAGCTCCAGCCTCGCCGCAGCGTCCCTGCAGGACCTGGGGCTGCACCGGGCCACCGATCTCGTCGGCGGATTCCGGGCCTGGCAGGCCGCCGGTCTCCCGCTACGACGTTCGGAGCAACCTGGTCCGGCCGCCGCATCCCCGACCGAGCTGGACCGTTGAACCGGTCAACCGGCGCGTCGGCGGACTGGGGAGCCCCCGCCGATGCGCCGGTTGATCCGTGTCAGGGCTTCGTGTCCGGTTCGGATCGTCCGGCGGACGGGGCCAGGCCCGTTGGGTGTGGCGGCCCGTTCGCCGGAACCCGGATCACCCGCCGGTGATCGGCTCGATCGTGAGGCCGACGAGCCCGTCGCGGTGCTTGCGGGCGTGGTGGCCGCAGAACAGCAGGTCGTTCCCGGACGGGAACACGACGCGCACCTGGGCCCGCGCGAAGCAGCGGTCGCAACGCTGCGCGGCGCTGCCGGTGTTCCAGCGGATCGGCGTGGTGGGTGCGGTCGGTGTCGTCATCGGGAGGCTCCCTTCCTGGTGCCGTCAGCGTGGCCCAGCAGGGATGCGCGCCGACATCGCTTTTCGGGGAGTGGGTCGTGGCGCCGCGGTGACACTTTCCTCACCGTCCGGCAACCCGCGAGGTGGACGTGAGCGTCGTCCGCGGCGAGTTCGCGCGCTCCCAACGGGCTCGTCACGACGGGGGAGCTGCGCGGCCGACGCACCTGCCGAGGTACTGGTCGCCGGTCCGCAACGGATCCACCCCGGCCTGCTGGTCCACCGCGACCGGTTCGCCGCCGGGGAGACGACCTCCCGCGCCGGGGTCGTGATGACGTCGCCCCTGCGCACGGCGTACGACCTCGCCCGGCGCGGGTCGCTCGTCGAGCGGGTCGTGGCCGTGGACGCCCTCGCCCGGATCGGGCGGTTCGGCCCGGACCTGCTGCTGAACTTCGCCCGCCGCTACGCCGGCACCCGCGGCAACGACGGGATCTTCGAGGTGCTGAGCCACGCGGACCGCCGGGCCGGATCGCCGATGGAGAGCCGGCTGCGGATGCTGCTGGTCCTCGGCGGGCTCCCGCGGCCCGAGGCGCAGTGGCCGGTCGCGCGGGCCCTGGACGCCGCGAGGTGGACGTGAGCGTCGTCCAGACGCCACCGGACAGCGCTCACGTCGGTCTCGCGCGTCAGAGGTCGTCCAGCGCCTTCTGGATCCGCTTGACCGAGATCGGGTAGCGCGTCCGCATCGGGTGGGCGTACAGCGACACGCGCAGCTCCTCGACCATCCAGCCGATCTCGCGCAGGGCGGCGGAGGGGTCCGTGCCGGGCGGCACGGCGGCGAGCTCCGCGGCGTACTCGTCCGCGACTGAGCGGACCTGCGCGGTCCAGCCGGCGTCGCGGGCGGGATCGGCGCGCAGCTTCTCGATCCGGCGCTCGACGGCCTGCAGGTAGCGGGTCACGTCACCGAGCCGGGCGGCCCCCGCCACCGTGACGAAGCGGGGCCCGACCAGGGCGTCCACCTGCGCCGTGACGTCGGCCCGGCCAGCGGCGAGGACGGGCGCGCGCAGGTCGGCGAGCTGGGCCTGCACCCGGTGCCACACGACGAGAACGGCCCGGACCGTGTCGAGCACCTGCAGCGTCGTGGACGGCAGCCGCATCGTGAACAGCTTCGCCTGGCGCGCGAAGCCTGTCTCGTCCCAGCACGGTCCGCCCGCGGCGTCGACCAGCGCATCCGCGGCGGCGGTGACGCAGTCCTCGATCAGGGCCGTGACGGAGCCGTGCGGGTTGCGGGAGAGCGTCAGCTTCGCGTCGTTGTCGAGCCCGCGCTGCACCTGCCTCGCGGGCGACGGCGTGGCGAGCAGGAGCAGCCGCCGGACGCCGCGGCGGTGCGCGGCGTCGCGCTCGGCGGCGGTGGGGAACACCCGGACGTCGACGGTGGCGCCGCGGTCCACGAGCCCCGGATAGCCCGTGACGACATGCGTGCCGCGGCGGATGGCGTGCTCACGCGGGAGGGCGCCGATCGACCACGACGTGAGCCCCGTGCGCTCGATCCCCCGGCCTGCGGCCGCGATCTCGTCGCGGACCTTCGGGGCGAGCTTCTCCCGGAGGACGGCCAGGTCCGTGCCGCGGGCGAGCTCGGTGCCCGCCTCGTCCAGCACCCGGAACGTGACCGCGAGGTGCTCGGGCAGCCGCTCCAGCTCCCACGCCTCCCGGGGGATGTGGACGCCGCGCATCCGGCCGAGCTCGCGCTCCAGGCCGTCGAGGAGCGGTTCGCCGCCCGCGTCGAGCCGGGACAGGACGGCGCGGGCGTGGTCCGGCGCGGGCGCGAACTCGCGGCGCAGGTTCTTCGGCAGCGTCCTGATCAGCGCGGTCACCAGCTCCTCGCGCAGCCCCGGCACCTGCCAGGTGAACGGCGTGGGATCGACCTGGTGCAGCGCCGCGACCGGGACGTCCACCGTGACGCCGTCCGTGTGGTGGCCGGGCTCGAACGCGTAGGACAGCGGCAGCGTGAGCCCGCCCGCCTCGACGTGGTCGGGGTACGCGTCGCGGTCGACGCCCGCGGCGGCGTCCGTGACGAGCTGCTCCGCCGTGAGGTCCAGCAGACCGGGGTCGCGCCGGGACTCCTTGCGCCACCAGGAGTCGAAGTGCCGCCCGGACACGACGGACGCGGGGATCCGCTCGTCGTAGAAGGCGACGAGGGCGTCCTCGTCCACGACGAGGTCGCGGCGGCGGGCCCTGTGCTCCAGGTCCTCGGCGTCGTCGAGCAGCTCCCGGTTGCGGTGGAAGAAGCCGTGGCGGGTGTCCCAGTCGCCCTCCACCAGGGCGTGGCGGATGAACAGGTCCCGCGCCAGCTCCGGGTCGATCCGGCCGAGATCGACGGCGCGTCCGACGACGACCGGGATCCCGTGCAGCGTCACCCGCTCGGTGGCGACGGCCCCGGCGCGGCGGCGCGACCAGTGCGGCTCGGAGTACGTCCGCTTCACCAGGTGCCCGGCGAGTGGCTCGATCCACTCCGGCTGGATCCGGGCGACCGTGCGCGCGAACAGCCGGGAGGTCTCCACCAGCTCGGCGGCCATCACCCAGCGCGGCGGGCGCTTCGCGAGCGGCGAGCCCGGGAAGATCAGGAAACGCGCGCCGCGGGCGCCGAGGTACTCGCGGGACCGGTCGCGCCTGCCGGTGGGGGCGCCGCGGCGGTCCGGACCCTCGTCGAGCAGGCCGATCTGGGAGAGCAGCCCGGACAGCAGCGCCTGGTGGACGCGGTCGGGGTCCGCTGCGGCGCTGAGGTCGTTCTCGTGCAGGCCGGCGGCGCGTGCGGCCTGGCGGAGCTGGCCGTGCAGGTCCTGCCACTCGCGGATGCGCAGGACGTGCAGGAACTCGTCGCGGCACAGCCGCCTGAAGCGGTTGCCCGACAGCGCCTGGCGCTGCCGTCCGAGGTAGGTCCAGAGGTTGTGCAGCGCGAGGAAGTCCGACGCCGCGGCGGGGTAGCCGTCCGCGCCGCCGTCGGGGGCGCCGGGCACGCCCGCGGAGAACCGGGCGTGCGCGGCATCGGCGACCTGGCGCTGCTCGGTGGGCCGCTCGCGCGGATCCTGCACGGACAGCGCCGCCGCGATGACGAGCACCTCGCGCAGGCAGCCCGTCCGGTCCGCCTCGACCAGCATGCGGCCCAGCCGCGGATCGACGGGCAGCGCGGCGAGTGCGCGTCCCGTGGCCGTCAGCGTGCGGCCCCGGGGCGCGCCGCGCACCTCGGTCGCCTGCTCCTCCGCGAGCGCGCCGAGCTCCTGCAGCAGGGCCAGGCCGTCGCCGACACTGCGCGCGTCCGGCGGATCGACGAACGGGAAGGTCGCGAGGTCGTCACCGAGCCCGAGGGAGATCATCTGCAGGATGACCGACGCCAGGTTCGTGCGCAGGATCTCCGGTTCGGTGAACTCCGGGCGTGCGTCGAAGTCGTCCTCCGCGTAGAGGCGGATGCACACGCCGTCCGCGACGCGGCCGCAGCGGCCGGCGCGCTGGTTCGCGCTGGCCTGGCTGATCTTCTCGATCGGCAGCCGCTGCACCTTGAGCCGCCGCGAGTAGCGGGAGATGCGCGCGGTGCCGGTGTCGACGACGTAGCGGATCCCGGGGACCGTCAGCGATGTCTCGGCGACGTTCGTGGCGAGCACGATCCGCCGGCGGTGTCGTCCCCCCGGGGAGGGCGGCGCGAACACGCGGTGCTGCTCGGCGGCCGACAGGCGCGAGTACAGCGGGAGGATCTCGATGTCCGACCACAGGCCGGTGAGCGCCTCGGCCGCCTCGCGGATCTCCCGCTCCCCGGGCAGGAACACCAGCACGTCCCCCGGCCCCTCGCGGCGCAGCTCCTCCACGGCGTCCGCGATGGCGTCGAGCGGGTCGCGGTCGGGATCGGGATCGGCGTCGGGGTCGACGACGGGCCGGTAGCGCATCTCGACCGGGTAGCTCCGCCCGGAGATCTCGACGACCGGGGCGTCGAAATGGGCGGCGAAGCGCTCCGAGTCGATCGTCGCCGAGGTGATGACCACCTTGAGGTCGGGGCGCCGCGGCAGCAGGCGGGCGAGGTAGCCGAGGATGAAGTCGATGTTGAGGCTGCGCTCGTGGGCCTCGTCGATGATCAGGGTGTCGTAGCGGCGCAGCATCCGGTCGCCCGCGAGCTCGGCCAGCAGGATGCCGTCCGTCATGAGCTTGACCAGCGTGTTCTCGCCGACGTGGTCGGTGAAGCGCACCTTCCAGCCGACGGCGTCGCCGAGCTCGGTGCCCAGCTCCTCGGCGATCCGCGCGGCGACGGTGCGCGCTGCGAGCCGCCGCGGCTGGGTGTGCCCGATCATCCCGCGCACGCCGCGGCCCAGCTCCAGGCAGATCTTCGGGATCTGGGTCGTCTTCCCCGAGCCGGTCTCGCCCGCGACGATCACCACCTGGTGATCGCGGATCGCTGCCGCGATGTCCGCGCGGCGGGCGCTGACGGGCAGCTCGGCGGGATAGCGGACAGCAGGCACCGCGGCGGCGCGGCGCCGGACCTGCTCCTCGGTGAACGCCGGGACGTCCCGCGGCGCGCCACGGCGGCGCGGCCGACGGCTTCGGGAAGGCGCCGCGGTGGTGGACATCGTGCTGTCGAGTGTGCCTTTCGGGCGTCTCAGGCCGAGCGCAGGGTCGGGGTGATCTCGTCCGGCCGGGGCTCGTCCGCGGCCGGGTGCTCCACCAGCGCCAGCACGCGGTTCGCGAGGAACCGCGCCGTCCGGACCACCGTCCCGCCACGGGTGACCTCCGCGACCTCGACGACGCCGCGCCCGTGCGTGATCACCACCTTGCGGCCCGCGCGGGTCGCGGTGATCTCGTAGGTCTTCGTGGTGCCGCTTCCGGCGTCGATGACGATCTCTACCCGGTCGCCCCTCATGGCTCGCCCCTCGGAGTGGGAATGGGTGTCCGAGCCGAACGCCGGTCGCCTCGCGGCGCGTGGCACGCCGCGGCTTCAGCCGAACGATCGTCCGCGGCGGCGTTTCTGTTGTGAGACCCGGGGACACGGTGCGCCCGGCTCGGACAGTCCGTACAACGGCGTGGCGTGGCGATTGATTCCCGGGGGTGTGCGGGTGGCGGGCGCGGCTGCGTTCTAGCGGGGCAGCGAGTTCCCGTCCGGTCCCTCGGTGCGCGAGAGCCGCTTCGCGAAGCAGTCGTCCGCGGCGAACCGCTCCTGCTCGCACCACGCGTTCGCGCCGTCCGCCGTGTCGAACGTGACCGGCACCAGCGTCACCCAGAAGCCGGGCGAGCGGAAGCTCGTGAAGTCCTGCGAGCGCACCAGGACCGCGTCCGGGTAGCGCGCCGCGGTGGCCTGGAAGTCGGCGAGGATCCGCTGCTCGTCGAAGGTGACGCCGTCCACCACCAGGCCGACCGACTTCGCCGACACCTGCGGCACCCACTTCCCGATCAGCGTCTCCGCCGTCGCCGCGTCGCCCGCCTGCTGCGCCTGGAGCTGGGCGGCGGGTGTGGCGGGCACGGTCGGGGTCGCCGTCGGGGTGCCGGCTGGCGGCTGCCCGGACGGCACGCCGGTGCGGTCGGTCAGCACGACGAGGCCGAGCACCGCCATCAGGCCGACGACCACGCCGATCCCCGCTGCCGCCAGCCACGCCGTCGCGGAGTGCCCGGTGCGCTTGCGCGCGATCTCGACCGGCGCGGCCACGGCGACGCCGTGCCCGGTGGTCGGGTCGACCTGCACGGGCTGCGCGACGGTCACCTGCGCCAGCACGCGGCCCCCGGAGACCTGCGCGGCCTCGATCCACAGGGCGTCCCGCTGCTGCAGCGGCCGGCGCCACACCACCGCATGGGTGCCGTCGGGGCTTCCGCCCAGCGTGGCGAGCCGGTGTGGCACCTCGGCGTCGAGCAGGTCGACCCACTCGCCGTCCTGAACCAGCACCGGGCTGAGCGGGCGGTCCAGCCCGAGGACGAACTCGAGCCAGCTCCGAGCCCATCCCTGCAGGTCCACCGCCGCGCCCGTCACCGTCCGAGTGCCTCGAGCACACCGTCGGTGAACGGCGGCCAGGCATCGACCGCCCACGGGCCGAAGTCCCGGTCCGTCAGCACCACGCAGGCCGCACCGGCGTCCGGATCGACCCACAGGAACGTCCCGGCCTGGCCGAAGTGCCCGAACGTCCGCGGCGAGCTGCCCGCACCCGTCCAGTGCGGGGACTTGCCGTCGCGCAGCTCGAACCCCAGCCCCCAGTCGCACGGCTTCTGACGGCCGTAGCCGGGCAGCACCCCGTCCAGGCCGGGGAACGCGACCGTCACCGCCTCGGCCAATGTCGAGAGGTGCACCAGCGTCGGCGCCTGCAGCTCCGCGGCGAACCGGGCCAGGTCCGCGCACGTGGCCACCACGTCCGCGGCGCACGAGCCCTCCAGCCGGGTGGCCGCCATGCCCAGCGGAGCGCACACCCCCTCGTGCAGGTAGTCCGCGAACGGCATCCCCGTCGCGGCCGCCACCGTGTCGCCCAGCACCTCGAACCCGGCGTTCGAGTAGATCCGCCGCCGCCCCGGCGCGGCCTGTACCACCGCCTCGGAGAACGACAGCCCCGATGCGTGCGCGGCGAGGTGACGGACCGTCGATCCCTCCGGGCCCGCCGGGGTGTCCCACTCGACGGCGCCCTCCTCGACGGCCAGCAGCACGGCGTAGGCGGTGAGCAGCTTCGTCACCGATGCCAGCCGGAACGGCCGCTCCTGCTCGCCCACTGCCGCGAGGAGCGTCCCGTCGGCGGCGACGACGGCCGACGCGGCGTGCGGCACCGGCCAGTCCAGGACCCGCCCCGCGGCCTTCGGGACGGTCGTGCCGACCTCAGGCATCGCCGTAGACCGGGATCGCGGCCCCGCTCACCGGGCTCGAGTCCGGCCCGCACAGGAACGCGATCACCTTCGCGATGGCGCTCGGAGCCACCGCCCGGGAAGCGAGGTCCGGCGACATCCAGGTGCGGTTGGCCGGGGTGTCGATCACCGACGGCAGCACGGCGTTCACCCGGATCCGTTGCGGGCGCAGCTCGTCGGCGAGCAGCGACGTGAGCCGGACGACGGCCGCCTTGCTCGTCGCGTGCGCCACCGGCCCCGGGCCCGTCACGGCCGTCTTGGACCCGACCGTCACCACCGCCCCGCCGCCGCGCGCCGCGAACCGCGGCGCCGCCGCCTGCACGCACCACAGCACGGCGCCGAAGTTCGAGCCGAACAGGCTCCCCAGCATCGCCTCGTCGACGTCCGCGAGCGCCCCGGGCGTGAACCCGCCCGCCAGGCACACCAGCGCTGCCGGCTCCACCGGCAGCGCGTCCACCGCGGCGAACGCCGCCTGCACCGCGGCGCGGCTGCCGAGGTCGACCGGGACCGGGTGCACGCCCTCCCGGGTGCCGAGGGCGTCGAGGCGCTCGCCCGGCCGGTCCAGCGCGACGACCGGACGCCCGGCGCCCAGGAACTCGTCGACGACGGCGTGCCCGAGGGCGCCCGCAGCGCCCGTCATGAGGACGGCCGTGTGATCGGAGGTATCGGCGGTCACCCGGCCATCCTGCCGCGTGACCGGCCGTGCCGGGCGCACCCGGGGTGGGTGGTGTCGGGGAGCGGCGCTGTGACGGGGTCGAGCGCGCGGCCAGACTGGCGCGCGTGGCGGAGATCAGGGTCGGCACGTCGGGGTGGCGCTACCCGCCGTGGCGAGGTGCGTTCTACCCGCCGGGCCTTCCGCAGCGCCGGGAGCTCGAGTACCTGTCACGGCGCGTGACGAGCATCGAGATCAACGGGTCGTTCTACGCGCTGCAGCGGCCGGACCACTACCGCGCCTGGGCGGCGCAGACTCCGGACGGCTTCGTCTTCGCCGTCAAGGGCCCCCGGTTCGTCACGCACCTGAAGCAGCTGCGGGACGTCCGGGTGCCGGTGGCCAACTTCCTCGCCTCTGGCGTGCTCGCGCTCGGCCCGAAGCTCGGTCCCCTGCTGTGGCAGCTGCCGCCGCGGATGCGGTTCGACGCGCAGCGGCTCGCGGCGTTCCTCGACCTGCTGCCCCGCACGACCGCAGGGGCCGCGGCGCTGGCCGTCGAGCACGACGAGCGGCTCGAGTTCCGCGCGCTCGTCGAGACCGACGCCGACCGCCCGCTGCGCCACGCCCTCGAGGTGCGTCACGAGAGCTTCCGCGACCCCGCGGTGCCGGAGTTGCTGCGCCGCCACGGCGTGGCGCTCGTGCTCGCCGACTCGGCCGGGACGTGGCCGGTGTTCGACGAGGTCACGGCCGGGTTCGTCTACGTCCGGCTGCACGGTGCGGACGAGCTCTACGCGAGCGGCTACACCGATGCCGCCCTCGACAGTTGGGCCGCGCGGGTGCGGGGCTGGCGTGACGGCGGGCGCGACGTGTTCGTCTACTTCGACAACGACGCCAAGGTGCACGCGCCGCGCGACGCGACGTCCCTGCTGCGGCGGCTGGCCTGAGCGCCGGTCAGCCCAGCGCGCCGGGACCGGCGCGGCCCACGACGACCCCGGTCACCGCCCGCAGTGCCGCGCTGCCCGGCCGCAGGTAGCCGTCGTGCCCGCCGGAGTCGCCGACGGCGAGCAGGTCGGCGCCGAAGTCCGGCGCGGCCGGGTCGGCCCCGTGCCCCACGTCGCCCCACTGCAGCGCGGGCACCTGGCGCACCCAGTCGTCCGGCAGGCGCGCGGCGTGCACCCGTGCCCGGGTGCGCAGGCCGGCGACGTCGGCGGCGCGGGCTCCGGGGCTGCCGAGCAGGACCAGGTCCTCCGCCGCCAGCTGCGGTGCCGCCAGCGCGACGACGACGGCGCCGTAGCTGTGCCCGATCACCGTGACGTGCGGCGCGTCCGACGGCCGCGCGCCGAGCGCGGCGACCTCGCGGACCAGCCCGGGGACGGCGGCCCGGGCGGCGGCTCCCGTCGCGAGGCCCGGGTCGACGCCTGCCGGGGTCCGGTAGCCGATCCACAGCACGACCGCGGTGTCCGGGCCCGCCGCATCGGCCAGCGCCCGTGCCCAGGCCCACGGCCGCCGCGCCGCACGTTCGGGGTCGCCTGCCGGGCCCGTGAACGTGGCGAGATCGATGCCAGCGCCCGGGACCAGCACCGCGACGTGCCGGGCCGTCGCCGGGTCGCCGATCGCGACGACCGCGCGGCCCCGTCCTCGGGGGTCGCAGCCGAGCACGCGGACGCCGTCGCCCGCGTCGTGTCGCGCGAGCAGGTCGGTGAGCCTGCTGGCGCAGGCTGCGTCCCGGACCACCGTGGGCCCGGGATCGGGGCAGGGCGGCGCCGACAGCGTCACCGCGATCCCGACGAGGACGGACAGCGCGGCGAACGGGTACAGCCAGCGCAGGTTCACGCCGATCGACGCTAGGGAGCGGGAGCGGCCCGGTCGTCACGCTGCGGAGCCGTTCCGGGCGAGGACCGGCGTTCCGGCGGGCCCGGCCGCCCCCTACCGCGGTAGGGGGGTGAGCCATGCACCGTGGAGGGACGCCGCCCGGCGGTCGGCTCGCTACCCTCGCAGCGGTGGCGTCCCCGACCTCCCCGCCGAGAGGACGCCCCCGGCCGAGCGTGCAACGGGCCCTCGTCGCGCTGATCCGGGAGGCCGTCGGCGTCCTCCTGCCCGGGACGGACCCGGGACGTGTGCCGCTGCGCGGGCGGCCCGCCCGGCTGCTCCCGGTCGTCGCGGGGGTCTACGGCCTGGTCGTGGCGACGGCGGCGAGCTCGCAGCTGAACGAGCGGGGCGGGCCGAGCGGCGGCGTGTGGTTCCTCGCTCTGCTGCCCGCCGCCGCAGGCGTGGCGCTCGCGGCGATCCGGCCGCTGGACGGCTGGCGGCTGGTCACCGGCTGGCTGTCCGTGCTGCCCTTCCTCGTCCCGCCGCCCGTGGGGACCGTGCCCGCCCTCGAACCGTGGGGGTGGTGCCTGTGGGTGCCGGCGCTGCTGCTGGCCGCCTGGGGCGTGCCGGGCGCGCGCGTGCTGGGCGTGGCCGTCGTCTCGGCGCTGGCGCTCGTGCTGCTGACCGTCGCGACCCCCTGGCCCGTCCACGCGCCGTACCTGCCGGTGGGACTGCTGGGTGTCGGGTCCGCCGTCGTGGTCGGCGCCAGCCTCGGGGGACGGGCGAGCGCGCGCCGCGAGCTGCAGGAGGAGCAGCGCCGGCTCGCAGCCGCGCAGGCCGAGCGGGGAGCGCTCGCCGAGCGGGCCCGGATCGCCCGCGAGATGCACGACGTGATCGGCCACCACATGTCGCTCATCGCGGTGCGCTGCGAGACGGCCCCGTACCGGATCGGGGAGCTCGCGGAGCCGGCACGTCGCGAGCTCGCCGACATCGCCGTCGCGGCCCGCGAGGCGCTCGCGGAGATGCAGGACCTCCTGGGCGTCCTGCGCTCCGAGCCGGGCCAGGCGCGGTCCCCCCAGCCCGGCCTCGCCGATCTCGACGCGCTGCTCGGTGCGACGGCGGCCGCGGGCACCCCGCTCACCTGGTCGGTGGTGCTGGACCCGGCGGCCGTGCCCGCGCCGCTGGCGCTGAGCGTCTACCGGATCGTCCAGCAGGCGCTGGCGAACTGTGTCCAGCACGCCCCGGGCGGCGCGGTGTCGGTGCGGGTGCACGAGGGTGACGCGGACGGCCGGGCGGCCGTGGTCGTCGAGGTGGACAACGAGGCGGGCTCCGCCACCGGGCGTCCGGGTGCCGGGACGGGGCTGCGCGGCATGCGCGAGCGGGCCGCCCTGCACGGGGGAACCGTGGCGGCGGGGCCCCGCCCCGACGGCGGCTTCGCGCTGCGGGTGCTGCTGCCGCTGCGAGCGGCCGGATGAGCCCGACGATCCGGGTCCTCGTCGTCGACGACCAGGAGATGGTGCGGGAGGGTTTCGCCGCGCTGCTGGCCGCGCAGCCCGACGTCGAGGTCGTGGGCACTGCGGGCGACGGCCGGGCCGCGCTCGCCGAGGTCGCCCGGCTGCGCGCCGCGCACCGCTGCCCGGACGTCGTGCTGATGGACGTGCGGATGCCCGTGCTCGACGGCATCGCCGCGACCCGCGAGCTGGTCCGGACGGGCGGGGACGGGCCGCAGGTGCTGATCCTGACCACCTTCGACCTCGACGACCACGTGTTCGACGCGCTGCGGGCCGGGGCCAGTGGCTTCCTGCTCAAGCACGCGCCCGCGCGCGACCTGCTGCACGCCGTGCGGGTGGTGGCCGCCGGTGACGCGCTGCTCGCACCCGAGATCACCCGGCGGCTCATCGCCCACTTCGCCGCCGCGGGCCCGCCGTCGCCCGCCCGGGTGGCCGGGCTGGCCGAGCTGACCCCGCGGGAACGCGAGGTGCTCGTCCTGGTGGCCAGGGGCCTGTCGAACGCGGAGATCGCCGCGGCCCTCGTGCTCGCGGAGCAGACCGTCAAGACGCACGTGAGCCGGGTGCTCGGCAAGCTCGGCCTGCGCGACCGGGCCCAGGCCGTCGTCGCGGCCTACGAGTCGGGACTGGTCCGTCCCGGCGACGACGGATCGCCTCGTGATCCGATGCTATGACCCTATGAGGAAAGGATCTCCTTACTGTAGGTTGTGCGCACCATTGGACGAGGTGTGGGAGGCGGGTTGCGCCGACGGGCGGTGGTGACGGGCGGGGCCGGCTTCCTCGGCTCGCATCTGTGCGAGCGCCTGCTCCGCGAGGGGTACGCGGTCCTCTGCCTGGACGACTTCTCGACGGGGTCTCCGGCGAACGTCGCGCACCTCGCGGACGTGGGGCCGTTCCGGCTGATCCGGGCGGACGTGACGGATTTCGTCCACGTCGTCGGGGACGTGGACGTGGTGCTGCACTTCGCGTCGCCCGCGTCGCCGATCGACTACCTGCGGATGCCGATCGAGACCCTCAAGGTCGGTTCGATCGGCACGTTGCACACGCTGGGCCTGGCGAAGGAGAAGGGCGCGCGGTTCCTGCTCGCCTCCACGTCCGAGGCGTACGGCGACCCCCAGGTGCACCCGCAGCCGGAGACGTACTGGGGCCACGTCAACCCGGTCGGCCCGCGCGGGGTGTACGACGAGGCGAAGCGGTTCGCCGAGGCGATGACGATGGCCTACCGCCGCGCGCAGGGCGTGGACACGGCGATCGTGCGGATCTTCAACACGCACGGTCCACGGATGCGCCCGGACGACGGGCGTGCGGTGCCGACGTTCATCCGCCAGGCGCTCGCGGGCGAGCCGCTCACGGTGGCGGGGGACGGCAGCCAGACGAGGTCCATCCAGTACGTGGACGACCTCGTCGAGGGGTGCCTGCGGCTGCTGCATTCGGGCCTCGCGGGGCCGGTCAACATCGGCAGCGCGGACGAGGTGTCGATCACCGAGCTGGCACTGGCGATCCGGGGGCTGTGCGGGTCGGCCAGCCCGATCGTGCACGTCGATCGACCCGAGGACGATCCGACGGTGCGCCGCCCGGACACCACGCTGGCCCGCACGCAGCTGGGGTGGCAGCCGCGGGTGCCGCTGGTGGAGGGGCTTCGCCGGACGGTGGGGTGGTTCCGCGCGGAACTGGCCGACCCGGTCGTGTCCCGTGTCGTCTGATCCCGGGCCGCCTGAGCCGCCCGCGCCGCCCGTCCGGCACGACGTCGTCGTCATCGGTGCGGGCCCCGCGGGCCTCACGGCGGCCTACGAGCTCGCGGCGGCGAGCGTCCCGGCCACCGTTCTCGAGGCGGACGACGTCGTCGGCGGCATCAGCCGCACGGTGGAGCGGGACGGCTGGCGGTTCGACATCGGCGGCCACCGGTTCTTCACCAAGGTCGACCGGGTCGAGCGGATGTGGCACGACGTGCTGGGCCCCGAGGACTTCCTCGTGCGGCCGCGCCGCAGCCGCATCCTCTACCGCGGCAGGTACTTCGACTACCCGCTGCGCCCCCGGGCGGCGCTGCGGGAGCTCGGGCCGGTGGAGGCCGCCCGGTGCGTCGGGTCGTTCCTGTGGGCGCGCGTGCGCCCCCCGCGCGACCAGAGCCATCTGGAGGGCTGGGTGTCGGCCCGCTTCGGCCCGCGGCTGTACCGGCACTTCTTCCGCAGCTACAACGAGAAGGTCTGGGGGGTCCCCGCCACCGAGATCCAGGCGGACTGGGCGGCGCAGCGGATCAAGAACATGTCCCTGCTCAACGCCGTCACGAGTGCGCTGCGCGGCGGGGGCGGTGCGGACATCGTGTCCCTGATCGAGCGCTTCCACTACCCGCGGCTGGGCCCGGGGATGATGTGGGAGCGCTGCGCGGAGCTGGTGGAGGCGGCGGGCTGCAAGGTGCACGTCGACCAGCCCGTCACCCGGATCCGCTGCGAGGGCGGTCGGGCGGTGGCGGTCGAGGCGACGTTCGAGGGCGCGGTGACGTCGTACCCCTGCACGGCGGTGATCTCGTCGATGCCCCTTCCCGAGCTGGTGCGCGCGCTGGAGCCGCCCCCGCCCCCGGAGGTGCTCGCCGCTGCGGACCAGCTGCGGTTCCGGGACTTCCTCACGGTGGCGCTGGTGGTGCCGAGCGAGCGCGCGATGCCGGACAACTGGGTGTACGTGCACTCGCCGGAGGTGCGGGTGGGCCGGATCCAGAACTTCGGCGCCTGGTCGCCGGACATGGTCAAGCCGGGACGCACGTGCCTCGGCATGGAGTACTTCGTCTTCGAGGGCGACGACCTGTGGGGCCGCCCGGACGACGAGCTCGTCGCGCTCGCCTCCGAGGAGCTGGCGGCCACCGGCCTGGCGGACGCGGACCAGGTGGAGGCGGGCTACGTCGTCCGGATGCCGAAGGCCTACCCCGTCTACCACCCGGGGTTCGCGGAGGCCGTGGCGGTGCTGCGGGGATACCTGGAGTCGCACGCCACCAACGTGCACCCGGTGGGGCGCAACGGGATGCACCGCTACAACAACCAGGACCACTCGATGCTGACGGCGATGCTCGCCGTCGAGAACGTGCTGGGCGGCGGCCCGCACGACACGTGGTCGGTGAACGTGGACGGGGGCTATCACGAGCAGCGCACGGTGGCGGGCACCGGCCGCGACGCCCCCGTCGTGCCGCCGACCGGGATCACCCGACGAGCATCTCCGCGGAGTCGCGGGACTCCCGGCGCGACAGCCGGATCAGCATGATCACCGGCACCAGGCCCACGAGGACGATGAGCAGGGCCGGCAGCGCGGCAGCGTCGTAGCGGGAGTCCTTCGTGGCCTCCCAGGCCACGATGGCGAGCGTGTCGCTGCCCAGCGGGCGCAGCAGCGCCGTGGCGGGCAGCTCCTTGACGACCTCGACGACGACGAGCAGCGCTCCGGTGAGCACGCCCGGCCAGAGCAGCGGCACGTGGACGTCGAGCAGGACGCGGGAGCGGTCCGCGCCGAGCGCGCGAGCGGCGTCGTCCAGGTTCGGCGCGACGCGCCCCATCCGGGACTCGACGGCGAAGTAGGCCTGGGCGTGGAAGCGCACGACGTAGGCGCCGATCAGGCCGAGGACGGTGCCGGTGAACAGCAGCCCGATGCTCGCGTCGAACCAGCCGTCGGCGACGGCGATGAGCCGGCGGTCCAGCCACACGAGTGGCACGTAGATCGCCACCGCGATGACGGCGCCGGGCACGGCGTAGCCGACGGTGGCCAGCCGGGCGGCCCCGCGACCCGTCCGCGACGGCGCGACCCGCTGGCCGTAGCTGACCAGCGTGGCCGTGCAGACGGCGACGGCCGCGGCGGCCAGCGCGAGCAGCAGGGTGGAGACGACGGCCCGGCCGAGGTCGTCGGAGAGCCGGTCCGTCACCAGCGTCTCCAGCGACCACGCGACGAGCTGCAGCACGGGTGCCACGAACACGACGACGAGCAGCAGCGTCGGCACGGCGCACGCCACGAGCGCCCGCCAGCCGCGCAGCGGGCGCGGCGCCACGGCGTCCCCGGCGGACAGCGCCTGGTCGTAGCGGGCGCGCCCGCGCATCAGCCGCTCGACGACGACCAGCAGCAGCGCGAGGCTCACGAGGACGGAGGCGAGCTGCAGCGCGGCGGCGGGATCGAAGGCGGAGCCGTCGTACCACACGCGGTAGATCGTGTCGGTGAGCGTCTGGTAGCCGAGGAGGTTGACGACGCCGAAGTCCGCGAGCGCCTCCATCATCGCGAGCGCGGCACCCGCCGCGAGGGCCGGGCGGGCGAGCGGGAGCGCGACGCCGCGCACCGCCTGCCCGTAGCTGCGGCCGAGGCTGCGGGCGGCCTCCAGGGCGGAGCGGGACTGGCCGAGGAAGGCGCTTCGGCCCAGCACGTAGACGTACGGGTAGAGCACCGCGACGAGGGCTCCGATCGCCCCCGCCGCACCGTGCAGCCCGGGCAGCGTGAGACCGCCGCCGAAGATGCTGGTCGCGAGCGGATTGGCCAGGCCGAGCTGGCCGAGCATCACGAACACCAGCACGTAGCCCGGCAGCGCGAGCGGCAGCACGAGCGCCCATTCCAGCCAGCGGCGGCCGGGGAAGTCGTAGAACGACACCAGCACGGCGAGACCCCCACCGACGACCAGCGTGCCGGCGGCCACTCCGAGGGCGAGCACGACGCTGCGGCCCAGCGCCTGGGGCAGCAGCAGGCGCGCGATCGGGTCGAAGAACTGCTCGCCGACGACGAAGCTCAGCGGCAACGCGATCAGCGGGCCCGCGACGGCCAGCGCCACGGCGACGCCGACGATCGCCCAGCCCGACCGTGCCCGCCGGGCAGAGGTCAGGTCCATCCGTACTTCAGCATCAGCGCGACGGCGTCGTCGATGAGCGGGCCCGCCTTCTCCCCGTCGATCGGGTCGACCTTCACGTTCGCCCAGTCGGCGATGTGCGGGGGCGGCGGGACGGTCGGGTTGGCCGCGAACTCGCTGCGCTCCACGATCTCGGCCTGGGCAGGCGGCGAGGTGAGCCACTCCATCAGCGCGACGGCGGTGGGCACCGCGTCCGATCCGGCGACCACCCCGACCCCGGAGACGTTCGCGTGCGCGCCGCGGCCGTCCTGGTCCGGCCAGGCGGGGGCGACCGGGAAGGCGGGGTTCTCCGCGAGCGTGCGCCCGAGGTAGTAGTGGTTGGCCAGGCCGACGTCGCAGCCGCCCGCGGCGATCGTCGCGAGCATCTCACCGTCCGAGTTGATGATCTTCGGCTGGTTGTCCATCCAGGACTTGACCAGCGCCTCGGTCTCCACCGGGCCGCGCTTGGCGATCATGTCCGCGATCAGCGACTGGTTGTACTCGCTGCGCGACGTGCGCAGGCAGGTGCGGCCCTTCCAGCGCGGATCGGCGAGGTCCTCGTAGCGCGTGACCGCACCCGCGGGCACCCGTTCGGTGGAGACGACCGGGACACGCAGTCGGGTCGAGAGCGCCCACCACATGCCGGCCGGGTCGTGCAGCTGGGCCGGGATCTGCTCGCGCAGCTTCGCGCTGGTGACCCCCTGCAGCACCCCGGCCTCCTCCGCCCGGTACAGGTTCGCGAGGTCGGTGGTGATGAAGACGTCCGCCGGGGTGTCGCGGCCCTCCCGGGTCAGCCGCTCGAACAGCTCCGGCCCGGTGCCGCCGCGCAGTTCGATCGTGACGCCGGTGGCCTCGCTGAACTCCTCGAAGACCTTCTCGCTGCCGTAGTGCGACCGCCCGTTGTAGACGACGAGCGTGGGCGCGTAGGTGATGCCGGTGGTGTCGACCTCCTGACCTTCCCCGCCGGCCACGACCGGTGCGGCCGGCTCATCGCCCGGCGTGCTGAGCACCGCCACCGCGAGGACCACGACGAGCACCACCACGACAGCGGGCACGAGCAGCAGCAGCCACCTACGGCGGCCGGAGGACGCGGCCACGAGGCCTCCCTGGGATGAGCCGAGTTCCCGGCCGCGAGACCACGATCGGGCGAACGTAGGCTAGGGTAGCCAAACGATGACCGATGCTGCGATCCGCGCCGAAGCTGTGACCAAGGCCTTCGGCGGCTCCCGCGCGGTCGACCGCGCCGACCTGGACGTCCGTGCCGGTGAGGTCGTCGCCCTCCTGGGGCCCAGCGGGTCGGGCAAGACGACGCTGCTGCGGCTGCTGGCGGGGTTCGAGGTGCCCGACGAGGGCACGGTGCGCGTCCGGGGCCGGACGGTCGCGGGCGGCGGCGTCTTCGAGGAGCCGGACCGCAGGCGGATCGGGATGGTCTTCCAGGACGGGGCCCTCTTCCCCCACCTCACCGTCGGGCGGAACGTCGAGTTCGGCCGCCCGCGGCCCGGCCGTGGCGAGGAGTGCCTGGAGATGGTCGGGCTCGCGCACCGCGCCTCGTCCTACCCCCATGAGCTCTCTGGTGGCGAGCGCCAGCGGATCGCGCTGGCGCGGGCGCTCGCCGTCGACCCCGAGGTGGTGCTGCTCGACGAGCCGTTCGCCGCGCTGGACGAGAACCTGCGCGCGGGCCTGCGTGAGGAGGTCCTGCGGGTGCTGCGTGCCGCGGGCGCGAGCGCGCTGATCGTCACGCACAACCAGCAGGAAGCGCTGTCGATGGCGGACACGGTGGCCCTCATGCGGGCGGGCCGGATCGAGCAGGTCGGATCGCCGGAGACGCTCTACGAGCAGCCGGCCACCCGCTGGGTGGCGGAGTTCCTCGGGGACGCGGACACGGTCACCGGCAGCGCGGACGGCGGCGTGGTGGACAGCGAGCTGGGCCGCTTCCCCGCCGACAGGACCCTGAGAGGCGCGGTGGAGGTGCTGGTCCGGCCGGAGCGGGTGACGATCTCCCGCAACGGCGACGGCGTGTCCGGAGTGTCCGGAGTGTCCGCCGTCGTCGCGCGCCGCACCTACTTCGGCGCCGATCAGGTCGTGACGCTGGAACTGCCCACCGGCACCCGGGTGCGCTGCCGGGCCCCCGGCGGTGGGCGGTGGACCGTGGGGGAGCGGGTCCGGGTGGCGGTCACCGGCGACGTCGTCGTGCTCCCGGCCGCGGCGCAGGCACTCGCGGAGCCCGAGCGGTTGGCCGGCTCGCCCACGTGAGTGCACCGGCCCCGGTGGCCGAGCGGGCGGTCCCGCGTCCCGGGAGCCGGGCCTGGATCGTCCCGGCGGCGTGCCTGCTGGTCGCGGCGGCGTCGTTGCGGTTCCCGGCGATGCTCGGGTTCGACCCGTGGGTCTGGCTGATCTGGGGCCGCGAGCTGCTCCATGGCCTGCCCACCAACGACGGCAGCCTCGCCTGGAAGCCGCTGCCCGTCCTGGTGACGGTGTGGCTCGCCCCGTTCGGTGACGCCGCCCCTGCGCTGTGGCTCGTGATCTCCCGGGCCGTGGGGCTCTTCGGCCTGGTGCTGGTGTGGCGGCTGGCCGCGCGCCTGGCCGGACCACCGACCGGCGCGCTCGCCGGGAGCGTCGCGGTCGTGGCGTTCCTGCTCACCCCGGACGCCCAGTCCCGCTGGGTCCGCCACCTGCTGCAGGGCAACATCGAGCCGGTCACGGCGACGCTGTGCCTGTGGGCGGTGCACCGGCACCTGGACGGCCGGCGCGGGCAGGCGCTCGCCCTGGGCGGTGCGGCGGCGCTCACGCGGCCCGAGGTCTGGCCGCTGCTGGGGCTGTACGCACTGTTCCTGCTCGTCACAGAGGCGCGGCGGCGCTGGTGGCAGGTCGCGCTCGTGCTCACGTCGGTACCGCTGCTGTGGTTCGGCGGGGACCGCCTCGTCTCGGGGGACGCGCTGGGTGGGGCCGAGGTCGCGCGCGTGCTCACCGTCGGACCGGCGCAGCGGGTGGTCGTCGCGATGGACGCCGTGGCGGACGCGGTGATCGTGCCGGTCTGGATCGGAGCGGCCGTCGCCGTGGTGTGGGCCGCGCATCGCCGCCGGGGAGTCCCGGTGGTGCTCGCCGCGGGCGCGCTGGTGTGGGTGCTCGAGGTGATCGTGATGGCGGGGGTGTTCGGCTACGCCGCGCTGGGCCGGTTCCTCGCACCGGTGTCGGCCGTGCTCTGCGTGCTCGCGGGGGTCGCCGTCGGCTGGGCGGTGGCGGCGGTGCGCGGTGCCACGGCGCGGGCGGTGGTCGCGGTGGCGCTGGTGGCCGCGTCCGTGCCGTTCGCGACGGACCGGGTGGCGTGGCTGCCGATGCAGCTGGACGCGGCGGCCGCGCGAGCGGCCCTGGAAGCGGATCTCGACGGCGTGCTCGCGCGGGTGGGGCCCGAACGGGTCCGAGCCTGCGGCGCCGTCGTGATCGACACCGCCCCGCCGAACGTCGAGCTGCGCCCCGGGCTCGCCTGGAAGCTCGGGCTGCCCATCGGCGGGGTCACGCACACCCTGCCGCCCGGCCCCGCCGTCGCGTTCGCGCAGGCGGGCGGGCCGTGGGAACCGGTGCTCGTCGCCACTCCCGGCGCGGTGCCGCTGGCTCGCAGCGACCGCTGGGCGGTCGACGCGATCGGCTGCCCGTGACCCGGCCGACTGAGGCAAGGCTGTGCTGATTCGGACTGATAGGGTCCGCGCGATGCCCTCACTCTCCGTGGTCGTCCCCGCGACCGACCGGCCTGTCACGCTGCCGCGCTGTCTCGACGCGCTGCGCGCCGCCGGTGCGGCCCAGGTCGTCGTCGTGGACTCCCCGCACCGGCTCCCCGTCTGCGACGCGCGCAACTCCGGGGCCGCACGCGCGGGCGGGGAGATCGTCGTGTTCGTCGACGCGGACGTCGAGGTGCACCCGGACGCGCTCGAACGCATCAGGGCGGCGTTCGCGGCCGATCCCGGGCTCACCGCCCTCTTCGGGTCCTACGACGACGCACCCTCGCGCGGCGGCCCGGTGGCGGCGTTCCGCAACCTGCTGCACCACCACGTCCACCAGAGCTCGCCCGGCCCCGCGCGGACGTTCTGGTCCGGGCTCGGCGCGGTGCGCCGCGACGTCTTCCTCGCCGCGGGTGGCTTCGATGCCGCGCGCTTCCCGCTGCCGTCGGTCGAGGACGTCGACCTCGGCGCCCGGCTCACCGCCGCGGGCGCCCGCATCGAGCTGGACCCGGCGATCCAGGGCACCCATCTCAAGGCATGGACCCTCCGCTCCATGGTCGTGACGGACTTCGCCCGCCGCGGGGTTCCGTGGGTGGCGCTGCAGCTGCGCTCGGGTGGCCACGGGTCCGCGGTGCTGAACCTCGGCTGGCGCCACCGGGTGAGCGCGCTCGCGAGCCTCGCCGCGGTGCTCGGCGTGGCGGCACGGCGTCCGTGGGTCTCGGCAGCCGCGGTCGGCGTGCTGCTCGGGCTCAACCAGGAGTTCTACCGGTTGCTCGCCCGCCGCCGCGGTCCGGGCGAGGCGGCGCTCGGGGTGGGGCTGCACGCGCTGCACCACCTGACGGCGATCGCGTCCGTGCCGTTCGGGATCGCGGCGCACCTGCGGGAGCGGCGGCGGTGACCCGGGCCGTGCTGCCTCGGGCGACCCAGCTCCCTGCTGCGCGA
Source organism: Pseudonocardia sp. (assembly GCF_050246655.1). GTDB lineage: Bacteria > Actinomycetota > Actinomycetes > Mycobacteriales > Pseudonocardiaceae > Pseudonocardia. The sequence goes on from NZ_JBFWVQ010000047.1 coordinate 28,587, forward strand.
ACGGCACGTACGGGAAATAGGTCTTCCCGTACGTGCCGTTCGCTCGCCGGTGTGGGGCCGGGCGGGCAGCGGCAGCCGGCGAGCGGAGGGACGACGCGGTGGACCTGAGGATCGGGCTGGTCGGAGCGGGGCGGCTCGCCGAGGTGGGCTACCTGCCCGCCCTCGCCGCGGCGTCCGGCGTCCGGCTGGTGGCCGTCGCCGAACCCGACCCCGCACGCCGGGCACGCGTGGCCGCCGGCGCTGGGGAGTCCGCGCACCCGGACGCCGAATCCCTGCTCGCGGACGCGGCCGTCGACGCGCTGATCCTCGCCACCCCGGCGTCCGCGCACCTCGCCGGCGCCCGCCTCGCTGCCGCGGCCGGGGTCCCGGTGTTGGTCGAGAAGCCGCCTGCCGCGACGGCTGCGGAGGCCGTCGAGCTCGCGGCCCTCGACCCGGCCCCCCGCATCGCGTTCAACCGCCGCTTCGCCCGCGGCGCGGCTGCGCTGCGCGCCGCCACCCCGCCCGGCGCGGAGGTCGGGCTGGTGTTCGAGATCGGGTACCGGCGCGAGGGTTGGGGTGCCCACACCGTCGCCGACGACGCGCTGGCCGACCTCGGCTCCCACCTCGTCGACCTCGCTCGGTGGACCACGGGCGCCGAGGTCACAGAGGTGCTGCGGGCGTCGGTCGAGCAGGAGCGCGCCGAGTTCGACCTGCAGCTCGACGCCGCCCGCGCCCGCATCCGCTGCGCCACCGACCAGCCCTACCGCGAGCGGTACGCCGTCCGCCACCGCGACGGGCGGCCGATCGGGCAACGGACCGAGGGCGGGCCGCTCGTCGCCGTCCGGGACCGGGTGCTGCCGCGCCCGCACGCGCTCGTCGCGTCGCTGACGGCGCAGGTGGAGGCCTTCGCCAGGGTCGTCCGGGGCGAGCCCGAGGACGTGCTGGGCACCGCGGCGGACGGGGTCGCGGTGATGACGGTGATCGAGGCCGTGCGGGCGCGCGCCGCGCCCGCCGGTGTGAAGGGATGACCATGCTCACGGTGCTGCAGTTCGACTCGCCGAGCCTCGCGGTGCTCGACCGGATGCTCGGCGAGGGGCGCCTGCCCGTGCTCGCCGGCCTGCGCGAGCGCGGCACCTGGCACGAGCTCGACACCCCCGCCACCCACTTCGCCGCGGGCGCGTTCCACACCCTCTACAGCGGCACCGAGCTGGGTGATCACGGCCTCTTCTACCCGTTCCAGTGGTCGGCGGCCGACCAGCGCGTGCGCTACACCACCGCCTTCCCCGCGCCCGCTCCCGTGTGGGAGCGACTCTCGACCCGCTCGCTCGCGATGGACCCGTACGAAAGCCGCCCGCCGCTGCAACCGCCGTCCGGCACGGTGATCAGCGGCTGGCAGTTCACCGACCGCGTCGTGCTGCAGCCGTGGTCGTCCCCGCCCGGGTACAACGCGAGGCTGGAACGCCTCTTCGGCCCGCCCGCCGCGGTCGAGGAGGTGTTCGGCCGCAGCTCCGCTCGCGACCTGCTCACGCTGCGCCGCGACCTGCTCGCCGCCTCCGGCCGCGCCGCCGACGCCGCCCGGCTGATGCTCGCCCGCGAGCACTACGACCTGGCCTGGCTCACGTTCAGTGCCGGGCACGTCGCGGGCCACCAGTTCTGGGACGACTCCCAGCTCGCCGACGACGCGGACGTCGCCACCCGCCACGTCCTGAACGGGGCGCTGGAGGAGATCTACCAGACCGTGGACGCCGCGTTCGGGCGCGTGCTGGAGGCGCTGCCGGAGGGCGCGGACGTGATCGTCACCTCGCCGGTCGGGATGGACGTCAACACCAGCCGGGCGGACCTGCTGCCGGAGATGCTCGCCGCCGTCCTGTCCGGGGGCGCGACCGCGTCCCAGGACACGGGATCCGGGTTCGTGTGGAAGCTGCGTGCCGCTTTGCCGACGGGGCTGCGCGCGCAGGTGGCGTCGGCGCTGCCGGACAGGGTCGCGCTCGCCCTCACCGAGCGGCTGGAGCTGCGCGGCCAGGACTGGAGCAGCACCCGCGCCTTCGCCCAGCCCGCCGACAACCAGGGCTACATCCGCCTCAACCTCGCAGGCCGGGAGCGGGACGGCATCGTCGTGGCCGCCGAGGCCGAGGTGCTGATGGACGAGATCGCCTCCGGGCTGATGACGTTCACCGACCCGGACGGCACCCCGTCGGTGAAGGCCGTCGAGCGCGTCGCCGACACCTTCCCGGCGGGCGTGCACTCCGACCGGCTGCCCGATCTGATCGTCCGGTGGGCCGACACCCCGGCGACCCGGCTCACGCACGTGCGTTCCGACCGGTTCGGGCAGGTCGCGCGACGCGGCGCCGGCAGCGGGCGCTCCGGCAACCACACCGCCGGGGACGCCTGGGCCCTCGTCGTCCCCGGGGCGTCGGCCGTGCGGGAGACGTCGCGGCCACCGCGTCTGGTGGACATCGCGGCCACCGCGGGCGCGCTGGCCGGGCTGGACCCGGCGGGGCTGCCGGGGGAGTCGCTGCTGCACTGACCGGCACACGCCCCGGCGGAACCCGCAACTCGCGCCGGCGAAATGCGCAACTCGCGCCGGCGAAATGCGCAACTCGCCGGGGCCCCGCGAGTTGCGCATCTCATCAGCGCGAGTTGCGCATCTCATCGGGGCGTGTGCGGTCAGCGCCCGGTCCCGGCGGCCTCCTGCGCGATCCCGACGGCCGTCGCCAGCTGCGCCACGCACACGAGCGCGCCCGCCCGGGGGCCCTCGGCGAACCCGCGCCGCACCAGCCCCGCGTAGAAGCCCGGCGCTTCCAGCTGCGCGCCGTGGTCGGACCGGAACCGGTGCGCACCCCGCCCGTAGCGCACCTGCTGGCGCCAGAACCCGCGCGCGTCCAGCTCCTGGTGGTGGGCGACGACGGCGTCCGGGACGAACACCAGCGCCGCCCCGGACGCGACGAGGCGCGCGCACCAGTCGCGGTCCTCGCCCGCGGCCAGCGGGTAGCGCTCGTCGAACGGCAGTGCCGCGAGGACGTCCGCGCGGCAGGCGATGTTGCTGGTGGGCGCGAAGCGCATCCGCCCGGTTGCCGGGTCGATCGTCGCCTCGGCGCAGTAGGACGCCACCGCCTGCGCGGCCGCGGCGAACGGGTTGCCGGGCCGGGCGTTGCGGGTGGGGCCCGCGGCCGCCTGCGCGCCCGCGCCGATGCGCTCGGCGAGCGCGGCCGCCCACCCGGGGACGGGAACGCAGTCGTCGTCGGTGAAGCAGACGATCTCCCCGCGTGCCGCGCGGGCGCCGAGGTTGCGGGCGGCCGCCGGGCCGCGGCCCTCCCCGCGCAGCAGGCGGGCCCGTGGGGCGCGGGCCACCGTGGCGGCGACGGCGTCGGCGTCCACCGAGGCGTCGTCGACGACGACGATCTCCATCTCGGGGAGCGACTGCGCCTCCAGGGCAGTGAGGCATCGGGCCAGCCGGGCAGGCCGGTCGCGGGTGGGGACGACGATCGAGACGGTCACCGTGAGCACTCCCGGTTCCGGGCGGTCGAGGACGTCATGTCTGTCATGTCCAGAGCACTCCGAGCAGCACGACGGCGGCGGCGCCGCCGAACGACAGGATCGCGAGCCGGGTACCGACGGCCCCGGGCAGCAGCCGGATCGACGCGAGCGCGGAGATCCCGGCCCCGGCGAGCGCCCCGGAGGAGGCGCTCACGGCCCCCCAGCCGGGGACGGCGTACAGCGCGACGACCACGAACGCGACGAACCCCGCGAGCGCGGCCCGCACCGTCGCGTCCGGCCGCAGGCGCAGGGCGGCGGCCTGGATCGCGAGCGCGTTGACCGGGGCGAGCACGACGGCCGCGAGCGCGGGAACGAAGGCGGGGACGGCGGCGGCGTAGGCGGCCCCGAACACGACGGGCACCGCGACGGGCAGCGCCGGGACGGCGACCACGGCGACGGCGACGACGGCGGCCAGCAGCCAGCAGGCGATCCGGCGCAGCGCGTCCTCCGCGTGCGCGTCGCCCCCCTCGGCAGCCCGTGTGCTGCGTCCGTTCGTGACCTCGGGCACCGGCACGGCGGCCGGAGCGCCCGCCCCCGGCCGCCCGGCCAGCACCGGCAGCGTCACCGTGAACACCTGCACGACCGCGTAGGTGGCGGCAAGGGCGATCCCGGTCGCAAGGCCCGCGTACCCGGTCTCGACGGCCGATCCGGCCAGCACCGCCACGGCGAGGACACCGCCGCGCTGGGTGGACTGGGCGAGCACTCCCCCCGCCGCCTGGAGCACCCCGAACCGCAGGGCGCCGTCCGGGATCGGGGCGGTGGCACCCCACAGGGGGGCCGCGACGGCCAGCCCGAGGACGGCGGCGACCGCGCCCGCCACCAGGATCGCGACGACGGCCCCGGTCGCGCCGAACCGGCCGTGGAGCAGGAGCACCCCGGCGACCAGCACGGCGTTCTGCAGCGGGTAGCGGAAGGACCAGGCGAGCGCCCGGCCGAGGCCCAGATCGGCCTGCAGCGCGAGCGTCGCGACGACGTTGCACCCGAGGGCCGCGAGCACCAGCGCCGTCTGGACGGGCGGGAGCCACCCCGCGGCCGACGCCACGGCGCCGACGAGGACCAGCCCCGCGAAGGCCACGGCCCGGTTGCGCGCCAGGCGGCGGGTGAGCGCGGCCGCGACCCCGGCGGGATCGGCGGCGGCGGGAACGTAGCGGGCCAGGAGGGTGGCCCCGCCCATCGTCATGGCGAGCGACCCGAGCGCGACGACGGTGAGCGCCACGGCGAAGCCGCCGTAGTCCGCGGGCCCGAGCAGCCGCGGCACCAGCGTCGCGAGCAACACGAGGGTGACCGCCTCGACGGCCTTCCCGGCGAGGCCCGCGAGGACCGGCCCGCGCAGCGTGGGCGCGCTCACCAACGCTCCTTCCGTGACCACCCCGCGCAGGCGAGGCTCACCTGACCCTACCGCCCGGTTGCTCGCGCTCCCCGGTGGTGAGCGTGTAGCCGTCGCGGGGCAGCGCCGGGCCGAACGCGTACACGTGCACGTACGGGTCGGCGGGCCCGACCGTCGCCAGTTCCAGGACCGGTCCGGTGTGCCTGACGTGCGCGAACGCGCCACCCTCCGCCTCGTCGAAACCGATGCCGTAGAGCCCGCCGAGCGGCCCGGAACCGCGCAGCACCGCGAACCGTGGCGGCTCGGCGATGCCGTCGGCGAGCCGGGGCGGGCGCTGGCAGGGGAGACCGAACGCGAGCTGCCAGCCCAGTGCCACGGGCTCCCCGGCCGGGAGGAGCTCCTGCAGCGTGACGGTCGGTGCGGCGGCCGGGCCGGTGAAGGCGAGCCACCCGTTGACGCCGGTGGAGCCGTCGACGGCGTCGATCCGCACGCCGTCGGCTCCCGGCGGCGGGAACAGCACGAACGTGCGCCAGGCCGTGGAGCGGGCGGTGTCGGAGAGCGCCTGGGTGACGGGCAGCGGCGTGCCCCCTGCGCCGTACACGGCGGTGAGGCTGTTGCCCTCGCCGAGGCTGCCCGCCGCCGTCACGATGGTGGTCCCGGTCGCCGGGAGGGCGAACCACCCCGTGGAGACGCGGCCGACGGTGTCGTCGGGCCCGCGGCCGTCCCGCCCGGCGAAGCTGCCCCACACCTCGTCCGCCGCGGCCTGCGGGCCGTACCCGAGGACGACACCGGTCGGGACGAACCCGTCAGCCACGGCGGCTCCGGGCCCGCGGGCGAGTGGGGCGGCCGCGAACGGGTCGAGCACGCGGACACCGTCGGCGACGCCGCAGCCGGTGGGAGCGGCAGCCGTGCGTGCCCACAGCGAGTCGGCGGGCCTGCCGTCGCGTGCCGCCGCGGCGAACGTCGTGATGGCGAACGCGACGCTCGTCGCGAGGGACAGCGTGATCACAGCGGTGACGGCCGCGAGCGCGGCCCAGCGGGGATCGGGGCGGCCGGCGAGCCCGAACGTGATCCCGGTCGGACCGATCGCCACCCGCCCCAGCGCGACGAGCAGCGCCGCCGCGACCGTCAGGGCCGCCCAGAGCAGCGGGTCACCCAGCGCGACCCCGGCGAGCGACGGCGGCACGTACGCCGAGGCCATCCCGGCCAGCCACGCGTAGGACCAGGCGTTGGGCCCCTGCCAGGCCAGGCCGAGCGTCGCGGCGGCCGCGGCGGCGATCGCCGCCACGAGCCACCAGGGTGGCCGCGCGAGCAGGAACCGGCCGACCGGCACGGCGAGCAGCAGCGTTGCGGCGAGGCACACCGCGCCGACGCCGGCGAGCCCGCCGAAGTGGTGGGTCCACTTCGACGTGGTGGCGGCCAGCGCCACGAGGCTCAGCGCGGTGCTCGCCGCGGCCAGCCGAAGGGTGACCGGCAGCGCCAACCGCCGCATCGCCGCCGCCACGGCCAGCGCCGCGCAGGCGAGCAGCGCGAGCAGGGTGGCGAGCAGCGCGGCCCGCCGCGCGAAGTTGCCCATCGGGATGGCGTCGAGCAGGAACGCGTAGCGCTGCGGCTCGTCGGCCCAGCCCTCCAGGCCGCGCACCGAGCCGACGATCCGCGCGGTGCGCAGCACATCGCGCAGCGCCCCATCGGCGAACCCGAGCAGCGCAGCCACGGCCAGCCCGGAAGCGACCGCGACGCCCCGGGCGGCGCTCACCCACCGGGCGCCCGGCACGGTGACGACCCGCCACAGCAAGCCCGCGCCCGCCACGAGCGGGGCGAGAGCCACGGCGCCCGCCGGGTGCGTCGCGACCCCGGCCCCGGCGACGGCGCACGCGAGCCACGCCGCCCCCGGGCTGGACCGCCGGTGGGCGACCAGCACGGCGAGCAGCGCCCCCGCCCCCGCGAGGGCGACGAGCGCCTCGGGGCGAACACCCATCCCGTACGGCAGCCACCACGCCAGGAACGCCACCGCGGCGACGATCGGCGTGCGGGCCCGGGCGCTGCCGTGCCACTCGTGGACGGCCGCCGCGACGAGGCGCCGCACGACGAGCCAGGTCAGCATGCCGGCGACGAGCGCCGGCACGCGCTGCACCGCGGGCGCGGTGCCCGCGAACTCCTGCCACCGGTGCAGTGCCTCGTACGGCCAGGTGAACGGGGTGAAGGAGTGGTCGTAGAGCTGGAAGTAGCTGCGGATGCCGTCGGTGCCGTCGCGGGCCTGGATGCCGAACCAGCCGTCGTCGTCGGTGGCGGGGGCGACGAAGAGCCAGAGGAGGAGCACCCCGCCCACGACGGCGTCCGCGGCGAGGTCCGCGCGGGCGAGCCGCGGGGTGGCGCGCTCCCCAGCACTGCCGCGCGCTGCCACGAGCAGGCAACCTGTTGCCAGCAGGGAAACCAGCAGCGTCGTGATCAGCGCGGTCTTGAGCGGCGCCGGCCGGCTCGTGAACTCGTCGTCCAGGCGCATCCGCACCGTGGGCGCGGGGGTCGCCGAGCTGACGAGCGCGTCGACCCGCGGGAGCTGGGCGGGCGCCGCGCGCGCCACCTCGTGCCCGTCGCGCAGTACCACCAGCTCCGCGTCCCCTGGCCGGGCGAACCGGGTCGGGTCGCTGTCGGGCGCGATCCGCGGCACCTCGGGATCGAACGCGGTGGCGGGCCGGGGCGGGACCGCGGCAAAGGCGGGCAGGCCCGCGCCGTGGCCGCTGATCCGGTACTCGCACGAGCCCGGGGGCAGCGGCTCGGAGAGCAGGACCTGCCCGGAGGCGCGGACCTCGAGCCGCCCGTCGCGCGCGGTGACGAGCAGCCCGTCGCGCGCGGCCTCGGGGGCGATGGGCGGGATGGTGGACAGGACGACCCGGTCCCGATCCGTCGCCGCGGCGGCGGTGGCGCACGTGAACCGGACGTCGATGTCCAGGGGGCGCTGGGCGGTGAGGGGGAGCAGGGTGGACGCGGGCGCGTCCGGACGGGGCCATTCGACGACCGGCTCGTTGACCAGCACGGGCGCGAACGGAAGGAGCACCGCGCAGACGACGGCGACGAGCCCGGTGATCGCCGCCGCGTAGGCCGACCGCTGGCGGCCCCGGGTCGCGGCGGGCGCGGCATGCGCCGGGGCGTCCGCGACGGTGGCCACGGGCCTCCTCGACCGGTCGGCAGTTCGGTGAGCATCACCTTACGACCCGGGAGTGCCCGTCAGGCGGCCGCAGGCACCGGCTCCCGTGCGAGGCGGTGGGCGACGAGCATCCGCCTGCCGAGGACCATGAGTCCCGCCGCGCCGATCATGACGGCCGCGGCCGCCAGCCAGGCCGTCGTGAACCCGGTGTGCGCGGCGAGCAGGCCGAACCCGACGGGCCCGCCGAACCCGCCCGCGTACACCCCGGTCTGGACGATCGCGCTGGCCGCGGCCGGGGCGGACGGGTTGAGCCGCACGACCGCGAACTGCAGCAGTCCCGGCCAGGCCCAGCCCAGGCCGTAGCCGAGGACGGTCCCGGCGAGCAGCGGCACGGTGCCGGGCACGGCGAGCAGGGCGACGCCGAACCCGCCGAGCAGGAGGCTCCCGGCGACGACGGCGATGTGGCCGCCGCTGCGGCGGTCGGCGAGCCAGCCGTGGAGCAGGCGCACGGCGAGCCCGATGACGCTGCCCAGCGTGAGGACGAGCCCGGCCGTGCCGGGATCGACGCCGTCGTCGACGGCGGAGGCGACGAGGAAGATCCCGAGCGCGGACGCCGACGCTGCGGCGAGTCCGGCGGCCAGGCCGAGCACCGCGAGTGCGGCGGTGGCCCGTTCGCCGGGGGTGACGACGCCGCGGGTGCGTCCCACGTCCGCGCGCGGGCCGACGGTGAGTGCGGCGAGCGCGAGCGCCGCACCGGCGACGTAGGCCCATCGCCAGCCCGCGGTGAGCGCGATCGCGGGCACCGACGCCCCGGCGAGCAACGTGGCGAGCGGGATCGCGCACTGCTTGATCCCGAACGACATGCCGAGCCGCCCGGGCGGGATGGCGTGGGCGAGGGTGAGGTTTGCGGCGAGCTGGCCGATGACGTTGCACCACGCGGCGCACAGCAGGATGGCGACGAACGAGACGTACGAGCGCGCGAACGCGGCCACGCACAGCATCGTCGCGGCCGCGCCGAGGACCCCGATCCTGCTGGTGGCGACGGGTCCGTAGCGTTCGACGAGCCAGCCGCCCGGGAGCGAGGCGAGGGCGCTCACCCCGAAGAACAGGGCGACGATGAGCCCGAGCCCGGCGGGGTCGAAGCCGAGCTCGGCGCCGATCTGGACGGCGAGCCCGCCGGTCAGGAACACGGGCAGGACGGTGACGGTCGTGGTGGCAAGGGCGGCGACGACACCGCGGACGACCGACATGCTTAGCGATGCTACGTGGCCGCGGGCGCCGTCGAGAACGACATTGCGCACACCGGGCAGGGCATTTCGCGCGCTTCAAGGTCGTTCTCGACGGGTCAGCCCTGCACGCGCGAGGCGTGCCCGCTCCACTCCTTCTCGCGCAGCTCGAACTTCTGCACCTTCCCCGTGGACGTCTTCGGCAGCTCCGCGACGATCTCCACGGCCTTCGGCGCCTTGTACCGCGCGATCTTCGACCGGACGTGCTCGATCAGCTCGTCCTCGGTCGCGCTCTCCCCGGGCGCGAGGATGACGAACGCCTTCGGCCGCTCGCCCCACTTCTCGTCCGGGATGCCGATCACCGCGGCCTCCAGCACCGCGGGGTGGGAGACGACGGCCTGCTCCACCTCGATCGTCGAGATGTTCTCCCCGCCCGAGACGACGACGTCCTTCGCGCGGTCGCGCAGCTCGACGTAGCCGTCCGGATGCATGACCCCGAGATCGCCGGAGTGGAACCAGCCGCCCGCGAACGCCTTCTCGGTGGCGGCCGGGTCCTCGAAGTAGCCGGCCATCACGTTGTTGCCGCGCATGACGACCTCGCCCATGGTCGCGCCGTCGGCGGGCACGTCGTTCATGTCTGCGTCGACGACGCGCATCCACTCCGCGCACACCATCCCGACGCCCTGACGGGCCTGCAGCCGCGCCCGTTCCTCGGGCTGTGCGTCGTCCCAGGCCCGCTGGTACTCGTTGACCGAGTACGGCCCGTAGGTCTCGGTGAGGCCGTAGACGTGCACGACCCGGAAGCCGAGCTTCTCCATGGTGAGGATCGTGGTGGGGCTCGGCGGCGCCCCGGCCGTCGTGACGACGATCCGGTAGTCCAGCTCCTCGCGCTCGGGCGCACGCATGATCGTGGTGACGACCGTGGGCGCCCCGTTGAGGTGCGTGACCCGGTGCTCCTTGATCAGGGCCCAGATCACCTCGCCGCGCACCTCGCGCAGGCAGACGTGCGTGCCGCCGACCGCCGTCACCGCCCACGGCGTGCACCAGCCGTTGCAGTGGAACATCGGCAGCGTCCACAGGTAGACGCTGTCGGAGCTGTGGTGGGAGTGCACGACCTCGCCGAAGCAGTTCAGGTACGCCCCCCGGTGGGTGTACATGACGCCCTTGGGCTTGCCGGTCGTGCCGGACGTGTAGTTGATCGAGATCATCGCGTACTCGTCCTCGACCACCCACGGCAGCGCGTCGTCCGAACCCCGGGCGAGCAGGTCGTCGTAGCGCACGCCGCTGCCGACGCCGTCCCCCGGCGCGGCCGGGTCGATGACGGTGATGATCTCCTCGACGGTCTTCAGCTCCGCGGCGACCGGCGCGACCGTCCGGTGCAGGGCGCCGTCCACGACCAGGAGCTTCGCGCCCGAGTGGTCGAGGATGTAGCGCACCTCCTCGGTCGACAGGCGCGTGTTGATCGCCACGAGCACCGCCCCCGCCAGCGGCACCGCGAAGTGCGCCACGAGCATCTCCGGCACGTTGGGCAGCAGGTAGGCGACGCGGTCGCCCGGGGCGATACCCGACCCGCGCAGCGCGTGCGCCACGCGTGTGACCTCCGCGGCGAACTCGCGGTACGTGTGCCTGCGCTCGCCGTAGACGATCGCGGTCTTGTCCGGGAACACCTCCGCCGAGCGGCGCAGGAAGGCCAGCGGTGTCAACGGAGTGTTCGAGACCGAGAGCATCGGACGGGGCTCCTTCGGCGGGCGAGCGGGATCCACCGATCCTCATCGGTCGCATCCCGCCCTGCAAGGTGCCTGCGTGCGGCCGTCACCGCCCGCCGGTCAGCACGTCGAGCACACGTGCAGGCGTGGGCATCGCGGCGATCTCGGCGCGAACCCGCTCCGCCGCACGGGTGTACCCGTACCGGCCGAGCAGGTCGCGGGCGGCGGCCGCGACCGAGTCGGCCGAGACCTCGGCAGGTCCGAGCGCGAGGGCGACGCCCGCGCGGCGGCACAGCTCGGCGTTGAGGAACTGCTCGGCGCCCTGCGGCAGCATCAGCTGCGGCAGCCCGTGCTCCAGCGCGCCCAGCATGATCCCGGCGCCGCCGTGCGCGACGACCAGGCAGCAGCGCGGGAGCAGCAGCGAGTGCGGCAGGTACGGCGCGAGCAGCACGTGCGGCGGCTGCGGCCCGAACGCGGCCGGGTCCGTGCCCGGGCCGGTGGTGACGACCAGGTTGAACGGCAGGTCGCGCAAGCCCGCGATCGCCGCCTCCAGCACCCCGCGCGCCTCGAAGAAGACTGTCCCGAGCGTGAGGTGGATCGTCTCCGGATGCGGCAGCGCATCCAGTGCGGCCGGGAGCTGCTCACCGGGAGCGGCCCGCCCGATGCCCGGCCGGATCGGCCGGACCCGCCGCCAGGCCGGCTGCTCGGTGCGCAGGCTGGGCGGGAGGATGTCGAGGTAGTCGGCCTCGAGGACGTCCCGGGTCAGCGCGGGAACCTCCCATTCGGCGCAGAGCTGCGCGAACCCCGGCGCGAACAGCGCCTCCCACATCGGTCCGGTCGGGGTGATCCCCAGGCCGTGCACGACGTGCCGGGCGCCGGTCAGCGCCGCGGCGACGGCACCCGCGACCTCCGAGATCTCGTGCACGACGACGTCCGGGCGCCACTGGAGCGCGCGGGGCACCAGGTCGACGGCCCGCTTGGCCGCCGACGGGAGGAACATCGCCGTCAGGTCGGTCTCGAACGGCTGGCCGGTCGACGGCCGGTCCGGCTCGGCGGCCCGCAACGCGGCGGCCTCGGCGCGGGTCGGGCCGACCTCCCAGGCCGTGAAGCCCTGCCGGGCGATCTCCGCCGCGACGTCGGCGCCGCTGGCGACGGCCACCTCGTGACCTGCCCGGCGTGCGGCCCGGGCCAGCGGAAGGACCGTGTTGAGGTGACCGATCGCCGGAAACGTCGTGAACAGGAACCGCACAGGAGTACCCCCGGTCGCGTGCAGGCGGCCCCCGCGGCCACCACCGGCCCACACACGAGGTCCGGCCACGGCCGGTTCACAGCCCCGCCCGCATCGCCCGATCGGACGACGCCGTCTCTCCCTACAGACGGCCCCGCGACGCGAGGCCCGATCCACGCGGCGCACGGGGTCGGCACCCGCGCAGGTGCCGACCCCGGACCCGGATCAGGCGGACGCCACGAGCCGGGCGAACGCCACGACGTTGTCGCGGTAGTGACCCGACCCGGAGTCGAACTCCCCCCCACAGGTGATCAACCGGATCTCCGCGTCGGTCGTGTCGCCGTAGACCTCATCCGTCGGGAACTGGTCCTTCGGATAGCGCAGGACGTCGTAGGTCTCGAAGACGGCGGTGGTGCCGTCCGCGCGCTTGACCCTGACCTCGTCGCCCACCCGCAGCTCGGAGAGCTTCTGGAACGGCCCTGCGACGCCCTTCCAGTCGACGTGCGCCGCGAGGATCGCCGGCCCGAGGGCGCCGGGGGTGGGGCTGAGGTCGAACCAGCCGACGTCCTTCGCGTCGGGAGGCACCTCGAGCTTCCCCGCCGGGTCCAACCCCAGGTCGAGAAGGGGGCCGGAGTCGACGCCGATCGCGGGCACGATCAGCCCCACCGGCTTCGACGTCGCGAGCGGAGGGATCGCCACCCGCGTCACGGGAGCCGACACCGGTGCGTTGCCCGGCACCGGGGTCGGCCCCGTCCCGCAGCCGGCGAGCGCGGCGGTCATGGCGAGCACGATCGCGGCCCGCCGGATGCGGTGGCTCATGCGGTGGCGATCTCCAGGGCCCAGCCGCCGGTGTCGACGCCACCCTTCGGGTGGACCTTCACCTGGCCGTCGTCGCCGTCATCGTCCTTCTTCTTGTCGTCGTCGGAGTCCGAGTCCTTCTTCTTGTCGTCGTCGGAATCCTTCTTGTCCTCGTCGCAGTCGCAGTCCTCGTCCCAGTCCTTCTTGTCGTGCTCCCACTTCGCGTCGCAGGTGTCGTCGCAGTCCTCGTCCCAGTCCTTCTTCTTGTGCTCCCACTTCGCGTCGCAGGTGTCGTCGCAGTCGTCGTCCTTCGTCTTCCGGTCGCCCTTGTCCCGATCCTTGTCGTGGTCGCGGTCCTTGTCGTGCTCGCGCTTCTTCGGCTTGTCGCAGGCGACGCCGTTGCGCTCGCCGCCCAGCTCGATGTCGAGAGCGACCAGGGTGACCTTGTCCTTGTCGAAGGCATCCTGGGCGTCGGACTGCTTCTTGAACTCCTTGCACGTGCGCACGGAATCCTCATCGCCCCCGGATGCGAGCGCGACGCCACCGACGCCGAGGGAGAGCGCGAGCGCTGCGGCTGCGGACAGCACGATGACACGGGGTGAAGCGGGCATGGCAGAACTCCGTCTCTTTCGGGGAGCGGCCGGTGCGGGGGGAGCGTCGGCCCTGTCCGATCAATCGACGGTGAGTGCGGAACCCGTTACCGTGCCGAGCGAAAGTTGCCTCACCCGGCCGTGCTGGTTGCGCCGGACGGACCAGCGTGATCAGGAGCGTGTGACGGGGTCCTCCTGCGCGCGAACGGCCCTTTCGGGAAGTAGGTCTTCCCAAAAGGGCCGTTCGCTCGCCGGGTGGGGCCGCCTGCCGCAGCGGAAGGGTCAGTCGCGGCGCAGCACCGGACGCAGCGCGTCCAGCACGTCCGCGTTCTCGATGGTCGAGGGCACCGGCTCGTCCGCGCCGTCCGCGATGCCGCGCATCGTCTTGCGCAGGATCTTCCCGGACCGCGTCTTCGGCAGAGCCGCGACGACGGCGACATCCCTCAGCGACGCCACCGCGCCCACCTGCTCGCGCACCATCTGCACGAGCTCGGCGCGCAGCTCGGCCTCGTCGCGCTGCACGCCGGCCTTGAGCACGACGAACCCGCGGGGGATCTGGCCCTTCATCTGGTCCGCGACCCCGATGACGGCGCACTCCGCGACGTCCGGGTGGCTCGCCAGCACCTCCTCCATCCCGCCGGTGGAGAGCCGGTGGCCGGCGACGTTGATGACGTCGTCCGTGCGGCCCATGACGTAGACGTAGCCGTCGGCGTCGATCCGGCCGCCGTCGCCGGTGAGGTAGTAGCCGTCGAACGCCGACATGTAGGACTGCACGAACCGCTCGTCGTCGTTCCACAGCGTCGGCAGCGACCCCGGTGGCATCGGCAGCTTGACGACGATCGCGCCGTCCGTTCCGGGCTCGACGGGCTTGCCGGCGATGTCGAGCACCCGGACGTCCCAGCCCGGCAGCGGCACCGTCGGGGAGCCCGCCTTGAGCGGCAGCAGTTCGATGCCCGCCGGGTTCGCGACGATCGGCCAGCCCGTCTCGGTCTGCCACCAGTGGTCGATGACCGGGATGCCGAGCAGCTCGGACGCCCAGCGGTAGGTCTCGGGGTCCAGGCGCTCACCGGCGAGGTAGAGGTAGCGCAGCGTCGAGAGGTCGTACTTCGCGGCGTACTCGCCGTTCGGGTCCTCCTTCTTGATGGCCCGGAACGCGGTCGGCGCGGTGAACACGCTCGTGATGCCGTAGTCCTGCACCACCCGCCAGAACTGGCCCGGATCCGGCGTGCCGACCGGTTTGCCCTCGTAGAGGACGGTGGTCGCCCCGGTGAGCAGCGGCGCGTACACGATGTAGGAGTGGCCGACGACCCAGCCGACGTCGGAGGCGGTGAACATGGCGTCGCCGGGGCCGATCGCATACACGTTCGGCATGGACCAGTGCAGCGCCACCGCGTACCCGCCGCAGTCGCGCACCACGCCCTTCGGCTTCCCGGTCGTGCCGGAGGTGTAGAGGATGTAGAGCGGGTCCGTCGCCCTGACCGGCACGCAGTCCGCGGGGCTCGCGCCCGCCATCGCCTCGGCCCAGTCCACGTCACGGTCCGTCATCGCCGCCTGCGCCTGCGGCCGCTGCAGGATCACGCAGCGCTCGGGGGTGTGCTCCGAGATGTCGATGGCCTTGTCGAGCAGCGGCTTGTACTCGATCACCCGCTGGACCTCGATGCCGCACGACGCGGAGACGATCACCTTCGGCGTCGCGTCGTCGATGCGCACCGCCAGCTCCTTCGGCGCGAACCCGCCGAACACGACGCTGTGCACCGCTCCGATCCGCGCGCACGCGAGCATCGCGACCGCGGCCTCGGGGACCATCGGCATGTAGATCACGACGCGGTCGCCGCGCGTCACGCCGAGCCCCGCGAGGACGCCCGCGAACCGGGCCACCTCGTCACGCAGCTCGGCGTAGGTGTAGGTGCGCTGCGTGCCGGTGACCGGGGAGTCGTAGATCAGTGCGGCCTGCTCGCCGCGGCCCGCGTCGACGTGGCGGTCGAGGGCGTTGTGACAGACGTTCAGCTCCCCGTCGGGGAACCATCGGTAGAAGGGCGGGTTCGACCCGTCCAGCGCCCTCGTCGGGGCGCTCGTCCAGTCGATCGCCTCGGCTGCGCCCAGCCAGAACCCCTCCGGGTCCGCGACGCTCGCCCGGAAGACGTCCGCATACCTGCCCACCGTGCCTCCTCGACCCTGCACCCTTCGTCCGGGCCGACCCTAGGCGGTTGCGGGCGGATGAGGCACCGGTCAGTCGGACAGGGTGAAGCCCGCCGTGGCGACGGCCGCCCCGATCTCGTCCCGCGCGACGTCCCGGGAGCCGACGACCGTGACCAGGCCGGATGCCAGCTCGACTTCGACGGACTCGACGCCCTTGATCTCGGAGACCTCCTCGATGACCGACATCACGCAGTGATTGCAGGTCATCCCGCCGACGGTCACCTGGGTGCGGAAGGGGGTCTCGACGCTCATCACGTGTCCTCGTGCCGGGGTATGGGGAGATCCGGATGGTCTCACCCGGACGGCGCAGGAATCCGTTCGGGGCGGGAGTTCGCGGCGCGTAGTGTGCGGCTCACCCGGAAGGGGCGTGCGTCACTCTCCCGCCGTAGGTAACGTTGTGGTCACGGCCAGCGGGGTGGCCATCGGAGCGGCGATCACGGGGGTCGTCCGCCCGCGCGGGCGCGCGTCGTCCACCACCCCGCGGTGCCTACGGGGTGGCGGACGGGGACGGAGGCGCTGATGACCATCGGGAACGCGCGCGGAGACATCGACGAGACTCGCACGATGCCAGGGGCGATCCCGGCCCAGCGCAGCGCCGCCGATGCCTACCGGGTCTCGGACGAGCAGCTGCACCGTGCCCGTCTCGTCGTCGCGCGCAACTCGTCGAATTCCGAGGACCTGCGCCAGCTGCTCGACATGCTCGGCCTCATCTCCACCAACCCGGAGCAGCCGCCGCCCGTGGTGCGCTGACCTGCGCGGGGGCGCAAGTGGCCGCCCGGTTTGGGGCACGGGGAAGGGCTGTCCTATGCTGGTGTGGCTCCCAACGGCAAGCCGTTGCGGGCGGGGGCCGCGAGAGCGGTCCAAGCCCCCATCGTCTAGCGGCCTAGGACTCCGCCCTTTCAAGGCGGCAGCGCGGGTTCGAATCCCGTTGGGGGTACGGCA
>NZ_JBFWVQ010000048.1:0-43304 GCF_050246655.1 Pseudonocardia sp.
TCCCCTGAAGGAGCAGTCCGATGACCCTGATCGACGCGGCCCCGGTTCCGGCGCCGCACACCGCCACCGACCTCCCGGTCGTCAACTCGTGGAACGAGTGGGACCCGCTGGAGGAGGTCGTCGTCGGACGGGCGGACGGCGCCTGGTTCGAGCCCACCGAGCCCGGCCATCGCCCCGCGCTGCGCGGGCCCGACCGCGGCCAGCCCTTCCCCACCGGGCCCAAGGCGGCCTCGACGATCGCCCGCGCGAACGAGGAGCTGGACGGCCTCGTCGCGCTCCTGGAGTCCCTCGGCGTGACCGTCCGCCGCCCCACGGTCGACGGGTTCGGTGCCCCGGTCGCCACCCCGGCGTTCACCGTCGAGAACCAGTACTGCGCGGTCTGCCCGCGCGACGTGCTCATCACCCTGGGCAACCAGATCGTCGAGGCGACGATGTCGCGACGCTCCCGGTTCTTCGAGTACCTGCCCTACCGCGACCTGGTCCGCGGCTACTGGAACGCCGATCCCCGCGTCTCGTGGACGGCCGCACCCAAGCCGTCGATGGACGCGGGCATGTACCGCAGCGAGTTCTTCGAGCTGAGCCTCGACGAGCGCCACGCCCGCATGCACGACTTCGAGTTCTGCGTGACCCAGGACGAGGTGGTCTTCGACGCCGCCGACATCACGCGGATGGGCCGCGACGTCTTCGTCCAGGAGTCGATGACGACCAACCGCGCCGGCATCGAGTGGCTGCGCCGCGAGCTCACGCCGCGTGGCCTGCGCGTGCACGCCGTGCACTTCCCGCTGGACTTCTTCCCCTCCCACATCGACTGCACGTTCGTCCCGCTGCGGCCGGGCCTGGTGCTCACCAACCCGGACCGGCCGATCCGCGTCGCGGAGCGGGCGTTCTTCGCGCGCAACGGCTGGCGCTTCGTCGACGCACCCGAGCCTGCCTACACCGACGACGAGATGCCGCGCCACTGCCAGTCCTCGCGCTGGCTGTCGATGAACCTGCTGAGCGTCACCCCGGAGCTGGTGGTCTGCGAGGAGCGGGAGACCCGGCTGCACGCGCTGCTGCGCGGGCTCGGCTTCGAGGTGGTGACGGTGCCGTTCCGCCACGTCTACGAGTTCGGCGGCTCGCTGCACTGCGCCACCTGGGACGTGCGCCGCCGCGGCGGGTGCGGGGAGTTCTTCGCGCCGGAGGAGGGGTAGCGATGCACGTCCTGCACATCGGGGCGCGCCCCGAGGCACTGCGCGCCCTGCACCGCGGGGGCCACGAGATCACCGTGCTCTACGAGGCGGGCGACGGGCGGCGCATGGACCGCACGCCCGGGCTGCGCGCGCTCGCCACGCGGGCGTGCGCGGTGGACTCCTACCGGGTCGTCGAGTCGCTGTGGTCGGCGGTCCATCACCTCGCACCGCTGCCGAAGGTGGACGCGGTGCTGACCACCCACGAGTACGCGGTGGTCCCTGCGGCCGTGCTGGGTGCGCAGCTGGGCGCGATCGCCGCCGACCCGGAGATGGCGCTGGCCTGCCGCGACAAGGCCGTCCAGAAGCGACGCTGGCAGGCGGCGGGCATCCGCACCGCGCGGCACCTGGTCCTCACCGACGCCCTGACCGACGCCACGCGCGTGGCCGAGCTGCTCGCCGGCGCCGGTCTGGAGTTCCCGGTGATCGTCAAGCCGGTGGCGGCGGGTGGCGGGATCTCGGTGTCGGTGGCACGCACCGCCGACGAGGTCGTCGCCGCCGCGGGTGCGGACGACGACCTGCGGCGCATCCTCGTCGAGGAGTTCGTGGACGCGCCCGAGTGGCACGTCGACGGCGTCGTCCGGGACGGGGCGATCGAGGCGATGATGGTGTCGCAGTACGGCGAGCCGCTGCTGTGCACCAAGGCGGGCAGGCCCATGCGCTCGATCTCCTACCCGCCGGCGGGCCACCCCGAGCTGTACGCGGAGGCCGCGGAGATCACCGGGCGGGCGCTCGCCGCGCTCGGCGTCGCCACCAGCGTCTTCCACTTCGAGCTGTTCGGCGGCCCCGGCGCGTTCGTCGCGAACGAGCTGGCCTGCCGGCCCGGCGGGAGCATGCTCGGCCGGGTCGCGGAGAAGACGATCGGCGTCGACCTGTGGGCCGCCGCCACCCAGCTCTACACCGGCGACCCGGTCGAGACCCTCGCGGGAGCGGACGGCGTTCACGGCTGGACCCACCTGCCGTCCGTGCCGGGGCAGGTCAACCGCGTGCGGGAGGACGACGTCCGCGCCGCCGTGCCCGGGGTGGACCGCACCGTCCTGCTGCCGGTCGGGGCGCCGATGGAGGACATGGCCGAGACGACGTCGACCGGCATCGGCTACGCCGTGGTGTCCGCGCCGGACCGCGCCGCCTGCCACGCCGCGATGGACGCGCTGGTCGCGCGGGTGTGGGAGCTGCACGCCCTGCGCACGCCGGAGCCCTTCGCCGCCGGTGCCCGGATGCACAACGGGCACCGCTCCCGAATGGAGATGCGATGAGACTGCTGATCGCCAATGACATCGACGAGACGCTGTTCCTGCGGCCCGATCCGCGGGCCTGGGCGGAGCGGGTGTTCTGGTTCGCACGCGAGGGCGACGTCGTCGTCGTGTCCGACGAGCCGGACCCGGCGTTCGTGCGCCACGTCGGCGCCGTGACGGGCGTCGACACCGACCGCGTGCGGGTGCACGTCTGCCCGCCGGGGGTGCACGGCACCCGCCGTATCGACCCGGACGCGCTGGTCACCCCCGAGTTCGTCGCCGCGGTCGCCGCCGACCTGGCGGACGTGGACGAGGTCGTGACGCTCTTCCCGTCCGCCGAGATCGACGGGTTCGTCACGTTGCTCGGAGTGCGCGACCGGGTCGCGGGCGTGGAGTTCCTCGCCCAGGGCGGTAGCGAGCTCGCGAACAGCAAGGCCACCTTCCGCGCCGTCGCCACCGCTGCGGGGGTGCCGATCGCGCCCGGCGCGGTCTGCCGCAGTCCCGGCGAGGGCATCCGCGCGCTGCGGGCGCTGCGCGCCGCGGGCCACGACGTCATGGTCAAGATGGCGCACCGCGGGGCGGGTGCGGGCAACGAGATGGTGCTGCGCGCGGGCGCCGACGCGCCCGCGCACGTCGGCGGCCACCACGTGTGCGTCCTGGAGCCGGGCGAGGAGACCGCCTACGTCGAGGAGCGCTGGAAGTGGGCCTCCGCCGACGGGCGCTACCCGGTGGTCGTGGAGGCACTGCTCGACGTCGACGCGAGCGTGTACGCCGAGTTCGTCGTGACCGACGACGGAGTCGCGTTCTCCGGCGACGGCACGCTCGCGTTCGCCGACCGGCGGCTCGTCGCGGACGTGACGCCCGCGTCGACGCTCCCGGCGCGGCAGCGGCGCGCCCTCGCCGACGGCGGGCGGGCGCTCGCGCAGGCCTACCGCGCGCTCGGCTACCGGGGCCACCTGGCCGCGGACGCCGTCCTCACCCGGGCGGGCACGATCGCCTACACCGAGGTCAACGCCCGGACCACGACGTCAACGCACCTGTTCGAGCTGCGGGCGCGGGTGCCGGAGGCGACGCTGTGGCAGCGGTTCACCCCGCAGACCTGGGCCCCGGTCCGGGCGGCGGCGTTCCTGCAGGCGGTGGCCGACGCGGGCATCGCGTTCGATCCCGCCACGGGCCGCGGCGTGCTCATGACGATGCCCGCCGCCCACGTCCCGCAGGGCGGGTTCCTCTATGTCGTCGCCGGGACCCGCCCCGGCGACGAGGCGCGCTTCCAGCGCGTGCTCGACGACCTTTTCGCGGCCTGATCGGGGGGACGGGGATGGTGCACGCGAGACGGGCGGCGGTGGCCGCCCTGCTGAGGGAGCTCGCCCGGCCGCAGGCCGGGGAGATCCGCGCCGTGCTGGACGGCTGGACGGCCGACGCGCCCGCGACCGTCGACGCGGCGGAGGCCGACCTGCTGGCCTTCGCCCACCGGGACCCGGCGGCGCACGGGAGCTGGTGGGAGGTCCTCGGGTCCTACCGCTGCTACCGCGCGGTGGCGGCCCACCGGGTGGCGCACGCCGTGCTGCAGGCCCCGCTGCGCCCCGGGCTCCGTACCCCCGCGGGGCGCGTGCGGCGGCGCACGATCGCCCGGGCGGTATCCGAGCACGCAAAGGTCGACACCGGCGTGGAGATCCACCCGGGGGCGAGCATCGGGGCGCGGTTCGTCGTCGACCACGGCACCGGGACCGTGATCGGCGAGACCGCCGTCGTCGGCGACGACTGCTACCTGCTGCACGGCGTCGTCCTCGGCGCGACCGGTATCGCCGACCTCCCGCGGACCCGCCGCCATCCCCGGTTGGGGGACCGGGTCGAGATCGGCGCGTTCGCCCGCGTCCTCGGGCCGGTCACCGTCGGCGACGACGTGGTGATCGGCTGCCACGCGCTGGTGCGCCACGACGTGGCGGCCGGGTCGCGGATCAGCGTGGTGACGCGCAACCAGTCCGTCCGGATGCGTGCCTCGTGATCGCCGGCTCGCTCCTGGACCTGATCGGGGCCACGCCGGTGCTGGAGCTGCGCCGGCTCACCGCGGGGCTGGACCGGCGCCTGTTCGTCAAGCTGGAGCTGCTCAACCCGGGCGGCAGCCACAAGGTCCGCATCGCCCTGGGCATGGTGCTCGCCGCCGAGGAGGAGGGCCTGCTCGTGCGCGGCAGCGGGCAGACGATCCTCGAACCGACCGGCGGCAACACCGGCACCGGCCTGGCGATGGTCGCGGCGCTGCTCGGCTACCGGCTCGTCCTCGTCATCCCCGACAACTACAGCCCGGCCAAGCAGCGGCTCCTGCGCGCGTACGGCGCCGAGATCGTCCTGTCCGACCACCGCCGCGGCGGCAACTCGCACGGCGAGAAGGCGATCGAGCTGCAGTTCGAGCACCCGGACTGGGTGCTGCTCAACCAGCAGGCCAATCCCGCGAACCCCGCGATGCACGACCGCACCACCGCCGTCGAGCTGCTGGAGGCGTTCGCGGGTGACGTGCCGGACGTGCTGGTCGCGGGCGTGGGTACCGGCGGGCACCTCACCGGCATCGGGCGGACGCTGCGCCGCCACCGCCCGGACCTGCACATCGCCGCGGTCGTCCCGCCCGGGTGCTCGCATCGGGAGGACCGCTTCGCCGTCCACGGGTTGCAGGGCCTCGCCGTCGGGCTCGTGCCCGCCAACCTGGACGTGTCGCTGATCGACGAGGAGATCACCGTCACCGAGCAGGAGGCCGTCGCGATGATGCGCACCCTGATGCGCACCGAGGGGCTCGCGGTGGGCCTGTCCAGCGCCGCGAACCTGGTCGCCGCCCTGCGCTGCGCGCGCATGCGCCCGCCCGGCACGCGGATCCTCACCCTCGCCTACGACTCGGCCGCCGACTACCTCGGCGAGCTGGCCGACTCCTGCACCGACTCCTGAGCCGGGCGCGCCTCGAGCAGGCAGATGCCCGAGGCGCCCCGCGCCGTGCGGACCACGTCGAAGCCCGCGCGCTCCAGCAGCGCGCGGTAGCCGTCCACGGTGCGGTCCCGGCCCCCGAACAGCACCAGCATCGTGAGGTCGTGCACGGCGGTGCTCAGCGCGTCGACCTGCTGCAGCGCCCGCTCGACGACCAGCAGCCGCGCCTGCCTGCCCATCGCGCGGCGGCAGTTGCGCAGGATGCGCAGCGCGTCGTCGTCGCCCCAGTTGTGCACCACGGACTGCAGCACGTAGAGATCGGCGCCTGCCGGGACCTCGACCAGGAAGTCGCCCGCGACGAGCTCGCAGCGGCCCTCCAACCCGCGCTCGCGGATGCCGCGGCGGGTGTGCTCGACGACGGCGGGCTGCTCGAACGCGATCCCCCGCAGCCCCGTGTGCTGCTCCAGGAGCCCCGCGACGAGCGTGCCCGCACCCGCCCCGATGTCGGCGACGACGCCGGTGGCGGGGTAGTCGTGCAGCGCGAGGATGTCGGGCAGGAAGTGCTCGGTGTTCGTGCGCATCGAGCGGGCGAACGAGGTCGCGGCCTCCGAGCGGTCGTCGAGCAGCGTCCACAGCGAGCGGCCGTGGACCTGCTCGAACGCGGACTCGCCGGTGCGCAGCGCTTGTTCCAGCCCCGCCCAGGCCTGGTAGTACTCGCCGCCCGCGAGCAGGGCCAGCCCGTGCAGCGGGCCGCCACGCCGCAGCGGCGCGGTGAGCGGCGTGGCGCGGTAGCGCCCGTCCCCGTCCCCGTCCCCGTCCCTGCCCTGCGCGACCAGCCCCAAGCCCTCCAGGCCCAGCAGGAGGCGGCGCAGCTGCGCCGCCTCGACCCCGGTGCGCCGGGCCAGCTCCTCGGCGGTGACCGCCTGCTCGCCCAGGTGGTCCGGGACGGCGCAGCGCACCGCGGTCGCGATGAGCTGGGTGACGACGTAGCCGCGCAGGAGCTGCGCGACCTGGCGGGTGGTGTCGATCTGCGCCTGGTCGGTGGTCATCGGTACTCGGCGTTCCCGTCGGCTAGGTGGTGGCGAGGTGGGTACCGAACCAGCTCAGCACCAGCTGGTACGTGCTCGCCGCGGCGGCGGGGTCGAAGCGGGGCCCGGTGTCGTTCATGAAGGCGTGGTCCACCCCCGGCACCGTGACGATCTCGTGGACGAGCCCGGCGCTGGTGAGCGCGGCCTGCGCGGCGTCCCGCGTCGCGTTCACGCGCTGGTCGAGCTCGGCGTAGACGGCGAGGACCGCGGCCGTGTCGCCCTCGAACGAGGCGCCGTCGGGCAGCGGCCCGTAGAACGGGACGGCCGCGGCGAGCGCAGGCGTCGGCGCGGCGAGCAGCCGCCAGACCATGCCGCCGCCGAAGCAGAAGCCCATCGCGGCCTGCGCGACGCCCGGGTGGCGGCGGCCGAGCTCGGCCAGTCCTGCCTGCAGGTCCGCGACGAGGTCGGCCGCGGCGAGCGCGCCGAGCGCGGCGGTGGCATCCGGCACGGCGGCGGTGCCGCCCGAGCGCGAGAGCAGGTCCGGGGCGAGCACGGCGTAGCCGTCCCCGGCGAGGCGGCCGGTGACGGCGCGGAAGTGGTCGGTGAGGCCCCGGTTCTCGTGCACGACGAGCACCGCCCCCTTCGGCGTGCCGTCCGGGGCGGCGTACGCGGCCGACAAGGTGCCCGCCGGGCCCTCGAAGGTGATCGCGGTGCTGCGCGCGGTGGCGGCCGAGACGTCGTAGCCCGGTTCCTTGGGCGTGCTGACGGGCGGGGCGGGGGCCACCGGGGCGGGCTCGGACGCACACGCCGCGAGGACCCCGGAGGCCGCCACCGCGGACAGTCCCATCAGCCCGAGCCTGCGCAGCGCCTCCCGGCGCGAAAGGTGTCCCTCGGCGTGGTCGAGGGCCACCTCGGAGATGAGGTAGTCGCGCATCGCCATGTGCCGACGGTACGCGGCGCTGGCGCCGCCGGTCAGGACTCAACGGGCCAGGCGTGCACCGGCTCGTTGGCGTGCATGTGCTCGGCGTAGCGCAGCGTCATCCGGCGCAGCGCCTCCGGGCGGTTCAGGTGGTGGCGCTCCTGCAGCGCGTGCACGGTGTCCACCTGCCACTGCGCGCCGCACGTCGCGCGCAGGCACCGCTGCTCGACGATGCCCAGCAGCCGGTCGCGCACCGGGGCCGCCACCCCCCACCGGTCGAGGCCCTCGTAGGCCAGCGGGAGCAGCCGCCGCAGCACCAGCTCGCTGGCCGGCACCTCGCCCGCGCCCGGCCAGAACAGGCGCGCCTCGGTGCCGTAGCGGGCGGCGGAGTGGAAGTTGTCCTCCGCCGCGGCGAACGACAGCCGCGACCACACCGGTCGCTCGTCCTCCGCGAGCCTGCGCACCAGCCCGAACCAGAACGCGGCGTTGGCGAGCGTGTCGACGACGGTCGGGCCCGCGGGCAGCACCCGGTTCTCCACACGCACGTGCGGGACACCTTCCGCGACGTCGTAGATCGGGCGGTTCCAGCGGTAGACGGTGCCGTTGTGCAGCCGCAGCTCGCCCAACGCCGGGGTGTCGCCGCGGTCCATGACCTCGACCGGGTCCTCGTCGTCGCAGATCGGCAGCAGCGCGGGGAAGTAGCGGACGTTCTCCTCGAACAGGTCGAAGATCGACGTCACCCACCGCTCGCCGAACCACACCCTGGGCCGCACGCCCTGCTCCTTCAGCTCGTCCGAGCGGGTGTCGGTGGCCTGCTCGAAGAGCGCGATGCGGGTCTCGCGCCACAGCTCCTTGCCGAACAGGTACGGCGAGTTCGCGCCCACCGCGAGCTGCACGCCCGCGATCGCCTGCGCGGCGTTCCAGTACGCGCCGAACGACTCCGGCGCGACCTGCACGTGGAACTGCACGCTCGTGCACGCGGCCTCCGGCGCGATCGTCTCGGCGGTCGTCCGCAGCCGCTCGACGGCGCCGTCGATCGTGAGGGGCATGTCCTCGCCGCGCGCGGCGAAGATCTGCTCGTTGAGCAGGGCGTAGCGGGGGTGCGCGGTGAGGGCGTCCGCGCCGAGATGGGCGGGCGTGAGCGTCGGCAGGATCCCGATCATCAGCAGGTGCGCGTCCAGGACCTGGGCCGCGGTCTCCGCGGAGTTGAGGTCGGCCCGCAGCCGCTTCTCGAGCACCGCGAGGGAGTCCCCGGCGAGGCCGCGCGGGGGCAGGTTGAACTCGACGTTGAACTGGCCCAGCTCGGTCTGGAAGTCCGGGCTCGCGATCGCGTCGAGCACCTCCGCGTTGCGCATCACCGGCTCGCCGCGGGAGTCGACGAGGTTCAGCTCGATCTCGCAGCCGATGAGCTGGCGCCCACCGGCGAACCGCGATTCCCGCAGCATCCGCTCCAGGACGTCCAGGCAGCGCCGGACCTTCTGCCGGTAGCGCGTGCGGTCGGCCCGGGTGAACGTCCGTGCGGCGACCTCCTGACCCATGGCCTGCCTCCCGCGTCCGGTCCGGCTCAGCCTACGGCCGGTGGGCAGGCTTCGCGATCGTCTCGGCGGCGGCGATCCCGGCCACCAACGGCATGACCGCGAAGACGCCCCCGCGGGGGATGTCGGCGTCGCCGTCGTGGTCCAGCTCGAGCCTGCTCCGGACGGCGACGAGCGTCGGCTTCCCGCGACACAGCGTGGTGACCCAGCCGTCGTGCACGGGCCCGGTGGAGCCGTCCTCGCCGGGCGGGTCCGCCGCCGGTGGCGCCTGGTGCGGGGTGAAGCCCGCGATGGGGGCCTCGCTGAGGTGCTCGCCCGCCCGGTAGAGGTCCTCCTCCGACGCGAGGGACAGGACCTGCACCGTCGGGTTGGCGACGGCCGGTGCCGCGGCCAGCCGCACGTCGACGGTCCACCACCGCGTCGCCACGTGCCGTGGCGGGCGCACCTCGGCCACGGTGATCGCCGATCCCCAGACGTCGTTCGGCCCCGGGAGGAGATCGACCACGACGGCGGGCGCGACGGTGACCGCCGCCGCGGGGTCGGGCAGGGGCTGCGGGAGCACCCGCGGTGTCGCGCACGCCGATGGCGGGAACCCGAGCGCGCGGCGGATCTCCTGGACGACCGCGGCGACCTCCAGGGCGAGGTCGATCGAGGTCGGCGCGCCTGCGGCCGGTGCCGGATCCGCCGGGCGACGGAGGCCGATCCGCTTGAGGGCGGGCCCGAGCCGGGGGCCGTACTGGTCCGGGTCGAGCTGGCGGACCAGGTCCGACATCCGCCCGGGCGTCCGCCCGGTGGGTGCCCACGACGTCACGGCCTCGGTGAGCGCGCCGAAGGACTCGTCGCGAGCTCGGGTGAGGGCGGCCGCGCAGTCCGGCCGGGAGCCCGAGAGCAGCCACGCGAGGGCCAGGTGCCACTCGACGGTCGCGCGGATGGAGCCGTCGGGAGCCGCGGCCGCGGCGTCGATGAGGCGGAACCGGGCCTGTTCGAGATGGGTCCGCCGATCCTCGTCGGAACGCCACTCGTGGTCGGCCTCGGTGAGGTGTCGGATCGCCGCGTTGAGGGGATGCCGGTAGCTGTCGACGGCGAGCTGGTCGATCTTCGCGTCGATGGAGCCGAGCATCCCGTCGGTCCGGCGGGTGGTGGCCAGCAGGGCCGTCAGCACGGACCCGACGGCCGACCCCCACGCGCCCTCCCAGTCATCGTCGCCCTGGACGGACCCCGTGCCCTGGGCGTACGCCCCCAGCGCCCCCTTGACCGCGAGGGACGCCAGCACGCCCACCAGCGTCGCCACCGGCTCCACGACCCGCACCCCCTCCGCAGCCGACCGCGACTTCGGACTCGCCGGTCCGTCCGTGATCGTTACCCCGGCACGTCGAGAACCTCCGGCAGGCCGCACCGGGTGAACCACGACCAGCCGAACGTCGTGATCTCGGCGATGCGGTCCCCCTCGACCCGCAGCACGTCCAGCTTGAAGCCGCGGAACACGCTGTCGCCCGGGCGGCGCAGGAAGGCCGCCGCCGCGGGCATCCGGTTCACCGCCGTCGGCAGCAGCCGCCAGTCCCCGTGCCGGTCCGGGCCGAACGCCCGCTCCAGGAGCGGCACCAGCGCGTCGTGGCCGTCGAAGCACATCGGCGCGGGCGGCATCGTCACGCGGATGTCCTGCGCGGCCACCGACAGGGCCGCCACGGCGTCGCAGCGCTCGTGCGCGTCGATGAACCGCTCCAGGAGCTCCTTCTCCGCCGGGTTGGGCTCGCGGGCCGCCCAGTCCTCGCGGTGCGACGGCAGGTGGTCGCGCATCGTCGCCCGCGCCCGCTGCAGTGCGCTGTTCGCCGCGGCCACGGACGTGTCCAGCAGCGCGGCCGTCTCGGCGGCGGGCAGCCCCAGCACCTCGCGGGCCAGCAGCGCCGCCCGCTGCCGCGGCGGCAGCACCTGCAGGGCGGCGAGGAACGCCAGCTCGATCGTCTCCCGGGCCTCGGCGAGCGTGTCCGGGCCGGCACCGTCGAGGACGGCGTCGGGATACGGGGAGAGCCAGCTCACCTCCTTGCGGTCGCGCGCGCGGCGGCGGGCGGCGTCGATGCAGACGTTCGTCGCGATCGCGTAGAGCCACGCCCGCGGGTTCGTCCCGTCGAACCCCGCGCGCCCCCGCCACGCCCTCAGGTAGGCCTCCTGCACCGCGTCCTCGGCCTCGTCGTAGGAGGCGAGCATCCGGTAGCAGTGCACGTGCAGCTCGCGCCGGTGGGCGCGGAACGCTTCCTCGAGGTCCGTCACTTCGGGTTGACGTGCTGGAGCACCAGCGAGTTGCCGTCGGGGTCGGCGAAGAAGACGAACGAGTTGTAGTCCCGCCGCTCGGGGTCCGGGCCCGGGGTCATGGCGCCGTCCACGAAGTGCTGGATGCCGCCGTGCTCCACGCCCGCGCCGTCGAGCTGCGCGGCAGCGGCCTCGATGTCGGCCACGACGAAGTGCACGCCCTTGGTCGCGCCCGGCTCGCCGGCGCCCACGTTCACGCCGAACGTGATCGAGCACGCCGAGCCCGGCGGGGTGACCTGCACGACGCGGAACGCGTCACCCATGGCGTGGTCCACGTCGAGGTGGAAGCCGAGCTTCCCGACGTAGAAGTCCTTCGCGCGGTCCACGTCCGCGACGCCCACGATGATCAGTTCGAGCTTCCAGTCCACACGGGCCTCCTTCGGGGTGCTGTCGTCGTGTTCAACGGCGGGCCGGACGGAAACTCATCGGTGACGCGGTGAGCACCCCGCCGCGTCGAGGTGGCGGATCGCGGCGGCCGCCGCGTGGGCCCCGCACATCCCGTGCGCGCCGGGGCCCGGGGGCGTCGCCGCGGAGCACAGGAAGTACCCGGGCACGCCGACGTCGTAGGGCGTGAGGGTCGCGCGCGGGCCGAGGACGAGCTGCCGGACGTCCGTGGCGCCGGTGATGATGTCGCCGCCGACGTAGTTCGCGTTGTAGGCGGCGAACCCCGCGGGGGAACGGGTCATCGTGCCGACGATCCGCTCCCGGAAGCCGGGTGCGAACCGTTCGACCTGCCCGACGATCGCCTCGGTGACGTCACCGGGGTACCCGCGGGGGACGTGCGCGTAGGTCCACACCGGGTGGACGTCACCCACCGAGCGCTGCGGATCGGCCAGGTACTGCTGCCCCACCAGCACGAACGGGCGCTGCGGCAGGCGGCCGGCGTGCACGTCCGCCTCGGCGGCGACGATCTCCGCGAGGCTCCCGGCGGCGTGGACGGTGCCGGCGCGACGGGCGTCGGGCGAGGTCCAGGGGACACCGCCCTCGACCGCGAAGTCCACCTTGAACGCGGCCGGGGCGTGCCGGAAGCTGCGGTACGCGCGGGCGATCCGCGGCGGGAGCCGCTCGCCGAGGATGTCCGCGACGGCGCCGGGCGCGAGATCGAAGATCGTGACGTCCGCGGGCGGGAGCTGGGACGCCGACGTCACCCGCACGCCGGTCTCGATCTTTCCGCCGAGGTCGGCGAGCAGGGCGGCTATCGCCCTGCTGATCGAGCCCGACCCGCCCTTCGCGACCGCCCAGCCGTACCGGTGCCCGCCCGCGACGAGCCCCATCCCGATCGCGGACGTCAGTGGCCGGGTGAGCGGGTGGAAGGCGTGCGCGGCGATGCCGCCCCAGAGCGCCCGGGCCTCGTCGGTGCGGAAGAGCCTCGCGAGCGTCGCGGCGGGGAGCAGCGTCGGGATCCCGAACCGCGCCAGGAGCAGCGGGTGGCGGGGCACCCGCAGCAGCGGCCCGAGGACCGCGGGGGCGAGGGTGTCGAACGACTCCGCGGGCTTCCCGAACAGCGCCCTCCAGCGGCCCCCGTCCACGCCGAGCCCGGCGGCCGTGTCGTCCACCGAGCGGTGCAGCACCGCGGCCCGGTCGCCGTCCAGCGGGTGTACGCAGTCGATCTCCGGCCAGCGCCACTCGAGGCCGTAGCGCTCCAGCTCCAGCTCGGCGTAGAGGGGCGAGCCCACCGCGAACGTGTGCACCGCCGAGCAGTGGTCGTGCAGGAGCCCCGGCAGGATCATCTCGCCGCTGCGGGTGCCGCCGCCGATCTCGTCGGCCGCCTCCAGCACGGTGACGTGCACCCCGGTGCGGGCCAGGGACACGGCCGCCGCGAGCCCGTTGGGACCGCTGCCGACCACCACGGCCGTGCTCACCGCCCGGCCCCCACACCGATCGCGGTCGTTTCGGGGCACGTCCTCACGTCGCGATTGTCCCCGACGGCGGGGCGGTGCCGTCCGCAGGGGCGCGGTTCCGGAGCGTCGATGGACCCCCGGGAGCGGCGTCCCGGACCGCGGCGCCCGGGACCGGAGCGAGGCGCTCTGGGACCGCCGGAGGACCCCGGCGGCTCTACTTCTGGTCGGAGCTCTGGGAGTCGGACGTGGGGGAGTCCGAGCTCTCGGTGTCGGAGCCTTGGCTGTCGGAGTTCTTGGAGTCCGAGCTCTGGCTGCTGGAGCCCTGGGAGTCGGACTTGTGGGTGTCGGAACTCTGGCTGTCGGAGCTCTGGCTGTCGGACTTGTGGGTGTCGGAGCTCTGGCTGTCGGAGCTCTGGCTGCCGGAGTTCTGGGAGTCGGGCGTCTGGGAGTCGGGCTTCTGCGGGGTGCCGGAGCTCGTCGCGTCGCTCGTCGACGTCGGCGTGTCCGCCGGTTCGTGGCGGTCCGAGCCGGGCGTGTGGTCCGTGCTCTTCGGGGTGCCGTTCCCGGCGCTGCTCTGGTCGGTCGCGGAACCCTGCGGGGAGCCGGTGTCGGCGGCCACGCCCGGGAGCTGTGTGGAGCCCGTGTTCCCCGCGGGTGCGGGGTCTGAGGCGGGTGCCGGGTCCGGGGCAGGTGCCGGGTCTGGGGCGGGTGCCGGGTCTCCTGCGGGTGCGGGGTCCGGGGCAGGTGCCGGGTCCGGGGCGGGTGCCGGGTCTGGGGCAGGCGCCGGGCCCGGATCCGCCGGAGGTGTCGGTTCGTTCGGCGGGGTGCCGGTGCTGCCGCCGGTGCCGGTGTCGGTGCCGCCGGTGCCGGTGCCGCCGGTGTCGGTACTGCTGCCGGTGCCGGTGCTGCCGGTGTCGGTGCTGGCGGGGGCCGTGCTGCCGGTGTCGGTGCTGGCGGGGGCCGTGCTGCCGGTGTCCGTGCTGTCGGCGCTGTCGGTGCTTCCGGCGTCCGTGCCGGTTCCGGTGCTGCCGCTGCTGGCCGCGGCGCTGCTACTGGCGGTGTCGGACCCGGTGTCACCGCCGGGCTCCGCGGTGGCGGGAGCGGGCGTCGTGCCGGGCGACGACGAAGCGGTGCCGCCTGCTCGGGCCTCCTGCGCCTGGGCAGCCTGCGCGGGCGGGGTCTGTCCGGGGTTCGTCTCGGGCTCGGACGTCTGCTCGCCGCCCGGCGTCGGGGAACCCGCCGAGGCGATCGCCTCGGGCGCGACGGCGACCAGCTCACCGGCGAGCGCCCACTTCTGCCCGGCGAGCGCCTCGTAGTCCTCGACGATCCCGACGGAGCCGAGCCTGACCGAGGCCTCGGTCAGCTCGCGCGCGGCCTCGTCGTGGCGGCCTTCCCGCAGGGCGACCCGTGCCTGCTCGAGGTGCGTGCGGACCGCTTCGACCTTCTCGAGCGCCTCAGCGCGCTCGGCGAACAGCACCTTCGTGACCGGGAACAGCGCGTCGCCGGGCCGCGCGGCCTCCGCTCCGCCGGTGAGCAGACTCGCCGAGAGCAGGACGGCAGCGACCGCCGCCGCGGCCGCGAGCCGGCCCGTGAGCCGCGGCGCAGGCCGGACCCGGTGGGCTTCCGGGCACGGGGCGGCGTCGTCCGCTCCGGAGAGGGCCGTGACGTCGCTCGCAGCCGTCGTGGCGTCCGGCACAGCGTGGGTATCCGCACGCATCGCGGTTCCCGCGTCGGGCGTGCGGACCTGCCCGGCCACGCCGCGTGCCGTCGTGCCGAGCCCGCCCGCCGCCCGGATCGGCCGGACGAGACCGCTGTGCTCGGTGCCCTGGTCGGCGCCGGGGACGTGCAGGTCCACCACGGGGCACGGGGCGCCGTCGTCCCCGGCGTTCGCGGGCCGTCGCTCGTCGACGCCGATCCCGTCCCGGAGCTCGGACGGGTCGACGGCGGAGTTGTCCGCCCAGGCCGCGAGCCCGGCGGCGAGCAGGTCCTCCGCTGCGGACGGCCGCATCCCGGCGGCGAGCGCGTCGAGGAAGGCGTCGTCGGCGTGCACGGAGTGGAGGTCGACGACGTCGGGGACGTCAGCGGAGCCGCTCGGCCCGGATCCGGAGGCCGTGTCGTCGACTCCCTGCTCGCCGGGGTCGGCCGGACATGCGTCATGTCCCGCCGACCGTTCCTGGCGACCGTCGCGCCGCCCGGAGTCCCGCACGTCCACCTCCCTCGCCGTGGTCGTCTTTCCCGTGTGGAGGAACTCGGCGCGAGTCGTCAGGGTGTTACCGCTCGACTGCTGACCGTATCCCCTCGCTCCGCGAGGAGAGTGCCGCACGGGCGACGGCCACGTCCACCGAGCTGCTCTGTCCGGACGCATGCCGGCGTCTCTATCGTGGCGCCATGGGCGAGTCCGCGCAGCTGACGGCGCTTCGGGCCGCGGTCCGGGGCGGCGGTCCGCTGCTGGTGGCGTTCTCGGGCGGCGTGGACTCGGCGCTGGTCGCGGCGGTGGCGGCGCAGGAGCTGGGCGCGGCGGCGGTCGCGGTCACAGCGGTGAGTGCGAGCTTACCGGCGGCGGAGCGGACGGCGGCACGGGCGTTCGCGCGCGCACACGCCATCCGCCACGTCGAGGTGTGCACCGACGAGCTGGAGCGTCCCGGCTACGTCGCGAACGGCGGCGACCGGTGCGCCCACTGCAAGGACGCGCTGCTGGATGCGCTGGTGCCGCTCGCGGAGCTGGCGGGGGCCCGCATCGCGCTCGGCACGAATCTGGACGACCTCGGTGACCACCGCCCGGGCCAGCGGGTGGCGGCGGCGCGCGGCGCGGTCGCGCCGCTGGTGCAGGCGCGGCTGGGGAAGGCGGACGTGCGCGCGGTGAGCGCTGAGCTGGGGCTCGCCACGGCGGGCAAGCCCGCGGCGGCCTGCCTCTCGTCGCGGGTGGCCTACGGCGACCCGGTGACGGCGGAGGTGCTGGCGCGGATCGAGGCCGCGGAGGCCGCGGTGCACGCTCTGGGCTTCCCGGTGTGCCGGGTGCGCGCCCACGGGGTGGGCACGCTCGCCCGCCTGGAGCTGCCCGCGGAGCGCCTGGACGAGGCCGTGTCGAGCCGCCGCGCCGAGCTGGATGCCGCCGTGCGGGGCGCGGGTTTCGCGTTCTGCGCGCTGGACCTGCAGGGCTTCGCGAGCGGCCGGATGAACGTGCTGCTCGGGATGCCCGCCCCGTGACGTCCGGGTTCGAGGATCTGGGCTACGCCCGCCCGGACACCGGGCGGGAGGCGCGGCTGGGCCTGCCGGAGGTGGTGTACGGGCCGGGCAAGTCGGCGGCGCAGGTGGCGGGGATCGTGACGAGCCTGCTGGCGGCGAACTCGGGTCCGGTGCTGGCGACCCGGTTGGAGCCGCAGGTGGCGGCGCAGGTTCGGCGCGCGGTCCCCGGCGCCCGGCACGTCCCGGAGGCGTCGCTGCTCGTCTGGCGGGCGGCGCGGCCGCTGGGCTTCGCGCTGGCGGTCGTCGCGGCGGGGACGTCGGACGGCCCGGTGGCCGACGAGGCCGCGGCGGTCGCGGAGGCGGTGGGGATGGCGGTGACGCGCGTGACCGACGTCGGCGTCGCCGGGGTGCACCGCCTGCTCGCGGCGCGGGAGACCCTCGCGGCGGCGGACGCGGTGGTGTGCGTCGCGGGGATGGAGGGGGCGCTGCCGAGCGTGGTCGGCGGGCTGGTGGGTTGCCCGGTGATCGCGGTGCCGACGTCGGTGGGGCACGGCGCGCACCTGGCTGGGGTGACGCCGCTGCTCGCGATGCTGTCGTCGTGCGCGGCCGGGGTGACGGTGGTGAACATCGACTCGGGGTTCAGCGCGGCGATGGCGGCGTTCCGGATCGCGCGGGCCCGCCGGGCCGGCGACGGGGCCGCGCAGTGACCGCCCCCGGCCGGTCCGAGGCTCGCACACACCGTGACGTCGTCGCACACACCGCCGGCGGCGTGTGCGAGCGTGCCGGGGTGTGTGCCAACTGGTCACGGGGATACCGGTGATCGTCTGGCTGGACCCCTTCGGCGGGGTCTCCGGCGACATGCTCCTGGGAGCGCTGCTGGATCTCGGCGCCCCGGTCGCGGGCGTCCGCGCGATCGTCGCGTCGACGGGCCTGGACGGCTGGGAGCTTCGGCCCGAGCCGGTCCTGCGCGCCGGGCTCGCCGCGACCCGCGCCGTCGTGACCACCGACGACACCACCGCCGAACGCCCCGCCGCCGTGCTCGCCGAGCTGGTGGCGCGGGCCCGGCCGGCGCCGGTGGCCGATCTCGCGGGCCGGGCGGTGGCGCTGCTCGCCGAGACCGAGGCGGCGCTGCACGGGGTCGCGGCGTCGGAGGTGCACCTGCACGAGCTGGGCGGTGCCGACACTGTCGTGGACGTCGTCGGGGTCGCGGCGGGCCTGCACCTGCTCGGCGTGACGGAGGTGGCGTGCGGGCCGCTCCCGATGGGGTCGGGATCGGTGCGCACCCGGCACGGCGAGCTGCCCCTGCCCGCGCCCGCGGTGGCGGCGCTGCTCGCGCGGGGCGGGGTGCCGGTGGAACCCGGTCCGGTGGGGGAGACCGTCACACCGACAGGCATCGCCCTGCTGCTCGCCGCGCACGCCCGGTTCGGGCCGGTCCCCGCGATGACCGTGACGGCGGCGGGCCGCGGCGCGGGTGCCCGGGACGTCGCGGACCGCCCGAACGTCGTCGCCGCGCTTCTCGGCGCCCCCGCCGGCGGCGCGGCCACCCCAGAGGCGGGGACCGGGGAGATGGTGGTCCTGGAGACCAACGTCGACGACGTCACCGGCGAGGTGCTCGGCCATCTCGTCGGGCAGCTGCTCGACGCGGGCGCGGCCGACGCATGGATCTCGCCGATCGTGATGAAGAAGTCCCGGCCCGCCCACACCGTGCACGTCCTCGCGCCACCCCGGCTCGCGGGCGCGTGCGAGCGGATCCTGCTCGCCGAGACGGGCAGCCTCGGCGTGCGCCGCTCGACGGTGCAGCGGCGCGCGCTGACCCGCGACACACGCACCGTCGACGTGCTGGGCCACCCCGTCCGGGTGACGCGCGGCCCGTGGCGGGCCAAGCCGGAGCACGACGACGTCGCGGCCGCGGCCGCCGCGCTGGGCCTGCCGCTACGGGAGGTCGCCGCGCGCGCGGTCGCCGCCCTCGACCGCGACGGTGGGCTCGGTCCGCCGGGCTAGTGTCGCCGGTGGATCACGCGGGGAGCTATCCCGAGGCGGCGTGATCGGGCAGGGTTCGCGGCGTGAACGCACGCGATCTGACCCTGAAGCACGGCGACCAGGAGCTCGTGGTCACCACCCTCGGTGCCGCCCAGCGCTCCTACACCGTCGCGGGCCGCGCGGTGCTCGACGGCACCACCCCCGGCGAGCAGATCACCGCCGCCCGCGGCCAGCTGCTCGTGCCGTGGCCCAACCGGATCGCGAACGCCACGTACCGCTTCGCCGAGCAGGAGTACCACCTGCCCGTCACCGAGCCGAGCACGGGGTCGGCGAGCCACGGGCTCGTCCGCAAGGTGGTCTGGGAGGTGCTCGACGAGGGCCCGGACAGCGTCCGCCTCGGCGTGGACGTCGCTCCGCGGCCGGGCTACCCGTTCGCTCTGCGCACCGAGGTCAGCTACACCCTCGGCCCGGACGGCCTGGCGACGCGGCTCGCCGCCACCAACACCGGCGACCAGCCCGCCCCCTACGCGGCGGGCGCGCACCCGTACTTCACCGCGGGCACCGAGCTGATCGACGACCTGACCGTCGAGGTGCCCGCCGCGACCTGGTACCCCACCGACGCGCGCAGCATCCCCACCGGCCGCGAGCCGGTCGACGGCACGCCGCTGGACCTGCGCACGCCCCAGCGCCTGGGCGAGCGCCGCATCGACAACGCCTACACCGACCTCACCCGCGATGCCGACGGCCGCGCCCGCGTCCGTCTCGCCGCCCCCGGCGGCTGGACCGTGACGATCTCGATGGACGCCGCCTGCACCCACATGCAGGTCTTCACCGGCGACCACGTCCCCGAGCCGTCGCGGCGCCGTCGCGGCATCGCGGTGGAGCCGATGACGGCCGCGCCGGACGCGTTCAACTCCGGCGACGGCCTCGTCACGCTCGAGCCCGGCGCCACCCACGTCGCCGGGTGGGGCGTGCACGCCGCCTGACTCCGGACCCCTTACAACGAGCGCAGGAACGGCAGCGACGGCAGGAACACGTACGCGCCCGCGCGGACCGTCCAGCCCGGCGGGAGCGGCGGGTCCTCGACCGTCGCGCCCACCGCGAGGGCCAGCACGTCCGATCCCCCCGGCCGGCCCAGCCTTCGGTAGACGACGTAGCTGCCGAACCGGTTGTCGTCCGCCGCCGCGCCCGGCTCCGGTACCAACAGCTCGGCCAGCGCGCCGCCGCCGTCCGGGTGCGTGCGCAGCCCGTCCGGGACGTCGCGGGGGCCCGCGGACTCCAGCGGTCCCACCGTGGCCGTCTCCGGCAGCAGCGCCCGCACCCGGGCGAGCCGGGCCAGCACCGGCGCCTCCACCGTGTCGGCGACGACCACCATCGCGTGAGCGTCGATCCCCTCGCGCACGCCCATCGCGAAGAGCGGGTCGTCGGGCGCGGGCCAGGGCGTCAGCAGGCGGTAGCCGGCGTGCGTCAGCCCGACGGTCACCTGCGGGCTGCCCGGCACCTGCGCCGCCTCGTAGGCCTCGCGCTCCGCGAGATGCACGCGCTCGGACTTGACCAGCTCCTCCTCGGCCAGCGCCGCGAGGAACGTGCGCGCGGACGGCGCGTCCGCGAACGTCACGAACAGCACCCGCAGGTGCGACCGCGCGTGCGGCGCGAGGATGCCGGCCTGGAGGTTGTCGAGCATCTCCACGGTGTCGATTGCGGACCGCCACGACAACGGCCTGCTGAGATCCAGAACCACGTCTCCCCCTCCGCCGTCCCGGTGACACGCGTGTCACGCTCTGTCAGGTCGCCCGTGATCTCCGCGGCGTTACGTCACCCGGACCACTGAGGCAGGATGGCCCGAATGAGCCTCGGTCCGGCCCGCCTGCCCGCCCTCGTGCCGCCACCGACCGAGCTGCCACCCGAGGCGGCCGCGCTGCGCGCGGACGTGCGGGCCTTCCTCGCCGAGGAGCGGGCCGCCGGGCTGTGGCGCCCCCGCGCCGACGTGTGGCTCTCCGGCTGGGACGAGCGCTTCACCCGCGAGCTGGGCCGCCGCGGCTGGCTGGGCATCACCATCCCGCAGCGGTACGGCGGCCGGGGCGGCTCGCCGCTGGATCGCTACGTCGTCACCGAGGAGCTGCTCGCCGCCGGGGCACCGGTCGCGGCGCACTGGATCGCGGACCGCCAGATCGGGCCGTCGCTCCTGCGGTTCGGCACCGAGGAGCAGCGCGCCCGCTACCTGCCGCGGATCGCTGCGGGGGAGTGCTACTTCGGCATCGGGATGTCGGAGCCGGACTCGGGATCGGACCTCGCGTCGGTGCGCACGAGGGCGGTCCGGGTGGACGGCGGCTGGGAGCTCACCGGCACCAAGGTGTGGACGTCCGGGGCCCATCACGCGCACGCGTTCTTCGCGCTGGCCCGCACCGCGCCGCGCGACGAGAAGGCGCGCCACGCGGGGCTCTCCCAGTTCATCGTCGAGCTGGACTCGCCGGGGGTGACGATCCGGCCCATCCTGCTGCTCACCGGGGCGCACCACTTCAACGAGGTGGTGTTCGACGCCGTGTTCGTGCCGGACGCCCTCGTGCTCGGCGAGATCGGGCAGGGCTGGCACCAGGTCACGAGCGAGCTGGCGTTCGAGCGGTCCGGCCCGGAGCGCTTCCTGTCGACCTTCCCGCTGCT
This sequence comes from Pseudonocardia sp., assembly GCF_050246655.1. GTDB lineage: Bacteria > Actinomycetota > Actinomycetes > Mycobacteriales > Pseudonocardiaceae > Pseudonocardia. Next base: position 20,829 of record NZ_JBFWVQ010000048.1, read on the forward strand.
CGTGTCCCTGGTCGCCGCCCTGTCCGCGAGTTCCGCATCTCATCAGGCCGAGATGTTGTTCCGGTCGGAGCTCGGTGCGCTGTTCTCCCGCCTGTGGACGCTGCGGCGGATGTCGCTCGCCGTCGCGGGGTCGCTCGCGTCCGGGCAGGCCCCGGAACTCGCCGCCGCCCTGGTCAAGGACGTCGGCACCCGCTTCGAGAACGAGGTGATCGACGTGGCGCGCCGCCTGGTCGCGATCCCGCCCGACCCGGACGCCGAGGACGGATTCGCGCGCCTGCTCGCCGACGCCGTGCTGCACGCGCCCGGCTTCACGCTGCGCGGTGGGACCAACGAGGTGCTGCGCGGCATCGTCGCGCGGGGGCTGGGGCTGCGTTGACCGGGGAGTTGACCGGGGAGTTGACCGGGGAGTTGACGGGTGCGTTGATGGGCGAGTCGATGAGGGAGCTGACGGGATGAACGCGGAACTCGTCGACCTTGCGGAGTCCGTGTTCTCCGAGGCGACCGACGGCGCGACCGACGGTGACGGGCTCGACGTCGCGCTCTGGGGGACGCTCGTCGAGACCGGCCTCGCACGGCTCACCCTGCCCGAGGCCGCCGGGGGCAGCGGGGGGACGTTCACCGACGCCGCCGCCGTCCTCGCGGCCGCGGGCGCGCACGCCGCGCGCGTCCCGCTGGTGGAGACGGACCTGCTCGGTGGGTGGCTGCTGCACGCCGGGGGCCTGGAGGTCCCGGACGGGGTGCTCACGGCGGTGGCGGGCCCCTCGGCCCTCGGTGCCGAAGGTCCGGCGGGTGTGGACGGCGGACGCGCGGCGGGGCCGGGAGCCGCCGGCGGTGCGCTCCCAGGCGGCGCCCTCGCCCGGGTGCCGTGGGCGCGGGCCGCGGCCGCGATCGCCGTGCTGGCGGGCGACCGGGTCGTCCTGCTCGAGCCGGCGGCCGCCGAGCTGACCGGGGGCCGCAACCTCGCCGACGAGCCGCGGGACTCGGTCGTCGTCCGGGACGCGTCGGCCGTCACCGCGGTGGCCCCGGCACCGCCCGGAGCGGCCGACGAGCTGGCGCAGCGCGCAGCGCTGGGGCGCTCGCTGCTGCTCGCCGGGGCGGCCCGGGGTGCGCTCGCGCAGTCCGTGCGCTACGCGGGCGAACGTGTGCAGTTCGGGCGCCCGATCGGCCGGTTCCAGGCCGTGCAGCAGCAGCTGGCGATGGCCGCCGGGGAGGTCGCTGCCGCGGGTGCGGCGGCGGACGCGGCCGCGGCGACGGCGGACCGCGACGGCTTCGGCACGGCCGCCACCGCGCTCGCGGTGGCGGCGGCGAAGGCCCGCACGAGCGAGGCCGCCGGCGCCGTCGCGCGGATCGCGCACCAGGTGCACGGCGCCATCGGCTTCACCCGCGAGCACGACCTGCGCCTGCTCACCACCCGTCTGTGGGCGTGGCGGGAGGAGGACGGATCGGACGCCTTCTGGCACGCCGAGCTGGGCGCGTGGGTCCTCGCGGCGGGCCCGGACGGGCTGTGGCCGCTGGTCACGGGGGCGCCGTAGACCCCGATGATCAGGCGTTGCCGTAGATCCGCGTCGGCTCCACCAGCACCGCCACCCGCCCCTCCTCGCGCATGACGCGGTCGTAGGTGTCCCAGTCGTCGTGCGTGCCGCCCGCGCCGGTGAACACGGCACGCAGCAAGAGCCGCAGGTCCACCCCGTCGACCGGGTCGTCGGGGCCGATCAGCTCCGAGTTCCCGTCCACACCGAGCCAGCGCCATCCGGCCCGCCAGAGGATCGACGTCGCCGGCCGGGCCCGCAGCGCACGCAGCTTGACGCGCCCGTACGTCACGTAGCCGACGACCTCCCGCCCCGTCACCGGATGCGTCACCGCACCCGCGTTGACCAGCGACGAGTGCGGCGTGCCGTCCGCGCGCACCACGCTCACCGAGGCCAGGCCGTGCTCCTTGCCCACCATGCGGCGGACGTCCGTGAGGTCCACGTCGGCGAGTCTGGCACCGACCGAGGCCACGGGCTCGCGGCCGGGGCCCTACTCTCGGGCGCCATGACGGCACGCACGCGGGTGGCGGTGGTGTTCGGCGGACGTTCCAGCGAGCACGCGATCTCGTGCGTGTCCGCGGGAAGCGTCCTCACACACCTGGACCGGGGGCGCTACGACGTCGTGCCGGTCGGGATCACGCCGGGCGGCGCCTGGGTGCTCGGCACCGAGGACCCGGCCGAGCTGACGATCCGCGACCGCGCCCTCCCCGGCGTGGACGCGAGCGCCGCGGCCCTCGTCCTGCCCGGGGACCCCACACGCGGCGGCCTCATCGCCCTCGACGCCGGCCGGGCGGGGGAGGTGATGAGCGGCGTGGACGTCGCGTTCCCCGTGCTCCACGGCCCGTACGGCGAGGACGGCACCATCCAGGGCCTGCTGGAGCTCGCCGGTGTCCCGTACGTCGGCGCGGGGGTGCTCGCGAGCGCCGCCGGGATGGACAAGGAGTTCACGAAGAAGCTGCTGGCCGCGGAGGGCCTGCCCGCGGGCGACCTCGTCGTCCTGCGCCGCGGCACGGCGACCCTCACGGCTACGCAGCGCGAGCGGCTGGGCCTGCCGGTGTTCGTCAAGCCCGCCCGCGCCGGGTCCTCGGTCGGCATCAGCCGGGTGACGGACTGGGCCGACCTGGACGCCGCGATCGCCGCCGCGCGCGCCCACGACCCGAAGGTGCTGGTCGAGGCGGCGATCGTCGGGCGCGAGGTGGAGTGCGGGGTACTGGAGTTCCCGGACGGGACGGTGCGCGCGAGCGTCCCCGCGGAGATCCGCATCGTCGGTGGCGCGGCGTTCTACGACTTCGACGCCAAGTACCTCGACGACGTCTGCGAGTTCGACATCCCCGCCAAGCTGGACGACGACGTCACCGAGCGGCTGCGCGAGATGAGCGTCGCCGCGTTCCGCGCCCTGGACGGCCAGGGGCTCGCGCGCGTGGACTTCTTCGTCGGGCCGGGCGGCGAGCTCACGGTCAACGAGATCAACACGATGCCGGGGTTCACGCCGATCTCGATGTTCCCGCGCATGTGGGCGGTGACGGGCCTGGACTACCCGGCGCTGCTCACCACGCTCGTCGAGACGGCCCTCGCCCGCGGCACCGGGCTGCGTTAGCTGTTGCTAGCGCACGGCGACCGGCGTCTCCGGCAGGATGCGCAGTGCCTCGGACACCACCTGCAGCGGCCCGCTGCCCAGGTCGGTCGCCACGGTGAGCGCCAGGTACACCGGCCGGTCCACCGCCACGTACGAGGGCGAGACGTCGGGAACGTCCGCGGGCAGTTGCAGCCAGCTCACGCCGTCGATCTCCAGCAGCGACGACGTGGGGTTCAGCTCGGCGGGCCGGGTGAGCCCGCACCGCAGCACGACCGGGCGCGGTGCCGCCGCCCACGCCCGCACGCCCGCGGGAGCCGGTTCGGCCAGAGCCCGGGGCGGCAGCGCCCCGGAGTCGGACGGTAGGTCGGCGGGCAGCGCGGCGAGCACGGCCGCGCACTCGGGGCCCCCGGCGTCCGGCGCCTCGACCGGGGCGACGGCGAGGGGACGGGTATCGGGCTCCCCCCGGCCCGGGGCGTCCCCGCCGCCCAGCCGCCCGGCGATGCCGAGCGCCGCGACCGCCACCGCCAGCAGGAGCGGGAGCGCGATCGCGACCCGCCCGGCGGTGCCGAGCTCGGAGGGCACGACGTGGGCAGGGTCAGGCGGACAGGTGCACGACCGGGCACGTCAGCGTGCGCGTGATGCCCGGAACGCCCTGCACCTGCGCGACGACGAGCTGGCCGAGCTCGTCGACGCTCTCGGCCTGGGCACGCACGATGACGTCGTAGGGTCCGGTGACGTCCTCGGCCGACGTCACCCCGCCGATGCCACTGATCGCCGCCGCCACAGCGGCCGCCTTGCCGACCTCGGTCTGGACCAGGATGTACGCCTGCACCACGGTGTGCTCCCGGGGTTGGGGTAGGAACGGGGGTCAGCCGAACCTACCGGAGGGAGGCTTCGTGGAGCGCGACCCCATGCTGCACGACGTGGGCGAGTTCGGTCTGATCGACCGGGTCACGAGCGGACGCCGGCAGCCGGCATCGACGCTGCTCGGCCCGGGCGACGACGCGGCGGTGGTCGCCGCACCCGACGGCCGCGTCGTCGCGACCACCGACGTACTGGTCGAGGGGGTGCACTTCCGGCTGGACTGGTCGGGCCCCGAGGACGTGGGCCGGAAGGCCGCCGCGGCGAACCTGGCCGACATCGCCGCGATGGGGGCGGTGCCCACCTCCCTGCTCGTCGCGCTGACCTGCCCGCCCGACACCCCGGTCGCCCTGCTCACCGCCCTCGCGGACGGGCTGTGGGCCGAGGCCTCGGTGGCCGGTGCGGGGCTGGTCGGGGGCGACGTGGCCTCGTCACCCACGCTGACGCTCGCGGTGTCGGCGCTGGGCTCGCTCGAGGGGCGGCTTCCGGTGACCCGCGCCGGCGCGCGGCCGGGGGACGTCGTCGCCCTCGCGGGCCGGGTCGGGTGGGCCGCCGCCGGGCTCGCGGTGCTGCAGCGGGGCTTCCGGTCCCCCGGGTCGCTGGTCGCGGCGCACCGCGTGCCCGAGCCCCCGTACCGCGCCGGGCCCGCGGCGGCCGTGGCGGGCGCCACCGCGATGATCGACGTCTCGGACGGGCTGCTCGCCGATCTCGGCCACGTCGCCGTCGCGTCCGGGGTGGCGATCGACGTGCGCACCCGAGCGCTGGACATGCCGCTGCGGATGGGTGAGGCCGCCTCCGCGCTCGGCGTCGACCCGCTGTCCTGGCTGCTCACCGGGGGCGAGGACCACGCCCTCGCCGCCACGTTCCCCGCCCACATCGAGCTGCCGGCCGGCTGGACCGCGATCGGGGACGCGCGGGCCGGGGATCCGCGGGTGACCGTCGACGGCGCCCCGTACGAGGGCAGTCCCGGCTGGGACCACTTCGCGCCGCGATGACCGGGGGAGAGCGTGCCGCGGCGCGCATCGTGCTCTGTTCGGGGGATCTGACACGGCTGCTCGACGCTGCCGGCGTCGGGCCGACCGGCAGCGGGTAGTCCAGGGGGACGCCGGCGACGGACCCGAGGGGGCGCCGCCGGCCAGGTGGGTCCGGGTGGCTCGGGTCGCCCCCGGTCCGAGACGCCCGGACCCACCGCCTGTGCCACGGGTGCCGTCGCCGACCGTCACACCGGCACCGCGGAGCGGTACAGGTCCCGCAGCAGCGCGATCTCCGCCCCGTGGTGGATGACCTCCCGGTTGATGTGCAGCACGAGCTCCGCCATCGGGTGCTCCGCCCACGGGCCTTCCGTCGGCCCGCACGGGGCGGCGAGCGCCGCCTCGTCCAGCGTCCGCGCCCCCGCGATCCAGGCCTCGTACGCCGCGTCCAGCTGCGCGAGCGCCTCCTGGGCGCTGCCGGCGTACTCCCAGGTGGAGTAGTCCGCGGGCGGGCCGCCGAAATGCCCCGCGACCCGCATCGCGAACACGCCGACGATCACGTGCGCGAGCCGCCACGCGATCGTCGTGACGGGCGGGGGATCGGGCTGGGGGAAGGCGAAGTCGATGGTGAAGGCGCCCGAACCGGCCTGCACGGGTGCGCTCGACGTCCCCCGCGGGCGGACGTTCCACGCCCCGGCGACGGGCTCCCAGAGGTACTCGTCGTCGGTGATGCCCTGAAGCCGCGGCCGCAGCTGGCCGCGCCAGTGCACGTCGAGTTGGTCGGCGAGCAACGTCGTCCAGTCCATGTCCCGGACGCTACGGCGTGCCCCCGACACTTCCGGGGTCCTCGACAAGGGCCGCCACCCACAGCCGCCCGAGCCAGCGCGCGTAGCGCTCGTCGGACCAGCCGCGCTCGACGACCAGCCGGTGCCAGAGCGTCCCGTCGGTCGTCGACCACAGCACGTCGCGGCACTCCTCGTCCGTGACGAGCAGTTGCCCCGTGCGGGCTGCCGAGGCCGCGTGCTCGGCCATCGCCGCCAGGCGTGCGCCGTCGGCCTCCGCCACGAGCGCGGCCGCGGCCGGCTCGCTCGCCGCTGCTCCGCGCAGCGCGCGCAGCAGCGGCGCGGTGCGGCGCATGATCGCGGTGTTCACGGCGGCGAACCGGGTCAGCCGCTCGACGAGGTCGGGCTCGGCGAGCACGGCACGCATCTCGGGGCGGTCCAGGAGGTGGACGTCCTGCTCGTCGCCACCGACCGCGACGTCCCACGCCCGGTGCAGGAGCGTCGGCTTGTTCCGGAACGCTCCGTACACCGTCTCGGTCGCGACACCGGCGGCCGCGGCCACGTCGGCGATCGTCGTGCGGCCGTAGCCGCGCTCGACGAACAACTCGTGCGCGGCGGCGACGATGCGCCTGCGGTTCTCCCGCGCCTGCTCCCGGCGCCGCGACGAGTCGTAACGCCTCTTGACGCGCTCCGACATTAAGTACATCCTCACTGTATTAGAAATAGTCGAACTGTATTGGAGTGTGCATCATGGCACAGGTCGACGAGTTCCTCGCGGAGATGCAGCCACGCTGGGAGGCGGCGCACCGGGCGCTCTGCAGCGGTGACGTCGAGCCGTGGTCAGCCATCTGGTCCACCCACGACCCGGTCAGCCTGTTCGGCGCCGCCGGATCGGCGAGCGGCGCGCAGGACGTGCGGCGCGTCCAGAAGTGGGTGGCGGCCCACTTCGCCGGCCTGGTCGACGACGAGCGGGAGATCGTGGCGGCGGGCGCGTGCGGCGATCTCGCCTACACCGTCGCGTTCGAGCACAAGACCGTCGACACGCCGCGTGGCGAGCCGGTGACGTACACGCTGCGGGCCACCCACGTCTTCCGCCGCGAGGACGGCCGGTGGCGGGTCGTCCACCGCCACGCCGACCGCCCGCCGGACCGCGGGGACTTCCCGGTCCCCGAGGTGCCCGGTACGGCCTGACCGCGGCCCGGGTGGGGCCACGCCGGTCTCGCCCTGCGTCGGTCCGCCGACGGAGGTACCCTGGCCGACCGGAACGTGTCAGGGGTCACAATGGACGATCGACTCACTCTCGGCAGGCGGCGGTTCCTGCAGGCGGCAGGCCTGGCAACACTCGGCGGAGCGCTCGCCGGATGCGGTGGCGACGGCGGCGGGGCGGCGCCCCCCGAGCCGACCCAACCCGCACCGGCGGAGGTGTTCACCGAACCGGCTTCGACGCTGTCCGGGGCGCTTTCGATCCTGATGTGGAGCCACTTCGTGCCCGCGCACGACCTCTGGTTCGACCCCTGGGTGAAGCAGTGGGGATCGCGGGTCGGCGTGAACGTCACCGTCGATCACATCAACTACGCCGAGCTACCGGCGCGCACGCAGGCCGAGATCCAGGCCAACCAGGGCCACGACCTCATCCTGCACATCGCCCCGGTGCCCCAGTACGAGCAGAGCGTCCTCGACCTTGCCGACGTCGCGACCGAGGCGGGCACGCGGCACGGGGAGCAGCTCGATCTGTGTCGCAGGTCGAGCTTCAACCCCACCACCAAGAGGTACTTCGCCTACTCCCCGGCCTGGGTACCCGACCCCGGTGACTACCGGCGCAGCCTCTGGACGCCGGTAGGCCTCGCCGACGGGCCGTTGACCTGGGACGACGTGCTGCGCGGCGGCGCGGAGATCAAGAGGACGCAGAACGTCCAGCTCGGCATCGGGATGAGCCAGGAGATCGACTCCAACATGGCAGGCCGGGCCCTGCTGTGGTCCTACGGCGCCTCGATCCAGGACGCGTCCGAGCAAGTCGTGATCAACTCGCCGCAGACGGTCGCGGCGGTCGAGTTCATGACCAGGCTCTACAGCGAGGCGATGACGCCCGAGGTGTTCTCGTGGAACGCCGCGTCCAACAACCAGGGCCTCGCCTCGGGTCAGCTCTCCTACATCCTCAACTCGATCTCCGCGTGGCGCACCTCCCAGGAGACCGACCCGGAGGTCGCCGACGACATCTTCTTCTCCCCGGCGCTGCGCGGCCCCGCGGACGCCCGCGTCGCCAGCCACGTCATGTACAACTGGATCGTCCCGAACTTCGCGGCCAACCCGGCGGCGGCCAAGGAGTTCCTGCTGCACTACACGGACAACCTCGCCCTCGTCGCCTGGCACTCCAAGCTCTACGACTTCCCGGCCTTCCCCGACGTCGTACCCGACCTGGACGGATGGTTGGACGCCGACCCTTTCGGGGCACGTCCGGCGAACAAGCTCGCGCTGCTGAAGAACGCCACTGACTGGAGCACGAACGTCGGCCATCCCGGCCCGGCCAACACCGCCGAGGGCGAGGTCTTCGCGACGTTCGTCATCCCCAACATGTTCGCCCGGGCGGCGCGGGGCGAGGCCACGGCCCAGGAGGCGGTCGCGGACGCCGAGGCGCAGATCCGCCCGATCTTCGACCGGTGGCGGCAGCGGGGGCTGATCGGCACCGGCGGGGCCTGACGGTATGAGCACCGCCGACGTACTCGTTCCCGCGGAGGCGGCATGAGCACCGCCGACGTACTCGGTCCCGCGGAGGCGGCGGCATGAGCGAGGCGGCATGAGCACAGTCGAGGTCCGCGACCTGCACAAGCATTTCGACGGCGGGCGGGTGCGGGCGATCGACGGCGTCGACCTCGTCACCGGCGACGGCGAGTACGTCGTGTTGCTGGGCCCGTCGGGTTGTGGGAAGACGACGCTCCTGCGCACGATCGCCGGGCTGGAGGAGCCGACCGGAGGCGACGTGCTGATCGACGGGCACGTGGTCACCGGGCTGCCCCCGCGCGCCCGCCAGATCGCGATGGTCTTCCAGAGCTACGCGCTCTACCCGCACAAGACGGTGCTGGCCAACATCGTGTTCCCGCTGCGGGCGGCGAGAGTCGATCGCGGGCCACGCGAGGAGAGGGCGAAGTGGGCGGCCGGGCTCCTGGGGATCGGGCACCTGCTCGACCGCAAGCCGCGCCAGCTGTCGGGCGGGGAGCGCCAGCGGGTCGCGCTGGCCAGGGCGCTCGTCCGCGATCCGACGGTGTTCCTTCTCGACGAACCGCTGTCCAACCTCGACGCCAAGCTGCGCACCAGCGCCCGTGACGAGCTGAAGCGCTTCCAGAAGGAGATCGGGGTGACGACGGTCTACGTCACCCACGACCAGAGCGAGGCGATGGGCCTCGGCGACCGGATCGCGGTGATGTCCGGCGGGCAGGTGCGCCAGATCGGTGCGCCGGTCGAGATCTACGATCATCCGGCGGACACGTTCGTGGCGACGTTCATCGGCTCGCCGCCGATGAACCTCGTGCCGCGCGGTGACGTGCTGCTCGGGTTCCGGCCCGAGCACCTGCTGCCGGTGGAGAACGTGGCGGGGGAGCGGCTGACCGTGACGCTCGAGGTGGAGCGCATGGAGTACCTGTCCGGCGACCGCCACATCTACGGCACGGTGGCGATCGGCGACGAGCCCACCCGCGTGATCGCGCGGCTGCCGGCCACCGTCGAGACCCCGATCGCGGTCGGGGAGCGGCACGACTTCGCGATCCCGACGGGGAGGCTGCGGTTCTTCGACGCCGCCTCCGGCGCGCGGACCGGCGCGGTCCCGCTCGGGGACCTGACGCCCGCCCCTTCGGGGGGCGCCGGCCGATGACGGCGACCCCCACCGTGTCGAGGGAACGGACGGCCCGCCCGTCGTCCGCCCCGCCCCGGCGGCGGCTCGCGGACTCCGACGGTGTGCTGGCGTGGCTGTTCCTGCTGCCGACGGTGGTCTACATCGCGGCGCTCGTCGGCCTGCCGTTCCTGCTCGCGATCGCGTTCAGCGTCTCCGACGTCACCGGCGGCGATCCCAGCTTCGACTTCGTCGGCCTGCTCAACTTCGAGCGGATCTTCGCCGACGACGTCTTCTGGCTCTCGCTGCGCAACACCCTGGTGTTCACGGCGATCTCGATGCTGCTCATCGTGGTCTTCGGCAAGGTACTGGCCAACGTCCTGATCGCGGACTTCCACGGCAAATGGTTCGTCCGCTTCCTCGTGCTGCTGCCGTGGACCACGCCGGTGGCGCTCTCGGCCGTCACGTGGCTGTGGCTGCTCGACTCGGCGTTCTCCCCGATCGACTGGGTGCTGCGGCAGCTCGGCCTGATCGAGAACAACCTCTACTGGCTGGGACGGCCGGGGCTCGCGATGGCGTCGGTGATCGCCGTGCACGTCTGGCGGTTGGTCCCGCTCGCGGCAGTGATCATGATGGCCGGGCTCCTCTCGGTGCCGAGGGACGTGCAGGAGCAGGCCGCGGTCGACGGCGCGGGCTTCTGGCGGCGGATGTTCGAGGTCACCATCCCGCTGACGGCGCCGATCATCGCGATCGCCGCGCTCTTCGGTGCGATCTTCACGTTCACCGACATGGCGGTCGTGTACGTGCTCACCCGAGGCGGGCCGACCAACGAGACGCAGGTCCTGGCGAGCTGGGCGTTCTACCGGGGGATCGAGGGCAGCGACATCGCCCAGGGCGCCGCGATCGCGCTCTTCCTGTTCCCGCTGCTCCTGGCCGCGGCCATCGCGATCCTGCGCGCGGTTCGGCGGATGGAGGTGAGCTAGCTGGCCGGGTTCGAGGTCACCGAGCAGCAGCGGCGGCACTACGCGCGGCGCCATCGCGGCGGCCGCGTCGGGGTGTACGTCCTGGCGGTGCTCGCCGCCCTGATCTGCGCGGGACCGTTCGTCTGGGCGGCGATCACGACGTTCAAGCAGGACAGCGACCTCTACCGCAGGCGGAACAACCCGTTCGTCTTCAACGAGCCGCCGACGACCGACCACGTGGAGCTGCTGCTGAACCGCACCGGCTTCCCCACCTTCGCGTGGAACACGCTGTGGGTCGGCACGCTCGTCGTGCTCCTCACGCTGCTGCTGAGCGTGCCCGCCGCGTACTGCCTGGCGCGGCTGGACCGGCCGTGGGCCGGACGGATGGGCATCGCGATCTTCTTCGTCTACCTCGTCCCGCCGACGCTGTTGTTCCTGTCGCTGTCGCGGGTCGTGGTGGCGCTCGGGCTGCAGGACTCCACGTGGTCGCTGGTGGTGATCTACCCGACGATCACCGTCCCCGTGTCGGTGTGGCTGCTGATCGGTTTCCTCAAGACCATCCCGAAGGACATCGAGGAGCAGGCGATGGTCGACGGCTACAGCCGGCTGGGCGCGCTGGTCCGGGTCGTCGCACCGCTGCTGTTCCCCGGCCTGGTGGCGGTCGTCGTCTTCGCCTTCACGCTCACCGCGAGCGAGTTCATCTACGCGCTCGCGTTCATCTCCCCCAGCGCGGAGAAGGTGATCAGCACCGGGGTGCCCACCGAGCTGATCCGCGGCGACGTCTTCTTCTGGCAGTCGCTGCAGGCCGCCACGATCCTCGTCGCCGTGCCGATCGCGCTGGTCTTCAACCTCTTCCTCGACCGGTTCATCGCCGGCTTCACGCAGGGCGCGGTGAAGGGATGAGGTGACCGGCGCTCACCGCCGCGGCACCGGCACGTTGCGGATCGACGCGTCCAGCAACTGCACGGGGTGCAGCAGGTGCAGCGCCGGATCGTCGAGGTGCCTGCCGAGCTGCAGCAGGCACCCCGGGTTGGCGGTGACGACGACGTCCGGTGCGACCGCGCGCACGTTCGCCGCCTTCCGGGCGCCCAGCTCGCCCGCGGCCTCCGGGTTGAGCAGGTTGTAGATGCCCGCGGAGCCGCAGCACAGCGCGGCCTCGGGGATGTCGAGGACCTCGACGTCCGGGATCGAGCGCAGCACCGCCCGCGGCTGCTCGCGGACCCGCTGGGCGTGCCCGAGATGGCAGGCGTCGTGGTAGGCCACCCGGGCCCGGACGGGGTGGCGCGGCGCCCGCGGACCACCGTCGGCGAGGAGGTCCGCGAGCACCTCGTGGACGTCGCGCACCTTCGCGCTGAACGCCGCCGCGCGGTCGGCCCACGCGGGCTCGTCGGCGAGCAGGTGCCCGTACTCCTTCATCGAGGAGCCGCAGCCCGCGACGTTGGTCACCACGTGGTCGACGTGCAGCGCCGAGAAGCGCTTGATCGTGTCCCTCGCGTGGCGCAGGGCCGGGTCCTCGCGACCCGCGTGCACCTCCAGGGCGCCGCAGCAGTGCTGGTCGCGCGGGACGAGGACCTCGCATCCCTCGGCGGCGAGCACGCGCACGGTGGCCTCGTTGACCCGGTGGAAGAACACGTCCTGCACGCAGCCCGACAGCAGTGCCACCCGCGCCCGGCGCTCGCCCACCGCGGGGGTGCGATCGGGCAGTCGCGCGAAGGCCTCGCGAACCGTCACCGGCGGCAGCAGCGACTCCATCGCCGCCAGCCGCCCGGGCAGCTTCGCCGTGAGCCTGCGGACGGCGGGGATCGTCCGCAGCCGCTGGTACAGCGCACCGGGCAGGGCCGCCACGCGCAGCCGCCGCCGGTACGGGAACAGCGCGAAGATCGCCTCGCGGAAGAGCCGGTCCCCACGGGAGCGCGCCACGTTGCGCTCGATCTGCGGGCGCACCGACTCCAGCAGGCGGTCGTACTGCACCCCGGACGGGCACGCGGTCACGCAGGCCATACAGCCCAGGCAGGCGTCGATGTGCTCGGTGAACGGCCCGGCCAGCGGGATCTCGCCGTTCTTCGCGAGGTCCATGAGGTAGATGCGCCCGCGCGGGGAGTCCATCTCCTCGCCCCACAGCTGGTAGGTAGGGCAGGTCGGCAGGCAGAAGCCGCAGTGCACGCAGTCGTCGAGCAGGTCGCGCTCGGGCGGGTGCCGGGCGTCGAAGGACGACGGCCGTGCTGCGGGCAGGTTCGTCCCGGCGGATCCGGCGGGGGTGCTCACGGGGCCTCCAGCGGTCGTCACGAGTCGAGCCACGGGGACAGCCGCCCGGGGCCGAGGCGGCCCTCGGGGTCGAACGCCTTCTTGACCGCCCGCAGCATCCCGACCGCGGACGGCGGCGGGCCCCACGCCGGCGCGTCGGAGCCGGGCGGCCGGTCGCGCAGGACGGACGTGCCGCCCGCGGCGTGCACGAGGTCGTGTGCGGCGGCGACGGCGTCCGCGGGCAGCGTGACGGTGGCGACGCCCGTGCCGAGACCCGCGGCGACGGCGACGGCCGGCAGTCGGGAGAGCAGGTCGGGCAGGCGCGCGGGCCGGACGCCGAGGCGCAGGACGGCGTGGCTCGGGTCGGTGGCGCCGCCGGGATCCCCGTCTGCCGAGCCCGCGACCAGCGCCGCGTGCCGCCCCCACGGCCCCGCGCCATCCCCGTCCCCCACCCCGCGAACGGCCCGTTCGGGAACTAGGTCTTCCCGTACGTGCCGTTCGCTCGGGGAGGCGTCCGCTGCGACGTCCGCGGCCGGCCCCAGCAGCGTCCGGAGCCGCTCCACCCGCCCCGGCAGGGCGTCCGGCGTCCCTTCGACCCGGACGAGCAGCTCCCCGCCGGCGGTGTCGCTGCGGCCGGTGCACCACTCGAGCGCCGTCGCCTCCAGCGGGCTCGCCAGCACCTCCGCGGCGTGGTCGGCGGCCTCGGCCAGGGAGCACGCCAGTGCGACGGTCGTGCTGCACCGGGGCTCGGGGTGCAGCCGCAGCACCACCTCGGCGAGGACGGCGAGGGTGCCGTAGGAGCCGTGCAGCAGCTTGGCGAGGTCGTAGCCCGCGACGTTCTTGATGACGTGCCCGCCGCTGCGCGCCACGGTGCCGTCCGCGAGCACGACGGTCACGCCGATGACGAGATCGCGCATCGTGCCGTGCACGAGCGCCCCCGGCCCGGCGTCCCCGGTGGCCACGAGGCCGCCGACGGTGGCGCCCCGCGCGATCCGGGCCGCGTCTAGCGCGACGTGCTGGCCGTGGGGGGCGAGCTCGGCGGCGAGCTCTCGCAGCGGGGTCCCGGCCCGGACGGCGACGGTCATGTCGCCGGGGTTGTGCGTGATCACGCCGGTCAGGGCCGTGGTGTCCAGCACCGCGTCCACAGGGCCGAGCCGACCCGCCCATCCCGCCGCCGTCCCGGCGCCCGCAACGGCGAGCGGGCCCGTCGTGTCGAGCACGGCCCGGCGCAGCTCTGCCAGGTCCGCGGGCCGCAGCACGGGCACCGTCCCGCCACTCGTCGTCACAGCGGTGCCTCCCCTCGTTCCCGGGAGGAGCCTATGCGGGCGGGGCGTCCCGCGCTGCCCGGCCGGGACCGCCGCGTCCCCCGATCTCGACAGCGGGCGTCACCGTACGTGATCGGCTGCGAACGCGACGACCAGGGACGTGAGCGCTGCGCGCAGGTCCCGCGTGGCGTCGCGGCCGAGGTGGGCGGTCCAGGCCGCGTCCAGGTCCGCCATCGCGGTGCGCGCGACGGCGACCATCGCCGCACCCCGGGCGGTGAGCACGACGAGCTTGGCCCGCCCGTCGGCCGGATCGGGGATGCGTGCGAGATAGCCGCGCTGCTCCAGGGAGGTGCACAGCTCGCCCATGGCCTGCTTGGTGATGCGCGCGCGCACGGCCATGTCGGTGATGCGGGACCCGTCGGGGTCGAGTGCGTCGAAGACGTGCCCGTGGGCGCGGGTGACGTCGTCGTAGCCCGCCTCGGCGAGCGCGCGGTCGATCACGTCCGGCAGAACGCGGTTCGCGAGATCGACGAGCAGCGGCACGGGGTAGTCCGCGAGGTCGTCCGGCTGCACCATCTCGTAAGGCTCCTTGACGATATTGTCAGGCCACCTTACCGTATCAAGGACAGTCAGGAACCTTGACCGGTTGGAGGTCGGCTCATGTCCACCCCGCTTCACCGCAGCGCCAGGCCCGGCGACAGCTGGTGGTACCTCGGGTGCCTCGTCACCCCGCTCGTCACCGCCGAGGACACGGGCGGGCGGCTCTCGGCCGTCGAGGCGGTCGTCCCCGGCGGACTGGCCGTACCCGTGCACCGGCACACGCTGGAGGACGAGGCGTTCCACGTCGTCGAGGGGACGATCCGGATCACCGTGGGCGACGAGGTCGTCGAGGCGGGGCCCGGCACGTTCGTCTGGATGCCCCGCGATGTGCCGCACGGCTTCGAGGTGCTCGGCGAGCGGGCCACGGCGCTGGTCCTCTGCACGCCCGGCGGCCATCTGGAGCGGATGTTCCGCCCGTTCAGCGTCCCTGCGGAGCACGTGGGTCTACCGCCGCTGCCGGAGGAGCCGCCGATCGACGACATCCTGGCGCTGGACCGCCTGCTCGGCGTCGAGCACGTCGGCTGATCGCCGGCAGGGCGGGGATCGCCCTGGCGACGAGCGTGTCTCAGCGGTCGGGCGGGTCCGCGGGTCCCGCGTTCTCCGGGAAGTGGCACGCGACCCGGTGACCGGGCGCGAGCTCGCGCACCGGCGGTTCCTCGGTGCGGCACCGGTCCTGGGCCTTCCAGCAGCGGGTGTGGAAGCGGCAGGCGGGCGGCGGGTTCAGCGGGCTCGGGACGTCGCCCGCGAGCCGCACTCGCCGTCCCCGCCCGCGGCGGCGGGGATCGGGCACGGGCACCGCGGAGAGCAGCGCCACCGTGTAGGGGTGCATCGGCCGCCCGTAGACGGCCGCGGCGTCTCCCAGCTCCACGATCTTGCCCAGGTACATCACGGCGACCCGGTCCGAGACGTGCCGGACCACCGACAGGTCGTGGGCGATGATCACGTACGTGAGGTCCAGCTCGGCCTGGAGGTCCTCCAGCAGGTTCACGACCTGTGCCTGGATGGACACGTCCAGGGCCGAGACGGGCTCGTCCGCGACGATCAGCTTCGGGCGCAGCGCGAGGGTGCGCGCGATCCCGATGCGCTGGCGCTGGCCACCCGAGAACTCGTGCGGGTAGCGGTTGTAGTGCTCGGGGGACAGGCCCACGAGCTCCAGCAGCTCCTGGACGGCGGCACGCACGCCGCCCGTCGGCTCCACCCGCTGGATCCTGAACGGGGCTCCCACGATCGTGCCGACGGTGTGGCGCGGGTTCAGCGACGAGTACGGGTCCTGGAAGATCATCTGGATGTCGCGGCGCAGCGGGCGCATCTGCCGCTGCGACACGTGCGAGATGTCGCGCCCGTCGAAGGTCACCGTGCCCGCGGACGGCTCCAGCAGGCGCGTGAGCAGGCGCCCGGTGGTGGTCTTGCCGCAGCCGGACTCGCCGACCAGGGAGAGCGTCTCGCCGCGGTGGACCGTGAAGTCCAGCCCGTCCACGGCGCGGACCGCACCGACCTGGCGTTGCAGGAGCCCCCGGCGGACGGGGAAGTGCTTCTGCAGCCCGGCGGCGGAGAGCAGGGGCGCGGCGGCCTCCGCTGCTCGCTCGCCAGGGCTCGCCGCGATGCTCACAGCGCCCACGGTTCGCTCCGGACCCGCCTCCGCTCCTCGCTCGCCGGAGCTCGCTGCGATGCTCACCGGGTCCTCGCTCACAGCTTCGGGCCGATCTCGGTCGTGAAGATCTCCCGGCGCTGCTCGGCGCTGAGATGACAGGCGACCGTGTGGCCGTCCACGCCCGTCCCGGCGGGACGCAGCTCCGGACGCTCCGTGCTGGCCCGCCCGCCGGTGTGCGCGGCCCAGGCGCAGCGCGGGTGGAACGGGCACCCGGACGGCACGGTGATGAGGCTCGGCGGGCTGCCGGGGATCGGCAGCAGCCGCTCCGTGCGCTCGCGGTCGAACCGCGGCACCGAGCCGAGCAGGCCCCACGTGTACGGGTGCTGCGGGGCGGCGAAGACGTCCTCCGCCGAGCCGGTCTCGACGGCGCGGCCTGCGTACATGACGAGGATGTCGTCGGCGACCTCGGCGACCACTCCGAGATCGTGGGTGATGATCACGACGGCGGAGTCGAACTCCTGCTGCAGGTCCAGGATGAGATCGAGGATCTGGGCCTGCACCGTGACGTCGAGTGCCGTCGTGGGCTCGTCCGCGATGAGCAGCGCCGGGTTGCACGACAGTGCCATCGCGATCATCGCGCGCTGGCGCATGCCGCCGGAGAAGTGATGCGGGTAGTCGTCCACGCGGCTCTTCGCCTGCGGGATGCCGACGCGGTCCAGCAGGTCGATGGCGCGCTCACGGGCCTTCGCCTTCGAGACGTCGTGGTGGGTGCGGTAGGCCTCCATGATCTGGTGGCCGACGGTGTAGAAGGGGTGCATCGCCGACAGCGGGTCCTGGAAGATCATCGCCATCGCGTTGCCGCGCAGCGTGCGGACCATCTCCGGGTCCGCGCCGACGAGCTGGTCCGCGCCGAGCCGGATCTCGCCGGAGATCCGCGCCGAGCCCGCCCGGTGCAGGCCCATGATCGCGAGGCTCGTGACGCTCTTGCCGGATCCGGACTCCCCGACGATGCCCAGCCGACGCCCCCGTGCGCAGGAGAAGGACAGCCCGTCCACGGCCTTGACGACGCCGTCGTCGGTCGGGAAGTGGACGCGCAGGTCGCGCACGTCGAGGTACGGGCGCTCGGTCACCGTCGGCCCCCCGTCGAGAACGACGTTGCGCAGCTCTGGAGGCCTAGTTGATCAGCACAACGTCGTTCTCGACGGCACCACCCGGTCACGTGTACCTCACCCGCGGGTCCAGAACGGCGTACAGCAGGTCGACCACCAGGTTCGCGATGATGATGAAGATGCTCCCGATCAGCACGACGCCGAGCACCTTCGGCAGGTCGTTGTTGACCACCGCGTCCACGGAGTACTTCCCGATCCCGGGCAGCGAGAAGGTGCTCTCGGTGAGGATCGCCCCGCCGAGCAGCACCCCCAGGTCCAGGCCGAAGATCGTCAGCACCGGGGTGAGCGCCGAGCGCAGCCCGTGCCGCACGACGACGGTGCGCTCGGGCAGCCCCTTCGCGCGCGCTGTGCGGATGAAGTCCTCGCCCATCGTGTCGAGCATCCCGGCGCGGGTGAGCCGCGCGTAGCCCGCAGCGTAGAGGAACGCCAGGGTGATCCACGGCAGCAGCAGGTCGTAGGCCCAGAGCAGCGGGTTCTCCTCGATGGGCGTGTAGCTCCCGCCGGGCGCGGTGATGCCCAGCCCGTAGCTGAACACCGCGAGCGCCAGCAGGCCGGTGAAGAAGATCGGCAGCGACACCCCGGCGAGCGCCACGCCCATCGCGGCCCGGTCGAACACGCTGCCGCGCTTGATCGCGGACAGCACGCCCGTCGACACCCCCGCCACCACCCAGATCACCGCAGCGCCGGCGGCCAGCGACATCGTCACCGGCAGCCGGTCCAGCAGTTCCGGCAGCACCGGGTTCTGCGTGATGAACGAGTAGCCGAAGCACGGCGCCGGGCACTGCTCGACCGACGCGCCGGTGTCGTACTCCGCGCCGACGACGATCCCCCTGACGAACCGCCCGTACTGGACGTAGATCGGGTCGTGGAACCCCAGCCGCTCGGCCGCCGCCTCGATCTGCTCCGCGCCCGCCGCCTTGCCCACGTAGCGCGACGCGAGGTCCTCCGGTGTGGCGCCCGCGATCCGGGGCACCAGGAAGAAGATGGCGAACGTCGCCGCGGTGATGACCAGCAGGAGCAGCACCGCGGCGACGAGCCGCCGAGCGGCGTAGACGATCATCCGGCTATTGCCGCGTCGTACCCATGGCGGCGTAGTCGTACATCGAGAAGCCGTCGGTCACGAACACGTTCGTCAGGGTCGGCGGCCGGTACAGCAGGCCCTTCGCCCAGATGCCCGGGATGACGAACGCGTCGTCCATGACCTGCTTGTCGATGCCGGCCCAGATCTTCTCGCGGCCCGCGGCGTCGCCGGTGACGAGCGCCTGGTCGACCATCGCGTCGATCTTGGGGTCGACGATCCCGAGGTTCGTGTTGCCGGCGTCGCGGATGACACGGCTGTCCACGATCTGGGAGAGGAAGCCGTAGCCGTCCGGCCAGTCCGCGGCCCACCCGTAGACCAGGATGCCGAGGTTGTTGGACTTCACGAAGTCCGGCTTGCCGGCGTAGAGCTTGAAGTAGTCACCGGCCGGGTAGGGCTTGATCTCCAGGTTGATGCCGACGCGGGCGAGCGACTGCTGCAGCGCCTCGGCCACGGCCTTCTCGCGGGGCCGCTCGGCGCGGTAGGAGATCCCGGTGGTGAACCCGTTCGGCTGCCCGCAGGCCGCGAGCGCCTGCTTGGCCCGGTCCAGGTCGCCCGCGTTGCCCGCCGTGGCGTACGGGTCGTAGGACTCCGCTCCCGGGATGACGGGCGGCAACAGGCTGGTCGCGATGTCGCCGCCGGTGGCGCCGCCGTACGCGCGCTGGTAGCCGGTCTTGTCCACCGCGTACAGGACGGCCTTGCGGCACTCGATGTTGTCCAGCGGCGTGACGCTCGCGCTCAGCACCGAGAACCAGGTGCGGCTGGTGAGTGCGGAGTCCGTGTTGGCCCGCAGCGCCTGGTCGGCGAGGATCTTGCCCTGCGCCGCGGCTCCGACGCCGCTGCCCTCCACGGCGACGTCGAGGTCGCCGGACTGCAGCCGGTTGTCGATGTCGTCGGCATTGACGTTGAGCGCCACCTCGATGCGGTCGGGAAGCGCCTTGCGGTTCGGGTCCGTCGCCGGGTCCCAGTTCTCGTTGCGCACGAGGGTGAAGCTCTTGCCCAGCTCGTTGGTCTCGAACTTGTACGGGCCGCTGGAGACGACCTTCTCCTTGTAGCGCGTGCCGGTGTCCGCGGCCTGCGGCACGGGGATCGTGGCGGGCAGCTGCGCGATGTAGTCGAACCCGGCGAAGGGCTTCACGAGCTTGAAGACGATCGTGCGGTCGTCGGGGGTCTCGACGGCCGCGAGCCCGAGCTTGTCCGGGCTCGCGTCCTGGTAGGGGCTGGTGTAGCCCTGCACGTCCAGCAGGTCGTTGAAGTACGTCGGGCCGTTGGGGAAGGTCTCCTTGTCCAGCGAGCGCTCGACGGCGTACTTCACGTCCTTGCTGGTGATCGGCGTCCCGTCCTCGAACTTGACGCCCTGGCGCAGCGTGTACGTCCAGGTCTTCTGGTCCGGGCTCGCCTGCCCGAGGGACTCGGCGAGATCGGGGACGAGCTTCGCGCCGTCCGCGCCGGGCGCGGACTGGAACACCACGAGCGAGCGCCCGTAGTAGCGCACGAAGTTCCAGGAGTAGGCGTAGTAGGTGTCGGCAGGGTCCAGGGAGTCCCAGTCGCCGGAGTTGGCGAACCGCAGGGTGCCGCCCTTCTGGTCCGACGGGTTGGCGATCGCGCCCACCCCCGCGTTCTGCGTGGCCTCACCGCCGCCGCCGCCGGTCGCGGAGCCACCTCCACCGCCGCACGCGGCGAGCAGCGTGGCGGCCGCCGCGCCCAGCGCGACGAGCGCCGCCTTCCTGGTCCGCCTCATCGAGAACTCCTTCCTATCGCGACCGCGGGTCGAGCGCGTCCCGCAGACCGTCGCCGAACAGGTTGAACGCCAGCACCGTGATGAAGATCGCGAGCCCCGGGAGGAGCATGAAGTTCGGCGCGACCTGGTACCACTTCGTCGCCTCCGAGAGCATCCCGCCCCACGTCGGCGTCGGCGGACGCACGCCGACGGCGAGGAAGGAGAGCGCCGCCTCGAAGAGGATGTTGGTGGGGATGAGCAGCGTGGCGTAGACGAGGATCGGCGCCACGAGGTTGGGCATGAGCTCGGTGAACAGCACCCGCGGGGTGCCGGCGCCGAGGCTGCGGGCGGCGTCGACGAACTCGCGCTCGCGCAGCGACAGCGTCTGCCCGCGGATGATCCGGCCGATGTAGGGCCACGAGAAGAACCCGATGATCACCACGAGCAGCCCGATGCGCAGCGTGTCGCCCGAGAGCCCGAACGCCTCGTCCGGGACGACGCCCGCCAGCGCGATCGCGAACAGGATCAGCGGGAACGCGAGGAACACGTCCATCGTGCGGCTGATCACGGCGTCGATCCAGCCGCCGAAGTAGCCCGCGACGACGCCCATCACGGTGCCGATCAGCACCGACAGCAGAGTGGCTAGGAAGGCGATGAGCAGCGAGATCCGCGCCCCGTAGACGACCCGGCTGAACACGTCGCGGCCGTTGATCGGCTCCACCCCGAACAGGTACTCGGCGCTGATGCCGCCGAACGGTCTGGTGGCGATCTGCAGGTCCGGGTCGATCTGGTCGTAGTGGAACTCCAGCGGCGGGTGCCCGAACAGGGCCACGATCACCGGCGCGAAGATCGCCACCAGGACGAGGAGCACGATCACCGCGGCGCCCGCGAGGGCGACCTTGTCGCGCTTGAGCCGCAGCCACGCGATCTGCCCCAGCGAGCGGCCCTGGATCTGCTCGCGGCCCATGCCCTGCGCGGCGGCCTCGGGAGCGGCGGCTGCGGCGGAACCGGTGACGTCGAGCGGGGCGGTCATCGCGGCCCCGTACCCGTGTCGTTCATCGGTGCCACCCCGACCGTCGGCCTGCAGAGACTGCCGGACACTAACCGGCGCCGCGCGATCCCGCCGTCTCCACGAGACCTCCGAATTGGTAACGATCCGTACCGCTGCCGGGGGGGGGTGCTGCGACGATCGGGTGTCGCTACAGCCGCTCGATGACGCCGGCCTCCTCCAGCGGATGCGGCCGGAACTTCCCGAGCCGCTCCCCGCACAGCCGCGGCGTCGGCAGCACCTTGCCGGGGTTGCAGATGCCGGCCGGGTCGAACGCGTCACGCAGCCGCTGGAACGTCGCGAGGTCCTCCTCGCCGAACATCTTCGGCATGCTGCACGCCTTGTCCGTGCCGATGCCGTGCTCGCCGGACAGCGACCCACCCAGCTCCACGCACAGCTCGGCGATCTCGCTGGTCAGCTTCTCGGCGCGGTGTTCCTCGCCTGCTGCGGCGCTGTAGAGCACGAGCGGGTGCAGGTTGCCGTCCCCGGCGTGGAAGACGTTCGCGACGCGCAGACCGGCGTCGCGGCCCATCGCGGCGATCCGGTCGAGCACCTCGGCGAGCCGGGTGCGCGGGACGACGCCGTCCTGCACGAAGTAGTCCGGCGAGATCCGCCCGACCGCGGCGAACGCGGCCTTGCGCCCACGCCAGATCCCCGCGCGTTCCTCCGGCGAGCCCGCGATGTGCAGCCGTGTGCAGCCGTGGTCGTCGCAGATCTTCGTGACCTGCTCGAACTGGATGTCGCACTCCTCGACCGGGCCGTCGAGCTCCACGACCAGCGCGGCCGGGACGCCCACGGTGTAGCCCGCGTGCACCGCCTCCTCCGCGGCCTCGATGGCGAGGGTGTCCATCATCTCGACGGCGGCGGGCACGATCCCGGCCGCGACGATGTCGCTCACGACGTCGCCCGCCGCGGCGACGGACGGGAAGTCCGCGAGCAGCGTGCGCACCGACTCCGGCGTCCGCAGCAGCCGCACCGTCACCTTCGTGGCGATGCCGAGCGTGCCCTCGGAGCCGAGGAAGACCCCGCGCAG
This sequence comes from Pseudonocardia sp., assembly GCF_050246655.1. GTDB lineage: Bacteria > Actinomycetota > Actinomycetes > Mycobacteriales > Pseudonocardiaceae > Pseudonocardia. The sequence continues at coordinate 43,081 of NZ_JBFWVQ010000048.1, forward strand.
GTCCGGCCCGGCCTGCTCACCCGTGTCCGAGCCCAGCGTGACCAGCGAGCCGTCGGGGAGCACGACCTCGCAGCTCAGCACGTGGTTGGTGGTGAAACCGTACTTGAGGCAGTGGGCGCCGCCGGAGTTCTCCGCGACGTTGCCGCCGATCGTGCAGACCTGCTGGCTCGACGGGTCCGGCGCGTAGTAGAGGCCGTGCGGCGCCGCGGCCGCCGTGATCTCCA
>NZ_JBFWVQ010000049.1:0-41222 GCF_050246655.1 Pseudonocardia sp.
CGGGCGACCCGCGCCGTCGCGCCTTGCCGGCCGCTCCGTCGCTACTCGCAGGCCGCGCCGCCGTTCCTCGCAGTCCACCCCGGGCACGCCTCGCAGGCCGCGCCGCCCTGCCTCGCAGACTGCACCGCCGTGCCTCGCAGACCGTGGGCACGCCTCGCAGGGGCTGCAGCGTCTGCGAACCGTGTCGGGCCCCTGCGAGGTGGCGCGCGAGGTGGGGGGTGTCCCGGTGTGGGTCCGGGCGCATCGCAGGGTGGCCCGCCGGTGTGGCTGGCTGGCGCCGCCGTGCCTCGCAGACCCCGGGCACGCTTCGCAGGCCGCGCCGCCGTGCCTCGCAGACCGTGGACACGCCTCGCAGGGGCTACAGCGTCTGCGAACCGTGTCGGGCCTCTGCGAGGTGGCGTGCGAGGTGGGGGGTGTCCTGGTGTGGGTTCGGGCGCATCGCAGGGTGGCCCGCCGGTGTGGCTTGCGGCCGCCGGTGTGGCTGGCGGGCGCCGCCGTGCCTCGCAGACCGCCGACACGCCTCGCAGGCCGCACCGCCGTGCCTCGCAGACTGCGGACGCGCTTCGCAGACCGCGGCAGCCACCGACCGGCTGCCCACCCCGCGCTCAGCCCTCAGATGGTGATCCCGTGCTCGCGCAGCCAGGTGATCGGGTTGAGCTTGGTGCCGTCCGCGTCCCACACCTCGAAGTGCAGGTGGGGTCCGGTGGAGATGCCCCGGTTGCCGACCTCGGCGATCTGCTCGCCCGCCTTGACTCGCTGCCCCTCCTTCACGAAGGAGCGGTTGATGTGGCCGTAGACGCTCTGGGTGCCGTCGGTGTGGCGCAGGACGATCCACAGGCCGAAGCCCGAGGCCGGCCCGGACTCCTCGACCACTCCGTCCGTGACGGCGTAGATCGGGGTGCCGATGCGGTTCGCGATGTCGATGCCGTCGTGATGGCGGCCCCAACGGGCACCGAAGCCGGAGGTGAAGCGGCCGAGGGCGGGTTGGACGAACGCCAGCCCGTCACGGACGACGGCGGTGGGGGCGCCGTCGGCGAGGGCGGAGTCGAGGAGCTTGGCCTTCTTGGCGAGCTGGGCGCCGATGTCAACGGCCTTGGCGAGGTTGGCGACGTCGACCTGGTCGCCGGGGTCCAGGCTCGTGACCTGCAGGGTGCCGAGCGGCGGCAGGTCGCCCCCGATGCCCTGCGGCACCGCCGCGAAGCCCTCGGCGAAGGAGGTGCGGGCGGCGACCGGGACGAGCGGAGCGGTCGGGGAGTCGACCATCGTCGTGAACGCCGTCTGCCCGCCCGCGACGGCGGCGCCCGCGGCGACGGCCGCGATCGTCACGCGATGCCGCACGGTGGCGTGCGGCGGCGCCGGGAGCCGGTGTACGCCCGGCTCGGACGTCGCGCGTCGCGACGGGGACGAGCCGGGAACCGGTCGGGCGCCGCTGGGGGAGCGGTGGGACGCCAAGACCTGCCCTTTCGAGCCTCAGTTGTCCGGCACGCCCAGGTGCCGGTGAGCCGGGAACGTCGCGACGGCGCGGGTCGGGGGGCCCGGCAGGACCGTGTTCGGGGTGCGGTCCTGGCGTCGTCGTGACGGGTTCGTGACCCGGTCGTGCCGAAAGTTAGCCCGATGCGGCCGGTGAGGCAAATGCCGCGGGCCGTGTCGGTCGGCGAGCGGTCGGCTTCAGGAGGCGGACGCCGACCCACCACGGAACGTGACCGGTGCCACGGAGGCCCGCCTGCTGCCGTGGGGGGCGCTGCGGGCCAGCCGTGCGGCGACCCAGTGGGCCACCCGGCCGTCCAGCGGCAGCGTGGCGTGCCCGACGTCGCGCAGCTCCAGCTCCTCGACGTGGAGGTCGGGATGCTGCAGGCGGGCGGCGGTGCGGGGGATCATGACCTGATCGAGCCTGCTCCACACGACGAGGAAGCGGGTGTGGCACTGCGGCGCGGGTTCCGCCAGCTCGGCGAGCAGGTCCGAGCCGGGTCGCATCTGGCGTCCCAGCGGTCCGGGCAGCCACCCGGCGATCGCCGAGCCGCCGTGCGGGCTACCGAGCGTGGCGACGGTGTCGACGGCGGCGTGCCCGCCGAGGCGCTGCACGTGGTAGCGGGCGACGATGCCGCCGAGGGAGTGGCCGACGACGTGCACCCGGTCGGCTCCGGTGTGCTCGCGGATCCGGTCGATCTCCACGGCGACCTGGGCCGCGGCGGTGCGGACGTCGTCGAGCAGCGGGTTGTAGTTGACGGCGTGGACGCAGGCGAAGCCGCGGCGCCGCAACGAGCGGCGGAACCGCGAGAACGCACCGCGGTTGTCGAGGAACCCGTGCAGTAGGACGATCGGCGTGCGGGCGGCGTCGAGATCGGTGACGAGGAGCCCGCGGCGGCCCGGCGGGAGGTCCTGCACCCGGTAGCCGGGATCCGCCGGGAGGAACTGCTCGGGGGTGAAGCCCAGCGGATAGGTCACCGCCCGGGCCGTGAGCCAGCACGCCTCCACGGCGAGACCTCGCGAGGTGGCCGCGAGGGCACCCGCGAGGTCCGCTCCTGCGCGGAACAGTGCCATTACCGGAGGGTAAGTGACAGACGTGTTACACGGGCGATCTCAGTTATCGATTCGTTACCGACGTCGTCCGATCGCCTCCAGGGCGATTACGGCACCCGCACCGACGAGCACGTGCATGAGGCTGAGCGCGAGGCGCGTCCCGGAGTCCGTCGGGCCCGTCAGCGGGCCGAGCACCGAGAGCAGCGCGAGCGCGCCCCCCACGACCTGCCCGACGCGCAGGAACCAGCGCCGCCACCGTGCGAGCAGAGCCGCGAGCAGCACGCCGATCGGCAGGATCGTGCTGGTGGTGACGATGTCCCAGCTCGTGACGGGATGCGGTGGCGTGCCGGGGACGGTGAGGACGAAGCTCGCCTCCGCGGCGATCCCCACGAGCAGCACGAGCTCGCAGGCCACGACCGCGGCGACGTAGGCGACGGCGGTGATCGTGAGGACGTCGCGCCACGGCGCGGTGGAGCGGGCAGGTGTGGCAGTGACGGTCGTCGAGGTGGTGTCTGTGCTGGTCACGAGGCCCTCCCGGGGGATCGGGGCCGCCCGGTCGGCGGCCACGTCACCACCCTCGGAGGTGAACCCGGCTTCAGGTCAAGCCATCAGCGCGGCGTAACCCGGCTTGATCACGTCGTCGATCAGCGCGAGCCGCTCGTCGAAGCCGATGAACGCCGACTTCATCGCGTTCACGGTGAACCACTGCAGGTCGGCCCACCCGTAGCCGAACACGTCGGCGAGCCCCGCGAACTCGTCGGAGAGCGTCACCCCCGACATCAGCCGGTTGTCGGTGTTCACCGTGACCCGGAAGCGCAGTCGCGCCAGCAGGCCGATCGGGTGCTCGCGCAAGGACGGCGCCGCGCCCGTGTGGACGTTCGACGTCGGGCACATCTCCAGCGGGATCCGCGCATCACGCACGTACGCCGCGAGCCTGCCCAGCTTCGCCGTGCCGTCCTCGCCGACGGCGATGTCGTCGACGATCCGCACGCCGTGACCCAGCCGGTCCGCCCCGCAGTACTGCACGGCCTCCCAGATCGACGGCAGCCCGAACGCCTCGCCCGCGTGGATCGTGACGTGCGCGTTCTGCTGGTGGACGTACTCGAACGCGTCGAGGTGGCGCGTGGGCGGGAACCCCGCCTCGGCGCCCGCGATGTCGAACCCGACGACGCCGACGTCGCGGTAGCGCACCGACAGCTCCGCGATCTCCCGCGACCGCGCCGCGTGGCGCATCGCGGTGAGCAGGCAGCCGATCCGGACCCGCCGCCCCTGCTCCGCGGCGCGTCGGGTGCCCGCACGGAAGCCGTCCAGCACGGCCTCGATCACCGCCTCCGGCGTGAGCCCTCGCTCCACGTGCAGTTCGGGGGCGAACCGGACCTCCGCGTAGACGACGCCGTCCGCGGCCAGGTCCTCGGCGCACTCGGCGGCGACCCGGTGCAGCGCCTCCTCGGTCTGCATCACCGCGACGGTGTGGCCGAACGTCTCCAGGTAGCGCTCGAGCGATCCCGAATGCGCCGCCCCGAGGAACCAGGAGGCAAGCTCACCGGTGTCGCGGACCGGCAGGTCCGGGTAGCCCACGGCGTCCGCGAGCTCCACGACAGTGGCCGGCCGCAACCCGCCGTCGAGATGGTCGTGGAGGAGCACCTTCGGGGCGTCCCGGATCGTTGCGGCGTCGAGGAGAACGGGCACCCGGCCAGGTTAGTGCCCGCCGCTGAATCGGTGCCGACACCGCAGCCGTAGGCTGGGGGCCTCCCCGATGTGCTCCTCCCGACAGGAAGCTCCCCGCGACATGACCGACCAGTCCCTGTCGTTCGACCGCATGCGCGGCATGCTGATGCGTGCCGCCGAGCTGCGTGACAGCGAGCAGCAGCAGATCTTCGACTCCCTCGACGAGATCCACGCCCGGCTGGCCGGCCTGGACGCGATCGGCACCGTCCGCAAGCGACTGTCCGAGATGCCGGACCGCACGGAGGTCGGCGTCCTCGCCGAGCGCCTGGACGAGGCGGTCGCGAAGCTGGACGCGCAGGACTCGGTGCTCTCGGCCGTCGTCCGCGCCCTGGAGGTGCTGCCGGACAAGCTCGGCCGCCCCATCGCCGCGCTCGACGGGCGCCTGGACGGCATGGCCGGGCGGCTCGAAGGTGTCTCCGGGCGCATGGACGGGCTGGACGACCGGCTCGCCGGCCTGCACAAGCGTCTCGACGAGCTCGACACCCGCCTGGACCGCCACGAGATGCGCCTGGACGCCCTGCCCACGACCGTCGGGGGGCCGGTCAAGGAGAAGATCGACGGCGTCGAGCGGATGGTGCGTGAGCAGCTCACCGGCGCCGTCAAGGCGTTCGACGAGACCGGCGACGGCATCCGCAACCTGCTCGGGGACTCGACCGTCGGGCTGCACCGGCGTCTGGAGGACCTCGGGGCGCGGCCGGCCGTGGACCCCGCCCGGGTCGAGGCGATCGCCGCGCAGCTGGAGGAGCTGGCGGGTCGGCCCTCGGTCGATCCCGCCGAGGTGGGATCCCAGCTGGCCGAGCTCGCGGCCCGGCTGGAGGCGCTCGCCGCGCGCCCCGTCGCGGAGCAGAGCCAGGTCGAACGGCTCGCGTCCCGGGTCGCCGAGTTGGCGGGCAGGCCTGTCGCGGACCCCGGCCACGTGGACGGGCTCGCCACCCGCCTGGAAGAGCTGGCGGCCCGGCCTGCCGTCGATCCGGCTGCGGTCACCGCCCAGCTGGACGCCCTCGCCGGCCGCCTGGACGCGCTGGCGGGGCGCCTGGACGGCGTGGACGCCGTGCTCGGGGATCGCCCGGACACCGTCGCGCTGCAGGGGCTGGTCACCCGGGCCAACGAGGAGTCGGAGCGGCGCACCGCCGGTCACCTCGACGAGGCCATGGCGACGTTTGCGGAGATCATCATGGGCGGCCGGGGGCCGTCCCTGGCCCCGCCGCCGGCCCCGCCGCGGGCCGCCACGCGGCGCACGTCGCGGTCGAAGGCGTCGGCGCCCAGCGCGAACGGCCACGGGGACCCGGTCGACGCCTGACCGGGCGCCGCACCCGAGCGCCCCACCTGAGCGCCGCACCCGGGCACCTCACCCTGGTGCCGGCCGGGCCACACCCGGGCGCCCGCCGGTGTCGCCGTAGGCCCGCCCGGCGAGTTGCGCATCTCGCCGGCGCGTGTTGTGCGTTCGGCGGCCGCGAGTTCCGCATCTCGCAGCCGCGAGTTGCGCAATCCATCAGCGCATGTTGCGGGTCCCGCCGTCAGCGGATCGCGCCGAGCACCAGCTCCGGTGCCACGACCGGCTCGTCTGCGACGACGACCCCGCCCGCCAACGCTGCCAGCGCCAGGGGCACGGCTGCGGGCGTGTCGGTGTGCAGCTCCATGAGCGGATCGCCGGCGCGGACCTCGTCGCCGGGCCGGGCCCGCAGCAGCACGCCCGCCGCGGCCTGCACCGCATGTTCCTTGAGCGCGCGCCCCGCGCCGAGGCGCCACGCGGCCGTCCCGACGGCGTGAGCGTCGCACCGGACCACCACCCCGGACCGGTCCGCGCGCAGCTCCTCGACGTGCGAAGGCCGCGGAAGGGGCGCGGAAGGGTCCCCGCCCTGGGCCGCGATCATCCGCTCCCAGACGGGGTAGGCGGCCCCGGACTCCAGCACCGGCGCCGGATCGACGTCCAGGCCGACCAGCTCCAGCATCTCCCGCGCGAGCGCCACCGTCAGCTCGACGACGTCCGCGGGTCCGCCACCGCGCAGCACCTCCACCGACTCGGCGACCTCCAGCGCGTTGCCCGCGGCGCATCCGAGCGGGGTGGACATGTCGGTGAGCAGTGCGCGGGTCGCGAGGCCGTGGTCGGCGCCGATCCGCACCATCGCCTCGGCGAGCTCGCGCGCCCGTTCGCGTGTCTTCATGAACGCGCCCGTCCCGACCTTGACGTCGAGCACGAGCCCGAAGGTGCCCTCGGCGATCTTCTTGCTCATGATCGAGCTGGCGATGAGCGGGATGGACTCGACGGTGCCGGTGACGTCACGCAGGGCGTAGAGCTTGCGGTCCGCGGGCGCGAGGGTGGGGGTGGTGGCGCAGATGACCGCGCCGACGTCGGCGAGCTGGGCGGCGATCTCGTCGACGGACAACGTCGCCCGCCAGCCGGGGATCGACTCCAGCTTGTCCAGCGTGCCGCCCGTATGGCCGAGCCCGCGCCCGGACAGCTGCGGCACGGCCGCCCCGCAGGCCGCGACGAGCGGGGCGAGCGGCAAGGTGATCTTGTCGCCGACCCCGCCGGTGGAGTGCTTGTCCACCAGCGGGCGGCCGACGTCGGGCAGGTCGAGGCGCTCACCGGAGTCGATCATCGCGGCGGTCCAGCGGGCGATCTCGCCCGCGTCCATCCCGTTGAGCAGAATCGCCATGGCGAGGGCGGACATCTGCTCGTCCGCGACGTCCCCGTCGGTGTAGGCGGCGACGACCCAGTCGATCTGCTCGTCGGTGAGCCGTCGGCCGTCCCGCTTCGCGATGATCACGTCGATGGCGTTCACGGCGACTCCTGACGAAACACGCAACCCGGCCTGATGAGATGCGCAACTCGCCGCGGCGAGATGCGGAACTCGCCGCCGCGGAATGCGGAACTCGCCGCCGCGAGAGGCGCAACTCGCGGGGGGCCGGGGACCGCGGTCACGGGCGGCCTCCGGAGCGGTCACGCGGGAGGTCGTGCGGGACGTCGTGCGGGAGGTCGTCGGGGCCGAAGGCGTCGGGGAGCACGTCGCGCAGGGGCCGGATGCCCCGCGGGGTGTCCAGCAGGCACTCCGGGCCGCCCAGCTCGTAGAGGACCTGGCGGCAGCGCCCGCACGGCATGAGCAGCTCGCCCGTCCCGGCCCGGCACGCCACCGCGACGAGCCGGCCGCCGCCGGTGAGCCGCAGCTGCCCGGCCAGCGTGCACTCGGCGCACAGCCCCAGGCCGTACGAGGCGTTCTCGACGTTGCAGCCGGTGACGACGCGGCCGTCGTCGCACTCGGCCGCCGCGCCGACGTGCAGCCCGGAGTAGGGCGCGTAGGCCGAGCGGGCCGCGGAGACGGCCGCGGCGCGCAGGGCGTCCCAGTCCGTCACCCCGGAGGCGGGCTCAGTCACCTTCGCCTCGCCGGTAGCCCTCGCCGTCCGCGGCCGGTGGTCGCAGCCGCTGCGAGGCGACCGCGAGCACGACGAGCGTCACCAGCTGAGGGGCGTAGGTGGCGAACTCGCGCGGCACCGTGTCGAACACCGCGTAGGCCAGGTAGACCACCGCGCCGGCCGCTGCCGCGACCGCGGCTCCCCGCCAGTAGCGCCTGCCGACCCACCACATCGCCACCGCCACCGCCACGAGCGTCGCGCCGTAGAGCAGCGCGTGCACGGCCTCGCCGCCCGCGCGCAGCTGAAGCCCGTCCACGTAGCCGAAGATGGCCGATCCGGCGAGCAGCCCGACGGGCCGCCAGTTGCCGAAGATCATCGCGGCCAGCCCGATGTACCCGCGGCCACCGGTCTGGCCCTCCAGGTAGCCGAGCTGGCCGGGGTTGAGCACCAGTGCGGCCCCGCCGAGCCCGGCCAACACCCCGGAGACGACCACCCCGACGTACTTGTAGGCCAGGACGTTGACGCCCAGCGACTCCGCGGCCACCGGGTTCTCCCCGCAGGAGCGCAGCCGCAGCCCGAAGCGGGTGCGCCAGAGCAGCAGGTAGCTGAGCGGCACCAGCGCGAACCCGATCACCACCAGCGGGGTGAGCCCGGTGAGCAGCCCGGACAGCAGCCCGGCGACGTCGGACACGAAGACGCGTTGCTGGGCCTCCAGCGCGGCGAGGGCATCCGACACCACGGGTACGGAGAACGTCTCGAAACCTCCCACCCGTGGTGACTGGCGCGGGTTGCGCGACACCGGCTCGAACAGCAGCGTCGCGAGGTACTTGGTGACGCCAAGGCCCAGCAACGTCACCGCGACGCCCGAGACGATGTGGTTGACGTTGAACGTCACGGTGGCGACGGCGTGCAGGAGCCCGCCCAGGCCGCCCATGACGATCCCGCCGAGGACGGCGGCCCACGGCCCCCACTGGTAGCCGGCCCACGCGGCGCCCCAGGTGCCGAGGATCATCATGCCCTCGAGCCCGATGTTGATCACGCCCGCGCGCTCGGACCACAGCCCGCCGAGCCCGGCGAGCAGGATCGGCAGCATCAGCAGGACGGCGGCCTGGGCCGTGCCGCCGGACGTGAGCTGGAACTGGCCCGTGAGCGTGGCGGTGATCGAGAGGATCACCACGCCGACGGCCACGATGATCGCGGACCGTGCCCAGCGGGGCACGCGCCGCAGCCGGGAGGGCCGCTGCCCGGGCCGGGTCTCGACGGCGGTCACGACGCCGCCCCCGTCGAGAACGACGTTCTGCTGATCAACAGGGCCTCGGAGCATGCGCAATGTCGTTCTCGACGGGTCACGACGCCACCCCCGCTGCCGGTGCCTGCCGGGCCGCCAGCTGCGCCGCCACCCGCCGCTGCTCGGCAGCCAGCTCGTAACGCCGCATGATCTCGTACGCCGTGACCACCGACAGCACCACCGAACCCTGCATGATCAGCACGATCTCCCGCGGTACCCCGACGTTGTCCAGGGCCAGCGCGGACTTGTCCAGGAACGCCCACAGCAGCGCCGCGAGCGCCATCCCGACGGGATGGTTGCGGCCCAGCAGGGCGATCGCGATGCCGGTGAACCCGTAGCCCTGGGGCGAGGTGAGCGTGTACGCGACGTCGCGGCCGAGCAGCTCCGGCAGCCCGACGAGCCCGGCGACCGCCCCGGAGAGCAGCAGCGCGATCACGATCATCTTCCGCTCGTCCACCCCGCCCGCGGCCGCCGCGGTCGGCGACTCGCCGGACGCCGTCAGCTCGAACCCGAACCGCGTGCGCCCCAGCATGAACCAGTACCCCACGCCCAGCAGCGCCGCGAGCAGCACCAACCCGAAGATCGTGCCGGCCCCGTCGAGGTCGAGGCCCGCGACCTGCCCGCTCGGCTCGATCGGCTGGGTGGTGATGTTGTTGCCGCGCAGCACGCCGAACGCGTCCGTGGAGATCAGGTAGGCGATCACGCCCGTCGCGACGAAGTTCAGCATGATCGTCGAGATGACCTCGCTGACACCCCGGTAGGCCTTCAGCAGCGCCGGGATCCCCGCCCACGCCGCCCCGACCGCCGCACCCGTCGCGATGATCAGCAACGAGTGCAGCACCGGGGGCAACACCACGGCCCCGCCGACGATCGCGGCCACGCACGCCGCGAGCCGGAACTGGCCCTCGACACCGATGTTGAACAGCTTCATCTGGAAGCCGATCGCGACGGCCAGCGCGGCGAGGTAGTAGACGGCGCCGCTGTTGACGATGTCGACCGCCGTGGTGCCCTCTCCGACCTGGGTGATCATCGCGACGAGCGCGATCCACGGCGAGTCCCCGCTGATCAGCAGGGCGATCGCGCACAGCACGGCCGCGAACAGCACCGCGAGCGCGGGCGGCAGGGCGACCGTCCGCAGGCGACTCACGCGCTCGTCCCCGTCATGGCCGCGCCCAACTCCTCGGGGGTGACGGTGGTCGGGTCGGCTTCGGCGACGAGGCGGCCGTCGAACATCACCCGGATCGTGTCGGACAGGCCGATCAGCTCGTCGAGGTCCGCCGAGACGAGCAGCACCGCGAGCCCGCTCGCGCGGGCCCGGCGGATCTCCTCCCAGATCGCCGCCTGCGCACCGACGTCCACGCCGCGCGTGGGGTGCGCGGCGAGCAGAAGGACGGGGTCGCCGGAGAGCTCGCGGCCGATGACGAGCTTCTGCTGGTTGCCGCCCGACAGCGCCGCGGCCGGGACATCCACGCCCGGGGTGCGGACGTCGAACTCCGCGACGATCCGCTCGGTGTCGCGGCGCGCGGCGGCGAGGTCGAGCAGGCCGAGCCGGCCACCGCGGCTGACCGGGGGACGGCTCTGGTAGCCGAGGATCCGGTTGACCCACAGCGGCTGGGAGGCGAGCAGGCCGTGGCGGGTGCGGTCCTCGGGGATGTAGCCGATACCGGCCTCGCGGCGGCGCAGCGTGTGCTCGCGGGAGAGGTCCGCGCCCGCGAGCACGACGCGGCCGGTGGCCTCCCGGCGCATCCCCATGATCGACTCGACGAGCTCGGTCTGACCGTTGCCCTCCACCCCCGCGATGCCGACGATCTCGCCCGCGTGCACGACGAGATCGACGCCGTCCAGCAGCGGGCGCGCGCCCTCCTCGCCCGCGAGCGTCAGGCCCTCGACCAGCAAGACCTCGCGGTCGGTGACGGTCGACTCGCGGGTGCCCGGGTCGGGCAGCTGCGAGCCCACCATCATCTCGGCGAGCCTGCGGGTGGTCGTGGTCTTCGGGTCGACCGTGCCGACGGTGCGGCCGCGCCGGATCACCGTGATCGAGTCCGCGATCGCGCGCACCTCGTCGAGCTTGTGGGAGATGAAGACGAACGTGTAGCCGTCGGCACGCATGTGGCGCAGCGTCGCGAACAGCTCGTCGACCTCCTGCGGCACCAGCACGGCCGTCGGCTCGTCCAGGATGACCGTGCGCGCGCCGCGGTAGAGCACCTTGAGGATCTCGACGCGCTGGCGGTCCGCGACGCCGAGCGACTCCATCAAGGTGTCCGGAGCGGCACGCAGGCCCACCGTGCGGGCCAGCTCGACCACCCGGGCGCGGGCCTTCCCGCGGATCCCGAGCTGCGCCTCCGCGCCGAGCAGGACGTTCTCCAGCACCGTGAAGTTGTCGGCCAGCATGAAGTGCTGGTGCACCATGCCGATGCCCGCCCGGATCGCGTCGGCAGGCGTGCGGAAGTGCACCTCCGTCCCGTCCACGATGATCGTGCCCTCGTCGGGGTGCTGCATCCCGTAGAGGATCTTCATGAGCGTCGACTTGCCCGCGCCGTTCTCCCCGCAGAGGGCGTGCACCTCGCCGGAACGGACCCGGAGGTCGACGCCGTCGTTGGCGACGACCCCCGGGAACCGCTTCGTGATACCCGCCAGCTCGACCGCGTACTCAGCGGTCACGGCGTGGTCGGCACCGTGATGCTGCCGGCGACGATCGCGCCCTCGTACGCGTCGAGCTGCGGGACGATGTCGTCGACCCGCCCGCCGCTGGTCGAGTAGCCGACCCCGTCCACCTTGAGGTCGAAGGCCTTCGGCAGCGAGCCCGTGGTGTTGCCGGCGACGGAGTTGATGTAGTCGAAAACGGCGGTGTCGACGCGCTTGAGCATCGAGGTGATGATCACCTGGTTGACCGGCGGCGGGACCGTCTTGTACTGGTCGGAGTCCACCCCGATCGCCATCTTCTGCGCGGTGTTCACGGCCTCGAACACGCCCTGGCCGGACGCACCGGAGGCGTGGTAGATGACGTCCGCGCCGGCGTCGAGCTGGCCCTTCGCGACGACGGTCGCCTTCGCCGGGTCGTTGAACCCGGTGAAGTCGCCCGCCGGGGTGAGGTACTTGACGTCGATCTGGACGTTCGGCGCCACCGCCTTCGCCCCCGCGACGTAGCCCGCCTCGAACTTCTCGATCAGCGGCGTCTCCACGCCACCCACGAAGCCGATCTTGCAGGTCTGCGTCTTGAGGGCCGCCGCTGCGCCGACCAGGAAGGAGCCCTGCTCCTCGGCGAACACGAGCGGGGTGACGTTGGGCAGCTCGACGGTCGAGTCGTCGACGATCGCGAACTTCACGTCGGGGCTCTCCGTCGCCACGGTCTGCACGGCCGAGGCGTACTTGAAGCCCACCGCGATGATCGGGTTGAAGCCGTCGGCGACGAGCTGGCGCAGGCGGGTGGCCGCCGCGTCCTCGCTCTCGTTGGGAGCTGCGGCCAGCTCGCGGGTGTTGGCCTGGGCGAGCCCCAGCTCGGCGATCGCCCGCTCGAGGCCCGCGGCCGCCGAGTCGTTGAAGGACTGGTCGCCGCGGCCGCCGATGTCGTAGGCCATGCCGACCTTCAGCCCGCTCGCGTCCGCGTTCGGGGCGAGCTGGGTGGAGGTCGTCGCGCCCGCCGCGGCGGGGGGCGCGTTGCGGGTGCACTCCGCAGCACCACCGGCACCGCCCGCACCGGTGCCGCCGCCGGTGTCGCGGGCACAGCTCGCGGTCGCCGCGGTGGCCAGCACGATCGCCGCCAGCGCGATGCCCTTCCGAATCCGCCCCTGCGTGATCCGCACGTCGACGCCCTCCGATCGGGGATGGGCCCCGGGCGGGGCCTGGGTCGCGGGTGAACGTAAACCCGCGCGGCTGCTCCGCGCGCGGGATCGATCGTCGGCGTGACCGAATCGTCGATTGCGAGCCGTGACGGAGTGATCACCCCGCGCGCTGGGCCTGGTCAAGCGACCCGGAGGCTGCCGTTCGGCGGGCCGTGGTGCGCTTTCCGGGTGGGACGGGCGCGCGGGCGTGGGGCCGGGCGGTGCCACACTCGGACGTGTGACGAGGGCCCGGCTCGCGACCGTGACGCGCGCAGTGCTGGTCGCCGTCGTCGCCGCGGTCGCGCTGTGCTCCCCGGCCGCCGGGCCGCCGGCATCGGCCACCGTGCCCGCCGCGCCCGCGACGCTGCCCGCCGCTGCCCCGCCCGCCACCGTGCCGGCCGCCGCGCCCGCGCCGTGCCCCGGCGCCGATGCCCCGCCCGGTCCGCCCGCGGCGGAGGAGCTCGCCGCCGCGCCCGTTCCGCCCGTGCCGTGGCCTGCGGAGCCCGTCGGCGGCGCGCAGATGGGCGCGTGCGGGGACGTGCTCCCGCCCGGGTTCGTCGTGCCGGACGGGATCAGCGCCGCGTCGTGGATCGTCGCGGACCTGGACAGCGGGGCCGTCCTCGCCGCGCACGCCCCGCACACCCGCCACCGGCCGGCCTCGACGCTGAAGGTGCTCGCCGCGCTCGTCGTGCTGGACCGGCTCGACCCGGACACGGTCGTCGACGGCACCGTCGAGGACGCCCGGATCGACGGCAGCCGCGCCGGCGTCGGCCCCGGCGGGCACTACACCGTCCGCCAGCTCCTCGCGGGGCTGCTGCTCAACTCCGGCAACGACGCCGCGAACGCCCTCGCCCGCACCCTGGGTGGGCCGGAGGCGACGACGGCGGCGATGAATGCCACCGCGCACGACCTCGGCGCCCTCGACACCCGCGCCGCAACGCCGTCAGGGCTGGACGGGCCGGGCATGTCGTCGTCGGCCTACGACCTGGCGGTGCTGTTCCGGGTGGCGCTGCGCGACCCGCTGTTCGCCGAGACGACGGCGACGCGGTCCGTCCCCTTCCCCGGGTTCGGCGACCATCCCGCCTTCACGTTGACCAACTCCGACAAGCTGCTCTACCGCTACCCCGGCACCATCGGTGGCAAGACCGGGTTCACCGAGGCGGCCCGGCACACGTTCGTCGGCGCCGCCCAGCGCGACGGCAGGCGGCTGGTCGTGGCTCTGGCCCGCGGGGAGCAGACGCCGGTGCCCATGTGGACACAGGCCGCGATGCTGCTCGACGCCGGGTTCGCCCTCCCGGCGGGGACGGAGCCGCTCGGCGTGCTCGTCGACTCCCCGCCTCCGCCGCCGTCGCGGGCAGTGCCGTTCGTGCCGGCGCCGCTCGTGTCGGGGCCGGTGCTGCCCTACGCGCTGGGGGCGGCGGTCGTCGGTGCGGTGGGGATCGGCGTCGTGATGCGCCGCACCCGCAGGCGCTGACCGGCCGGAACGTCCACGCTCAGCCGCGGCGGCCTATCCGCCGCACGCCCAGGAGCGCCAACGCCCCGGTCACGACGCCCGCCACCGCACCCGCGCCGATCAGGCCGGCGGCCCCCTGCGCGCTCGGCCCCGAGCGGACCACCACCTCCGGGCGGATGACGGCGGGCGCCGGCACCTCCGGGACGAGGTCCTGCTCGTTCTCCTTCGCCGTCGCGGCCCAGGCCGTGACGAAGAGGATGAACCGGGAGACGAAGAACGCGAACACGAAGAGGCCGATGATGCCGCCGAACGCGGCGCCGCTCGGCGAGCTGGACACGGCGGCGAGGTAGACGGTCATCACCCGCTTGAGCACCTCGAACCCGATCGCGCCGAGCAGCGCCGCCTTCGCCGCGCTGCGCAGCGTGGCGTGCCGGCGCGGGAGCCGGGCGATCACCCACAGGAAGATCAGGAAGTTGGCGGCGAGCCCGAGGAGCACGCTGACCAGTTGGAGCAGCCCCCGCGCCCAGGCGGCGTCGGCCAGCCCGACGAGCTGCAGCAGCTGGGCCGCGAACCCGCCGACGATCCCCGTGATCGCGAACGACAGGAGCAGCGCGACCCCGAGCCCCGCGAGCGCGAGCAGGTCCTTCAGCAGTCGCGGAACCAGGGCCGGCACCTCCGGCGGCTGGGCCCACTGCTCCGAGAGCGCCTCGCGCAGGTTCGACATCCACCCGATCCCGGAGTACAGCGCGGTGAGCAGGCCGAAGCTCAGCACCGCGTTGCGCTGGGCGATCGCCTGGTCGATGGCCGGGTTGAGGGTGTCGGCGATGCTCGGCGGCAGGTTCTCCTTGATCGAGTCCTGGATCTGGGTGAGCAGTTCGGGGTTGAAGAACAGCACGTAGCCGGCCGCAGCGAAGCCGACCATCAGGAGCGGCACGAGCGAGAGCACGCTGAAGAACGTGATCGCCGCCGCGTAGTGGTCGCCGTGCCGCTCGGTGTAGCGGACGCCCGCGCGGGCGAGATGGTCGATCCAGGGGTAGCGCTCGCGCAGCTGCGCGACCTTCGACGGCTTCTCCTCGTCCGCGGCGGCCACGGGGCGCTCCTCTGTCTCGGCTCTGTCTCGGCTCTATCTCGGGGTCGGCAGGAAGCCGATCTTCTCGTGGACGCGGGCCAGCGTCGAACCGGCGATCTCACCCGCGTGGGTGGCGCCCGCTGCGAGTACCCGGTCCAGCTCCGCCGGATCGTCCAGGTAGACCTGCACCCTGGCCCGCAGCGGCGAGACGAACTCGGCGACGACGTCGGCGAGGTCGGACTTGAGGTCGCCGTAGCCCTTGCCGGCGTAGTCGGCCTCCAACTCGGAGATCTTCCGGTCCGCGAGGGCGGCGTAGATCGTCAGGAGGTTGGAGACGCCGGGCTTGTTCTCCCGGTCGAACCGGATCTCGCGCTCGGTGTCGGTGACGGCCGAGCGGATCTTCTTCGCCGAGACCTTCGGGTCGTCGAGCAGGTCGATGATCCCGCCGGGCGAGGACGAGGACTTGCTCATCTTCGACGTGGGGTCCTGCAGGTCCGTGATCTTCGCGGCCCCTTGGGGGATGTAGGCCTCTGGCACGACGAACGTCCGCCCGTAGCGGGTGTTGAACCGCTGAGCGAGGTCGCGGGTGAGCTCCAGGTGCTGGCGCTGGTCCTCACCGACGGGGACGCGGTCGGCCTGGTAGAGCAGGATGTCGGCGGCCTGCAGGATCGGGTAGGTGAACAGGCCGACGCTGGCCCGCTCCGTGCCCTGCTTCTGTGCCTTGTCCTTGAACTGCGTCATCCGGCTCGCCTCGCCGAACCCCGTCATGCAGCCGAGCACCCACGCCAGCCGCGGGTGCTCGGGGACCTGGGACTGCACGAAGATCGTGGAGCGGTCCAGGCCGAGCGCGAGCAGCTGCGCCGCGGCCCGGCGGGTGCGGTTGCGCAGCACCTTGGGGTCGTACTCGACGGTGATCGCGTGCAGGTCCGGGATGAAGCAGAACGCCTCGTGGTCGTCCTGCAGCGCCACCCACTGACGGATCGCGCCCAGGTAGTTGCCGAGATGGAACGAGTCGGCGGTGGGCTGGATGCCCGACAGGATCCGGGGGCGGCGTTCGGTCATGGGGCGATCCTCCCAGGCCGGGCCAGGGGGTTGGGATCAGGCGCTCCGGGCGAGGTGGCGGTGCACGCTGCGTTGCGTGATCCGGCCCGCGGTCGGGCGGCCTCGCGCGCGCATCGCCTGCTCCGGGGATGCGCCGGTCCGACCGTCGGCTGACTACGCTGGCTGCTCGTGGGCCTGCCGGAGATCATCGGGGTGGCGGCGGGGGCCGTGACGCTGTCCGCCCGCTCCTGGCCCGGCGGCGGTGCGCGCCCGGTCCTGCTGGTGCACGGGCTGTCGTCGAACGCGCGGCTGTGGGACGAGGTGGCCGGACGGCTGGCGGCCGACGAGCATCCGGTGGTGGCCGTCGACCTGCGCGGGCACGGGGCGTCCGCCGACGTCCCCGATCCGGACGGCGGCCCGGGCCCGACGCTGCAGGCGGCTCTCGACCTCGCCGGCGTGTGTGCGGGCCTGGGTGAGCCGGTCGTGGCGGGCCAGTCGTGGGGTGGCAACGTCGTGCTCCAGCTGGCGGCGGACCGGCCCGACCTCGTCCACGGGCTCGCGCTCGTCGACGGCGGGTGGCTGCACCTCGCGGACCGCTGGCCCACCGCCGAGGCGGCGTGGGAGGTGCTCGCGCCGCCGGACTTCGACGGCCTGAAGCTCGGCGACCTGCGCGAACGCCTCGTCGGGATGCACCAGGACTGGTCGTCGGCGGCGATCGACGCGACGCTCGCCAACCTGCACCCGGACGACCCCGTCCGGCCGCGGCTCACGCGGGGGCGCCACCGGGCGATCGTCACGAGCATGGTCGAGCACCGGCCCCGCGATCTCTACCCGCGCGTGACGTGCCGGACGCTGCTGCTCGCCGCCCTGCCCGGCGCAGGTGGCCGCGCGCTCGTCGACGAGGCCGCCGCCGCGCTGCCGTCCGCGGAGCTCGTGGAGTTCCCCGGCGCCGACCACGACCTGCACGCCCAGCACCCGGACCGGGTCGCCGCGCTGATCGGAGGGCTCGCATGAACGCGGGACGGCTCGTGATCATGGGATCGGGGGAGACCGCTCCGACGATGGTCGAGGTGCACCGCGCCACCCTGCGCGCCGCGGGCGACGGCCCTGCGCTGCTGCTCGACACCCCGTACGGCTTCCAGGAGAACGCCGACGACATCACCGAGAAGGCCGTGGCCTACTTCGGCCGCAACGTCGGGCGCACCGTGACGGCGCTGCGGTGGCGCACCCGGCTCGGTGGCGCGGACACCGACCGTGCGCTCGCTTCCGTCCGCAGTGCCCGCTGGGTCTTCGCCGGTCCCGGCAGCCCGACCTACGCACTGCGCGTGTGGGCCGGGGTGGGCTTCGACGACGCGGCCGCCGCGGTCGTCGCGTCCGGGGGGACCGTGACGTTCGCGAGCGCCGCGGCGCTCACCCTCGGCCTGGTCGCCGTGCCGGTGTACGAGATCTACAAGAGCGGTGCGGACCCGTCCTGGGCGGAGGGGATGAACCTCCTGGAGCGGCTCACCGGGCTGCGCGCCGCCGTCATCCCGCACTACGACAACACCGAGGGCGGCACCCACTCCACCCGCTTCTGCTACCTCGGCGAGCGGCGGCTGCGGCTGCTGGAGGGCATGCTGCCCGAAGGGGCCCACGTCATCGGGGTGGACGAGCACACCGCGCTGGTCCTCGACCTCGCCGCGGGCACCGCGACCGTGCTCGGCAACGGGACGGTGACGGTGCGGTTCGACGGCGCCTCGCGCGTGCTGCCGTCGGGAACCGTGGTCCCGGTGACCGACCTCGCGCGAGTTGCGCATTCCGCCGGCCCGAGTTCGGCGATCCATCAGGCAGCGGAGGCCGCAGAGCCCGCGCCGGACGCCCCCGCGCCCGCTCCGGCCGCGACCTCCCTGCGCGCCGCCGCGGACCGTGCCCGCGCGGCGTTCGACGCCGCGGTCGCCGCCCGGGACGCGGACGCCGCCGCCGGCGCCGTCCTCGACCTGGAGCAGGCGTTGGCCGACTGGTCGGCCGACACGCTGCAGAGCGACGACGCCGACCACGCCCGCCGCACCCTGCGCGGCATGGTCGTCGAGCTGGCTGCCGCCGCGCGCGATGGGCTCGCCGACCCGGCGCAGCGCGTCGCCCCGCTGGTCGAGGCCCTGCTCGACGAGCGCGCCGCCGCCCGCGCCTGCCGCGACTTCGCCCGCGCGGACGCGCTGCGCGACCGGCTCGTCGCTGCGGGGGTCGAGGTGCGCGATTCGCCGTCCGGTGCGCGGTGGGCGATGCGGGGCTGACGCGGCGGCGTGGGTGCCGCCGTCACAGCGTCCGGCGCATCACCAGCCTCGGCTTCCCGCTCCCCATCGCGTCCGTCGTCCCGGCCACGGTGAAACCCGCCTTCTCGAACATCGTCCGCGTTCCGACGAACGCCATCGTCGTGTCGATCCGGCCCCCGGCGGCGTCGACCGGGTAGCTCTCGACGGCCGGCGCGCCTCTCGAGGCCGCATGCGCGACGGCGCCCTCGATCAGCGGGGTCGTGTATCCGTGCTTGCGGTGCCCACCGCGGATGACGACGCAGATGATGCTCCACACGGGCAGGTCGTCGATCGGCCGGATCAGCGTCGACCGGCTGAGTCGCGTGTTCTCGGCGCGCGGGCCGATGCTGCACCAACCGACCGGCTCGCCGTCGGCGTACCCGATCAGCCCAGGTGGGTTCTCGCGGGCGCAGAGCGCGCGGAACGCCGTCTCGCGGTCCGGCCCGAGCTCGGCGACCTCCTTCGCGGTGAGCCGGTGCGCCAGGCACCAGCAATGGGTCGGGCGTCGGTTCGGGTTGGCGACCGCGACGAAGTCGTCGACCCGGTCCGGGGTGACGGGACGGGTGTCGAAGCCCATCCGCTGAGCCAAGCCGGGTTCGGCGGGGGAGGCAAGCCGGAAGGGGCGTGTGGCGGGGCACCCTGCACGCGCTGCAGGTGCGGTGTGGTTCCCACACCACACGCTCTCAGGCGACCTCCGCGGGCTCGCCCTTCGTGACCGTGACGAGCTCGGCGAACGTCGTCGGGAAGACCGCGTGCGGGATGCCGCCCGCCGCCCACACCTCGTCGTATCCGGCAAGCGCACGGTCGACCAGCGTCCGAAGCGGCGCGGGATGCCCGACAGGGGCGACGCCGCCGATGACCTGCCCGGTGGCCTCCCGCACGAAGTCGGGGGAGGCCCGGCGCACCGTCGCGACGCCGACGAGCGCGGCCACCCTGGCCGTGTCCACACGGTGAGCGCCGGAGGTGAGGACGAGCAGCGGCTCGCCGTCGGCGTCGAAGATCAGGGAGTTGGCGATCGCGCCCACGTCGACGCCGAGCGCGGCAGCCGCCGCCGCGGCGGTGGAGACGGCGTCGGGCAGGACGCGCAGCCCTTCGACGGCGCGCGGGGCCGCGCCCCCCTCGGAGAGGGCGTCGACGACGAGCTGCACGTTGCGGTGCCGGTGTGGATCGGTCACGAGCGGGGAGTCAAGCACGAGCCGGGTCCTGGACGCTTCCGGGTTCCGGGCGACCGGCGGAATGCGGAACTCGCGGCCGCAGGATGCGCAACTCGCGACGATGGAATGCGCAACTCGCGGCCGCAGGATGCGCAACTCGCGGCTATGAGCACGTCGATCCCGGCACGAGCGCGAGGTGCTGGTCCAGCGCCCACAGTCCGCCCTCGAGCTCGCGGTAGCCGTTCTGCACCACCGGCGTTCCCTGCACCACCTGGCCCTTGGAGACGGTCTGGACGGGGGCGTTGCCGTCGAGCGTCGGTTCGGAGCGCACGTTGAGGTTGTCGATCGTGACCTCGAACTGGCACGACGCGCCGTCGGCCGGCTGGGTGACCTGGGTCGCGTCGAGCGTGCCGCGATGGAACATCGCGAGGACCGCGAGGATGGTGCCGAGCACGAGGACGAAACCCCAGCCCTTGAAGATCGACGGGTCGGGCTTCTTGAGGGTGTAACCGCGCGCCATGGATGCCTCTCCCTCGTCCCGCCCCCCGACGGAACGGTAGTGGAGCGGAGGTCACATGCCCAGGAACCGGGCGGGGCGCGCAACACCGCTAGCGTGTCGGTGACCAGCGATCCGACGGGCACAGGGGCCGCAGATGAACGTGATCTACACCTACACCGACGAGGCTCCGGCACTCGCGACACATTCGCTGCTGCCGGTGATCTCGGCGTTCGCGGGCAAGGCCGGTGTGGACGTGGAGACGCGCGACATCTCGCTGGCGGGACGCATCCTGGCGGCGTTCGACCTCGCCCCGGACGCGCTCGGTGAGCTGGGGCGGCTCGCGACCACCCCCGACGCGAACATCATCAAGCTGCCGAACATCTCCGCGTCGATCCCGCAGCTCAAGGCGGCGATCGCAGAGCTGCAGGCCGCGGGGCACGCCGTCCCGGACTACCCGGAGGACCCCGGAACCGCCGCGGAGAAGGCCGCCCGCGCCGCCTACGCCACGGTGCAGGGCAGCGCGGTCAACCCGGTGCTGCGCGAGGGCAACTCGGACCGCCGCGCCCCTGCGTCGGTGAAGAACTTCGCGAAGAAGCACCCGCACTCGATGGGTGCCTGGTCGCCGGACTCCAGGTCCTACGTCGTGACGATGAGCGACGCCGACTTCCGGCACTCCGAGATCTCGGCGACGGTCGCGGCCCCCGACACGCTGCGCATCGAGCACGTCGGCACCGACGGCACCGTCACGGTGCTGAAGGAGAGCCTGCCGGTGCTGGCGGGCGAGATCGTCGACGCGGCGCGGATGTCGGTGTCGGCGCTGCGGGCCTTCCTCGCCGAGCAGGTGGCGGCGGCGAGGGACGCGGGGGTGCTGTTCTCGCTGCACCTCAAGGCCACGATGATGAAGGTGTCGGACCCGATCATGTTCGGGCACGCCGTCACCACGTACTTCGCGGACGTCTTCGAGCGGTTCGGGGACGATCTCGCCTCCGTCGGCGCGGACCCGGACGACGGCCTGGCCAGCGTGATCACGGCGCTCGCGAAGCTCCCCGTGGGGAAGCGTGAGGAGATCGAGGCCGCGATCACGGCCACGTACGTCGACGCGCCCCGGATCGCGATGGTCGACTCCGACCGCGGCATCACGAACCTCCACGTCCCGAGCGACGTCATCATCGACGCCTCGATGCCCGCGGCGATCCGGTCGTCGGGGCAGATGTGGAACGCCGACGGTGCGCAGCAGGACACGGCGTTCGTCATCCCGGACTCGTCGTACGCGCCGCTGTACGCGCAGACGGTCGACTTCTGCCGCGAGCACGGTGCGTTCGACCCGACGACGATGGGCACCACGCCGAACGTGGGGCTGATGGCGCAGAAGGCCGAGGAATACGGCAGCCACGACAAGACCTTCGAGATCGCCGCGCCGGGCACCGTCCGCGTCGTCGCCTCGGACGGGACGGTGCTGCTGGAGCACGCGGTCGAGGCCGGTGACATCTGGCGGTCCTGCCAGACGAAGGACGCCCCGATCCGCAACTGGGTGGAGTTGGCGGTCGGCCGCGCCCGCGCCACCGGGTGGCCCGCGGTGTTCTGGCTGGACGAGACGCGCGGCCACGACGCCCAGGTGCTCGCGAAGGTGCGCGCCCAGCTGGAGCGGCTCGACACGGACGGGCTGACGATCGAGATCCTGCCGGTCGCGGAGGCCACCCGCTACACGCTGGAGCGGGCCGCGCGCGGCGAGGACACGATCTCCGTCACGGGCAACGTGCTGCGCGACTACCTCACCGACCTGTTCCCGATCCTGGAGCTGGGTACCAGCGCGAAGATGCTCTCGATCGTGCCCCTCATGAACGGCGGGGGGCTGTTCGAGACCGGAGCGGGTGGCTCGGCACCCAAGCACGTCCAGCAGCTGCTGAAGGAGAACCACCTGCGGTGGGACTCCCTCGGCGAGTTCCTCGCGCTCGCCGTCTCGCTGGAGCACGTCGCCGAGCGGGGCGACAACCCGCGCGCCGGGGTGCTCGGCCGGGCCCTGGACGAGGCGACGGGTGCGCTGCTGGAGACCGGGAAGTCGCCGTCGCGCAAGGTCGGCGAGCTCGACAACCGCGGGTCGCACTTCTACCTGGCCCTGTACTGGGCGCGGGCGCTCGCCGAGCAGACCGACGACCCCGAGCTGGCGGCGGTCTTCGCCCCGCTCGCGGAGCGGCTGGCGGCGCAGGAGGAGACGATCGTCGCCGAGCTGAACGCGGTCCAGGGCTCGCCGGTCGACCTCGGCGGCTACTACTACGTGGACCGGGCGCGCGCGGACGAGGTCATGCGGCCGAGCGCGACGTTCAACGCCGCGCTCGCGGAGTTCTGACGGTCCGGTCCGCCGTGCTCGTGGTCGCCGGGATCGTCGCGACAGTGCTGATCGGGGTGGTGTCGGTGTTCGATCCCGCCCCGGCGTCCGGGTTGGACGATCCGGCGAAGCTGGACATCGCCATGGAGCTGGTGGCCAGCGCCGAGAACTCGACGCTGGACTGGCGCGCCCAGTACGGCTACCTCGAGGACATCGGCGACGGGCGGGGCTACACCGGCGGCATCCTCGGCTTCACCTCGGCCACCGGGGACATGCTGGAGGTGGTCCGCGGATACACCGCCGCCGTCCCCGCCAACAGCCTCGCGCGCTACCTGCCGGCGTTGGAACAGGTGCTCGGCACGGACTCCCACGACGGCCTGGGCGACGGCTTCGTCGCGGCCTGGACGGCGGCGGCGTCCGACCCGGCGTTCCGGGCCGCCCAGGACCGCGAGCGCGACACCGTCTACCTCGGCCCGGCAGTGCGACAGGCCCGGGCGGACGGGCTGGGCACGCTGGGCCAGTTCGTCTACTTCGACGCGCTGGTCATGCACGGCCCGGGGGACGACGCGGACAGCTTCGGCGGGATCCGGGAGGCCGCGCTGGCACGGGCGCTGCCGCCGTCGCGGGGCGGGGACGAGGTGGCGTACCTGACGGCGTTCCTCGACGCCCGCACGGTGGTGATGAGGCGAGAGGCGGCGCACGCGGACACGAGCCGCGTCGACACGGCGCAGCGGGTGTTCCTGCGCGACGGCAACCTCGGCCTGGACCCGCCGCTGCAGTGGCAGACCTACGGCGACACCTACCGCATCGATCGCTGAGCGCGGCGTCAGCGCGGGTCAGCGGGGCGGGGGCTCGGCGGCGTACCGGCCGGGGGTGAGGCCGGTGACGGTGCGGAAGTCCCGGGTGAAGTGCGCCTGGTCCGCGTAGCCGAGATCGGCGGCGACCCGGGCGAGGTCGGCGCCGTCGCGGAGCAGGCCCGCGGCGTCCTGCAGGCGGCGGCGCTGGACGAGCCACTTCGGGGTGAGGCCGGTGCGGCGCACGACCAGCCGCTGCAGGGTGCGGTCCGCGATGCCGAACTTGGCGCAGATCTGGGCCACGCGCAGCACCTCGGGATCGCCCTCCACGTACTCGACGACGGCGTTGACGAGCAGGCCCTCCGCGTCGACAGGCAGCAGCGCGGCGAGCGCCCGCTCGACGTGGGCGAGCGCGGCGCGATGCCGGGCCGGGTCCTCGGGCGCCGCGCCCATCTCCGCGCCCATCGCCGCGCGGACGGCGGCGCTGAGCGCGGGCCCGTCGACGGCGGTGAGCGCGGCGAGATCGGTGGACCCGTCGGTGATCGCCGAGACCGGCCCGCCGAGCAGCAGCGAACCGGCCGCGGGCTGCAGCATCGTGCCGACGGCCCATCCGCTCCCGGTGAGCTCCTTGGTCGACAGGCCGGTGTCGACGCCGATGAGACGGGCGTAGGTGTCCGCGACGACGATCAGGCAGACCGGGTACTGCAGCACGCGCTGCACGGACCGCGTCCCGTCCGGCAGCGACCACACGGGCACCCAGTGGCGCCGCACGAGGTCGGCGAGCGCCGGGTCCGGGGCGTAGCGGTGCACCGGCGGGCTGAATCCGGTCGCGTCGCGCAGGTGCGCGTGCTCGACAGGGTCGATGGGGCGGGGCACCTGACGGATTCTTTCAAGCCCGGGCCCGGCCCGCTCCGTGATGCTGGGCGGCATGCGAGACCTGCAGAAGCTCTACCGTGAGAAGGCCGAAGCGTTCGGGGCGCTGCTGGGCCGCGACGACACGGATCCGGCCGCGTCCACCCCGTGCGAGGGCTGGACCGTGGCCGACGTCGTCGACCACGTCGTCGACACCCAGCGCGACTTCCTCGCCCGGCACACCGACCTCGGCCCGCGCCCCGACGGCGACCTCGCCACCCGGTGGGCTGCGCACTCCGCGGCCGTCGAGGCGCTGCCCGGCGATCTCTGGCCGCGCGAGTACGACGGCTACTTCGGCCGCACCACCGTGGGCGCGACGCTGGTGGACTTCTACGGCTTCGACATGGTCGTCCACCGCTGGGACGTCGCCCGCGCGCTGGGTCGCGACGAGCTGTTCACCGACGCCGAGCTCGACCTGCTCGAGACGTCGATCGCGGGGTTCGGCGACGCCATGTACTCCGAGGGGATCTGCAAGCCCGCCGTGCCGGTGCCCGGCGGCGCGTCCCGCCAGGACCGCCTGCTCGCGCTGACGGGCCGCGACCCGCGCTGATCACCGGCCGGCCGGGTCCACCGTCCGCGCGGCGGGACTGCCGTCCACGCCCAGGACGAGGATCCGCCGCGGGTGGATCCGGATCACCCCGGGCGCCACGCCGGGAAAGGCGCCGTCGGGGAACACGTCCGGGAGCGCCTCGGCGACACCGCGGATCTCGAGCGCCCGCGGCTGCCACGGATCGGGCACCACGTCGTCCACGACGAGGGCGACGCGGGGGTCGCGCAGCACGTTGCGCCACTTCTGGGTCGACGGGTTGCGCAGGCCCGGGATGTCCAGCGTCCCGGCCTGCTCGTCGACGAGGAAGCCGACCGGGCGGACCTGCGGTGCCCCGTCGGGACCGAGGGTCGCGAGGCGGGCCAGCCGGGTCTCGCGGAGGAAGGCGATCTCGGGCGCGGTGAAGGTCGTCATGCCTGCGACCCTGCAGGCTCGACCGGACTTCAGGTCAAGCCGCCGCGAGGGTGCCGAGGCAGCTCGCCGAACCGTGCTCCCGGTCCGGCCGAGGACGCGCCACCCCGAAAACCGGTTGCGCGCGGCCGTAACGTGGAACGACGTGCTCTTCCCGCGACTGATCCGGGCCGGGTTCCTCCGCTACTCCTCCTACCGCCAGGCCGCGCTCGCCGGCCTCACCACCAACGTCGTCTTCGGGCTCCTGCGCACCGCCGTGCTCGTCGCCGTCCTCGCCGAGCGGGGCACGGTCGCCGGTTACGACGTCGCCGCGGCCGTCACCTACGTCTGGCTCGGTCAGGGCCTGCTCACTGTGGTGCTGCTCTGGGGCGACGTCGAGCTCTCGCGCCGGATCCGCTCGGGCGACGTCGTCGTCGATCTCGGCAGGCCCTGGGACCTGCAGGCCGCCCGGCTCGCCGGCGATCTCGGCCGTGCGGGTTTCGCTGTGCTCACCCGCCTCGTCCCGCCCGCCGCGTTCGGGGCGCTCGTGTTCGGGTTCCGCTGGCCGGCGCACCTGGGGACCTACGCGCTGTTCGCGCTGTCGGTGCTCGCGGCCGTGGTCGTGAGCTTCGCCGTCCGCTTCCTGCTCAACCTCAGCGCGTTCTGGCTGCTCGACGCCCGTGGCGTCCTCGCAGTGTGGGGCGTGGTGGGCGGGTTGCTGGCCGGGTTGGTCATGCCGCTGCCGTGGTTCCCCGAGTGGGCGCGCACCGCGCTGTGGTGGACCCCGTTCCCCGCGCTCTTCCAGACCCCGATCGACGTCTTCCTCGAGCAGGCGTCCTGGCCCGCGGTGATCCACCAGGTGCTCTGGATGGTGCTGCTGCTCGCGGCGGGGCGGGTCGTGTTGGAGCGCGGCGGGCGGCGCCTGGTGGTGCAGGGTGGGTGAGCTCCGTGGGTGATCACACGGCCGTCTACGTGCGGATCATCGGATCGCGGTTCCGGGGCCAGCTCGCCTACCCGGCGTCGTTCGCCCTGGACCTGCTCGCCCAGTTCCTCGCCCAGGGGATCGAGCTGGTGGCGCTGCTCGTGGTGTTCGGCCACGTCGACACCCTCGGCGGGTTCACCTTCGCCGAGGTCGCGCTCATGTACGGGATCGCGGCGGCCGCGTTCGGGCTCGCGGACATGGTCGCCGGGCAGATCGAGGAGCTGCCCGAGTTGATCCGCACCGGTGAGCTGGACGTCTACCTGCTGCGCCCCCTCGGCACCCTCGCCCAGCTCCTCACCGCGGACGTCGCCCTGCGCCGGGTCGGACGGGTGATCGTCGGGATCGCCGTCTACGGCTGGTCGCTCGTGGTGCTCGCCCCGGCGTGGTCGGTGGCGACCGTGGTCGTGGCGCTGACGGCCCCGCTCACGGGGGCCGTCCTGCTCGGGGCGATCTTCGTCGCGACGAACGCCGTGTCGTTCTGGCTGGTGGACGGCCGCGAGGCCGCCAACGCCTTCACCTACGGCTCGAACTTCGCCATGTCCTACCCGCTGACGATCTTCGGGCCGACGCTGCGGCGCATCCTGTGCTTCGTGGTGCCGTCGGCGTTCGTCGCGTACTTCCCGGCGCTCGCGATCATCGGAGGGCCGGACCCACTCGGGCTGCCGGAGGTGCTGCGCTGGTGCGCCCCGGTCGCGGCACTCGCGGTGGTCGCCGCGGCCGCGCTGGTCTGGCGATGCGGTGTTCGGCACTACCAGGGGACGGGGTCGTGACGGAGGATCGGATGATCATCGAGACCAGCGGGCTCAGCCGCGACTTCCTCGTCGGCACCCGGTGGCGGCGCCGCCGGGTCGCGGCGGTCACGGACGTCACGCTGCGAGTCGCGGCGGGCGAGGCCGTCGGGTTCCTCGGACCCAACGGCGCCGGCAAGTCGACGACGATCAAGATGCTCACCGGCGTGCTCGTCCCCACGGCGGGACGCGCCCGGGTGTGCGGCCTGGACCCCGTCACGCAGCGCCGCGAGCTCGGGCGCCGCATCGGCGTCGTGTTCGGGCAGCGCAGCCAGCTGTGGTGGGACCTGCCGCTGGCCGAGAGCTTCGACCTGCATGCCGCCATCCACCGCGTACCGCCCGCGGAGTTCCGGGAGCGCCTCGACGAGTGCGTCGCGTTGCTGGACATGGGTCCGTTCCTCGCCACCCCCGTGCGGCAGCTGTCGCTGGGGCAGCGGATGCGCGGGGAGGTCACCGCGGCGTTGCTGCACGCGCCCGAGCTGCTCGTACTGGACGAGCCCACGATCGGGCTCGACCTGACCAGCAAGGAGCGGCTTCGCGGATTCCTCTCCCGGATCAATGCCCGCGGCGATACCACGTTGCTGCTCACCACCCACGACCTCCCCGACGTCGAACGTCTCTGCCGCCGCGTCGTCGTCATCGACCACGGCCGCCTCCTCGTCGACGACGACCTCGCCGCCCTGCGCCGCCGCTCCGGCGGCGCCCGCGAGCTGGTGGTCGAGCTCGTCGCCCCGGCCGCGCCGCTCGCGGGGCTCCCCGGGGTCGCGGACGTCGCCGTCGAGGCCGGCGGGCTGCGCCAGCGCCTGCGGTTCTCCCCGGACGCGGTGACCGCGGCCGAGCTGATCGGCGCCGTGACCGCCCGGGTGGAGGTCCGCGACCTCACCGTCGCAGCTCCCTCGATCGAGGACCTCGTCCGCGCGATCTACGCCGGCGCGACCTGACGGCCGCCCGCGAGTTGCGCGTTCTGCGGCGGCGAGTTGTGAGTTTCGCCGCGGCGAGTTGCGCGTTCGGCGGGGAGCAGGTCAGTTTCCGGCCGGGCCGAACGCGGCGACGACGTGCGCTGCGGGCGGCCGGTCCGCCGAGACGAGCAGCGCGCCCCACGTCGACAGCCGAGGCACGACGTCCACGACCGCGACGCGATGGTGTGCGCACGGCGGCGTCCACACGGGGGTCCAGCCCGACCCGACGCGACCGATCTCGATCAGCGTGTCCTCCGCGGTCGTCGACGGCCTGCCCAGCTGCGGGCTCAGGCCGGCCGCCCGAAACGCCTCCAGGACGACGCTGCGGACCAGCGGATCGCATGCGGCGTCGGGGATCCGGGCGGGGAGCGCGGCGAGGTCGGCCAGCCCGACGCGGTCGCGCTCCGCGAGCGGGTGCGACGCCGGCAGAGCCGCGCGCAGCGGCTCGGACCACAGCGGCACCACCCGGACACCGGGACGGGCCGGGGTGGCGAGCCGCGGACGCGCTGCCGTCCGTACCAGCGCCGCGTCCAGCTCGCCCGACCGCAGCGCGGCGAGCTGCTGCGCCACCGGCCGCGCGTCCAGCTCGACGGTGATCCCCCCCGCTGCGAGACGGTCCATGGCCGGGGCGATCCGTGAACCGAGCCCGGGGCTCGTCCCGAGCCGCAGCGTCGCCGCGGGGGAGCGGGCGAGGTGCGCCGCGACCGCCGCCGCCTGCTCGGCGGCCGCGAGCACCGCCCGCGCCTCCGTGAGCATCCGCTGCCCCGCCTCCGTCAGCCGGACCCGTCGTGGGTTCCGGTCGAAGAGGGCGAAGCCCAGCTTCCGCTCCAGCCGAGCGACCTGCTGGCTCACCGCGGGCTGCGCGATGTGCAGGCGTTGCGCGGCCCGCCCGAAGTGCAGCTCCTCTGCGACTGCGACGAAGTAACGCAGCTGTCGGATCTCCACGTCGTCCCCCGATCACGATCGCTTATCGCTGCACAGCAGAACCGCGCCTTGGTCGCTGCGTGTTCCACGCGGAGGGTGGCGGCATGCGGATCGGACTGTGGCCCGAGCTCACGGGCCAACCTCTCGACGCGGTACGCGACGCCGTCGCGGCCGCCGCCGATCTCGGGTTCGACACCCTCTGGACGGGCGAGGTCGGCGGCTGGGATCCCCTCAGCCTGATCGCCGGTCTCGGCCCGCGACTGCCGGGCGTGACCTGGGGGACCGCGGTGGTGCGCACCTACCCCCGTCATCCCGTCGCCCTGGCCGCGCAGGCCCTGACCACCCAGGCGCTCGTCGGAGGACGGCTGATGCTCGGCATCGGCCCCAGCCACGCGCCGATCGTCGAGGGCCTCTACGGCTACGCGTTCGAGTCCCCCGCGCGCAACACCCGGGAGTACCTCACCGCGCTCCGTGCACTGCTCCGCGGGGAGACGGTCGAGCAGCGCGGCCGCTTCTGGACGGTTGCCGGCTCGGTGGCCGTGACCGGCGTCGAGCCGACTCGGTGCTCCTCTCCGCGCTCGGGCCTGCGATGCTGCGGATCGCCGGCGAGCTCGCCGACGGCAACCTCCTCACCTGGAGCGGGCCGCGGACGATCGCCGACACGGTGCTGCCCGCGATGGCTGCCGCCGCCTCCGGGGTGGGTCGGGCGACCCCCGAGGTGGTCGTAGGCGTGTGCGTCTGCGTGACCGCGGATCCCGAAGTGGCGCGTCGCTGGGT
This sequence comes from Pseudonocardia sp., assembly GCF_050246655.1. GTDB lineage: Bacteria > Actinomycetota > Actinomycetes > Mycobacteriales > Pseudonocardiaceae > Pseudonocardia. Next base: position 29,615 of record NZ_JBFWVQ010000049.1, read on the forward strand.
CGACGATCAGTACGGCGCTGCGTGGGATCTCCCGAGCTACCGGGCCGTCTTCGAGCGTGAGGGGCTGTCGTCGGTCGGAGCGGCGATCGTCGCGGGAGACGAGGCCGAAGTGGAGAAGGCACTGCGCCGCTACGCCGACGTGGGAACGGCGGAGCTGCAGGTGATCCCGGTCGGGCCGGACGCCGACCGGGCGCGGACGGTCGAGGTGCTCGGCGGGTTGGCGCGAGCCCGCCGGCTCTGAGCGCGGGGATGTGGCCGGCCGCGCGGGCGACGCGCTTGTCGCCGTCCACCGGGAGGAGCCCGTACCGGGCCGCTCGGCGGCGTGGTCAGGACACGGTCAGGCTGCGGGTGATCGTGACGGCGAACGCGAGCGTCACCAGGCCCAGGACGAGGTAGATCGCGATGTCGATCACCTTGCCGCGGACGGCGAGGAGCCCGGCGCGGTCCTCGGGGAGCAGCGCGCGCAGCACGGCCGCGGCGAGCATGGAGCCCGCGAGGAGCGCGGCGCCCTCCCGCCAGTGCTGGGTGAGCACCCGCACCATTCCGGTCGCGGCGATCGCGTAGACGAACACCGCGGGGAGCCACACCGGTGGCCAGGGGCGCGCCGCCCGGCGCTGTTCTCCCGTCCGACCGGATCTGACGCTCATGGCCGATGCCCGTCGTGCCCCGCCGGCTGTCGCCCCGGGTGGAGCGCCGCCGTGGTCCTCACACCCCGTGCCCGATCCCGGCGTCCCTCTCCGCGGCCTCGACCACGTTGGTCAGCAGCATCGCCCGGGTCATCGGCCCGACCCCACCCGGGTTCGGAGCGACCAGGCCCGCCACCTCGGCGACATCGGCCGCGACGTCACCGGCGAGCTTGCCGTCCACCCGGCTCACGCCGACGTCCAGCACCACCGCGCCCGGTCGCACCATCTCGGCGGTGACCAGGCCCGGCACCCCGGCCGCCGCGACGACGACGTCGGCGCGACGCACCTCCTCGGCCAGGTCGCGGGTGCCCGTGTGGCACAGCGTGACCGTCGAGTTCTCGGTGCGGCGGGTGAGCAGCAGCCCGAGCGGTCGCCCGACCGTCACCCCGCGCCCGATCACCGTGACGCGTGCCCCGCCCAGTTCCACGCCGTAGCGGCGGCAGAGCTCGACGATCCCGCGGGGCGTGCACGGCAACGGACCGGGCTCGCCCAGGACGAGGCGCCCGAGATTCACCGGGTGGAGCCCGTCCGCGTCCTTGGCCGGATCGATCCGCTCCAGTGCGGCGCCGGCGTCCAGGCCCCGCGGCAGCGGTAGCTGAACGATGAACGCGGTGCATGCCGGGTCGGCATTGAGCTCGTCGATCGCCTGCTCGACGTCGGCCTGCGTGGCGTCCGCCGGCAGCTCCCGCTGGATCGACGCGATGCCGACCTTCGCACAGTCCCGATGCTTGGCCCGCACGTACGAATGCGATCCGGGATCGTCGCCCACCAGGAGGGTGCCCAGCCCGGGCGTCGCGCCGGCGGCGGTGAGTTTCTCGATCCGCCCGCGCAGCTCCTCGAGGATCGCCGCGAGAGTCGCCCTGCCGTCCATCACCGTCGCAGTCACGTGCCCATCCTTGCAGCGTCGCGCGGGGGCGGGAAACGTAGCGCCACCACCGGCGCACCGCACCGAAAGGGGAGGACGAAACGGAGTAGGGGACCGATCGGGCAGGTCCGTGATCAGGGAGGCACTACTCACAATTCCGTGATCCGGCGCCGAGGCCGGTACCAGACGGAAGGAGCACATGTGAGCGTCGACAGCGATGTCCAGGTGGCAGCCGATGTCCAGGAGGCCGAGGCGCCCCAGCAGACCGGAGGCAACCCGCTGCTCCTCGGCCTGCTGACCTTCCTTCCCGGAGCCCTGACCCTGGGCCTGTGGTACGTCGGCTACCTCGACACCGCGAACCTGCCGGGCGGCATGATCCCCGCGGTGACGATCTCGGCCGGGCTCTTCGAGCTGATCGCGTGCGTCTGGGCGGCCCGGATCGGCGCGAGCGTCGTGGCCGCCGCCTTCGGTGTGTTCGCGGCGTTCTGGATCAGTTTCGGGTTCCTGCTGCTCGGGCTGGTCAACGGGTGGTTCGGGATCTCGTCCGACCCGGCCGTGGCCGCGAGCCAGGTCGCCCAGGTGCAGGCGACCTACCTCCTGTCGTTCCTCATCGCCGTCGCGGTCCTCACCGTCGCCACGATGCGCCTCCCGCTGGCCTTCACCGTGGGCTTCACCCTCATCGTGATCACCTTCGCGCTCACGCTGATCGGTGTGACCACCGGGAACGCGGACCTGTTCCCCATCGCGGGAATCGTGACGTTCCTGTTCTGCGCGGTGTTCGCCTACATCCTGGTCGATGGCATCAACCAGGACCTCGGCGGTCGCCCGATGCCGATGGGCAACCCGATCGTGAAGTAACCCCGGACGATCTACGGCACGCCCCGTCGTAGCCTGCGGCGGGGCGCTCGCCCGGCTCACCGGAAATCCCGCGACCGGACGGCGACGGTGAGCGGCAGCCTCTGCAGCCGGTCGGCCACCAGGTTGAGCACCCCCTCGGGACTGCGTTCCAGCCGGCCTCGGACCAGCAGGGCCGCGCTGCCGAGGGCCACGGTGCGGTGACGAGCCCACAGCCCCTCCGAGCAGGTGACGTTGAGCATGCCGCTCTCGTCCTCCAGGTTGAGGAATGTGACCCCGCGTGCGGTGGCCGGACGTTGCCGGTGCGTGACGAGCCCGCCGACCAGCACCCGGGGCGGGACGTCCGGATCGGTGGGCGGCGGACGGTGGTGGCGGGCCACGGCGTCGAGCCCGTCGATGCGCACCGCCCCGAGACGGTCCAGCTTCTCCCGCAGATGCTGCATCGGGTGCGAGTCCGGCGACACCCCGGTGGCCCAGACGTCGGCGACCGTGAGCTCGGCCGGTGTCATCCCCGGCAGCGCCGGGGCGTCCAGGCCCACTGCCGTGCCCGGCAGGTGCTCCGGGCGCACCTCCGCCACGACACCCGCAGCCCACAGCGCCTCGCGGCGGGTCAAAGCGTTGCGGCGGTCGCCGGGACGGCGCGCGTCCCGTCGCCGTCTGCGCCCGCGGAAGCAGCCGAAGGTTCCCGCGGTGGCCAGCGCCTCGGCCTGCGGCGACGTCAGCCGTACCCGGCGGGCCAGATCGGCCAGATCGGCGAACGGGCCTGTGGCGGCGCGCTCGTCGACGATCCGCCCGGCGAGCTCGTCGCCGATGCCGCGCACCTCGGCCAGCCCCAGCCGGACCGCCTGACCGCCCGTGCTGCGCGCGTCCGGCTGGAGCACCGCGCCCGCGAACCCGTGGTTGACGTCCGGGCCACGGACCAGCACCCCGTGCCGTCGCGCGTCCGCGACCAGCGACTGCGGTGAGTAGAAGCCCATCGGCTGGGAGTTGAGCAGTGCCGCGCAGAACGCCGACGGGTGGTAGTGCTTGAACCAGGCGGAGTAGTAGACCAGCGATGCGAAGCTGATCGCGTGGCTCTCGGGGAAGCCGAAGTTCGCGAACGCCAGCATCTTCGTGAAGATCGTCGAGGCGAGCGGGTCGTGGATCCCGTTGGCCGCCATACCGGAGTAGAGCCGCCCGCGCAGCCGCTCCATCCTCTCGGCGGAGCGTTTGGCGCCCATCGCGCGGCGCAGCTCGTCGGCGTCCGCGGCGGAGAAGCCGGCGACGTCGACGGCGAGCTGCATGAGCTGCTCCTGGAACAGCGGCACGCCCAGCGTCTTGTCCAGGGCGTTCTTCATGAGCTTGTGGTCGTGCTTCCAGTCCTCCAGCTGGTTGCGCCGCCGGATGTAGGGATGCACCGAGCCACCCTGGATCGGACCGGGCCGGATCAGCGCCACCTCCACGACCAGGTCGTAGAACTTCCGCGGCTTCAGCCGCGGCAGCGTTGCCATCTGCGCGCGCGACTCCACCTGGAAGACCCCGACCGAGTCCGCCCGGGCCAGCATCTCGAAGACGGCGGGGTCGTCCGGGCTCAGCTCGTGCAGCTCGACCCGCTTCCCGTGGTGCTCGGCGACCAGGTCGATCATCGTGTGCAGCGCGGTGAGCATCCCCAGCCCGAGCAGGTCGAACTTCACGAGCCCGGCGGCCGCGCAGTCGTCCTTGTCCCACTGCACGACCGAGCGTCCCGGCATCCGCGCCCACTCCACCGGCACGACCTCCGACACCGGCCGGTCGCAGATCACCATCCCGCCGGAGTGGATGCCGAGATGGCGGGGGAAGCCCAGCAGCTCCTCGGCGAGCCCGGCCACCCGCTCGGGGACGTCCGGGCCGCTCGCCGCTCGGTCCGATGCCGTCGCATCGCGCCGCTCACCGACGCTCGCTGCGGTGATCGGGCCGTGCCAGCGCTCGATCTGCTTGCTCCACGCGTCCTGCTGGCCGGAGGAGAAGCCGAACGCCTTCGCCACGTCGCGCACCGCCGACCGCGGCCGATAGGTGATCACGTTGGCGACCTGGGCGGCGCACTCGCGCCCGTAGCGGTCGTAGACGTACTGGATGACCTCCTCGCGGCGGCCGGACTCGATGTCGAGGTCGATGTCGGGGTAGCCGTCGCGCTCCGGGGACAGGAACCGCTCGAACAGCAGCCCGTGCCCCACCGCATCGACGTTCGTGATGCCCAGCGCGTAGCAGACCGCCGAGTTGGCCGCCGAGCCCCGGCCCTGGCAGAGGATGTCCGCTCGGCGGCAGAACTGCACGATGTCGTGGACGATCAGGAAGTAGCCCGGGAAGTTCTTGGCATCGATGATGTCCAGCTCGCGGCGGATCGTCGCGAGGGCCTCCGGGTACTCGGCGAAGCTGCCGTAGCGCACGGCAGCGCCCCGCCACGTCAGCTCCCGCAGCCAGGTCGCCGGGGTGTGCCGGCCCGGGACCTCGAACGGCGGCAGGTCGGGCGCCACCAGCGCGATGTCGAACGCGCACTCCGCCCCGATCCGGGCGGCGGCCGCCACCGCGCCCGGGTAGCGGGCGTCGAACCGGGCCGACAGCTCCGCCCCCGACCGCAGGTGGGCGGTGCCCGCGGGCGGCAGCCAGCCGTCCGCGTCGTCCAGGCTGCGGCGGGCGCGCACCGCGGCCAGCGCGCTCGCCAGGTGATGGCGCCGTGAGGTGGCGTAGTGCGCCGCCGTGGAGGCGACGACCGGCAGGCCGTGGGCGCCGGCCAGCGCGGCGAGGGCGTCGTTGTGCTCGGTGTCGGTGGGCAGCGCTCGATGGTGCAGCTCGACGGCGACGTGCTCGGCGCCGAACAGCTCCACCAGCCGCCGCAGCGCCCGGTCCGGACGGCCGCCACCGCCACCGCCACCGTGCAGCGCGCGGCGCACCGCCCCCTTGCGACACCCCGTGAGCGCGACGACATGACCCGCGGTGTCGGCCACCACCTCCTCCAGGTCGTAGACGGGACGCCCTTTCTCCCGCCCCCGCAGCTGTGCGCTGCTGATCGTGCGGCACAGCCCCCGGTAGCCAGCCGGATCGCGGGCGAGCAGGAGCAGGTGCTCACCGCGGGGATCGGCCACGCCGTTCTGTGGGGCGTCCAGCCCCAGCGACAGCTCCGCACCGAAGATCGTCCGCACGTCCAGCTCGCGGGCGGCCTCCGCGAACCGGACCACTCCGTACATCCCGTCGTGGTCGGTGAGCGCGAGCGCGTCCAGCCCCAGCCGGGCGGCCTGCTCGACCAGCTCCTCGGGATGGCTCGCGCCGTCGAGGAAGCTGAAGTTGGAGTGGCAGTGCAGCTCGGCGAACGGGACGTGCCGCTGTGGCGGGTGCAGCGGCGGCGGCTCGTACGGCTCCCGTTTGCGCGACCAGGCCGGCGAGTCGCCACCGTCCGCGTCCGGCCCGCCCGACAGGCTCGCCCCGTTGCGGCCGGACAGCCGCCCCGACAGTGCAGCCTCCAGCGTCGACCACGGGACGTCCGGGTTGTTCCAGCCCATGGACGATATTCGAACATCCGTTCGCACCGAAGGCAAGCGAACGTTCCCGACCGTGAACGATCAGACGTCGCCCGACAGGGCGAGGGCGCGGGGCAGGAGCGAGCGGGCCGACGGCCCGGCCTTCCACCCCTTCCGGTCTCGTTCTGCCAGGTCCAGTCCCTGTAGCACCGGGCTGAGCCCGTTGATCGGGTACGTGAGCTCCTCCTCGCCGAGGGCGCCGCCGTCGCAGGTCCAGCCGCCGAGGAAGGGGAGCACCCGCCGGGCCAGCTCGCCGGTCCGCGCCGGGCCACCGGAGACCAGGACGGCGACGACCAGCTCGGTGAGCACCCCGGTGAACGGCTCGCGGGCGAACCAGGAGCGCAGCCGACGCAGCACCTCGCCGTCGTCGCCCGCCGCCCGGATGGGCCGCACGACACCGCGGCTCAGCCGGAGCAGGCCGACCCGGCGCAGCACGTCGTGCAGTGCGGCCAGCGGCGGCAGGTCCTCCTCGATCGACGCCGGGCGGTCGAGGACGCTCCACCGCGGCCGCCGCTCCTGGACCGCACGCACGAACGCGCGCGGCAGCCGACCCCCCGGGGTCAACCGCACCCCGCCTGCGGCGAGGTCGAGCACGAGCCGCACGCTCGCGGGCACCTCGCCGACCGTCAGCCGGACCAGCTCGTCCGTCGTGGCCTGGTCGAACGGCACCCGCTCGCCGACCCACTCCCGCATCCGCGCGTGCTCGGGATCCGCCGGATCGGCGAGGATCGCGAGCAGCTCGGCGTGCCCCGGCGGGCCGCCGCAGTCCTCGGGCGGGCAGTCGCCCTCCCCGTAGCGGCAGCCGGGCTCGGCGGCACCCGGCCCGAGCACCTCGACGTCGTGCTCCCAGCCGTCGCCCAGGTCGTAGAGGTAGGTGAACGCAGCCGGCAGGTTCCTCAGCTCCACGGCGGTCTCGTCGCGCTGCCACGTGGCGTCGGGGTCCGGTGGGCCGTACACGTCGCCGCCGACGACGAACTGGTGCAGGTGGCTGTCGGTCCACCCGACCGCGACCTGGAGCAGCTCGTGCAGTTCCGGCAGCCTCGTCGAGGCGGGGACGTCCACGACCCGAAGGACCGTGGGGCGGACGTCGCGCAGGGTGATCCGGAGCCGGGAGGTCCGCACGGCGGCGACGCTACGGCGTGGCGTCCTCCTGGCCCGGACGGGGTCCGGCGACCGGCGGTCGGGGAGCGGTGGTGCGGTGTTTGCGTACGCGATCCCGGGTCGAGTGACGGAACCCGACGGCCGATCGTCGGTGCGCCGTGTTAGGACGTACGTGGGACATCCGGGCACACCGGCCGCGCGAGGCGAGGATCTGCACATGGGCAAGCACGTCACCCTGGGGATGGTCGGGTGCGGCAACATCGGCGCCGAGCTGGTGGAGGTCTTCGACGAGCGGCGCGCCGCGATCGAGGCGAGCACGGGCATCGACCTGCGGCTCACCCGCATCGCGGTGGCCGATCCGGCGAAGCCCCGCTCGGCGGCGGTGTCGTCGCGCCCGCTCACCGGGGACTACCGGGAGGTGATCGGCGACCCGGAGATCGACATCGTGGTCGAGCTGGTCGGCGACGTCCCCGAGGCCCGCGACATCGTGCTCGGCGCGCTCGCCGCCGGGAAGTCCGTCGTCACGGCGAACAAGGCGCTGGTCAGCGCGAGCGGACCGGAGCTGTTCGCCCAGGCGCGCGCGTCCGACGTCGACCTGCTGTTCGAGGCGGCGGCGGTGGCGGCCGTCCCGGTGGTGCGATCGGTGCGCGAGTCGCTCGCGAGCGAGCCCGTCACGCGGATCGTGGGCATCCTCAACGGCACGTCCAACTACATCCTCTCCCGGATGGCGGGCGAGGGGCTCGAGTACGCCGACGTCCTGGCGCAGGCGCAGGCGCTGGGCTATGCCGAGCCGGACCCGACGGCCGATGTCGAGGGTCACGACTCCGCCGCGAAGCTCGCCCTGCTCGCGTCGCTGGCGTTCCGCCACCACGTCGACGTCGCCGACGTCCACGCCGAGGGCATCTCCGGGGTGGCGCGGGTCGACCTGAAGATCGCGCACGATTTCGGCTACGCGGTGAAGTCGCTGGGTGTGGCCGAGTCCGAGCCGGGCGACGGGGCGCCGGTCGTGCGCGCGCAGGTGTTCCCGGCGCTGGTGCCGCTCGCGCACCCGCTCGCGTCGGTGCACGACACCTTCAACGCCGTCTTCGTCACCGGCGCGGACGCCGGCGAGCTGATGCTCTACGGGCGGGGCGCGGGGCAGCGCCCCACCGCCTCCGCACTGCTCGGCGACATCCTCGACGCCGCCACGAACCGGGTGCGCGGCATCAGCAGGCCACCCCTGGTGGGGGAGCCCGCCCGGGCGGGCTCGGTGGCGGACGACATCCATCCCTACTACCTGCGGCTGGAGCTCAAGGACTCGCCCGGCGTGCTGTCGGAGGTGTCCGGCGTGTTCGGGACGCACGGGATCTCGCTGCGGGTGGTCGAGCAGCACGACTCGTCGGAGGGTGCTGCGCGGGTCGTGTTCCTCACCTACCCGACTACGCACGGCGCCCTGCGGGCCGCGGTCGCCGAGCTCGACGGGCACAGCGTCGTCGTCCGCACCGGGCAGGTCCTGCGCATCTTCGGAACCTGACGGGAGCCCTGGGCGGGGCGGAAGGGTCGAGTATGCGACGGCTGCTGGCCGGCATCGTGGCGATCGGTGTGCTGGCGGGGTGCGGCGCGCCATCCGTGCCGCCCGTCCCGCCGACGCCCGTGGTGCCCGACCCGGGGCTGCCGCAGCGGCTCGTCGAGGCCGTCCGTGGCGAGGGCGCCGTCAGGCACCTGGAGGAGCTGCAGCGCATCGCCGACACGCACGCCGGCAACCGTGCACTCGGCACGCCCGGCTACGACGCGAGCGTCGAGTACGCCGCGAGGGTGCTGCGCGAGGCGGGCTACACCGTCGAGACGCCGCAGTTCACGGTCCGCCGCTTCGTCCCCGGCGACACCCGCCTGGTGGTCGGCGGCAGGGCCGTGGCCGTGGAGCTGCTCGCCTATTCCCCGGCCGGTGAGGTCCGCGGACCGCTCGCGGTGATCGCCCAGGACGAGACGTCCGGGTGCGAGGCCGCGGACTACGCCGGCGTCGCCACCGGGTCGGTGGTGCTGGTCCGGCGGGGAGCGTGCCCGTTCGCGCAGAAGTCGATCACCGCGGCCGCCGCCGGGATGGCCGCGGTGATCGTCGCCAACGACGCCGACGGCCCGCTCACCGGCGCCACCCTGGGCGAGGAGGCCGACGGCGCCCTGCCCACCGTCGGCGTCACCCGGGCGGACGCGGACGCCCTCCTCGCGGGCGCGGCGGCGGAGCTGACCGTTCAGGCGGGCGTCGAGGAGACGACCAGCCGCAACGTCGTCGCGCAGACCACCACCGGCGACCCGGGCGAGGTCGTCATGGCGGGCGCCCACCTCGACTCCGTCCCGGCCGGGCCCGGCATCAACGACAACGGCTCCGGTGTCGCGCTGCTGCTCGAGACCGCCGTCCGGCTCGGCGGGGCGCCTGCGGTGGCGAACGCCGTCCGCTTCGGGTTCTGGGGCGCCGAGGAGGTGGGGCTCGTCGGCTCCACCCGCTACGTCGAGGGGCTCACGGACGCCGAGCGGGCCCGCGTCGCCGCCTACCTCAACGTCGACATGGCCGCCTCGCCCAACGCCGGCTACCTCGTCTACGACGGCGACGACTCCGACCAGGTCGGCGAGGGCGCAGGCCCGCCAGGCTCGGCCGCGATCGAGAAGCTCCTGGTCGACGGCCTTTCGGCCGCCGGCGTGGCTGCCGACGGCGCCGACTTCACCGGACGTTCCGACTACGGCCCCTTCATCGAGCGGGGCATCCCCTCCGGTGGGGTGTTCACCGGCGCGGAGCGGGAGAAGACGCCGGCCCAGGCGCAGAAGTGGGGCGGTACCGCGGGCGAGGCCTACGACGGCTGCTACCACCAGGCGTGCGACACCCTCGTGGGGGTGGACCGCGTGGCCCTGGACCGCAACGCCGACGCCGTCGCGTTCGCGCTGGCGACGTTGGCACTGTCCACCGAGGTGCTGGGGCGCCCGTAGCGGGCCGGGATGTGGGTGCCCCGGTTGCGTGGCTCGCCGGGTGCCCGCGCGGTTCGCAGGGGGTTGCGGCGTGCTTCGCAGGGGTGGCGTGTGCTTCGCAGGGCGTGCTTCGCGGGGGTGGCGCGCGCTTCGCAGATGCTGCGGTGCGCCTCGCAGGGGTGGCGCGCGCTTCGCAGGGGTGGCGCGTGGTTCGCAGGGGGTTGCGGTGCGCCTCGCAGGGGTCGCGCGCGCTTCGCAGATGCTGCGGCCCCTGCGACGGATGTGCGGCCCCTGCGAGGACGGCTGCAGGTTCTCCGCCGAGGGCGCTACTGGGCTCAGTCGTGGACGCCCACCACCCACCAGCGTCCCTCGCGGACGAGCAGGAGCAGCGCCACCCCGTCCTCGCACGCGACCTGCACCCAGCTGCCGTCCGTTTCTTCCGGCACCCACCAGTGCTGCTCCACCGGCCACGGCCCCGCCCAGCCCGTGACGGTGCGCGGCCCGCCGTCCACAGTGAGCTGGCAGGGCGGCGCCGTCAGCAGGTCGGGCGCGGCGAGGAGGACCGCCGCGCCGTCCGCGTCGAGCAGGACGGCCGGCACCGGCTCCGGGGGCACCACCGCAGGGGACGGGGCCGGCAGCCGTCCCGGCCATGGCGCCGGCGGCTCCCGGACGGCGGGGTGGCTGCGGGTGCCGGGGGCACGGCGCACGATCGGCGGCCTGCGCACCCCGAGCCGGGCCGCGCGTCCGCCCGGCGGAGGCGCGACGGGTGCGCTGCGGCCGTGAGCGCGGAGGACGTCGTCGGGCCAGCCGGCGGGGGCGAGGTCGCGGGGCACGATACCCGGTGTCGGTGGCCGGGGGGAGGCGGGGCCGGTCGCGGGCCGAGGGTCGTCGTTGGAGGCGGTGGCGGGGGGTGTGTTGCCGGGCGTGGGTTCGGGAGCGTGGGTGGTGGCCCCGGTGCCGTCGGGTGCGATGCCGGGGAGGGGCTCGGTGGTGCCGGCGGGTGCGATGCCGGGGAGGGGCTCGGTGGTGCCGGCGGCCGCGCCCGTCACGGCGCCCTCCACGTCGGCCTCCGCATCGGGCGGGCGCTCGTCCCCCCACGCGACGTACCGCACCCGCTCCGCCGGCCCGCGGCCTCCGACCAGGGCGGCCGTCACCACCGCCCCCGGCCCCAGCAGCGCCTGCGCTCGCACCAGCGCCCGCCCCGCGCGCTCGTCGCTCTCGCCGACGTCGCCCCACAGCCCCAGCTGCAACGCCCCTGCCGCGACCGTCTCCTCCGGCACCAGCCGCAGCCGCCGCAGCCCGCCCGACTCGGCGGGCTCGGCCGGGAGCGGGCGGCGGGTGAGCCAGGCGTCGAGCTGCCACCGGACCCGGTCGACCGTGCCGGACGGCGTGAGCGGCTCGGCACAGCGCCACACCCGGTGCAGCTCCTCGCCGCCGACGGTGCGTGCCGCCACCCCCAGCCGTGTGCACGACAGCCCGTGTCCGGCCAGCACCCGGTGCAGCCGCTCCGCCAGGCCGCGGGCGGCGAACGCCGCGGCGTCCACGCGGTCCACCGGTGGGTCGAGCTCCGACTCCACCGTGAGCTCCTCGGGCGGGCACCGCCGCAGCGGCGGGCGCGGATCGAGCCCGCG
>NZ_JBFWVQ010000050.1:0-25380 GCF_050246655.1 Pseudonocardia sp.
ACCCGGTCCTCATCGGCGAGCCCGGCGTCGGCAAGACGGCCGTCGTCGAGGGGCTGGCGCAGGACATCGTCAAGGGCGAGGTGCCCGAGACGCTCAAGGACAAGCAGCTCTACACGCTCGACCTCGGGTCGCTGGTCGCGGGCTCCCGCTACCGCGGCGACTTCGAGGAGCGCCTGAAGAAGGTGCTCAAGGAGATCCGCACCCGCGGCGACATCATCCTGTTCATCGACGAGATCCACACCCTCGTCGGGGCGGGCGCGGCGGAGGGCGCGATCGACGCCGCGTCGATCCTCAAGCCGATGCTGGCCCGCGGCGAGCTGCAGACGGTCGGCGCCACCACGCTCGACGAGTACCGCAAGTACGTCGAGAAGGACCCGGCGCTGGAGCGCCGCTTCCAGCCGATCCAGGTCGGCGAGCCGTCGGTGTCGCACACCATCGAGATCCTCAAGGGCCTGCGCGACCGCTACGAGGCCCACCACCGCGTCACCATCACGGACAACGCGCTGGTCTCGGCCGCCACGCTGGCCGATCGCTACATCTCGGACCGCTACCTGCCGGACAAGGCGATCGACCTCATCGACGAGGCCGGTGCGCGCATGCGCATCCGCCGCATGACCGCGCCGCCGGACCTGCGCGAGTTCGACGAGAAGATCGCGAACGTCCGCCGGGACAAGGAGTCCGCGATCGACGCGCAGGACTTCGAGCGGGCCGCGCACCTGCGCGACCAGGAGAAGCAGCTGCTCGCGGGCAAGGCCGAGCGCGAGAAGCAGTGGAAGTCCGGCGACCTGGACGTCGTGGCCGAGGTCGACGACGAGCAGATCGCCGAGGTGCTCGCGAACTGGACCGGCATCCCCGTCTTCAAGCTGACGGAGGAGGAGACCACGCGCCTGCTCCGCATGGAGGAGGAGCTGCACAAGCGGATCATCGGCCAGGAGGACGCCGTCAAGGCGGTCTCGCAGGCGATCCGCCGCACCCGCGCCGGCCTGAAGGACCCGAAGCGCCCGTCCGGCTCGTTCATCTTCGCCGGCCCGTCCGGCGTGGGTAAGACGGAGCTCTCGAAGGCGCTCGCGAACTTCCTGTTCGGCGAGGACGACGCGCTCATCCAGATCGACATGGGCGAGTTCCACGACCGCTACACCGCCTCGCGCCTGTTCGGTGCCCCGCCCGGGTACGTGGGCTACGAGGAGGGTGGCCAGCTCACCGAGAAGGTGCGGCGCAAGCCGTTCTCGGTGGTGCTGTTCGACGAGATCGAGAAGGCGCACCAGGAGGTCTACAACACCCTCCTGCAGGTGCTGGAGGACGGCCGCCTCACCGACGGCCAGGGCCGCACCGTCGACTTCAAGAACACCGTCATCATCTTCACCTCGAACCTGGGCACCCAGGACATCTCGAAGGCCGTCGGGCTCGGCTTCGCGCAGAGCAACGACGAGCAGTCGAACTACGAGCGGATGAAGACGAAGGTCAACGACGAGCTCAAGAAGCACTTCCGGCCCGAGTTCCTCAACCGGATCGACGACGTGATCGTGTTCCACCAGCTCACCGAAGAGCAGATCGTCGAGATGGTGGACCTGATGATCACCCGCGTGGAGAAGCAGCTGGCCAACAAGGACATGGCCATCGAGCTCACCCCCGCGGCGAAGTCGCTGCTCGCGCGGCGCGGCTTCGACCCGGTGCTGGGCGCTCGCCCGCTGCGCCGCACGATCCAGCGCGAGATCGAGGACCAGCTGTCGGAGAAGATCCTCTTCGGCGAGGTCCAGGCGGGTCAGATCGTCGTCGTGGACGTCGAGACGGACTCGGACGCCCCGGCGGGCTCGCGCGCCTCGGACGACCGGGCGAAGTTCGTCTTCCGCGGCGAGCCGAAGCCGGCCGTCGGGGTGCCGGACGCGCCGCCCGTCGACCTGGCGGGTGCCGGGGACGACTGATCTCCCGCTAGCAGGCACGGCAGACGGCCGGTCCGGGTGCGCCCGGGCCGGCCGTTCGCCGTTTCGAGCCCCGGGCGAGTTGCGCGTTCGCGGTCGCGAGTTGCGGGTCTTGCGGTGGCGAGTTGCGGGTCTTGCGGTGGCGAGTTGCGGGTCTTGCGGTGGCGAGTTGCGGGTTCCGTCATGACGGAACCCGCAACACGGCCTGACGAGATGCGGAACTCGCGGGGTGTGACACGGAGCGGATCGCCGACCGTGTCGCGGCCGCGCGGGCGATGATGGTCGGGTGCCGATCATCGCCGGCCCGTTCGACGTGATCGGGGACGTGCACGGCTGCCGCGGCGAGCTGGAGTCCCTCCTGGCGGTGCTCGGCTACGAAGTCCGGCGTGACCACCGCGCAGCCGCACATCCGGAGGGCAGGCGCGCGGTGTTCGTCGGCGACCTCGTGGACCGCGGCCCGGACAGCCCGGGCGTGTTGCGCCTGGTCATGGGCATGGTCGCAGCGGGCACGGCACTCGCCGTGCCCGGCAACCACGACGACAAGCTGAGGCGGGCGCTCTCGGGCAACGACGTGCGGATCGGACCGAGCCTCGCCGGGACGCTGGAGCAACTGGCCGCCGAGCCGTCCGAGTTCGGGGCGCGGGTCGTGGAGTTCCTGAACGGGCTCCCGGCCCACCTCGTCCTGGACGGCGGCGCGCTCATCGTGAGCCACGCGGGCCTTCCGGAGCGCTTCCACGGCCACTCGTCGCCGCGGGTGCGGGCGCTGAGCCTGTACGGCCGGTCGACGGGTGAGCGGGACGAACACGGCTACCCGATCCGCTATCCGTGGGCGCGCGACTACCGCGGCCGGGCCGCCGTCGTGTACGGGCACACGCCGGTGCTCGAGGCGGAATGGGTGAACAACACGCTGTGCCTGGACACCGGCTGCGTCTTCGGGGGCAGGCTCTCGGCGCTGCGCTGGCCGGAGCGGGAGATCGTGTCGGTGCCCGCGGAGGCGGCGCACCACCCGCACCCGGTGTTCAGCCCCGCGTCACGCGGATGAGGTGGCGGTAGCTCGCGGGGTCGATCCGGGCGTCCAGGAGGAACGGGCCGGGGCCCGAGGCGCGCAGCGCTGCCGTCACCTCGGCCGGGGTCCCCGCGACGGCGGCGGGAACGCCCATGCCCCGGGCGACGGCGGCGAAGTCGACCTCGCGGTAGCGCACGGCGCCCGCCCCGCCCTGGCCTGCGGACTGCTTGAGCTCGATCAGCGTGAGCGCGGCGTCGTCGAACACCACGACGGTGACGGGCAGGTCGAGCCGGGCGATGGTCTCCAGCTCGGCGAGCACCATGCCGAGGCCGCCGTCGCCGGTGAGGCAGACGACCCGCTCGCCGGGGCGGGCGAGCGCCGCCCCGATCGCGGCGGGGAGCGCGTAGCCCATGGTGGCGAGGCCGTTGGAGATGAGCACCCCGTGCGGGCGCGGGACCGGCCAGAACGGCATGGCGGCGAGCATGTGGGCGCCCGCGTCCACGGTGAGCCGGGCGTCCGGGGCCCAGGCGTGCACGGCGCGGACGAGATCGACGGGCCGCAGTCCGGGACGCTCCAGCCCGTCCTCGTCGAGGGCGGTGAGGGTGTCGGCGCGGTGCCGCGCGCCCGCGTCCGGTGCCCAGGCCGGGTCCAGCGCTGCGAGCAGCGCCGGCAGCGTCTCGGTGCGCGGCCCGGTGTCGACCCGGGTGGCGGCCCCGACGTAGGCCGGGTCGGTGGGCAGGGGCGCGAGCAGCACGGTCGGCGCCGCGTGGCGCCACGCGGCGGGCCCCGGCTCGATCGGGTCGATCCCGACCCCGACGATCACGTCCGCCGCCTCCAGCAGGGGTCGTTCGGTGGCGGCGTTGGTGAACAGGCCGGCGCACTCGGCGGCCTCCCCGGGGACGGCCCCGGCCGCCTGGTATGTGGTGAGGACGGGGATCCCCGTGCCGGTGAGCAGCGGGCCCGCGGCCACGCCCTCGACGCCCACGATCACGACCGGCCGCCGTGCCCCGCGCACGAGATCGACGGCGGCGGCCAGCGCCGTCGGGTCGATGCCGGGCGGTGCGGCGGGCGGCGGTGGCGTGTCACCGAGGGTGGCGGCGTCCACGTCGAGGTGGACGGCCCCGGCGGGCGGGCCCGCGGCGAGGGCGACGGCGGCGGCGACCGTCGCGGCGGTGCCGACCCGCCCGGCCGTCCCGCTCCAGCGCGTGACGGGCGCGGTGACACCGACCTGGTCGAGCCGCTGGTGGGCGACGCGGTCACGCTCGGCGGCGGGCACGCAGTCCGCGAGCAGCAACAGGGGCGCCCGGTCCAAGGTGGCCTGCGCGAGGCCGTTGACGGCGTTCGCGAGCCCCGGCCCACGGGTGACGAGCGCGACCCCGGGCGCCCCGCTCACCAACCCGAAGGCGCCCGCGGCGATGCACGCGGCAGTCTCGCCGTGACACAGCGTGAACGGGATGCCGAGTTCGCCCGCGGCACCGAGCAGCGCGAGGTTCGGACCCCCGCCCGGCATCCCGAAGATACGGCGTACGCCCCCGTGGAGCAGGCCTTCCGCCACACCGGTGATCGCCGCGGCAACCGGTTCCACGTCCACCGACACGTGCCTACGCTAACCAACTATGGCCATCAACGTCGCCCGCTTCCTCGATGTCGCGGACGGGCTGCAGCCGGGGCAGTTCACCATCGGTAGTCACGGCTCCCTCAGCTCCCTCAGCGATCTCGACCCGACCTACAAGCAGCTGATCGACGAGCCGGTCACGGCGATCGTCGCCGTGATGGGCAAGGACGGTCGCCCGAACCTGACGCCCGTGTGGTTCGACTACGAGGGCGACACGATCCTGCTGAACCTCGCCACGCACCGGAAGAAGGTGGAGTGGCTGCGGCTGAACTCGCAAGCCACGTTCGCCCTGATGAACCCGGCCAACGCCTACCACTGGATGTCGATCAAGGCGACGGTCCGCCGCGAGGTCTCCGAGGACGACCCCCTCGAGGGCCCGCGGGTCACGGCGCAGCTGGACAAGATCTGGGTCAAGTACACCGGCAACGAGCCGCCGTACGGGCTGCGTGACCCGTCGATCGACGAGCGCCGGGTGCTGTTCGAGCTGGCCGTCGACTCGATCGCCACCTTCGGCCGCCCCTGACCCGATGGCCATGCCGTGCTGATGCCGAGCGTCGCGGTCGTCGGCGGCTCCCTGGGCGGCCTGACGGCCGCGCTGGTGCTCGCCGACGTCGGCTGCGACGTCACGGTGTACGAGCGCTCGGCGTCCGCGCTGGAGGCGCGGGGCGCGGGGATCGCGGTCCTGGACGAGACGGTGCGCTGGTTCGCCGAGCGCACCGACACCGACCCGGACAAGCTGTGCTCGACCACCCGGTGGATCCGCTTCCTGGACCGCTCCGGCGGGGTCGTGCACGAGCGTGACCACCCGTACCGGTTCTCGTCGTGGAACACGATCTACCGCGCCCTGCTGGCCGAGCTGCCCGCCCACCGCTACCGGCTGGGCTGCGAGGTCACCGACATCGCGGGCGACGGGGTGCTCACGCTCGGCACCGGCGAGCGGGTGCGCGCGGACCTGGTCGTCTGCGCGGACGGCATCGGCTCGGCGGCGCGAGCGCGGCTGCTGCCGGAGGTCACCCCGACCTACTCGGGCTACGTCGCCTGGCGCGGCACCCTGCCCGAGACGGAGCTGCGCCCGGCGACGTTCGACCGGCTCTCGGACGCGATCACCTACCAGGTGCTCGCCGACAGCCACGTGCTCGTCTACCCGATCCCCGGCCCCGACGGCTCGCTGGAGCCGGGGAAGCGGCTCACGAACGTCGTCTGGTACCGCAACGTCACCGACCTCGACGCGCTCATGACGGACCGCACCGGCACGCTGCGGCAGGTGTCGCTCCCGCCGGGCGCAGCCCGCGACGACGAGGTGCGGCGCCTGCGAGCCGACGCCGCCGAGCTGCTCGCGCCCGTGATCGCCGAGGTGCTCACGGCGGTCCCGGAGCCGTTCGTGCAGGTCGTCTACGACATCGAGGTGCCGCGGATGGCGCACGGGCGCATGTGCCTGATCGGGGACGCCGCGTTCGCGGTCCGTCCGCATGCCGCCGCAGGCACCGCGAAGGCGGCGGCGGACGGCTGGGAGCTGGCCGCGAGCCTCGTGGCGGCGGGCGGCGACGTCGACGTGGCGCTGCCGGAGTGGGAGCGCAGGCAGCTCGCCCTCGGCCGGGACCTGCTGCGGCGCAACCGCGAGATCGGGGACGCCTCCCAGAGGTACGGCACGTTCGTCCCCGGCGACGAGAAGCTGATCTTCGGGCTGCGCGGGCCGGGCCGCTGACGCCGCTGCTCCCGCGACCCCGCTGCCCCCGCTGCCCCCGCTGACGCCCGCGAGTTGCGCATCTCGCGGCCGCGAGTTGCGAAATCCATCAGGCCGACTTGCCGATCCTGCGGGTGTTCGGCCCTGGCGAACCGGCAACACGACCTGACGAGATGCGGAACTCGCGGGGGACGTGCGCGGGCCCGGCCGCCAACGCCCCGCGCCGGTACCGTCCAGGGGTGAGCTCGGTGTGCCCCGTCCCGGAGACGGTGCTGATGGGCGGGGAGGAGCTCTCGGCCGACGACGCCTGGCACACCGCGCGCCGCTGGGGCCTGCGCACCCTCCTGCGGACGGCGTTCGTCCGGTTCCGCTTCGGCGACGGGTTCAGCCACGCCCGTGCCTTCGCGATGCAGCTCGCGCTCGCTGTCGTGCCGTTCATCATCGCCGGGGCGGGTCTCGCGTCGGCGCTCGGCGCGGAGTCGTTCGCGGAGGTCGTGGCACGCACGGTGGTGGCGATCTCGCCGGGCAGCAGCGACCAGCTCGTCCGGGACGTCGTGGACTCGGGCACGAGCGACGAGGGCAGCGAGCGGGCCGAGATCGTCGTCGCGGTGGGCCTGGTGACGGCGTTCCTCGCGGCGACATCGGCGTTCGCGCAGCTGGAGCGGGGTGCCAACCGGATCTACGGCACGAAGCGCGACCGGCCCGCGCTGCGCAAGTACGGATCGGCGGCCCTGCTCACCGCGACGGCCGGGGTGTCGCTCGTCGCGGGGCTGTTGTTGATCGTGGCGGGTGAGCCGTTCGGCGAGGCGATCGAGCAGGTCTACCGCTGGGGGGACGCTGCCGAGACCGCATGGGACGTCGTGCGGTGGCCGCTGGGCATGCTGGCGCTCGTCGTCGCCGTGACGGCGCTGATGCGCTACGCGCCACGGCGCCGCCAGCCCGGCCTGAGCTGGCTCGCCGTCGGCGCCGCGCTGACGGTGCTCGCGTGGCTCGCGATCTCCGGGCTACTTGCGCTCTACGTCGTGTTCGCCGACCTCGGCGACACCTACGGCCCGCTCGCGGCGGTCATGGCTCTGCTGCTGTGGGCGAACGTCACCGGTGTCGCCCTGCTCGCGGGGGTCGCGCTCGCCGCCCAGTTGGAGGCCGTCCGGGCCGGGTGCCCGGACCCGCTCCTGGCTGACAGCGACGACGACGGCATCCCGGACCAGCTCGACGAGCACCCGGAGTCCGCGCCACGCTGACGGATCGCGCACCTCGGGCTGATGAGATGCGCAACTCGCGGCCGCGAAATGCGCAACTCGCGGGCGTGGTCAGGCGGTTAGGGGGAGGACTGGACCACCTCGAACTCCAGCAGCGACGACCCCGACGCCACCGGCCGCGCGCGCTCGCCCGAGTGCGCGGTCATCGCCGGGCCGGCGAGCCACGCCTGGAACGCCTCGTCGCTCTCCCAGTGCGTGACGACGAAGTAGCGGTTCTCGCCGGCAACGGGCCGCAGCAGCTCGAACGAGAGGAAGCCCGGCTGCCCGTCCACGGCGTGCAGCCGGTTGGCGAACCGCTTCTCGAGCTCCGGGCCCGCGCCCTCGGGGACCTCGATGGCATTGATCTTCACGACGGCCATGGCCTCGACTGTAGACGCCGCCCACCCCGGCGATTCCGCGCGCGCCGTTGCGGCGGAGTCGCTAGGTTGCCGCGCGTGGAGGGGCGGCGCTCGGTGCGGACCTCCGACGGGGTGTACCTCGCGGTGGTCGAGTTCGGCGGCCAGGGCCCGCCGATCCTGCTGATGCACGGTCTCATGGGGCGCGCCACGACGTGGTGGCCGATCGCGCGCCGGCTCGTCACACACGCGCGCGTCGTCGGTTTCGACGCGCGCGGCCACGGTCGGTCGCAGGCGTGCGGCCCGTGGACGACGCGACGCCTCGCCGCCGACGCCGCGGACGTGCTGGAGCAGCTCGGCGCGGGCCCTGCGCTGGTCGCCGGGCATTCCATGGGAGGGCTGCACGGGCTCGTCCTCGCCGCGCGCCGCCCGGACCTGGTACGTGGCCTGGTCGTGGAGGACATGGGCGTCGACTTCCGCGGTCGCGACGCCGCGGCGGCCCGCGCGTGGTTCGAGGCGGTGCGCCAGCCCTTCCCGGCGCTGGCGGCGGTGCGGGAGGCGTTCGGCGAGGGAGCCGTCGCGGACTACATGACCGAGTGCGTCGAGGAGCGCGCGGACGGCTACCACCTGCTCTCGCGCATCGCCCACGTCGCCGAGATCGCGGGGGAGTGGGCGAGATTGGCCCACTGGGACGTGCTGGCGTCCGTCCGCTGCCCGACGGTGCTGCTGGAAGCGGAGGAGTCGATCGTGCCCCGCGGCCAGACGGCACGGATGGCACAGCTGATCGGAGGGCCTTCCACCTGCGCGAACGGGGGTGGCGAGCGATGCGTCCGGCACGTGTGCGTACCCGGTACGGGGCATCTGCTGCACGCGGGCGCACCAGAGATCCTCGTGGCCACCCTGCTGGAACTCAACAACTGTTGAGCCGGTAAAGTCGGCCGTGGGGTGGGGGACGGAGCGTACTCATGCAGGAACGCACGGTGACGGAGAAGGACCCGCCGCGCGCTGCTGCGCGCCCGATGATCGAGCTGCACGGGGTCACGAAGGTCTTCAAGGCCGGCACCATCGAGGTGCGTGCGCTCAACGGTATCGATCTCCGGATCGACGAGGGCGACTTCGTCGCGATCATGGGCCCGTCCGGCTCCGGCAAGAGCACGATGATGAACATCCTCGGCTGCCTCGACTCCCCGACCGACGGGCAGTACATCCTCGACGGCGTCGACGTGGGGCGGCTCAAGGACCGCGAGCTCGCCGAGATCCGCAACCACAAGATCGGCTTCGTCTTCCAGTCCTACAACCTCATTCCGCGCACCAGCGCGATCCGCAACGTCGAGCTCCCACTGGTCTACGCCGGCGTCCACGCGCGGAGGGAACGCGCGATGCGCGCGCTCGAGCAGGTCGGCCTCGGCAACCGCGTCCGGCACAAGCCCAACGAGCTCTCCGGCGGGCAGCAGCAGCGCGTGGCCGTCGCCCGCGCGCTCGTCACGGATCCGGCGATGATCCTCGCCGACGAGCCCACCGGCAACCTCGACTCCGCATCGACCACCGAGATCATGAAGCTGATGGCCGAGCTGAACGAGGCCGGCCGCACGATCGTGCTGATCACGCACGAGGACGACGTCGCCGAGTACGCCAAGCGGGTCATCCGGCTGATGGACGGCAAGATCGTCAGCGATGTGCGACACGATCGGGCGGCGTCGTGAGGCAGGCCTTACTCGTTCGCAGAGGAGGGCGTCCGGCGGTGGTGTCCCGGACGGTCGGGGAGGCCGCGTGAGCCTGCGGGAGGCGTTGCGCAGTGCGCTCAGCGCGCTGCGCGCCAACCGCCTGCGCTCAGCGCTGACCACCCTCGGCATCGTCATCGGTGTCACCGCGGTGATCGTGCTCGTCGCGCTCGGCAACGGCATCACGTCCGGTTTCAACGAGTCCTTCGGGGCGCTCGGCACCCAGATCGTGGTCACCAAGACCCAGGGCAGCGTCCCCGGCGGCGGTGTCGCCCGCGACCTCACCGACGACGACGTCGACGCCCTGCGGGACCGCCGCGCCGCGCCGGACATCGAGAGCGTCACGCCCGTCGTCAACGGCACCGCGCTGCTCGAGGCGGGCAGCGGCCAGTTCCGCACCAGCGTCGAGGGCTCCACCGCGGACTACCTCGAGGTGCAGAACCGCGACCTCGTCGTCGGACGGTTCTTCACCGAGGCCGAGGAGCGCAGCCGCGCGAAGGTCGTCGTCCTGGGGCCCAACCCGGTCGCCAACCTGTTCGCGGGCCAGGCCGGCGCCGCGCTCGGCCAGGACATCCGCATCGGACGCACGAACTTCCGCGTCATCGGCGTCCTCGCGCCCAACGGGCAGCAGGACAACGTCGTCGTCATGCCGATGGGCGCGGCCCGCAGCTACCTCGTGGGCGGTGGGGACGAGGTCGGCTCGATCATCGTGAAGGCCACCAGCGTGGCTGCGGTGCCCGCAGCGCTGGAGCAGGTCAACACGATCCTGTCGGATCGCCACAACATCCGCGACCCCGCCAAGCGCGACTTCGACGCCCGCGCGCTGCAGAGCCTGCTCGACGAGGCCAATCAGTTCCTGTCGTTCCTGAGCATCTTCACGGTCGCCATCGCGGCCATCTCACTGATCGTCGGCGGCATCGGCGTCGCCAACATCATGCTGGTGTCGGTCACCGAACGGACCCGCGAGATCGGGATCCGCAAGGCGATCGGCGCGACCCGCAGCGCGATCCTGCGGCAGTTCCTCATCGAGTCGATCGTGCTCGCCGCTCTCGGCGGCGTGATCGGCATCGTCCTCGGCGTGGGCCTGTCCCTCGCCGCTGCGGCGATCCTCCCGGCGGCGATCCCCGACTTCCCGCCACCTTCCGTGTCCCTCGACTCGGTCGTGATCGCCTTCACGATCAGTCTCGTCATCGGGCTCGTCGCGGGCGGCTACCCGGCCAACCGCGCGGCCAAGCTTCGCCCCATCGAAGCCCTGCGCTACCAGTAACAGCTCCCCACCAGCGCCGGACGGCTCCCCCGACCGGACGGCGCGACACGCTAGGAAAGGCACGCACATGGAGTGGACACTCGTCCCGCCGGCCGCGGCCAAGAGGTGGATCACCGCAGGAACGCTCGTCGTGCTGGCGGCGAGCGGCATGGTGGCGTGCGGCATGGAGATGGCGCCGCCGCCCACGGCGCGCGTCGAACGCGACACCGTCGCGGTGGCCGTCTCGGCGTCCGGGGCGCTCTCGGCGGTGCAGGCGCAGAACATCGGGTTCTCCCAGGGCGGCCAGATCACCGAGCTGGCCGTCAAGGTCGGCGACGTCGTCGCGCCGGGGCAGTTGCTCGCCCGGCTGGACCCGTTCGCCGCCCAGCAGGCGCTCAACCAGGCGCTGGCGCAGCTCGCCCAGCAGCAGGCGCAGCTGAACAAGATCGTCAACGGGAACACCGTCGAGCAGGCGCAGCGGGATCTCGCGGCGGCGCAGGAGGTCCTGGACGCCACGGAGGCCAATGCGGACGCGGCGAACGAGCAGGCCGAGAAGGCCGTCTTCAGCGCGGAGAAGCAGCTGCAGGACGCGGAGCGGGCGCTGGACCAGGCGCGGCAGACCCCGTGCACACCCACCGGCAACGGGGCCACCACCACGTCTGCCAGCCCGTCCATGGCGGTCGGCAACAACGCTCGCACCAACAACCAGGGCAGCGGATCCGGCGGGCAGGACTGCACCCAGCGCGATCAGGCCGTGAGCCAGGCCAAGACCGCGGTCGTCAACGCCAAGACCAACCTCTCGAACGCGAGGAAGCAGGAGGACGTCACCCGCACCCAGGGTGAGATCTCCGTCGCCAACGCGCAGCGCAGCGTCGTCCAGGCCGAGAACAACCTCGACACCGCGCAGCGCAACAACCCCGCCGACATCGCCGCCCAGCAGGCCGCCGTGCGCAACGCAGCGGTGCAGGTGACGATCGCGCAGCAGGACCTCGACAACCGCACGCTCCTCGCCCCGATCGGCGGCACGGTCACGGCGATCAACGGCGCGCTTGGCGAGTTCCTCAACTCCGGAACGTCGACCACCCCGTTGGCGCCGGGCAGCGACGCCGCGATCCCGGGCGTGCAGTCCGGCGTGGGAGCCTCGGACGCCTCGGGTGCGGTGAACGTCAGCGCGCCGGGCGGGTCGAACTTCATCGTGCTGGGCGACGTGAACTCGTTCCAGGTGGTCGTGCCGTTCGAGGAGTCGGATGCGGCGCAGGTGCGGCCGGGCCAGAACGTCGAGGTGACCTTCGACGCGATCCCGGACCTGGTGCGCGCCGGCACCGTTCTCGCGGTCGCCCCGAGCGGCACCGCGATCTCGGGCGTCACGAACTACTACGTCACGGTGCAGCTCACCGAGACCGACGACCGGCTGCGCGACCGGCAGACCGCCGAGGCGAACGTGATCACCGAGTCGGTGCAGAACGTGCTGTCCGTGCCCAACTCCGCGGTGATCCGCCAGGGCGGGCAGACCTTCGTGAACGTGCCCGGTCCGGACGAGAACCCGGTGCAGGTGCCGTTCGAGGCGGGCCTGCAGGGTGACGACCGCACCGAGGTGAGGTCGGGGCTCACGGAGGGCCAGGAGGTGCTGCTGCCGTCCGCCACCGTCACCGCGACGCCCGAGAACCAGGGCGGCCCGCGCTAGCCGGCGGGGCTGCCGCTCGGCCCGTTTGGGCTGTTCGGGGCTAGGTGCGAGACCCACCGGTACCTATCGTCGAAGGTGCTCCGTCCTGCGTGGACACGCGGGAGCGGCGACGGGGGATCGGCATGGGCCTCTACGCGGGGACACGCCTGCGGTTCACGAGCGTGCTGGTGGCGGCACTGGTGGTCGTCGGGATCTCCGCGGGCGTTGCCTGGGCGGAGCCGGAGGTGGTGCCGGCCAGGGCGCAGGCGGTGTGCGACTCGGCCGAGGTGGCCACGCTGGTCACCCCGCAGGAGCAGCAGGAGATGCTGGACCTGCACAACGCGCTGCGCGCCAAGTACGGCGCCCCGCCGCTCACGTGGGACGCGACGCTCGCGTCCTGCGCGCAGGACTGGGCGAACCAGCGGGCGGCCGGTGAGCAGCAGCCTCACCGTGTGCCCAACCGCTACGGCGAGAACGTCTTCGGGAACTGGAGCTGCTGCGATCCGGCTACGTTCACGTCCACCCCGGCGGATCCGATGGGTTTCTGGGGTGGCGAGGAGCCGAACTACGACGTCGCGACCAACAGCTGCGTCGCCGGGACCGTCTGCGGGCACTTCACGCAGGTGGTGTGGTCCACGACGACCGAGCTCGGGTGCGGCAAGGCGCTCACCCCGGACAGCCCGCAGCCAGGGGCCACCTCGGCCAGCTGGGTGTGCAACTACAACCCGCCCGGTAACGACGGCGGGCGCCCGTTCGACCCCGCCGCGGTGCCGGCGGCCGTGCCACCGTCGACCGAGCCGCCGGTCGAGGTGCCCCCGCCTGCGGTGCCGCCGGTCGACGTGCCGCCGCCCGACGAACCTCCGGCGGAGGTGCCGCCTGCCGACAACCCGCCGGCTGACAACCCGCCTGCCGACAACCCGCCTGCCGACAACCTGCCCGACGAGCAGCAGCCCGGGGACGGCGAGAACCCGCCCGCCGGGGACAACGGCGAGGGCGACACAGGCCAGACGCCGCCCGACGGCGGCTAGATCGGCTCGGTCGCGCCGGTGACGGTGTCGTGGACCTCCACGCCCGTCACCCGTGCCCGCACGGCCTCGACCGGGTGCAGGCGGGCGAAGGCCGCGGCCGTCGTCGCGGCGTCGCCGATGGCGAGCACGCAGTGCGGCAGCCAGGAGCCGGGCAGGTGCTCGGCGACGGGTCCGCGCACCCGCCCGGCGAGCGCGTCGTGCACGGCGGCGTGCACGGCGAGCACCTCGGTGTCGACGACGGCCGCAAGCACGAGGTGATCCGGCCGCCCGGCGGGGGCACCCAGGGTGGCGAGCCACAGCGACGGGAGCCGCAGCAGCCGCAGCTCGGCGGCGAGCGCGGCCCGCGCCGGGGGTGGGACGGCGGTGGCGGCGGCGACGACGACCGCGGGCCAGCCCGCGTCCGATCGCCCGCCCGCACGTACCGCCGCGCCGTCGGACGCACCGTCGGCGGTGCATGCCGCGGTCGCGGTGGCGGCGCGCTCGCGCAGGGCCACGAGTCGTGCGCACGCGGCGTCGTCGAGGCGGAAGCGGATCACGTGGGCCACGTCGACCCTCCCCGGAACGGGTCGGCGCTGCGGATTCCACGACACGGCCTGATGAAACGCGCAACTCGCGCGGAGGAGACCGGCAACTCGCGGGGCGGGGTCACGCGGGGTCACGCGGGAAGCGCGAAGCGGCCGTCGTCGAGCTGCTCGACGAGCCCGTCGACCAGAAGGGAGCCCAGGCAGCGGTCGCGCTGGGCGGCGTCGGGCCAGGTGAGGTCAAGGGCGGAGCGCTGCACGGGATCGTCCGCGGCGCGCAGGACGTCCAGCAACAGGCCGCGGACCTGCCGGTCCGTGCCCGCGAAGCCCTGCACCGCCCGACGCGGGCCCTCGTAGGAGGGCCGGCCTGCCGTCACCCACGCGCATGCGCAGGACGCGGGGCACGTGCCGCACCGGGGGGCGCGGGCGGTGCAGACGACAGCGCCCAGCTCCATCAAGCCGGCCGAGACGACGGCGGCGCGGGCGCGGTCCGCGGGCAGCAGCGCGTCGACGTCGGCGAGGTCCGCGGCCGTTCTGACGGGCCCGGCGTCGCCGCGGCCGTGGACGGCGCGGGCGACGACCCGTCGCACGTTGGTGTCGACGACGGGGCAGCGCTCGCCGTAGCCGAAGCAGGCGACCGCACGCGCGGTGTACGAGCCGATTCCGGGGAGCGACTCGAGGACGTCGATGTCGCGGGGCACGACGTCGCCGTGCTCCGTCGCGATCACGCGGGCGGCCTCGTGCAACCGCAGCGCGCGGCGCGGGTAGCCGAGCTTCCCCCACGCCCGCAGGACGTCCGCGCGGGATGCCGCAGCCAGCGACGACGGCAGCGGCCAGCGGGCCAACCACTCGTGCCACACGGGTTCCACGCGCGCCACGGGCGTCTGCTGCAGCATGAACTCGCTGACGAGCACGCCCCAGGGTGTGGTGTCCCGGCGCCGCCAGGGCAGGTCGCGGGCGGCGGTGGGATACCAGTCGAGGACGGCCCGGGCGAGGGTGGACACGGGGTCCGATCGTGCCAGGGCCCGGCGCCGAGGACGGCTCCCACCCGGCTCGGCGTTGCCACCCGGCGAGCGAACGGCCCGTTGGGGAAGACCTACTTCCCGAAAGGGCCGTTCGCCCCGACGACGGCCGATCGCGCTCAGACGACCTCGTCGAGCTTCCCGGTCGCGACGTCGAAGACGAACCCGCGGATCGAGTCCTTCTTCGGGACGAACGGGTTCGCGCGGATCCGGGCGATGGACTGGCGGACGTCCTCGGCGGGGTCCGGGAAGGCCTCCGCGGCCCACTCGGGCTTGATGCCGGTCTCGTCCTGGATCGACCTCTTGAACTCGTCGTCGGTGAAGGTGAGCATCCCGCAGTCCGTGTGGTGGATGAGGATGATCTCGGAGGTGCCGAGCAGGCGCTGGCTGATCGCGAGCGAGCGGATCTCGTCGTCGGTCACGACGCCGCCGGCGTTGCGGATGACGTGCGCCTCGCCATCGTTCAGGCCGAGGACACGGTAGACGTCGAGGCGGGCGTCCATGCAGGCCACGACGGCGACGCCCTTGGAGGGCGGCAGGGGAAGCGGGCCGGTGAAGGTCTCGGCGTAGCGGGCGTTGTTGGCGAGCAGTTCGTCCGTGATGGACATGGGGGCTCCGGGAAGGTGGACGAGTAGCGGGCGCGGTGAGGCCGCACAGCGGGGCCGCGGGGTGGAGCGCGGATGCGCTACGCGACCGACCGACAGAACTCGTCGAACTGCACGACGCGACGGCTGGGCCAGAAGGCCTCGAGCAGCGCGCCCATCACGCCCCGATTCCTACGCGCTTCCTCAGGTGGGGGCAAGCGTGGTGTGTCGGCGGGGCCGGGTGGGTCTCCCCGGTTACGGTGCGTGGCGTGTGGGAGCCGGTGGGTCCGTTGCCCGCCGTCGTGTACCGGCGGCGGCGGTGGGCGGCCGGGTTGGGCGCACTGGCCGTCGGTGTCGTCGTCCTGCTGCTGGTGCTGGTCATCGGTGGCGGCGAGCCCGGGAGTGGCGAGCCGGAGCTCCCGCCGCCCCCGCCCGCCGAGCCCGTCGCCGCGCCCGTACCGGCCGGGCCACCGGAGTGTACCGACCAGATGATCAAGCTGACGGCGGAGATTGACCAGCCCGAGCACCGCCTCGGCCAGCAGATCGTGCTGCGGCTGGTGGTCACGGACACCACCGCGCAGCCGTGCGTCCGGGATCTGGATCCCGCGCGGCAGGAGGTCATGATCGTCACTGGCGACCTCAAGACCCAGGTGTGGTCCAGCAACGACTGCGAGAACCCGTCCACGCTGGACCTGCGGACGCTGCAGCCCAACCAGCCGCTCGGCTTCCGGGCGCCGTGGAACGGGAAGTCCTCGAACCCCGGCTGCACCGAGGAACGGGTCCAGGTGCCGCCGGGGGACTACAAGCTCGTCACCCGCCTCGACGACGTCTACAGCGAGCCGGTGCCGTTCAAGCGCCTTCCCTAACGCACGGCCGCGATGAGCGCGGCGACGTCGCTCACCTCGCGCACCGTCATCCCTGCCGGTCCGCCCTCGCCGCAGCCCGGAGGGACGAGCGCGGCGCCGAACCCCAGGCGCGCCGCCTCCGCGAGCCGCCGGTCCACCCCGGCGACCCGGCGTACCTCGCCCGCCAGCCCGATCTCGCCGAGCACCACGAGATCGGCGGGCAGCGCGACGTCGCGGCGCGCGGAGGTGATCGCCATCGCCAGCGCCAGATCGGCAGCGGGCTCGGCCACCCGCATCCCGCCGACCGTCGCCGCGTAGACCTCCGCGTCGTGCAGCCGCACCCCGGCGCGGCGCTCGAGCACGGCGAGGATCATCGCGACGCGTGCGGTGTCCAGGCCGCTGACGGCGCGCCGCGGCGACGGGATGTCCTTGCCCGCGACGAGCGCCTGCACCTCGGCGGGCAGCGGGCGGCGGCCGTCCAGCACGACCGTGACGGCCGTGCCCGGCACGGGCGGGCCGCCGAAACGCGCCAGGAAGAGCCCGGACGGATCGGGCATCCCGACGATGCCGGTGTCCCGGAGCTCGAAGCAGCCCACCTCGTCCGCGGGGCCGAAGCGGTTCTTCACCCCGCGCACCATCCGCAGCGTGGAGTGCTTGTCGCCCTCGAACGCGAGCACGACATCCACGAGGTGCTCCAGCACCCGCGGGCCCGCGATGGCGCCGTCCTTGGTGACGTGCCCGACGACCAGCACCGGCAGCCCGCGCTCCTTGGCCATGGCGGTGAGCCCGATCGTGACGGCCCGGGTCTGCGTGACCCCGCCGGGGGCACCGTCGGCCTCGGGGCTCGACATCGTCTGCACCGAGTCCACGACGAGCAGCTCGGGGACGACGGCGTCGACGTGACCGATGATCGCGGCGAGATCGGACTCCGCGGCCAGGTAGAGATCGTCGCAGACCGCACCGGTGCGCTCGGCGCGCAGCCGCACCTGCCCGGCCGACTCCTCACCTGTGACGTAGAGGACCCGGCGGTCCTGCGCCACTCGGCGTGCGACGTCGAGCAGAAGTGTCGACTTTCCCACACCGGGCTCACCCGCGAGCAGCACAACGGCGCCCGGGACGAGGCCGCCCCCGAGCACGCGGTCCAGCTCGGTGACCCCGGTCGGGCGAGCGCGAGCCGCGTCCAGCTCCACGGCCCCGATGGGGCGGGCCGGGG
This sequence comes from Pseudonocardia sp., assembly GCF_050246655.1. Classification (GTDB taxonomy): domain Bacteria; phylum Actinomycetota; class Actinomycetes; order Mycobacteriales; family Pseudonocardiaceae; genus Pseudonocardia. The sequence continues at coordinate 17,662 of NZ_JBFWVQ010000050.1, forward strand.
TGGCGGGCGCACCGGCGGCGACGCGCCCGCGCGCGGGCGACGGTGCGGCGGTCTCCGCGAGCGTCCCCCAGCCCTGGCACGCGGGGCAGCGGCCGACCCACTGCGCGCTGGTGTGCCCGCACTCGGCGCAGCGGTACGCGGCGCGTGCCCGGGAGCGGGCCGCGGGCTTCGTCACGGCGCCGGCGTCATTCGGTGGCGGGCTCGCGCGGCGTGGCCGGGTTCGCGACCGGAACGTTCAGGCTGATCCGGCCCGCGTCACGGAACGTGAGCTCGACCGGGTAGGTGAGCCCGGCGCGGACGGGTTCGGTCAGCCCCACCAGGGTGAGCTGCGTGGCCTGCGTGCCGGGCAGCAGCTCCGGCGCCGTGCCGACCAGCAGCGCCTGCCCGCCCGGGAGCTCTGTCGCGCCGCCGACCTGCACGGACGATGCGATCGGGCTCGACGCGGAGACCAGCGTGTCCGCCGCGTAGCCCTGGTTGACGATGTGCATCATCAGCGGTGCGGACGCCCCCGCGGGGAAGACGACCGCTGCGGGTGCGGCGGTGCCGAACTCGATCTCGGCGTCCCGGACGAGGATGTTCCCGGCGGAGCCGTTGGCCCCTCCGGAGGAACTACCCTGCGTGCTCGTCCCGGTGAGCTGACCTGCCCCGCATCCGGCGAGGAGCAGGGCTGCGGCGGCCGCCGCGATCCCCTTCGCGATGCGGTTCGGACGGCTGCGCTCGATGCGGCTCACGGCTGGAACTCCCCTCCGAGGGCGGTGGACCCGGCGGGCGACACCGACCCGACCTGCGCGAAGCCTAGTAAGTGCTCGCGGGTGCTGCTCCACATGGTCTCCCCTGCACGTTTCCATCCCGTTGTCAACCCCGTGACCTGCGACGACAGTGCGGGTCGGCGGCGGCGGACTTCCTGCCCGTGCTAACCTCGAAGCAGCGAAAGGGGCAGAGGACACATGGTTTTCAAGGTCGGAGAGACCGTCGTCTACCCGCACCACGGTGCCGCTCTCATCGAGGCCATCGAGACCCGGACGATCAAGGGCGAGGAGCGCAAGTACCTCGTCCTGAAGGTCGCTCAGGGGGATCTCACGGTGCGTGTTCCCGCCGAGAACGCCGAGGTCGTCGGCGTCCGTGACGTGGTTGGTCAGGAGGGGCTCGATCGGGTGTTCGAGGTGCTGCGCGCCCCGCACACCGAGGAGCCCACGAACTGGTCGCGCCGCTACAAGGCGAACCTGGAGAAACTCGCATCAGGAGACGTCAACAAGGTCGCCGAGGTGGTCCGTGACCTGTGGCGGCGCGAGAAGGACCGCGGCCTGTCCGCAGGCGAGAAGCGCATGCTCGCCAAGGCCCGTCAGATCCTCGTGAGCGAGCTGGCGCTCGCCGAGGGCACCGACGAGGAGCGGGCCGAGGTCCTGCTCGACGAGGTGCTCGCCACCGCCTCCTGAGGCCCCTCCGGCTCCCCGCCCGCTCGGCCCCCGCGATGCGTCACCCGATCGGCTCCGTGCCGTCCGGCGTGCTCGTGGCGGTCGTCGTGGTCGGGGACGGCCCGTACGACCTCGTCCCGATCGGTGGCCTACCCGCCGTCGTGCGTGCCGTGCGGACACTGACGGCCGTCGCGGCCGAGGTCGGGCTGCTCGGCCCGCCCGAGGTGCTCGGGCCGGCGCTGGAGGCGTGCGCCGGGCTGCCGGTCCGGGTGCAGGGCGGGGTCGCGGACGGCGACGTCGTGGTGCTGCACGAGGCGATCCGCCCGCTCGCTCCGCCGTCTCTCGCCCGCGCGGTGGTGGACGCCGTGTGGGCGGGCGCACCCGCGGCGGTGCCGGTGCTGCGGCTCACGGACACGGTGAAACGCGTCGCGGACGGGGTGCTGTACGCCGGGCCCGAGCGTGCCACGTTGCGCCTGGTGCAGTCACCGGTGGCCTTCCGGGCCTGCGGGCCCGCGCTGCCGTCCGGGGCGCTCGATCTCGTGGCGTCCCGGGCCGCCGCGGGGGAGCCGGTGCAGACCGTGGCCGGCGATCCCGCCGCGTTCGCGATCCGTTCGGAGTGGGATCTCGAGCTCGCCGCGATGGTCCTGGACGGGGTGATCGCGTGAGGGTCGGGATCGGCACGGACGTGCACCCCGTCGAGCCGGGCCGTCCGTGCTGGATGGCCGGCCTGCTCTGGGAGGGAGTGCACGGCTGCTCGGGGCATTCGGACGGCGACGTCGCCGCGCACGCGCTCTGCGACGCCCTGCTGTCCGCTGCGGGGCTCGGTGATCTCGGCGCGATCTTCGGCACGGGGCGCACGGAGTGGAAGGGCGCCAGCGGGGTGGCCCTGCTGGGCGAGGTGCGCCGCCTGCTCGCCGAGGACGGTTGGGCGGTCGGCAACGCCGCCGTGCAGGTCATCGGCAACCACCCGCGCATCGGGACGCGCCGCGCGCAGGCTCAGGAGGTGCTGTCCGCGGCCGTCGGGGGGCCGGTGGCGGTCTCCGGCACCACGACGGACGGGCTCGGGCTCACCGGGCGCGGCGAGGGGATCGCGGCGGTCGCGACGGCGCTGATCGTTCCGGCCTGAGGTCGCCGGGTCGCGGCTGCGGTTGCCGCCCGGGCCGCCGCACGAGGGCCGCCGCACAAGCCCGCGCGAACGGCACGTACGGGAAATAGGTCTTCCCGTACGTGCCGTTCGCGCGGTGGGGCGGAGGGGCGGAGGGGCGGAGGGGCGGAGGGGCGGAGGGGCGGAGGGGCGGGAGTGCGGGGTGCGGGCGGGTCACTACGCCTCGAACATCGCGTCCGTCCGGGACTGGATCTCGTCGGACGTCAGGTTCTCGGTGCGCTGGGCGATCATCCACAGGTGCCCGAACGGGTCGGCCAGCCGTCCGCCGCGCTCGCCGTACGGGTGGTCGGCCACCGGGAAGACGACGGTTCCGCCGCCGTCGACCATCCGCGCCGCCACCGCGTCCGCGTCCGCCACGTACAGCGCCAGGATCACCGGAACGCCGCCGCCGGCCGGACCCGGGTCGTAGCCGTCGGCGTCCTTGACGGCCCAGCGCGCGGGGCCCGCGGCGAGCATCGCGTGCACGACTCGACCGTCGGGGCCGGTGTAGCGCTCCAGGAGCTCGGCGCCGAACGCGGCGCGGTAGAAGCCGATCGCGGCGTCGGCACCGTCGACGACGAGGCGGGGGTACAGCTCGGTGATGTCGCTCATGGCGACCACCCTGCCCGCGCCGCGCCGCCGTGGCTTGACGGAATGGGAACCTCCCGGATCGGGTGTGACGCAGGTCCGTACCCTTGGTTCATGCGCCTGTTCGACACCGCCACGAGAAGCCTGCGGGAGTTCGTCCCGCTGCGCAGTGGAAGCGTGTCGATGTACGTCTGTGGCGCCACCGTCCAGGGCCTTCCCCACATCGGACACGTCCGCTCCGGTCTGAACTACGACGTGCTCGCCCGCTGGTTCGCCTACCAGGGCCTGGACGTCACGCTCGTCCGCAACGTCACCGACATCGACGACAAGATCCTCGTCAAGGCGGCCGAGGCGGGCCGCCCGTGGTGGGAGTGGGCGGCCACGCACGAGCGGGCGTTCACCGCCGCGTACGCCGCTCTGGGCTGCCTCCCGCCCGCGATCGAGCCGCGCGCCACCGGGCACGTCCCGCAGATGATCGAGCTGATGTACCGGCTCATCGACAGCGGCCACGCCTACGCCGCCGACGGCGACGTCTACTTCGCGGTGGGCACCTACCCCGAGTACGGGGCGCTGTCCGGCCAGCGGGTCGAGGAGATGGTGCAGGGCGAGGGCACGCTCGCGGGCAAGCGCGACCAGCGGGACTTCACGCTGTGGAAGGCGGCCAAGCCGGGCGAGCCGTCCTGGCCCACGCCGTGGGGTCCGGGCCGCCCGGGATGGCACCTGGAGTGCTCGGCGATGGCGACGTTCTACCTCGGCCCGGAGTTCGACATCCACGGCGGCGGGCTGGACCTGATCTTCCCGCACCACGAGAACGAGCAGGCGCAGTCCCGCGCCGCGAAGGACGGGTTCGCCCGCTACTGGCTGCACAACGCGCTGGTCACCATGAGCGGCGAGAAGATGTCGAAGTCGCTGGGCAACACGCTCACGATCAGTGCCGTGCTCCAGCGCGTGCGCGCCGTCGAGCTGCGGTACTACCTGGTCGGCCCGCACTACCGGTCGACGATCGAGTTCTCCGAGGCGGCGCTGCAGGAGTCGGTGGCTGCCTACCGGCGCATCGAGTCGTTCGTGCACCGGGTGCGGGAGCGGCTCGGCACACCGGAGCCGAGGGTGGTGTGCGCGGAGTTCGCCGCGGCGATGGACGACGACCTCGGCACACCGGGCGCGCTCGCCGCGATCCACGGCGCCGTGCGCGAGGGCAACGTCGCCCTCGACGCGGGCGACCGGGCGGCGGCGCTCGGCGCGGCCGGCTCGGTGCGCGCGATGACGGGCGTGCTCGGCCTCGATCCCCTGGACGCGCAGTGGGTCTCCGGCGCGGACGACCGCTCGTCCGCCGCGATCGGCGCGCTCGGGGCGCTCGTCGAGGATCTGCTGTCGCAGCGGGCCGAGGCCCGCGCTCGGCGGGACTTCGCCGCGGCCGACGCCGTGCGCGACCGGCTCACCGCCGCCGGTATCGCCGTCGAGGACTCGCCCGACGGCCCGACGTGGTCGTTGAAGGACGGTTAGGACAGCACAGTGGCCGGCAACTCGAAGCGCCGCGGAGCCGTGCGCAAGGACGGCACCAAGAAGGGCATGGTCGTCGGTTCCGGCGGGCAGCGGCGGCGCGCGCTCAAGGGCAAGGGGCCCACGCCGCCCGCGGAGATGCGCACCGGGCACCCGGCGCAGAAGCGGGCCGCCGCGGCGTCCAAGAAGGCGGCCGCGCGCTCGGACCGGTCGAGGGTGGCGGGCAACCGCCGCCGCCCCGGGGACGGCGAGACCCCCGAGACGGTGCTGGGCCGCAACCCCGTCGTCGAGTGCCTTCGGGCGGGCGTGCCGGCCACGGCGCTGCACGTCGTGGTCGGGGCGACGTCGGACGAACGGGTCGCCGAGGCCGTGCATCTGGCGGCGGACGGGGGGGTGGCGATCCTCGAGGTGCCGCGCGGCGAGCTGGACAAGCTCGCCGGCGGGGCGCTGCACCAGGGTGTCGCGCTCGTCGTGCCCCCGTACGCGTACGCGCACCCGGACGAGCTGTTGGAGATCGCCGCGGATGCCGGCGAGCCCGGCCTGATCGTCGCCCTGGACGGGGTCACCGATCCGCGCAACCTCGGCGCCGTCGTCCGCTCGGTCGGGGCCTTCGGGGGGCACGGCGTCGTCGTCCCGCAGCGGCGTGCCGCCGGGATGACGGCCGTCGCGTGGCGGACGTCCGCGGGCACGGCGGCGCGGGTGCCGGTCGCGCGCGCGGTGAACCTCACCCGCACGCTGCGCGAGTACGCCACCGCGGGGTACATGATCGCCGGGCTGGACGCGGACGGCAGCGTGTCCCTGGACGACTTCGAGCTGGCATCCGACCCGTTGGTCCTGGTCATCGGCTCGGAGGGCAAGGGTCTGTCCCGGCTGGTGCGCCAGACCTGCGACGTCACGGTGTCGATCCCGATGGCGGCGACGGTGGAGTCGCTCAACGCGTCGGTCGCGGCGGGCGTGGTGCTCGCGGACGTGGCGCGGCGGCGGCGCGTCTCCTAGGTCGCGACTCGCCGGCCACGGCCGGGCGCCCGCGCAGCAGCGGGTCGCGAAGCGGGCCCGCTCTGCGGCGTCGAGGGTGCGTCAGTTGCGCGTCGCGGCGTTCAGCGTGTGCTGAACGGCGAGCAGGTGGTCCGGCAGCCGACCCGTGCCGTCGCGCAGCCAGGTGACGAGCGCGTCGACGTCCGCCACGCTGCGCAGCGGACCCACCCGCGTCGCCGGGCCCGCCGGGCGCTGGTGCGCGTCGCACGGCTGGACGGCGACCATCGGCCCGCGCCCGCGCACCAGGCACGCCACGGGGCCCGCGGTGCAGCCCGAGCGCACGAGGATGCTGTGCCGTCCGCCGCGCACGACCCCGCTCAGTGCGTCAACGGTGTGGGCCAGCATCCGGTCGTCGCACGGTCCGGTGCCGCACACCACCAGGACGTGTCCGGTGGCGGTGGGCACCCGCCCGCTCGCCGGTCCGCCGGCGCGCGACGTGCGCCGCTTCGGGACGGCCATCAGTTCCACTCCTCGCGGGTCGGGTCGTCACGAGGGATCGCGGGTGCGGGCGCGATGTCCCCGCAGGGATCGGTGTGGTGGCGGCCGAAGGGGTCGGGCAGCGCCCGCCAGGCGTCGTCGCCCGCAGCGACCTCGCCGTCGTCGAGCAGCGCGGCGCGCAGGGCGGCCTTGATCGTGGCGGGATCGCCGTCGTGGACGAGGATCGCGAGCTCCTGGACACGGTCGCCCCAGCGCGGGTGCCAGCGCAGGTTCGCCTCGGCGAGGCGCTCGGGGGTGGCCGCCTCCCACCCGCCCGCGGCCAGCCACTGCCCGGACCGCCCGATCTCCAGCCCGCCGCCCGCGGACTCCAGCCACAGCACGGTGTCGGGGCGGGTGGCGAGCCAGATCCGGCCCCGGGCGCGCACGACCCCGTCGAGCAGGACGTCGACGGCGGCGTGCAGCCGGTCCGGGTGGAACGGCCGGCGCGCGGTGAACGTCACGAGCTGCACGCCCGCGGCGGGTTCGAGCGGTGGCTCGCCGGCGAGCAGCGGGTCGTGGGGTCCGGCGGCGCGGCCGCGGCGGGCCCCGGGCGGGAGCGCGTCGAGCAGCACCTCGCGACCGGGGGTGAGCACCCGCTGCGCGCGCGGGTTGAGCCGGGCGAGCACGGCCGTGGTGCGCGCGAGCTCCCAGGGCTCGGCGGGCCCTGCGAGAAGGAGGACGTCGGCGAACTCGGCCTGGGCGACGACGAGCTGGGCGAGCGTGCGCTCCTCGTCGGGCAGGTCCGCGAGGCCGGCGCGGGCGAGCCCCCGGTCGCCCGTGGCGTCGTCGAGCCAGGAGCCCGGATCGAGGGCGGTGACGACGCCGCGCAGGTCCACGGTGTCGGTGACGGGGCGGCCGTCGACGGCGACGTGGCGGACCGCCCAGCACGCGGACTCCGGATCGAGGGCCGGGTCGAGGTGCAGCACGATCCGGCGTACCTCGGGTCGCCGCCCGAGCTCGCGCATCAGCGGCAGCACGTCCTCGCGCAGCGTGCAGGACACGCACCCGTGGGCGAGCGTGAGGATCCGCCGCTCGTCGGCGGTCCCGAAGCGCAGCCGCCGGTGCACGACGCCGTTGCGCACGTCGCGCAGGTCGTGGTGCACCACGGCCGTGCCCGGCTCCTCGGCGCGGATCCGTCCGATCACCCGCTCGACGCCGATCGCGGCGGCCGGTGCCGTGCCGCCCGCGACGACGACGAGCGGCGTGCGCAGTGCGTGTGAGCCCACGTGGCCCTCCTCCCTCGACTACGGCTCACTCTAGACGATAACGATTGTCATTAGCAGGAGATTGGAACGGTCGTGCGCCCGGGTTGACGCGCAGGTGTGCACAGTGGGCGTTCCTGGGGGCCTGGTGGCCGAGGCGGCCACGCGTCGAGCAGCGGCACCCTGTGGCATGCGTGGGCGGCCATGTCGCGGTCGTGCAGTACGGCGACCGTGGCCAACCCGAGCTGTGGCCAACCCGAGCTGTGGCCAACCCGAGCTGTGGCCAACCCGAGCCGTGCCACGAGGTCGAGGATCTCGGGCCCGTCGCGCCAGCGCCCGGGCGATGAGCACGCGCTGG
>NZ_JBFWVQ010000050.1:25480-40967 GCF_050246655.1 Pseudonocardia sp.
GTGGCCAACCCGAGCTGTGGCCAACCCGAGCTGTGGCCAACCCGAGCTGTGGCCAACCCGAGCCGTGCCACGAGGTCGAGGATCTCGGGCCCGTCGCGCCAGCGCCCGGGCGATGAGCACGCGCTGGCGGTCGCCGGCGGACAGCGTGGTGAACGGGCGGGTGGGCCACGTGGGCGCCACCGAACTCGCGCAACGTCGCGAGCAGCGCGTGCTCGGCCGCCGTGTGGAGTTCGACGGCCTGGAGAAGATCCGACGGCCTGGAGAAGGATGGCCGCCTACTGCGTCCCGGGTTGTCGCCGCGCGATGCCCGACGGGGCGCCGCGCCGGCGGTGGGCGCGCGGCGCCGTGCGGCGGGACCTCGCAGGGGACGAACACGCTTCGCAGGTGCTGCAGCCTCTGCGGGGCGTGCCGGAGCTCTGCGAGGTCTGGCGGCGGCCTCTGCGGGGCGGGCTGGAGCTCTGCGAGGTCTGGCGGCGGCCTCTGCGGGGCGGGCCGGAGCTCTGCGAGGTCCGGCGGCCTGCGGCGGGGCGGCGGCGCTGGTGGGGCAAGGGGCGGCGAGGCCGGTGGGCCGGGGGCGCGGTGGGATAGGTCGGCGGGCCCGCCGGTGGGCCGGCCGGTGGGTGGTGACCGGGCGGCCAGCGCGCCGGGGCAGATGCGGCGCCAGCGGTGGGCGCGTGGGCGGCGCGGCGCCGTGCGGCGAGCCTTCGCAGGGGACGAACACGCTTCGCAGGTGCTGCAGCCTCTGCGGGGCGTGCCGGAGCTCTGCGAGGCTTGGCGGCGGCCTCTGCGAGGCGGGCTGGAGCTCTGCGAGGTCTGGCGGCGGCCTCTGCGAGGTGTGCCGGAGCTCTGCGAGGTCTGGCGGCGGCCTCTGCGGGGGCGTGTCGGAGCTCTGCGAGGCTTGGCGGCGGCCTCTGCGGGGCGTGTCGGAGCTCTCCGAGGTCTGGCGGTGGCCTATGCGAGGCGGGCGGAGCCGCATCGTGGACGGGTGCCGCGCGCGGCTCCCCAGCACCAGTTCCACCGCGACGAACGGCAACTCGACCCCCAGCCCCGCGGCGAGCATGCGCCCGGGCCACCTCAGCTGGACCCAGCATGGCCGACGCCAGCTCGTCCAGGCTGACGACGCCGGTGGGCGGGGCGAGCGCGCGGGACAGGATCCGCAACAGCGCGCTCCGCCCGCTGCCACCTGTCCGATCACACCGACGATCTCGCGCGGCCCGGGCGCGAGGTCGACTACGGCGAGGACGGCACGGCTGCGTGACTGAACGAGAGCGCGAACGCCGTCTCACGCCCGTGCTCGCGCCACCGCCCGGCAGCCCAGGTAGATCGCGAAGCTCAGCGCCGCGACGTAGCCCGAGATCGGCAGTCCGGGGGCGAGCGACAGCACGGTGCCGCCCAGCAGCGCCGCCTCGGCGAACACGACGGCCAGGACGGTCGCCACCACCGGTGAGGCCGTGACCCGCGCGGCCGCGGCGCCCGGTGCGATCATCACCGAGAGCACGAGGATCGCGCCGACGATCGGCACCGCCAGCGCCGTCGTGAGGCCGACGAGCACCGCGAACACCACCGACAGCGCGCCGACCGGCACGCCGCGCGCCTGCGCCACCTCGGGATCCGCGCTGGCGAACAGCAGCGGCCGGTGGATCGCCGCCAGGGTGCCCAGCACGAGCACCGCGACGACGGCGAGCAGCGCGAGGTTCGCGGAGTCCACGGCCACGATCGAGCCGGTGAGCAGCCCGAACTTGTTCGACGCCCGGCCGCTGTAGAGGGCGAGCAGCAGCACGCCGAGCCCGAGTCCGAAGGCCAGCACCACGCCGATGACGGAGTCCCGCTCGCGCTGGCGCAGCCCCAGGAGCCCGAACACCGCCCCGGCGATCACCGCGGCCACCACCGCGCCGAGCCCGACCGAGACGCCGACGAGCAGCGCCGCCGCGCCGCCGGTGAACGCGAGCTCCGCCGTGCCGTGCACCGCGAACGACATCCCCCTCGCCACGATCAGCGGCGCCAGGACCCCCGCGACCAACCCCAGCACGGCACACGCGAGCAGTGCGTGCTGCACGAACGGGATCGCGAGCAGCTCGCTGAGGCCCTCGAAGCTGATCAGGCGGTCCACGGCCCGTCCCCGTGACAGCTCGCGGTGTCCGCGCCGATCACGACGAGTCGATCCCGCACCTGCAGCACGTCCACCTGGGTGCCGAACAGCTCCGAGAGCACCGGCGAGGTCATCACCTCCTCGACCGGCCCGATCCGGAACCGGCCCCCCGCCAGGTACAGCACGCGGTCCACCAGCGGCAGGACCGGGTTGATCTCATGGGTGACGAACAGCACGGCCGTGCCCGCCGCGCGTCGCCGGGCGTCCACGAGATCGGTCACGACCCGCTGGTGGGCGAGGTCCAGTGACAGCAGCGGCTCGTCGCAGAGCAGCACCTCCGGTTCTCCCACGAGGGCCTGCGCGATCCGGAGCCGCTGCTGCTCGCCGCCGGAGAGCATGCCGATGGGGGAGTCCGCGTAGGCGCTGCCCTCCACCGCCGCGAGCGCGGCGGCCACCTTCGCGCGCCGCACCGCCCGCCCGCGCCCACCCGTGCCCCAGCGGTGCCCGTCCAGGCCGAGGCCGACCAGGTCGCGCCCGCGCAGCGGCAGGTCCGGCTCGAACGCCTTCTGCTGGGGGATGTAGCCGATCGCGGGGCTCCCGCGCCGGGGAGTGCGCCCCGCGATCCGCACCTCGCCCTCGGCGAGGGGAAGCAGCCCGAGCAGCACCTTGACCAGCGTCGTCTTGCCTGAGCCGTTCGGGCCCAGGACGGCGACGAACTCGCCCGGGGCGATGTCGAGATCGAGGCCGGACCACAGGGTCCGGGTCCCGAACCGGACGGCGGCGCCCCGCAGCGACACGGCGGCGGGCGCTGACGGTCCGGGGATCGATCCGGCCGTCGATGCCGGGGCCGCGACCGGGCCGCTCGAGCTCACCGTGGTCACCGTGTTGTCCACGGTGCTCACCTCGCTCACCTCGGAGCGCCCACCGCGCTCGCCAGCGCGTCGACCTGACCGGCCATCCACGCCACGTAGTCTGCCTGGCCCTCCGGCAGCGTCTCCGTCATCTCCACCACCGGCACGCCCGCGGCCTCGGCGGCCCCGCGAACCTGCTGCGTGGTAGGCGTCACGGTCTGCGCGTCGACGACGAGCGCCCGCACCCGTTGCGGGCCCTGGAACAGCGCCATGGTCTGCGCGACGGCTGCGGCGGGCGGGTCGGTGTCCTCCTCGACGGCCTCGCTGAACTCCTCCGGGGTGGCGTCGGTGAGACCGGCGGTCTGCAGCAGGTAGCCGGGAAGAGGCTCGGTGACGGCGACGGCGGCGCCGGGCGCGGCGGCGCCGATGGCGGCGGCCTCCTGCTCCAGCTGCCCGACCTGCTCGCCGAACGTCCGGGCGTTCGCGGTGTAGGTGGCCGCGCCGGCTGGATCCAACGTGGCGAGGTCGGCGGCGAGCCGGTCGGCGACCTTCTGCACCGTGGGCAGGCTGTACCAGACGTGCTCGTTGAAGTCGCCGTGCCCGTGCCCGTCGTCGGTCGCATCGGCGGGGGCGAGGCCGGAGACGGCGGTCGCGTCCACGACCGTCGGCGTGCTCCCCGCGGATTCGACGAGGCGGGTCATGAAGTCGTCGTAGCCGCCGCCGTTGCGCACGACGAGGTCCGCGCCCGCGACCTCGACCGCGTCGGCCGGGGTGCTCTCGTAGGAGTGCGGATCGGCGGTGGGATCGGTGATCAGGGACGTGACGGTGATGCGGTCGCCGCCGACGGCCCTGGCGATCGCGCCGTACACGTTCGTCGAGGCCACGACCGTGGGGCCGGGTGGGGTCGCGGGCGCCGGGGCCTGCTCGGCGGTCCCGCAGCCGGCCAGCAGGAGGGCGGCGGCCAGCGGGAGGAGGGCGCGAAGTGGGCGCATCGAGCGGACTCCCTACAGATCATGAAAACCGTTGTCGCTTTCACTCTACCGCGCGGTCACCGATCACGCTCCGCAGACTTTTCCCCATCGGCACTGAACCGTTACGGTTCGAGCGTGTCCCGGCCCCCGAACGTTCGCCGCCCGGCCACGCTGGCCTCGCTGGCCGCGGAGCTCGGCGTGTCGCGGACCACGGTGTCGAACGCCTACAACCGGCCCGACCAGCTCTCGGCGCCCCTGCGGGCCCGCGTCCTCGAGGCCGCGCGCCGCCTGGGCTACCCGGGCCCGGACCCCGTCGCGCGGTCCCTGCGCACCCGCCGGGCCGGCGCGGTCGGCCTGTTGCTCACCGAGGCGCTGTCCTACGCCTTCCGCGACCCCGCCGCCACCGGGTTCCTCGAAGGCCTCGCCCTGGCCTGCGAGAAGGCCGGGCAGGGCCTGCTGCTGGTCCCGGTGAGCCCCGAGCACGCGGACGTCACACCCGTCCACCAGGCGGGGGTGGACGGGTTCGTCGTCTACTCCGTCCGCGACGACGACCCCCACTTCCTCGCCGTCCTCGAGCGACCCGTCCCCACGGTCGTCTGCGACCAGCCGATGAACATCGAGGGCGTGGACCGCGTCGGCGTGGACGACGAGGCCGCCATGCTGGGCCTCGCGCGCCATCTCGCGGGGCTCGGACACCGGCGCGTCGGCGTCGTCTGCATGCGGCTCGGCCCCCAGCGCCAGGACGGTCTCGCCGATTCCGCGCGCCAGGCCTACACCACCTACCCCGTGCAGCGGGCCCGGCTCGCCGGCCTGCGCACCGGGCTCGCCGAGGCGGGTGTCGAGTGGGCGGACGTGCCCGTCGTCGAGCGCTTCGAGCACAGCGTGGACGCCGGGGTGAGCGGGGTGGCCGAGCTGATGGCCCACCATCCCGAGGTCACCGCGGTCGTCTGCACGTCGGACATCCTCGCTCTCGGTGCACTGCGCCACGCCACCCAGCGCGGGCTCTCCGTACCCGGAGACCTCACCATCACCGGCTTCGACGGGGTCCCCGAAGCCGTCCGTGCGGGCCTCACGACCGTCCGCCAGCCGGTGCGGGAGAAGGGCCGCGTCGCGGGCGAGCTGCTGCTGGAACGCGGGGAGCGCAACCGCCCGCGCCGTGTCATCCTGCCGACGGAGCTGGTCGTCGGGACGACGAGCGGTGCGCCGCGGCAGGCGGAGCGCTGGTTCTCCGGTCTCTGAGACCCGGGCGCCCGGCCGCGCCGGCCTGGCGGTCCGGCTCACCGGTGCGTCCGCCGAAGCCGTTTCTCGACCGCCACCACGAGGCTGGTCGCCACGGCGACGGCGAGGATCCGCAGCCACACGTCCACCCCGATCGGTGCGGTTCCGAACAGCGCGTTCATGGCGGGCAGGTAGGTGAGGGCGAGCTGGCAGACCGCCTGCACGGCGACGCCGACGATGATCCAGCGGTTGGAGAACAGGCCGATCCGCCACGCCGAGCGGGAGAGCGACCGGCAGCTGAAGAGGTAGAGCGCCTGCACGACGACGAACAGGTTCAGCGCCGCGGTGCGGGCTTCGGCCAGGCCGGCCCCGTGGGCGAGCTCCCACTCGAACAGCCACCACGACCCGCCGACGAGCAGCGCGGACACCAGCAGGATCCGCACCATCAGGGCGCGGGTGAGCAGCGGCTCGTCCGGCTCCCGGGGTGGCCGGGTCATGATCCCGGCCTCCTTGGGCTCGAAGGCGAGCATCAGCCCCAGCGCGACGGCGGTGGTCATGTTGATCCACAGGATCTGGGTGGGCAGGATCGGCAGCGCAGCGCCGAGCGCGATCGCGACCAGGATGACCAGACCCTCCCCGATGTTCGTCGGGAGCGTCCAGGCGATGAACTTGGTGAGGTTGTCGAACACGCCGCGGCCCTCTTCGACGGCGGCCTCGATCGTGGCGAAGTCGTCGTCGGTGAGCACCATGTCGGCGGCGTCCTTCGCGACCTCGGTCCCGCCCGCACCCATGGCCACCCCGATGTCGGCCTGCTGCAGCGCCGGCGCGTCGTTGACGCCGTCGCCGGTCATCGCGACCACGTGACCGCGCGCCTGCAACGCCTCCACCAGCCGCAGCTTCTGCTCGGGGGAGACCCGCGCGAACACCGTCGCCCGGTCCACGGCGTCGGGCAGCTCCTCGGCGGGTAGTGCAGCCAGGTCGGCGCCGGTCAGCACCGCCTGCCCGCCGCGCTCCCGCCCGTCGAGCAGGCCGACCTGACCGGCGAGCGCCGTGGCGGTGGCGGCGTGGTCTCCGGTGATCATCTTCACGGCGATGCCCGCGGTGCGGCAGGCCGCCACCGCGGCGCCTGCTGCGGCGCGAGGCGGGTCGTGCATCGCCTGCAGGCCGGTCAGGGTCATGGTCAGGGGCAGCGTGTCCTCGTCGAACCCGTCAGGTCCGGATCCGGCCGGCCGCATCGCCGTCGCCAGGACCCGCAGGCCCCGGCCCGCCAGCTCCTCCGCCGCGCGCGTCACGGTGGCGCGGTCAAGGGGCCGGACGGTGCCGTCGGCGCCCAGCTGGGCGCCGCACAGGTCCATGACCCGCTCCACGGCCCCCTTGGCCAGCACGAGCCCGGACGTAGTGTCTCGGGCGTCCCGGTGCAGGGTCGCCATGTACTGGCGTTCGGAGCTGAACGGGATCGTCGCGACCCGGGGGAGCAGCTCCGCGATCAGGTCGGTGCCGAACCCGGCCTTGGCCGCGGCCACCCGCATGGCGCCCTCGGTGGGATCGCCGACGACCTCCCATCTGCCGTCCACCTGGCGGAGCTCGGCGTCGTTGCAGCAGGCGCCGCCGAGCAACGACCAGCGCAGCGCCTGGTCCGAGCCCGCGGGCACGGGGAAGCCGCCGCGCAGGAACTCCCCCTCCGGGCGGTAGCCCGAGCCGGTCACCTCGTAGCGCGCGTCGGGGGTCCACAGGGCCTGCACGGTCATCTGGTTCTCGCTGAGCGTGCCGGTCTTGTCCGAGCAGATCGCCGTCGTGCTGCCCAGCGTCTCCACCGCGGGCAGCCGCCGGATCACCGCGCGCCGCCGCGCCATCCGGGCCACGCCGATGGCCAGGGTGACGGTGACCGCGGCCGGGAGCCCCTCGGGGATCGCGCCGACCGCGAGGGCAACCGCTGCGGTGAAGGTCTCCGCCGCGTCCTGGCCCCGCAGCAGGCCCACCCCGAACGTGGCCGCGGCCAGGGCGAGGATGGCGACGGTGAGGATCCTGGAGAACTCGGCGAGCTTGCGGGTCAGCGGGGTCGCCAGGTTCGCGGCGCCGCCGACCAGCCTGTGGATCTTGCCCAGCTCGGTGTCGCCGCCCGTGGCGACCACCACCCCGGCGCCGCTGCCCGTGGTGACCAGGGAGCCGGAGTAGGCCATGTTGCGGCGGTCGGCCACCGGGATCGCCTCGGGGAGCACCGCCTCGTCCTTGCTCGCCGGCAGCGACTCCCCGGTCAGAGCCGACTCGTCGATCCGCAGCTCCGCCTGCCGGGCCAGCCGCAGGTCGGCAGGCACCTTGTCGCCCGCATCGAGCACGACGAGGTCGCCGGGGACGAGCTCGTCGGACGGCACGGTCTCCCGGTGACCCTCGCGGATCACCACCGCCCGGGTGCGGACCAGTGACCGCAGGCCCTCGAGCGCCGCCTCGGCCTTCGCCTCCTGGACGAAGCCGACGACCGCGTTGAGCAGCACGACGCCGAGGATCACCGCCGAGTCGACGTACTCCCCGAGTCCCGCGGTGACGGCGGCGGCGCCGAGCAGCACGTAGATCAACGGGTGGTGGAACTGGCGCAGGAAACGCCGCAGCGGACCCGGTCCCTTGGCCGGGGGCAACGCGTTCGGCCCGAACCGTTCCCGCCGGGCCGCGACCTCGTCGCGAGGTAGGCCGCGCTGCGGATCCGTCCGGAGCAGCTGGGCGACGTCCCCGACCTCCCGCCCGTGGTGCGCGGCCACCGACGGCGACACGGCGACGGTCATCGGCCCTCCCCACGTCTCGGCCCCGGTTCCAGGCTCCGTGGTGCCGAGCGGTCCCGGTCAGGGCCGGAGGTCCCCGCATGCGGGACCTCCAGACCCGGCGCAGGCGGGCGCTCAGGCGCGCAACGCCAGCAGCCGCTCCAGCAGGACGGCGACGTCGGGGGGGCCGGCCACCCGGTACGCCGCGGCCGTCTCGCCGTCCCCGACCTTCACGCCCACGTCGCCGGGCCGCAGCCGGGCGAACGCCGTCTCGTCGGTGACGTCGTCGCCCGCGAACAGGACGCCGTCCGCGACGATCCGCTCGCGCAACGTGTCCAGTGCCGCACCCTTGCTCACCTTCAGGACGGCGAGATCGAGCACCGCCTTGCCCGCGGTGGCGTCGACCCCCGCCCAGGACGCGGGCCCGGTGCGCACCGCGTCCAGCACCTGCGTCCCGACGTCCGGTGCGGCGTTGCGGACGTGCACCGCGACCCCGGCGGGCTTGTGCTCGAGCGCCACCCCGGGCGCACCTGCGACGATCGACTCCAACTCGGTGGTGAGGCGGGCCTTGAGCGCGGCCCGGTCGTCGTCGAGCACGGCGGCGCCGTCGTCGAACTCGCCGCCGTGGCTGCCCACCATCCGCACGGGCGCGCCGAACCCGGACACCGCGGCGAGGTCGGCGAGACCCCGCCCCGACAGCAGGGCGACGGTCGTGTCGGGCAGCGTCGCGAGCTTGCCGATGGCGGCGGCCGCCGCCGGCAGCGGTCGCGCCGCCGACGGCACCTCGACGATCGGGGCGAGCACGCCGTCGAAGTCGAGCGCGACCAGCAGCCGGGGGACCGCCGCGAGCCTTGCCACCGCTTCTGCGAGCTCGGTCACGGCTTCTCCTCCGCGGGTGGCAGCCCCAGCGCGTCCAGGTAGGACCGTGCCCAGCGGTCCACGTCGTGGCTCAGCACCTGGCGGCGCAGCGAGCGCATCCGCTTGCCCGCCTCCGGCGCCGACATCGCGAGTGCCGCCGCGATGGCGTCCTTCACCCCGTCGATGTCGTACGGGTTGACCAGGAGCGCGTCCTTGAGCTCCAGCGCCGCGCCCGCGAACTCCGAGAGCACGAGCGTGCCGCCCTCGTCCGAGCGGCAGGCGACGTACTCCTTCGCGACCAGGTTCATCCCGTCCCGCAGGGGCGTCACGAGCATGACGTCCGCGGCCAGGAAGAAGGCCACGAGCTCGTCGCGCGGCAGCGACTGGTGCAGGTAGTGCACCGCGGGGTGGCCGACCCGGCCGTACTCGCCGTTGATCCGCCCGACCGCCTGCTCGATGTCCGCACGCATCTGCTGGTAGTGGTCGACGCGCTCGCGGCTCGGCGTGGCGAGCTGGATCATGACGGCGTCGTCCGCCGTGATGCGGCCCTCGGCGAGGAGCTCCTCGAACGCGCGCAACCGCACGTCGATGCCCTTGGTGTAGTCCAGCCGGTCCACCCCGAGGACGATCCGGCGGGGGTTTCCGAGATCGATGCGGATCTGCTTGGCCCGCTCGATCACCGCAGGCTCGCGGGAGAGGGCGTCCAGGTGTGACGAGTCGATCGAGATCGGGAACGCGCCGAACCGGACCGTCCGCCCGTCGCGGGTGACCACCTCGCTGCGTCCGGCCGGTTTCGCCCCGCCGAGGCGCACAGCGAGGGTGCGGAAGTTGCGCGCGCCGCCGGGGGTGTGGAAGCCGACGAGGTCCGCGCCGAGCAGCCCCTCGGTGATCGCCCGCCGCCACGGCAGCTGCAGGAACAGCTCCACGGGCGGCATCGGGATGTGCAGGAAGAAGCCGATCCGCAGGTCCGGGCGCCGGCGGCGCAGCGCGGCGGGCAGCAGCTGCAGCTGGTAGTCCTGCACCCACACCGTCGCACCCTGGGCGGCGACCCGAGCGGTGGCCGAGGCGAAGCGCTCGTTGACCCGGACATAGGCCTGCCACCAGTGGCGGTGGTACGTGGGGGTGGCGACGACGTCGTGGTAGAGCGGCCACAGCGTGGCGTTGGAGAAGCCCTCGTAGTAGTCCTCGACGTCCTGCGCCGACAACGTCACGGGGTGCAGCTGCAGGCCGTCCTCGACCAGCGGCTCGACCTCCGCGTCGGGCACCCCCGGCCAACCCACCCAGGCACCGTCGCGGTGGCGCAGCATCGGCTCCAGCGCGGTGACCAGCCCGCCGGGGGAGCGCTTCCAGCGCTGCGTCCCGTCGGGGAGCTTCTCCAGGTCGACCGGCAGCCGGTTGGCCACCACCACGAAGTCGGCTGAGCGATCGGCACTGCCCCTTGCGGGCTCCGCCACGGTGCTCCCTCCTGTCACCCGGGCGGTCCGAACGGCCGCCCGGGCCGCGAGCCTACTGCCGTGCGGGCCCGTCTGCGTGGCTCAGCGTCGACGCAGCGCGTAGGCCTGCACCGCGGCGAAGGCCGCCACGACGACGGCCTGCGCCACCACCCAGACCTGCCCGAGCACCGTCTCGGCATCGACGGCGAGGCTGCCGACCACCCAGGCGACGTTGAGCGCGACGACCGCGAGGACCGCCCCGCGGGGCGGCCGCGGGCGCGTCCCGAGGAAGGCGACGGCGGCGGTGAACACCAGCAGGAACGCCCCGGCCGCCCGCATCGGGCCCGTGGGCAGGCCGAGCAGGTCCTGCAGCGGGCCGGCGAGCGCGAGGTAGGCGAGACCGTTGAGGCCGGTGACGACGGCGTCGGTGAGCAGGGCCAGGTGCAGCAGGGTGCGGGGGGCGGTGGCGGTCGGTGCGTTCATCGTGGGGCTCCTCTCGTCGGTGACGCCGACGAGCCTGCGGCCGCGGGGTGCGGCGCCGCGATTACCTGCCGGGTAAGTGCGACGCCTCCCCGTCCCGGTTAGCGTCTCTTCCCCGTGACCGCCTCGCTCGCCCCGCCCCGCGTCGGCGTGCTGCTCAGGGACTGGCGCCAGCGCCGCCGCCGCAGCCAGCTCGACCTCGCCAGCGCCTCCGGCGTGTCCGCCCGGCACCTGAGCTTCGTCGAGACCGGGCGGGCCAGGCCGTCGCGCCAGCTCGTGCTGCACCTCGCCGAGCACCTCGACGTCCCGCTGCGCGACCGCAACGCCTTGCTGCTCGCCGCCGGGTTCGCCCCCGCCTACCGCCGGACCTCCCTCGACGCCGCCGAGATGGCCCCCGTGCGGGAGGCCGTCGCCGCGATCGTCCGCGGGCACGAGCCGCACCCGGCGCTGGTCGTCGACCGGCACTGGGACGTCGTCGACGCCAACCCGGCCGCACGGGAGCTGATGGTCGCCGGCGTCTCGCCTGCGCTCCTGGAACGGCCCAACGCGTTGCGGCTGGCCCTGCACCCCGACGGCCTCGCGCCCCGGATCGTCAACTTCGCGGAATGGGCCGCGCACCTGCTCGCGCGGCTCGACCGCGAGATCGCCGCGTCCGCCGATCCGGCGCTCGTCGCCCTGCGCGACGAGCTGCTCGGCTACCCGGGGGTCTCCGACCCGCCGCCCGCCGAGGACGTGGCGGGCCGGCTCTTCGTGCCGCTCGTGCTGCGCCACGGGGGCTGCGAGCTGCGGTTCCTGTCCACCGTCACCACCTTTGGCACGGCCCGCGACATCACGGTCGCCGAGCTGTCGGTCGAGTCGTTCTTCCCGGCCTCATGACCGATGTTCCGATGCGCTGCGAGGACGGCGTCACCCTGAATGCGACGCTGCGCCCCGGGGAGCGCGGTGCCGTCGTGATCGGCTCGGCGCTCGGGGTGCCGCGGCGGTTCTACGGCCGGTTCGCCGATGCGCTGGCCGCGCGCGGGTACGGGTCGGTGACGTTCGACTACCGCGGCGTCGACGGCTCCGGACCCGAGGTCGCTCCCGGGGAGATCGCCCTGGAGCACTGGGGATCGCGGGATCTCGACGCCGCGCTGCGCCTCGCCCGTTCCGAGCTGGGCGGCCCCGTCTTCCTCGTCGGGCACTCCCTCGGCGGCCAGCTCCCCGGCCTGGCCCCCACGTCCGACGAGCTGGCGGGGATCGTGCTGGTCGGGTCCTGCGCGCCGCACCCGTCGCGCTACCCGTGGCGGAACCGGGTGCGCATCGAGCTGATGTGGCGCGTGCTCGTCCCGCTGTTCGCCCGCGGCCCGACCTTCCCCACGTCGCGCCTCGGCCTCGGCTCGTCCGACCTGCCCACCACCGTCATCCGCACCTGGCGCGACTGGGGACTCAGCCGGGACTACCTGTTCGATCCCCGCCACGGCGTCGACACCACCGGGTTCGCGAAGCTCGTCGTCCCGATGCTGTCGTGGAGCTTCGCCGACGACTCCTTCACCTCCCGTGAGGCCGTCGACGCCCTGCACTCGCACTACCCGGGCGTCACGCTCACGCACCGGCACGTCACGCCGCCGCCCGGTGCTGCGATGGGTCATTTCGGTTACTTCCGCGCCCGCGGCGCGCCGTTCTGGGCCGAGACCGTGGAGTGGCTGGACGCAGCAAGCTGACTGTAGCGACTACGCTACAATCGCTACGTGACTGCTCCGCTGTCCATCCGATTCGATCAGGACGTGCTGACGCGTCTGCGTCAGCACGCGGCATCGATGCCGGGTTCCACGGCCTCAGGCCTGGCTCAACGGCTGGTCGACGAGGGACTGCGGATGGCGGATCATCCGGGGATCGTCTTCCGAGACGGTCCGGCCGGTCGGAGACCGGCACTGGTCGTCGGCCCGGACGTATGGGAGCTGGTGTCGTTCCTCCGCGAGATCGACGAGCGGGGCGCCGCCGCGGTCGCTGCCGCGGCCGAGGTGTTCGCGGTCCCCGAGTCCGCGATCTCGGCCGGTATCGGCTACTACACGGCATTCCCCGAGGAGATCGACACCTGGATCGCCGAGGCACAGGCGGCCTCCGAGCGGGCGGAGCATGAATGGGAGCGGCGCCAGGCGCTGCTGGCCTGACACGTCATGACGAGAAGGTCGCCGGAGGCCTTGCTCCTCGACGAGATGTTCGCGCCCGCGTTGGCGGTCTCGCTGGGCGCGGCCGGGTTCGATGTCGTCGCGGTGGCGGGGCATTCGCTTCTCGCGGCCGCGCCGGACCCGCAGGTCGCCCGATGGGCCGTCGAGCACGGCAGGCGGGTGGTGACCGAGAACGTCCGCGACTTCGCTCCGCTCGCGGGCCGCGGCGACCCGCCACTGAGGGTGCTGTTCACCAGCGCCCGCCGGTTCCCTCGGTCCCGCAGGAACCCCGGTCCGTTGCTCAAGGCGCTCGGCGACTGGCTCGTGGAGGACATCGAGCGCCCGCCGGACTGCTGGTTGCGCTAGGAACGATCCCGACACTCGGTGCCCTCCCACGACCACCCGGACCCGACTGCGCCACCTCCCGGAGACCAGGAGCCGCCTGGTACGACCCGGGCCGCTCCGACGGCCTCCGGAGTTGTTGACCGGCCGGGCGCGGTGACGTGACCGCCTGGACCTGCGCGTCATCATCGGCGACTAGACTTCCGCCTGCCCGCCGGTGTAGCTCAGTGGTAGAGCAACTGTCTTGTAAACAGTAGGTCGTCGGTTCGATCCCGACCTCCGGCTCCAAGGCTGACCAGCAAGAACGCTCGTCGCGCGGTCGGCAGTTGATCGAATGTGGCACGTCATGTGGCACGAACGCGCTACCCTCCGGCCATGTCGGGGCGTCCGCGGGCCGGTCGAGCGCGGGCGCGCGGCAACATCGAGACGCTGCCGAGCGGTGCCCTGCGGGTCCGCGTCTACGCCGGGATCGATCCGGTCACCAAGAAGCGGCACAACCTCATCGAGGTCGTCGAGCCGGGCCCGAAGGCGTGGCAGCAGGCGGAGGCGATCCGCGACCGGTTCCTCGCCGAGGTCGCCGAGAAGCGCAACCCACGGACGTCGGCGACGGTCGACCAGCTGCTCGTGCGCTACCTGGAGCAGTTCGACGGGGCGCCGAACACGCTGCGGCTCTACCGCGGCCACGTCCGCAAGCACGTCTCGCCGTTCCTGGGGCACCTGAAGGTCGGGGAGCTGGACGCGGACGTGCTGGATTCGTTCTACGCCGAGCTGCGCCGCTGCCGGGACCACTGCTCGGGTCGGCGGACCTTCCAGCACCGGACCTCACGCCGGCACGAGTGCGACGAGCGCTGCGGGCCGCACGTCTGCCGGCCGCTGGCCGCGTCGTCGGTGCGGCACGTGCACTTCATCCTGTCCGGGGCGTACAAGCGGGCCGTCCGGTGGCGGTGGGTGGCCGTCTCGCCAGTCTCGCAGGCCGAACCTCCACCCGCTCCGAAGCCGAACCCGCAGCCGCCCACTCCGGCCGAGGCGGCACGGATCGTCACCGAGGCGTGGCGGGATCCAGACTGGGGCGCGCTGGTGTGGACGACGATGACGACCGGCGCCCGCCGCGGCGAGATCTGCGCGATCCGGCGGTCGTCGCTGTCGCTCGACCAGGGCCGCGAGACCGTGTGGCTGCGCAAGGCCATCCGGGACGAGTTCGGGGTGCTCGTCGAGGCCGAGCTGAAGACCCACCAGCAGCGGCGGGTGGCGCTCGACCCGGAGACGGTCGTCGTGCTGCGCGAGCACTTGGCCCGGTGCGACGAGCGGGCGCGCGAGTTGGGTTTCGAGATGCCCGCTGATGCGTTCGTGTTCTCCGGCTCGCCGGACGGCTCGACGTTCCCGCGCCCGGACGGCGTGACGCAGAGGTATGACCGGCTCGCCGTGCGGCTGGGGATCGAGACGACCTTCCACAAGCTGCGGCACTACTCGGCGACCGAGCTGATCGCCGCCGGGGTCGACCCGCGGACGGTGGCGGGCCGGCTCGGCCACGGCGGCGGTGGGACGACGACGCTGCGGACCTACACGGCGTGGGTGTCCGAGGCCGATCAGCGGGCCGCGCGCGGTCTGGGGGCGGGGATGCCGCAGCGGCCGGCCGAGGTCGACCCGGTCCGGCGCGTGCTGGAGGAGCCGCGCTACCCGTACGAGCGGGTCGCCGCCGCGGTGGCCCGGCGCATCGAGGAGGGCGCGCTGGTCCCGGGCGACCAGGCGCCGGCGACCGCCGATCTCGCCGCGGATCATGGGGTCTCGCTTGCCACGGCCGGGCGGGCGGTGGTGCTGCTGAAGGAGTGGGGGTTGCTGACCGTCGCCGAGCGTGG
The DNA here is from genome assembly GCF_050246655.1 of Pseudonocardia sp. GTDB lineage: Bacteria > Actinomycetota > Actinomycetes > Mycobacteriales > Pseudonocardiaceae > Pseudonocardia. Next base: position 40,479 of record NZ_JBFWVQ010000050.1, read on the forward strand.
TCGGGCGCGGGTCGCCCGCCGTGTGGTCGCCGCTATCGAGCCCGAGATCGCTCCGGTTTCCGAGCCGGTGGTTCCGGCCGGTGCCGAAGCCGCCGCGTCGGCTCTCCAGCCCGGGAGCTTCTGTTCGATCACGCTCCGCGGGCCGGACGGCCGCCGCTACCCGGCGCGGATGGTGCCGGGCAGCCTGGCCGATCCGGGCGCGTTCCGCGCACACCTGCTCGGCATCGCGCGCATCGAAGTGCCCGAGCGGACCGACGACGGCGAGGCGTGGATCGGTGCCTTCGAGCTGGAGGTCGCCGAGATCGGGACGGACCGGCCGCCGGTGACTCTGCGCTGGTAGCGGCCCCGCGGTTGACACGCTGGAGCCTGTTTCGCAAAGGGCGCGGAGGGCGGCGCGCGATTGAGGCCTGGGCTCCGGTCAGGTCGGATCGACGGGTCGTCGTGTGGTTCAGCTCGTGGCGGTACGGGCGCGGTAGAGCTTGAGCAGGT
>NZ_JBFWVQ010000051.1:0-40655 GCF_050246655.1 Pseudonocardia sp.
TCCAGTGGTCAGGAGTGGATGCCGTCAGACAGCTCCACACCAACCACGGGAGGTCCTCCCCGTTCAAGATCAGTCACATCGTGTCGTCACACGAGTTCGACCAACGTCTCCGGTCAGTACAGCTAGCCGAGGAGTCCTCCGCGGCGCGCCAGTGACACCGCCTCGGATCGGTTCGTCGCGCCCAGCTTGGCGTTGATGTTCTTGAGGTACCACTTCACCGTGTTGACCGTGACGGTCAGCGTTCTGGCGATCTGCTGGTTGGTCCGACCCGCGTCGAGCATCGCGAGGATCGTCAGCTCCCGCGGGGAGAGCCCACCGACGTCGCCGTCCGCGCGCGTCCCGCAGGCTCCGGAGGCGAGCGCCTCGAGCTGACCCGCCGCGATCGGCGGGAACGCGCCCGGCCACGCGTCGGCGCGGGCGTGTTCGCAGAGCCGGTCGAGCACGGCCGCGACGTCCGGGCCACCGTCGATGATCGTCTGCCGGAGCCCGGCGGGGACGGCGCGGGCGAGGACACCCGCCAGGGTGCGTTCGGCGGCCATCCGTCGCGCTGCGCGCTCCTGGGCGGCGCTGAGCTGGACGGCCGCGATGATCGTGTCCCGGATCTGGCCTCGGCGGGTCAGGTCGTCGATCAACTCCTCGATCAGCGCGATAGCGCCGTCGTGGTCGCCCTCGGCGGTCATCACCGCGGCGAGGGAGCTGGTCCGTGTCTGGTCGATGGCGAGGCCGATGCCGCCGGCGGCGCGCGAGCCGTCGGGAAGGGACTGCGCGATCCGGCGGGCATCGCCCACCCGCCGGACCAGGAGCAGCTGGCGGATGCGCTCCGCGATGACGGCGGCGGACAGGCGGGTGAGGCCGAGCCGTGCGGCGACCCTGGCACCTTCGGTGAGCAGCTCGGAGGCCTCTGCCGCGGCACCGCGGTGGGCCTTGATCCTGGCCAGCACCGTGTAGCTGGCGATCATGAAGTCGACGACTCCGCTCTCCGCGCCGAGCTGCCTGCTGTCCTCCAGCAGCCGCTCGGCCTCGTCGAGCAGGCCGCGTTCGTACTGGAGCTCGCCCAGCAGGGCGCTGGCGAGCTGGGCCGCGTGGGAACGTCGACCTGCTGACTCGCGGGCGAGCTCGACGGCATCGAGCAGGTGCTCCTCGGCGGCGTTCGTGTCGAGCTGGGCGAACGCGGCGATGCCGGCGAAACACCGCCCGTAGACACCGGCGAAGGGTCCGATCGTGCGGTCGTGGAAGCGCCTGGCCCATCGCTGGCGGTCGCGGGCCGCCCGGTAGCGCATCGAGTGGATGTCGCAGAACGTCTGGATGTTCGCGGCGACGGCCACGATCCACGCCCGGTAGGTGCGCGATCCGGCGAGCGCGGCGGCGACCAGCGGCTCGGCCCGGTCCAGGCGATCCCCGTAGATGTCGATGCAGGCCTGGACCACGTCGGATTCGCTCTGCATCTCCTCGTCCGCGGGGTGCTCGGACATCGCCTGGCGCAGGTGGTCGAGGGCGAGCTGGGCCTCCTCGGAACGCTGCAGGAGGCAGTTGGCCCAGGCGACCGCCATGAGCAGCTGCGGCCGCCCGTCCACCGCGTCGGCGGGCAGCCGTGCCGTCAGCCCCAGCAGGCTGACCATGCGGCTGTGCTCGACGAGCGACATCGCGTGGCGTTCGACCAGGTCGGTGGCGCGCCCCGGGTCGCCGGCGGCCAGCGCGTGGGTGACGGCTTCGGAGACGAGGTCGTGGTGGGCGAACCAGGCGGAGGCGCGCCGGTGCAGCAGCCGCGGCCGCTCCGGGTGATCGCGCTGGAGCCGCCTGCGGAGGTGGTCGGCGAAGAGGTGGTGATAGCGGAACCACTCCCGCTCCTCGTCGAGCGGGCGCAGGAACATGTCGCGGCGCTCCAGGTCCTCGAGCATCGCCTGACCGTCGTCACGGCCGCTGAGGATGCCCGCGAGGCTCCCGCAGAGCCGGTCGCAGACCGAGGTGGAGATCAGGAAGTCGAGGATCTCCTCGGGCAGCGCGCTCAGGACGTTCTCGGCGAGGTACTCGCCGACCGAGTGGTGGCGTCCGGAGAATCCCTGGATCAGCTCGGTGGGATCGGCGGCGTCCCGCAGCGACAGCGAGACGAGCTGGAGCGCGGCGACCCATCCGTCGGTGCCCTCCGACACGCGCGCCACGTCGTCGGGGCCGAGCCGGAGCCCGTTGAGCTCGATGAGGAACTCCCGCGTCTCGTCCGTGTCGAAACGCAGGGTGCCTGCGTCGATCTCGATCAGCTGCTGGCGCACCCGCAGGCGACTGAGCGGCAGGTGCGGGCGGGTGCGACTGGTGATGATCAGCGCCATGTTCGGCGGGGCGAAGTCGAGGAGCTGGACCACCGCGTCGTGGATGCGGGGGTCGTCGACGACGTGCAGGTCGTCGAACGTCAGCACGAACCGGCCCCCGTGCCGCGCGATCTGCTCCAGCAGCGCCGTCACCGTGTACCGCTGGGTGTCCTCGGCGCTCTGCTCGATCAGCTCCTTCAACTCGCCGATCGCGGCGTCGGAGTCCGGCAGGACCCGCCGTACCGATTCCAGGAGGTGCGAGAGGAACCAGTGCGGGTCGTTGTCGTCGCGGTGCAGCCCGAGCCAGGCGACGGCCGCCCCGTCCTCCTCCAGGACGCGCAGCCACTGCACCGCGAGCGTCGTCTTCCCGTACCCGGCGGGCGCGTGGATGACGACGAGCTGCCGGTCCCGCCGGGCACTCAACATCGTCAGGAGGCGCCGCCGCTCGATGACGTTGCGGACGTAGGTCGGCGCCCGGAACCGCGCGGAGGCGTCGACCGGCATCGCCCGCGGCGGCCCGACGACCATCCCCGACCCCCGCTCCGGCTCGACAGCTGTGTCGTACAACACAGCATCACCGGCCTGGGCGCCGGGCTGACTACCCGATCGGGTAGTTCGCCCGGCATCGCGGTCGGATCCGGCTCGGGGACGCCGCCCGACGGGGGCCACCACCCGTCACGTGGCCGGGCAGCGGGGACGCCTGCCGACGTCATCGCCGCCCGCTGCGGCTACCCGCTCGGGTGGGGCCGGGCGCGCCGGACCCTTCGCATGCTGTGGCCGTCCACACAGACGTCCCCGAGGCGAAGGAGCCGTGGTCACGTTGACGTCCACGCAGCCCGCACCCACCGACGGCACCGTGCTCGAACTCGACGCGGTCATCCTCGGCGCCGGCGTGGCCGGCCTCTACCAGCTCCACCAGCTGCGCCGGCAGGGCCTGCGCGTGCGCGCCTTCGACAAGGCGGGCGACGTCGGCGGAACCTGGTGGTGGAACCGGTACCCGGGCGCCCGCTTCGACAGCGAGGCCTACATCTACCAGTACCTGTTCGACGAGGATCTCTACAAGGACTGGAGCTGGAGCGAGAAGTTCCCCGGCCAGCCCGAGGTCGAGCGGTGGATGCGGTACGTCGCCGACCGGCTGGACCTGCGCCGCGACATCCGGTTCTCCACGGCGATCACCAGCGCCCACTACGACGAGGACCGCGGCCGGTGGACGGTCCGCACCGACCGCGGCGACGTCGTCGACACCCAGTTCTTCATCAGCTGCGCCGGGATGCTCTCCGCCCCGCTCGAGAACGTGTTCGACGGCCAGGACAGCTTCCGGGGCGACATCCTGCACACCTCCAAGTGGCCAGCGGGCGGCGTCGACCTGGCGGGCAGGCGGGTCGGGGTCGTCGGCATCGGCGCCACCGGCATCCAGGTCATCCAGACCATCGCCGACGACGTCGCGCACCTGACCGTCTTCGCCCGCACCCCGCAGTACGTCCTGCCGATGAAGAGCCCTGCCTACGGCGAGGCGGAGCAGGCGGCCTACAAGGCCAGGTTCGACGAGCTGAGGTCGACCATCCCCCACACGTTCACCGGCTTCGAGTACGACTTCGTGCACGTCTGGGCGGAGTGCACCCCCGAGAAGCGCCGCGAGGTACTGGAGGAGATCTACGAGGACGGGTCGCTCAAGCTGTGGCTCGCGAGCTTCGCGGAGATGTTCTTCGACGAGGGCGTCAGCGAGGAGATCTCCGAGTTCGTGCGCGAGAAGATGCGCGCCCGGCTGAAGGACCAGCGGCTCATCGACATCCTCGTACCCACCGACTACGGCTTCGGCACTCACCGCGTCCCGCTCGAACGCGACTACCTGGAGGTGTACCACCGCGAGAACGTCGAGCTCGTTGGCATCCGCGACAACCCGATCACCCGCATCACCCCCGACGGCCTCGCGCTGGCCGACGGCACCCTGCACGAGCTGGACGTGATCGTGCTCGCCACCGGCTTCGACGCCGGGACCGGCTCGCTGACCCGCATCGACGTCCGCGGCCGGGAGGGGCGCAGCCTCACCGAGGACTGGGGCCGCGACATCCGCACGATGATGGGCCTCGGCGTGCACGGCTACCCGAACCTGCTGACCACCGCCGTCCCCCTCGCTCCCTCCGCCGCGCTGTGCAACATGACCACCTGCCTGCAGCAGCAGACCGAATGGATCAGCGACGCCATCCGGCACGTGCGCGAGCAGGGCGGGTCGACGATCGAGCCCACCCGGGAGGGCGAGGAGGCCTGGGTCGCCCACCACGAGGAGACCTCCGGCGCGACGCTGATCGCGAACACGACCGGCTGGTATCTCGGTTCGAACGTCCCCGGCAAGCCGCGCCGGGTCCTGTCCTACTGCGGCGGCGTGGGGACCTACCGGCAGAAGTGCGACGAGGTCGCCGCGAACGGCTACCCGGGCTTCGCCGTCCACTGACGGCGCACCCCTGCTCACGCGTCCCGGTGGGCCGCCGGCGCTCCGAGTGGCAGCAGCGCGCCGGGGGCCCTACGGTGACGTCCGATGCCCGACACCAGCGAGCCCATGGCCGAGCGCACCGCCACGCCCGGCGCCGAGGGTGACGACCAGATCACCATCAGCACGACCAGCCCGGCCGAGGGGCAGGTCGTGATCGAGGTCGGTGGCGAGGTCGACATGCTCACCTCGCCGCAGCTGCGCCGGGTCGCGCTGGACCAGCTCGCCGGGGGTGCCGAGCTCGTCGTCCTCGGGCTGGACGGCGTCACGTTCCTCGGCACCAGCGGCCTCGCCGTCCTCATCGAGGTCCGGGAGGCCGCCCACGTGGCCGGGGTGGAGTTGCGCCTGGCCTGTACGCAGCGCCGGGTCCTTCGCCCGCTCGCCATCGCCGGGCTCGTACCGCTCTTCGACATCCACGACACCCTCGAACTGGCTCTGGCACGCACGTAACGAATCGGTGACGGCACCCCGGACCGCGATGGGGTGCGTTTGGCGTCGGGAGCGCCGGGGAATCAGCACGTCGAATGCCTGAGCCTGCCTCGGGCGGACGACGGACTTAGAGGTGACGGCGCGATGAGCGATGTGTCCCGGCTTCCGGGCCCGATGGATCATGCCTGGCAGTGGCAGCGCCTCGGCGCCTGCCGCGGCATGGACAGCTCGGTGTTCTTCCACCCGGACGGGGAACGCAACCCTTCGCGTGCCCGCCGCACCGCCCAGGCCAAGCAGGTCTGCGCCCGCTGCCCCGTGATCGACCTGTGCCGCGAGTTCGCCCTGCAGACCCGCGAGCCCTTCGGCGTGTGGGGCGGCCTGGGCGAAGCCGAGCGCCGCGTCATCCTCCAGAGCCGCGGCATCGCCGTGGCCAGCTAGAACACCTGGGGAACGTAGGTCACCAGCGGCAGCCGGTACGCCGCCACGATCCGCTCCACGGCCCGGCCGACCATCACGTCGGCCGGGCCGGCCGCCGCTCCGGACAGGCGCGACTCCTCGTACGCCCCGATCGGCACGACGCAACCGACGCCTGGCTCGGGGTCGAACCCCACGAGCTCGCTGATCGCCGCCACCACGTCGTCGACGTCACGGGGACGGACGTCCGAGGGGGCGGGCAGCGCGAGCCGGTGCACGTTCACGCGCAGGCCGAGGGCCGCTGCCCGCTCGCGGGCGAGCGCGCCGACGTCCGGTCCCTCGACGCCCGCGAGATCCGCGGGCAGCGCGACGTCCGCAAGGTCGTCGTCCTCCCCGACACCGGCGTCCGTGTCATCGTCCGCCGACCCCGCCGCGTCGTCACCATCCGTGAGGATCAGGAGGTCGACGTGGGGCGCCGCGGCGAGCCGCCGCACGAGGTCGGCACCGGCGCGCAGCTCGTCCGGCCGCAGGGCCACGGCGACCAGCCGGTGCAGTGCGGGACCGCTCCAGTGCTGATCGGGCGGGCTCAATCCGCCGTCGACGACCGCCACCATGGACAGACCCCCGAACCCCCGATCCGGCCTCCGCAGACCGGACGTACCTGTCAAGGAAACTATGTCGGATGCCCAACTTTCCACCGCTTCCTGACACAGACGGTGAGCGGCTCCCGGTGGTCCGTGAGCGGTGTGCCGCGCCGCTGAGAACCACCTGACGCTGCACCGGTACAGTCCGACATCCGGACACTCACCCCTGAGATTGATCCGTCCGGCGCAGGGGTAGGACGATGTCGAGTCCTATGGAAGGAGACCCGTGTCCGACGCTGCTGACCTCGACAGTGCACTGGCCGGGGTGTCCACCGTGGAGGTCCGGACGTCGGCGAGCGCCGCACTGATCCCGACGATCCGCGCGGTCGCCTCAGACCTCGCCGCACGTGCCGATTTCGATCTCGACTCGATCTCCGATCTACGGATGGCCGTCGACGAGGCCTGCGCCACGCTCGTCGACGCCGCCGCACCCGCGTCCATGCTGCGCTGTGTCTTCCAGGTGCGCCCCGAGCACATCGAGGTGCACGCCGAGGTGCAGGCCGACAAGCCCGACACCACCGTCTCGACGGACACGTTCGGCTGGCGCGTCCTGCAGACCCTCGCCGACAAGGTCGAGGTCCACCACGTGCCGGGCGACAGCGGCGAGCGGCCGATGCTCGGCATCCGCCTCGACAAGCGCGCGAGCACCGGCGGACGGGACCTTTGACACCGTCCGATCCCGAGTACGCCCACCTTCTCCCGCTGCTGGAACGCTACGCGGCCCTCGGTCCCGAGGATCCTCGTCGCGAGCCGCTGCGTACCGAACTGGTCACCGGGTTCCTCCCGGTCGCCCAGCACATCGCTCGCCGCTTCGCCAACCGGGGCGAACCGCTCGACGACCTCGTCCAGGTGGCGACCGTCGGGCTCATCAACGCCATCGACCGCTTCGCCCCGGATCGCGGCTCGGACTTCTTCTCCTTCGCGGTACCCACGATCTCCGGTGAGGTGCGTCGCCACTTCCGGGATCTCGGCTGGTCCATGCGGGTTCCCCGGCGGCTCAAGGACCTCCACGTCACGATCAACGGCGCGGTGTCCGAGCTGTCGCAGAAGCTCGGCCGCGCGCCCAAGCCGAGCGAGATCGCCGAACGGCTCGGCGTGCCCGTCGCCGAGGTCCTGGAGGGCCTGGAGGCGTCGGAGGCCTACCGCAGCTCGTCGCTGGACGAGATGCTCTCCTCGGAGAAGGGCAGCGCCACCGTCGGCGAACTGGTGGGCGCCGCGGACGCCGAGCTGGACCGGGTCGACTCCCGGCAGGCGCTGCGGCCCCTGCTCGCCGAACTCGCTCCCCGCGAGCGGACCATCGTCGTGCTGCGGTTCTTCGGCAACATGACGCAGACGCAGATCGCGGAGGAGGTCGGCATCTCGCAGATGCACGTCTCCCGGCTGCTCGCCCAGACCCTCACCCGCCTGCGCACCCGGCTCGACCCGGACACCCGCATGTCCTGAGCGGGGCCGGCTGCCCGGCCCCGCACGATGGGAGATCGGCAGGTCCACCCTCCCGGTCAGCGGAAGAGCTTGCGCAGCACCGCCAGGGCGAGGATCGCGCCCACGCCGATCAGGGCGTAGCGCACCGCGGGCGTCTCGAGGCGGGCCTGCACCCGCTGCTTGCCACTCTCGACGAGGTGGCGGGGATGGGCCCGGTCGGTGAGTGCATCCAGGCTCTCCGCGAGCTGGTCGCGGGCCTTCTCGATCTCCTGCTCGATGGTCTCGGGGTCACGCGCCATGGGGTCTCCTCGGGTCTCACCGACTGTGCTCGGGGGCTGGCGTCACCGTAGTCAACACAGTCAACACCCCCCGCGGTGGCGCACGACGGCGCCGCGCGAGGATCGGGGCATGTCGCGCCTGGAACCCGGAGACACCGCACCCGACTTCACCCTCCCCGACGCCGACGGCAAGCCCGTCTCGCTGGCCGACTACCGCGGCCGCCGCGTCGTCGTCTACTTCTACCCGGCCGCGTCCACCCCCGGCTGCACGAAGCAGGCGTGCGACTTCCGCGACAGCCTCTCGGCCCTGGACGCCGCGGGGATCGCCGTCCTCGGCGTCTCGCCGGACAAGCCCGCCAAGCTCGCGAGGTTCCGCGACGCCGAGGGTCTCACCTTCCCCCTGCTGTCCGATCCCGATCGCGAGGTCCTCACGGCGTGGGGCGCCTTCGGCGAGAAGACCATGTACGGCAAGACGGTGACGGGCGTCATCCGGTCGACGTTCGTGATCGACGCCGAGGGGAAGGTGGAGGTGGCGCAGTACAACGTCCGCGCCACGGGGCACGTGGCGAAGCTCCGCCGCGAGCTGGAAGTCTAGACCTCGTTCGAACATTAGTTCGATACGATCGTCGAGTGCCTCGCCCCCGACGTTGGACCGACGAGCAGCTCGCCGCTGCCGTCGCCGCGAGTCGCACGTTGAGCGAGGTGTGCCGGCGGCTCGGGCTGCGCCCGGGGAAGTACGACGGGCTGCGGGCGCACATCCGGCGACTGGGGATCGACGCATCGCACCTGCCGCGGGCCGTGGAGGGGTCGCCGCGGACAAGGCGGCGTTTCCGGGACGAGGATCTTGTCGAGGCTGTCCGACTCGAGGCGAGCGTTCACGGAGTCCTACGTCGGCTCGGATACACGACCAGCGGCGGCATGTTCCGGTATGTGGTGGCACACATCCGGCGACTCGAACTGGACACGAGCCACTTTCGGGGCCAGGCCTGGGCGCGGGGCATGCAACGGCCGCGAGCCTCCTGCCCACTGCACGAGCTCCTCGTCGAGGGCTCGACCGCAACGTCGTCGACGCTCCGCAGGCGGATCATCGCCGCCGGCCTGAAGCCGGCCCACTGCGAGGAGTGCGGTCTCTCCGAGTGGCGCGGCGAACGCCTGCCGCTGCACCTCGACCATGTCAACGGCGACCACACCGACAACCGGATTCAGAACCTCCGTATCCTGTGCCCGAACTGCCACGCCCTCACCGATACCTGGTGCGGGCGGAAGAACGGCCGGCGTACTCCAACCGGGCAGAGAGGCGGCGCTTAGAACGCCGACAGTGCGGGTTCGAATCCCGCCGCCGGCACCACGTGTGAACCGCACCGATCACGTTCTGCCATCGCCCTCACCGGTCGCGGGACCGTACAACCGGGCGACATCGGGCGAGTCGAGCCAGCGCCCGTAGGTGGGTCCCTGCGGCCAGCCGTCGGGAGAGTCCTGCCATGCCTCCTGCCGCCCATAGGGCAGCACATCGGCCAGCGCGAACGTGTGCGTGAGCTGCTCGACGCCGCGACCGGACGTGTGCCACATGCGGTAGACGGTCTCGCCGTCGCACAGGAACACGTTCACCGCGAACCCGCCGCCGGCCGGTGCGTCGACGTCGGCTCCGAACGTGCTGTCGGCGGTGGAGTACCACGCCATCCTGTTGCCGACGCGGTCGGCGTAGGCGAGCACGGCCTCGATGGGACCCGGGGTGACGATCACGAAGCGCGCGTCGTAGTTGGCGAGGAACTCCAGCCGGGTGAACGCCGAGGTGAAACTCGTGCAACCGCCGCACTGCCACTCCGCTCCCGGGTCCCACATGTGGTGGTAGACGACCAGCTGGGACCTGCCGTCGAAGACGTCGACGAGCCGGACCGGTCCTTCGGCTCCCACCAGGGTGTACCCGGGCATTCTCACCATCGGTAGCCGTCGTCGCCGTGCGGCGATCGCGTCGAGCTCCCTGGTGGCTGCCTTCTCCCGGACGCGCAGCTCGGCCAGCTCCTTGCGCCATGTCTCGTGATCGACGATGGGGGGCAGGGCGGCGTCGGGCATGGATGGGTGCTCCTTCATCGGGCGTTCTCGGCGCGCCACGCGACGTAGTCGGCGACCGCCGCGGCGATGTCGAAGGCCGGCGTGAAGCCGGTGTCCTGCGTGAGCCGGGTGATGTCGAGACAGGGGTCGGTGCCGGGGCCGTGCCGGCGTCCGGGCAGGAGATCGAGCCGCAGGCTGGGGATGGTCGCCGCCACGGCGTCCGCGAGCTCGCGGTGGGTGAACGGTCGGCCGCTGGACACGTTGTAGGTGTCGTGCCGCAGGGTGTCCGCGGTCGTCAGCAGGGCGATCGCGCGCCCGGCGTCGGGGGCGTAGCAGCTGTCGCCGCCGTCGTCGGCGTGCGGCGGCTGCGGCTCCTCACCGCGCAGTGCCGCACTGATGTAGGGCGGGATCGGGTGGAACGGCGATTCCGGGTCCATCAGCGGTCCCCAGATGCTGCCGATCCGGAGCACGACCGGCTGGACCCCGGTGCCGGCGAGGCCGTGCGTGGTGAGTGGCTCGACCGCCTTCTTGAAGGCGACGATCAGATGTGGCAGGTCTGCGGTGGGCAGCGCGAGCTCCTCGTGCCAGCAGGTCTCGGCCCGGCCGACGTACACGCCGAGACTGCTGGCGACGGCGAACCTGCGAACGCCCCAGGTGCGGGCGGCGTCCATCGCGTTGAGCAGGCCGGTCGTGTCCGTGCGGAGGAACGCGACCGGGTCCTGGCCGGGGATGCTGCCGGCGAGGTGGACGATGTCGCTGATGTCGTGGCGATCGCCGACGGCGAGGACGGCGCCCCGGTCGGTGACGTCGAGGGGTTCGACGGTGACCCGGCCGGCGAGGAACGACGGGACCTCGATCCGGCGGTGCCCGGTGACGACGACCTCGTGCCCGAGGTCGACGAGCGCGCGGGCGGTGTGAGCGCCGATCATGCCCAGTCCGCCGGTGACGAGGATCATCGGGCCACTCCGGGGAGCAGGTGGGGCACGCCGGGTATCTCCCGCGGGTCGACGAGCTCGGCCAGATCGGGCACGGGGACGACGCTACGAGCGGCGCGCCGAGGGGTCTTGAACGAATCGCGCAGGCTCAGACCCGAAGCGGCGGCCGACCACGGGTGGCGAGGAAGGGCACGAAGGAGGCGGAATGCTCATGGCCGCAGGCGCATCGGTCGATGCTGCCGCCCAGGAGGCGGCGCGGCGTGAGGCCGGTCAGACGCACGCACTCCCGGCCGAGATGTGCCTGATCGGCGTACCCCGCATCGACCGCGAGCCCCGCCATGCCGTCCGCACCACAGCGGCCCGTGGCCGTGGCGCCGGCCTGGGCCAGCGCGAGGAACCCCTGGAACCGCAACGTCCGCTGGAGGACCTTGGGGCCCACCCCCACGGCGTGCAGGCAGCGGCGGCGCAGCTGGCTCGCGGACAGGGCCAGGTGGGCGGCCAGGGCCCCGATGCCGACCGGGTGCCAGGGCATCAGCGCCTTCACGGCTTCGCCCACCAGCGGATCCGCACGGACCGCGCCTCGGTACTCGTGCAGGAGGTGGGCCTGCGCGCACCTGAGCGCCAGCTCGGGCGTCCCGGCTCGGGCCACCGCCTCCGTGAGGCGGTCCGCCGAGCTCCCCCACAGGTCCACGAGGCCCAGCCGCTGATCCACAAGGTCCTCGAGCACCGTCGGGAGGGGTGGCGTCGCTCCTGGATGGAACCGCACACCCAGGAGCGTGGTGCGCGCCGGGATGACCTCGATCCGCGGACCGGTCAGCGGACCGATCAGCCGGGGATGGCCACCGACCGGGAAGTGGATCTCGACCCCGCCCGTGGGCAGGTGCCGTTGCACGTACGCCGCCTCACCGGTGCGCTGGATCCAGACGGTCCGCACGACCTCTGCCAGTCCCGGCAGCGGCGGATGCTCGACGTAGGACTCCATCACCGTCATCGTTGCACCGAAGCGTCCCGTGCGTGGGTCGGCGTCAACCCCCGCCGGATCGGGCGGGTGGACAGGGCACGGACTCACGCCCCTGCATGGGCCGCCGGGAGGCCAGCAGCACGCCGGCGGCGCCGAGCACGGTGCACGCCACCGACACGGCGAGCAGCCGCGGATCCGGCGCCCCGCCCACGACCGCGTCGGAGAGGACCACGACGGCGAGCGTGCCGGGGAGCACCCCGAGGACCGTGCCCGCGAGGTAGGGCGCGAACCGCACCCCGGAGGCACCCGACGCGTAGTTGAGCACGGGGAACGGCACCATCGGCAGCAGCCGCAGCGACAGCACGGCGAGCATCCCGCGGTGGTCGAGCCGTTGGTGCACCCAGGCCATGGCGCGCCGGTCCGCGTGGCGGGCGACGAACCGCGCGGTGCCGAGCCGTACCAGCCAGAACGCCAGCACCGCGGCACTGGTCGTCGCGAGGACGGCGACGAGCGCACCCCACAGCGACCCGAAGAGCACCCCGGCCGCCACGGTGAAGACCGTGCGCGGGACCGGCGCGACCGTGGCCACCGTCTGGAGCAGCACGAACACCGCAGGCGCCCAGATCCCCGCGGCGCGGACGGCGGCGAGCGCCGGGGCGAGGGCGGCCGCGACGTCGGGCAGGTGGTCGCGGAACCCGAGCACCGCCAGCGCCGCTGCGGCGAGCGCCGCGAGCCCCGCGACGGCCCAGCGGGCACGGGACCGCGTGGGCGCGGGATCGGGCGCGGGGAGCACGGATCCACGGTACCGACGGCCCCGCCCGCAACGAGCGGCGCGTTCGTCCAACTGAGCTGGCCGAACGCGCCGCTCGTCCAACGTGCCCGGCGGTACGCCGCCGTCAGGCGCCCGCGAGCGCGCGCAGGTGCGGCAGCAGCGCCCGCATCGCACGCCCCCGATGGGACTGCGCGTCCTTCTCCTCCGCCGCGAGCTCCGCGGACGTGCGGGTCTCCCCGTCCGGGACGAAGATCGGGTCGTAGCCGAAGCCGTTCGTCCCGCGCGGGGCCCGGACCAGGCGCCCGCGCCACTGCCCCTGCTCGACGACCTCGACCCCCGACGGCAGCACCAGGGCCGCGGCGCAGACGAACGCGGCGCCCCGGCGCTCGTCCGGGACGTCGGCGATCTGGCCCAGGACCAGTTCGAGGTTCGCGACGTCGTCACCGTGCTTCCCGCACCACCGCGCCGACAGCACACCCGGCATGCCGTTCAGCGCGTCCACCGTGAGCCCCGAGTCGTCCGCGATCGTGGGAAGCCCGGTGGCGGCGACCGCGTCACGGGCCTTGGCCAGCGCGTTCTCGGCGAACGTCGCCCCGGTCTCGGGCGCCTCGGGGAACTCCGGCACGTCCGCGAGGCCGAGCACCTCCGCCCCGTCCAGGAGGCGGCGCAGCTCGGCGAGCTTGGCGGGGTTGCGCGTGGCGAGCAGCAGGGTGCTCACGCTGGCAGCTCCCCCGGGTACGGCTCGGCGAGCGCCGCGGCCTGGATCGCGGCGAGCTGCGCGATGCCGCCGAGCGCGCAGTCCAGCATGGCGTCGAGGGTCTTGCGGGTGAACGTGGCGCCCTCGCCGGTGCCCTGGATCTCGATGAGGGTGCCCGTGTCCGTCGCGACGACGTTCGTGTCGACCTCGGCGCGCGAGTCCTCGGAGTAAGGCAGGTCCAGCCGCACGCGCCCGTCCACCACCCCGACGCTGACGGCCGCGACCTGGCAGGCCAGCGGCTTGGGATCGGCGAGACGGCCGTGCGCACCGAGCCAGGTGACGGCATCGGCCAGCGCGACGTACGCGCCGGTGACGGCGGCGGTGCGGGTGCCGCCGTCGGCCTGCAGGACGTCGCAGTCCAGCGCGATGGTGTTCTCGCCGAGGGCCTTGAGGTCGATGGCGACCCGCAGTGAGCGCCCGATGAGCCTGCTGATCTCGTGGGTACGCCCGCCGATGCGGCCCTTCACGGACTCGCGGTCGCTGCGGTCGTGCGTGGCCGACGGCAGCATCGCGTACTCGGCGGTGACCCAGCCGAGCCCCGATCCCCTCCGCCAGCGCGGCACGCCCTCGGTCACGCTCGCCGCGCACAGCACTTTGGTGTCGCCGAACTCGATCAGCACCGAGCCCGCGGGGTGCTTCTGGAAGCCGCGGGTGATCCGCACCGGGCGCAGCTCGCCGTCCGCCCTGCCGTCTGCTCGCGTCACGCGGGTCAGCTTAGGTGTGCGGCCAGCAGGCCCCCGACGCCGCGTCGTGCAGCGGGCGCGGATCGACGGGACGGTCCGCGGGCGGGTTGATCTCGATCGTCTCCGGCCGGTCCTGGGTGAGTGCCTCCTCGCAGGTGATCACGCCGGGGTCGGTCGCCGCGGACACCCACAGGTCGACGTGCCCGTGATGGTCGCGCTTCCACTCCGCGATGCACTCCTCGCAGTCGTCCTCCATGACGAAGTACTTCTGCAGGCGCGGGAGGTAGACGATCGTGCCGACGGGCAGCTCCGCGGGGTCGCTCGCGAGGGTCAGCGGGTCGGCCCACGTGCCGGTGCCGCCCGCGGTCTGGTGGCGGCCGTTGGGGTAGGCGATGTCGGCGCTGCCGGGCGGGTCGTTGTCCGCGCCGGCGTAGAAGGTGACCTCGACGCGGACGGTGCCGCCCGGGGCCGAGGACCCCGCCGAGGACGCCGCGGGAGCCGGCGGCGGCGCGACACGGGGGGTCGCCGGAACCGCCGGGGCCTGCGCGCAGCCCACGGCGACACCCGCCAGCAGCAGGACGACGAGGACGGCCCGCCTCACCGGAGGGCCCCGTCCAGCTCGGCGGCGCTGAACCGGCCCGCTCGCGGGATCTTCTGCCAGCGCAGCCGGTCCCCGACGAGCGCGGACAGCACCGACTGCGCGAGCACGGCGTACATGAGCTGGCGGTAGACGACCTGCTGCAGCGGCAGGAGGAGCAGCCCGCGCAGCGGCTCGCCCTCCAGGCGGAACGCGACGGCGCCGGTGAGCATCTGCAGGCCGAGCACGGCGCTCCAGGTGACCAGCGTCGTGGCGGGATCGAGGAAGATCATCCCGTAGACGAGGTAGACGTCCACCATCGGTGCAAGCAGCGGCAGCACCACCTGGAAGAGCGCCGTGACCAGCAGCCCGACGCGGCCGACGTGCCCGGAGCGGCCGCGCTCGACCAGCGCGTGGCGGTGTTTCCACAGCGACTGCATGACGCCGTAGCTCCACCGGTAGCGCTGCCGCCAGAGCTGGGCGAACGTCGACGGGGCGTCGGTCCAGGCCCGCGCGGTGGGCTCGTAGACGACGGCCCAGCCCCGGCGGCCGAGCGCGATGGTGAGGTCGGTGTCCTCGGCGAGGGTGTCGTCGCTGACGCCGCCGACCTCGCGCAGCGCGTAGCGGCGGTAGGCGCCGATCGCGCCGGGGACGGTGGTCATCGCCTGCCACAGGTCCTGCACGCGGCGGTCGATGTTGAAGCCGATCACGTACTCGATGTGCTGCCAGCGGGAGATGAGGCGGCGACGGTCCGCGACGCGGGCGTTCCCCGCGACGGCACCGACCGCGGGGTCGGCGAACGGTTGCACGAGGCGGCGCACGGTAGACGGCTCGAAGATCGTGTCGCCGTCCATCATGACGACGATCTCGTTCCTCGCGGCGGCGATGCCGGCGTTGAGGGCGGCGGGCTTGCCGCCGTTGGGCTGGCGCAGCACCCGCACGTTGCGCAGCCGCAGCGACGCGACCAGCTCGGCCGTCGCGTCCGTGGAGCCGTCGTCGACGACGATCACCTCGAGGGGGTGGTCGCTCGCGACGAGCGAACGCACCGTCCGCTCGATGGTGTCCTTCTCGTTGTAGGCGGGGACGACGACGCTCACGGGCACTGTCACGGGCAGGCCCCAGCTCTGCCGGCGCCGACGGCGTGCCTGCACCACGGCGGCCACCACCATCACGACCAGCCGCAGCACGACGAGGCCGCCGACGATGAGCAGGCTCCACTCGAGGAAGCCGACGACCAGCTCGGCGGTCCCGGCCGCGCCGAGCAGCAGCGTGCCGAGCGCCCGTTGCGACCAGCTCGCGGGGGTGGCGGCGTCGGGCAGGCCAGCGCCCGCGGTGACGGTGGTGAACGTGTAGCCCTTCGCCTGCAGCTCGGGGATGAGCTTCTCCAGCGCCGCGACGGTCTGGGCACGGTCGCCGCCCGCGTCGTGCAGCAGCACGACCGCACCCTGCCCGTCGGGCGGGGTGGCGTCGGCGACGATCTGGTCGACGCCGGGGCGCTGCCAGTCCTCGCCGTCGACGTCGACGAACGCCGTGACGTAGCCGTCGGCGCCGATCTGCTGCATGACGGCGTAGCCGGCGTCGTCGACCGCCGAGGCCTCCGACGAGTACGGCGGCCGGACGAGGTAGCTCAGCCGGCCGGTGGCGCCGGCGAGTGCGAGCTGGGTGGCGGCGAGCTCGCGCGAGACCCGCTGCGGGGAGACGGTGCCCAGGTCGGGGTGGGTGAACGTGTGCAGCCCGATCTCGGAGCCGGAGTCGCGGATCTCGCGGACCAGCTCCGGGTAGGCGGTGACGTGCGAGCCGACGACGAAGAACGTCCCGGGCACGCCGTGGCTGCGCAGCACGTCGAAGATCTGGGGGGTCCAGGTGGGGTCGGGGCCGTCGTCGAAGGTGAGGGCGACGGTCCGGGGCGGCATGGCGAAGCTGCGCATGTGCCCGTCGGTGAGATCGACGATCGGGCCGCCGTCGGTCACCGCGCTCGGAACGTGGTCGTCGGGGCCCTCCGCGGCGGCGCCGAGGGCGTCCACGCCCACCTGGGAGCGGATGAGCCCGTTGACCAGCAGGATGCAGCAGAACGTCACGAAGAGGGTCGCGAGGAGCAGCCTCTTGGGACGCAGCAGGTGGCCGCGCAGGGCGGCGTGCCTGCTCACGGGGTCACCGCCGAGCCGCTGGGGCTCGTGGAGCCACGCGACGTCGTCGCGCCCGGCTGCGATGCGGTCGACGTCGCGGTCGAGCTCGGCGTCGCCGTCGTCGAGGGCCCTGTGGACGGTGCGGTGGACGGCGCGGTCGAGGGCGCGGGCGCCGTCGTCGGGCCCGCCGACGGCTTCGGGGTGGGCTTCGGTGTCGCGGTGGCCCGCGGCCGGGACGTGATGGCCGGCCGGGTGGGCGCAGCGGGCCGCGCGGTGAGCAGGCCCGGCGTGCCCGGGTCCAGCGGGAATCCGGCGACCTGTCCGTTGCCGGCATCCGCCGGCACCTCGACCCCGGGCCGGACGGAAGTGTCGCCGAGGGCGCCCACGACGGCCGCGAGGTACAGCACGGCGCCGACGGCCAGCGCGATGGCGAAACGGCGCACGATGCGCCGCCGCCTGCCCGAGTCGTCGACGAAGACCTGGCCGTGGCCGGTGGAGGGTGCCTGGGCAGGGGGCGGGGCCGGCGTCAGGGTCGGCTCCGGCGCCGCGTGCCGGTGGCGCAGGAGGGTGGTGCTCACATCCATGTGAGCGATCGACGGGCCGCGATCGTTACATCAGGTCAACTATTTCGGTGTGATGCTGCACACCGCCGATCAGACGTCGTAGCCCTCGTCCGGGACGACCATCTCGACCGGCCCGTCGAACGCCTCCTTGGCCTCCGCGAGTAGCTGCGCCCCGTCCACCCACGGGGGAACGTGGGTGAGCAGCAGCCGGCCCACACCCGCCGCGGTGGCGTGCTCCCCCGCCTGCCGCGCGGACAGGTGGACGCCGGTCGGCGGCTCCGTCCACCGGTCCGTGACGTGCGGCCAGGACGACTCGCACAGCAGTACGTCCGCGCCGCGGGCCAGCTCCACCAGGCCGGGGCACGGGCCGGTGTCGCCGGAGAACACGAGGCTGCGTCCCTCGTGCTCGACCCGCAGGGCGTAGGCCTCGCAGAGGTGGTCCACAGCGCCCGCCCGCACCGTCACGTCGCGCACCGGGACGCGCACCCCGTCGCCGAGGGCGTGGAAGGTGAAGACATCGGTGAGGTCCGTCGCGGCCAGCTCCGTCGCGGACGGCGCGTACTGGCAGGCGAAGCGGCGCGGCGCCTCGCCCGGCGCGAGCACCGGGAGCGGCCTGCGGGCGGGGTCGAAGGGCGGGAAGGGGTGGTAGCGCCGGTGCACGACCAGGGCGGAGAAGTCCGCGCAGTGGTCCGGGTGCAGGTGGGAGAACGCGACGGCGTCCAGCCCCCACGGGTCGATGTGGCGCTGGAGCGCCCCGAACGTGCCGTTGCCCAGGTCCAGCGTGAGTGCGACGTCGCCCGCACGGACGAGGTAGCCGGACGCGGGCGAGGTCGGCCCCGGTCCGCTACCCGAGCACCCGAGCACGATGAGCCGCATGGCGGAAAGCTAGCCCGCGCCGTACCGCTTGTCACACCGCGAGGACATGCCCGGACGTGTCAGGAGACCTTGCGCGCGACTCGTCCAGTGTGGATGAGCCACCAGAGCCCGGCGATCGGCAGGACCAGCGGCACGAAGCCGTAGCCGCGCCCGAAGCCCGACCAGACGGTGTCGTCGGGGAAGTCCGCGGCGTCCACCAGGCTGAGGGTGCCGACCGTGAGCACGCCGACCAGCTCGAACACCACGGCGCCCCAGGCGAGCCTGCGTGCCCACGGCGCCCGCCCGGCCAGCCCGATCGTCGCGAGGATGTAGACCACCCCCGCGAGCAGCGACAACAGGTACGGCACCGGCGCCTCGGAGAACCGGGTGGCGATCTGGACACCCGCTCGGGCCGTCGCGGACAGCGCGAAGATGGCGTAGATCGCGATGAGCAGCCGGCCCGGCCCGGTCGCGGTGGCGGGGCGCTGGTCGGGGTGGTCACGCAAGCGGCACCCACAGTCCCTGCAGGCGCAGGACGGCCACCCCCGTGGCGATCGCGGCGGCCGCGATGACCGCCCCGCCCCAGCGCGAGGACTCCGCGGTCGCCCACTGGAGCGCGATCGGCAGCACGCACACCGAGACGACCAGGTAGATGAGGAACGTCGAGGTCTCCGGCAGCTGCGTGCCGGTGAACACCTGGAACGCCGCGATGACGGCCTGCAGCGCCAGCAACGCGACGACGACGCCGACGGCAAGCTTGGCGAAGCGGTCCGGCGGGCGGTTGCGCACCGTGAGCACCACCCCGTACACGGCCAGCGCCCCCGTCGCGACGAGGAGCACGACCACCAGCGCGTCGATCACGGCCGCGAAGCTACCGCAGGTTCTCCGCGCATCGCGTAGGGGACGAGCAGCAGCGCGAGCAGCGCGATCCCGGCGGCGACCGGGGCGAGCGGGGCGACGCCGAGCGTGGCGACGACCGCGCCGCCGATCAGCCCGGCCAGGCCCACGCCGAGGTAGACCGCGGACGCGTTGAGCGCCAGCAGCAGCGAAGCACCATCCGGCGCGAGCGCGATGAGCCTGCTCTGCACGGGCGCGTTGGTGGTCCATCCCGCCGCGCCGAGCAGGAACAGCGCGACGGCCGCACCGATGGCGGTCGAGATGGCGAACGGCAGGAGCCCGAGCAGCACGGTGAAGCTCGCCATGGAGGCCACCATCGGGCGCTTGCTGCCGTAGCGGTCCGCGAGCCGCCCGCCGAGCGCGTTGCCCGCGAGCGCGCCGACGCCGTAGGCGAGCAGGAGCAGCCCGAGCGCCTCGCGGCGCACCCCGGCCGATGCCTCGAACAGCGGTGCGGCGTAGGAGTAGACCGACATCATCGCGGTCAGGGCGAGCACCGTGATCGTCAGCACGGCGAGCACGCGGGTGTCCGCGGCGACCGCGATCCGCTCCCGCAGCCCGGCCGCCTGCGGCGCCGCCACGACCGGCATCAGCAGCCGGACGGCCACGGCGCCGGCCAGGCACAGCCCCGCGATCAGCGCGAACACCCCCCGGTAGCCGAGCGGCCCGCCGAGCAGGCTGCCCAGCGGGACACCCACCACCAGCGAGAGCGTGATGCCGCCGAACACGGCCGCGACCGCCCGTCCGCGCTGCGCAGGCGCCGCGAGCTGCGTGGCGACGGCGGTGGCACCGGGGGTGAGCACCGCAGCCCCGAGCGCGGCGACGACGCGGCCCCCGAGCAACAGTGGGTAGTTCGGCGCGAGCGCGCAGACGAGGTTGCCCACCGTCGCGGTGGCGAGCGCGGCGACGAGCAGCGTGCGCCGCTCCCAGCGGCCGGTGAGCACCGCGAGCAGCGGTGCGCCGAGGGCGTAGGCGAGCGCGAACACCGTGGTGAGCTGCCCCGCGGCCGCGACCGACACCCCGAGGTCCTCGCTCACCAGCGGCAACACCCCCGAGACGACGTAGGCACTCGTGCCAACGGCGAACGCGCCGGTGGCCAGCAGGTGCACCCGCCAGGGCAGCCGGGCACGCGCCGGGCTCATCGGGCCGGAACGGGATCGAGCCCCGTCCCGAGCGTGGCGACGGTGCCGATCTCCGGGCCGAGGAAGCGGCGTCCGAGGCGGCGGAACGGTTCCGGATCACCCGTAGCGAGGAACTCGTGCGGCGGGGGCGGCGGGCCCTCGGGATCGCGCAGCAGCTCCCCCGCCATCAGCACCCGCACGACGTCCTTGGCCGTCTCCTCCGCGCTCGACACGAGCGTGACGTCCGGGCCCAGCACGATCTGGAGCACCCCGGCGAGCAGCGGGTAGTGCGTGCAGCCCAGCACCACGGTGTCGACGCGGGCGCGCTGCAGCGGCTCCAGGTAGCTCTGCGCCAGGCCGAGGACCTGGCGCCCGCTGGTCATGCCGCGCTCCACGAAGTCCACGAACCGGGGACAGGCCACGGCGGTGATCTCCACGTCCCTGGCGGCGGTGAAGGCGTCCTGGTACGCGCCCGAGGCGATGGTGGCCTTCGTGCCGATCACCCCGACCCGGCCGTTGCGGGTGGCCGACACCGCGCGGCGCACGGCCGGGCGGACGACCTCCACGACCGGGACCGGGTAGCGCTCCCGGGCGTCGGCGAGGCAGGCCGCTGACGCGGTGTTGCACGCGATGACCAGCGCCTTCACCCCGCGTGCCGCCAGCGCGTCGCCCAGGGCGAGGGCGTGGCGGCGGATCTGGGCGATCGGCAGCGGCCCGTACGGCCCGTGCGCGGTGTCCCCGACGTAGACGACCTGCTCGGCGGGGAGCTGGTCGATGATCGCGCGGGCGACGGTGAGGCCGCCGACTCCGGAGTCGAAGATGCCGATCGGGGCATCCTGGGTAGCGGGCACGCACCGAGCTTACGTCGGCGGACCGACACGTCCCGCCGACCCGGAGGCCCTCGCCGGTGCGCGGCACGGGGCCGCCGGTGCTCCTCGCACATGCGCTCGAGCCTCGGACACCGTCCGGGCCGCCGTCATCCCGGAGCTGGTCACACCCGGAGCCGTCGAACACACGCTCGAGCCCTCACACGCACCGCGGGGCCCTCGCACAGACCGCCGGCGGCATGTGCGACCACCACCTGGTGTGTGCCACCGCCACCCCGCCCGCGGGACGGGCTCCCGCGACCGCTCGACCCGCCCGGCCCGCCCCCCGGGCACCTCGCACACACCCCGCAGCGCCCACACACAGCCCGCAACGCTGGCACACACCGCCGGCGGCATGTGCGAGCACCGCCCGATGTGTGCCACCGCCACCCCGCCCGCGGGACGGGCTCCCGCGACCGCTCGACCCGCCCCCGGGCACCTCGCACACACCCCACAGCGCCCGCACACACCCCGCAGCGCCCGCACACACCCCGCAGCGCTGGCACACACCGCCAGCGGCATGTGCGAGCACCACCGGACGTGTGCGAGCACCACCGGACGTGTGCGACCACCGCCCGACGTGTGCGAGCACCGCCCGATGTGTGCCACCGCCCGCTGACCTCCGGCAACGCCACTCGGCGCGCGGCACGGGCACCAGCGCGCGGCACGGGCGAGCCCGCTACGCCGGGACCGCCCCCCGGTCGGCCCGTGCCACCATCCGCGCTGCGACCACCCCGGCGAGCGCGCCGAACAGGTGACCCTGCCACGACACCCCCGGCTGTCCCGGAAGCACACCCCAGAGCATCCCGCCCCAGAACAGGAAGAGCATCACGGCCAACGTGATCTGCGCGGCACTGCGCGCGTAGAACCCACGGACCAGCAGGAACGCGAGCCAGCCGAAGATCAGCCCGGAGGCCCCGATGTGGTTGGTGCCCGATGGGCCGACCAGCCACACCGCGAGCCCGCCGAGCACCCAGATCGTGGCCGTCACCACGACGAACTGGCGCAGCCCGTTCGCCAGCGCGAGGAACCCCAGTACGAAGAACGGCAGCGTGTTCGCGGCGAGGTGCGCCCAGTCGTCGTGCAGCAGCGGCGCCCAGACCACCCCGCTCAGCCCGTCCAGCATGCGCGGCAGGATCCCGTTGCGCTCCAACTGCTCGCCCGACGCGACGTCGAACGCCTCGACCACCCACAGCATCGCCGTGAAGACGGCCATGCCGAGCAACGCGGTGAACGGCGAGGCGGGCAGGACACGGCCGGTGCGCTGCTGCGGTGACGTCACCCTGCCGAGGCTACCGACTCCCCGTCGAGAACGACGTTCTGCTGATCAACAGGGCTTGTTGATCAGCGTAAGGTCGTTCTCGACGGCGGCACCCCCACGGCGGCCGTCACCCCCACGGCGGCCGTCACGCCCAGAGGTGCCCCTCGATCCGCTCCGCGGCCTCGTCCAGCGTGCCCGTGTACGCGCCGGTGGACAGGTACTTCCAGCCCCCGTCCGCGACGACGAGCACGATGTCGGCCCGGTCCCCCGACCCGGCGGCCTTCTCGGCGACGGCGAGCGCGGCGTGCAGGATGCCGCCGGTGGAGATGCCGGCGAAGATGCCCTCCTGCTCCACCAACTGGCGGGTGCGCCGCAGCGCGTCCGCCGACCCGACGGAGTAGCGGCCGGTGAGCACGTCCGGGTCGTAGAGCTCGGGGACGAAGCCCTCGTCGAGGTTGCGCAGCCCGTAGACGAGGTCGCCGTAGCGCGGCTCGGCCGCGATGATCTGCACGTCCGGCTTCTTCTCGCGCAGGTAGCGGCCGGTGCCGACGAGCGTGCCGGTGGTGCCCAGCCCCGCGACGAAGTGCGTGATCTCCGGGCAGTCCCGCAGGATCTCCGGCCCGGTGGTGCGGTAGTGCGCGTCCGCGTTGGCCGGGTTGCCGTACTGGTACAGCATCACCCAGTCCGGGTTGCGCGCCGCCAGCTCCTTGGCCATCGCGACGGCCTGGTTGGAGCCACCCGCTGCGGGTGAGGAGATGATCTCGGCGCCGTACATCTCGAGGAGCTGGCGGCGCTCCACGGAGGTGTTCTCCGGCATCACGCAGATGAGCTTGTAGCCCTTGAGCTTCGCCGCCATCGCCAGCGAGATGCCGGTGTTGCCGGACGTCGGCTCCAGCACCGTGCACCCGGGCTCGAGCAGCCCGTCCGCCTCGGCCTTCTCGATCATCGCGAGCGCCGGGCGGTCCTTGATGGAGCCGGTCGGGTTGCGGTCCTCCAGCTTTGCCCACAGCCGGACGTGCTCCGCGGGCGACAGGTTCGGCAGACCCACCAGCGGTGTGTCTCCCACCGCCTGGAGCAGTGAGTCGTACCGCGCCATGATCAGCCGCCCGCGACGGCCGGCAGGATCGTCACGGTCGAGTTCTCCCCCACCGGAGCCTCGAGGCCACCGGCGAAGCGGACGTCCTCGTCGTCGACGTAGATGTTGACGAAGCGGTGCAGCTTGCCGTCGTTCACCAGGCGCCCCGCGATGCCCGCGTGGCGCGACTCGAGGTCGTCGATCACCTCGGCGACGGTGCTGCCCTTCGCCTCGACGGTCTTCTCGCCGCCGGTGTGCGTGCGCAGGATGGTGGGGATCGAGACGGTGACGGCCATGCGTGTGCTCCTGTGAAGATCGGTCCGGATCGGTGGTGGTGCGGGTCAGCCGAGGTCGGGGACGTCGTCCGCGCCGGTGTGGGCGAACATATAAGTCTCGACGACGTCGACTTCTTCCTCGGTGACCACACCGTCCACGATCCGGAACGACCGGAACTCGTGGCCCGCGACCGTGGGCGTCGCGTCCTCACTGGTGGACACGATCACCCAGTGGATGCGCGGATCGGCGGCGGGACCGGACGCCAGGTCGACGTCGACCTGCGACGGGTAGGCCCCGCTGCGCGTGTGCGAGTGGTACATCACGACCGGCCACTCGTCGGCCGCATCCATCTCGCGCTGCACGCGCAGCCGTTCCTTCGTCTCGTACGTGTAGTACGTCAGCGAGGAGCGCACCTCGCCGTCGTACTCGGCGTGGGCATCGCCCAGCAGGACGGCGCGGTGCGCGCGCTCCTGCTGATCGGCGGCGGCGTCGCCGGTGGGTTTCGCTGCATTGGTCATCCGGATGAACCGCTCGGGCCGATCGGCACCCTCGCGGCCCGCGATCATGCCGCAGGCCTCGTGGGGATGCTCCTCACGGGCGTGCGCCATGACGGCCTCGACGAGGTCGGCTCGGATGACCAGCACGTCGTCCAGGGTACGTGGCACCCCGGAGCGGTCGCACACCGCCGAGCCCGGTCTCACACGCGGCACCCGGTCGCGCACGCAGCTACAACCCCAGCACCCCCGGGTCCGTCGCGATCTCCCGCAGCCGCCCCACCGGATCCGCCACGAGCCGGCGCGCCGTCGAGTCGATCAGTCCGATCCGGCAGGTGATCTCGCAGGCGACCACCCCGTCCGCGCGGGTGAGCGTGTGGTCGATCGTGAACGTCTTGCCGGTGCCGAACCCGACGCGGGAGTCGATCTCCACCTCGTCACCCGCGCAGAGCTCGCGCAGGAAGCGCACGTGGGTCTCCAGGAGCACGAAGCCCAGACCGTGCTCCAGCAACCGCTCGAACGACGCGCCCGCCGCGAGGAAGTGCTCGGCTCGGGCGTGCTCGCCGTAGCGGTGGTAGTTCGCGTGGTTGAGATGGGCGTTGGCGTCGAGCTCGTAGCTGCGCACGCGGACGCGGACGGTGTGGCGGGCACCCATGGCCGCAGCATCGCATCGCTCCCGGCCGCAGACCGGGTCAGCCCACCCGCATCCGCGCCTGCACGAGCGCGTCCTGCACGTAGGTGAGCCAGTGGTAGACGCCCAGGTGGGGGGTCCGGGGATCCTCCGGGTCCAGTTGCTCGGGCATGTCCTCGCTCACGTCGAGGGCGGTACCGAGGGCGAGACGGACGTCGTTGAGCGCCCCCAGCCACCGGTCGGCCTGCCCGGGGGTGAGCTCGACCCGGCCGCCCTGCGACGGCAGCGTGTCGAGCACCTCGGTGACCATCTCCTGCTTCGACTCGATCAGCGCGGGTTCGTGCAGGGAGCGCAGGGCCCCGGCGAGGCCGGGATCGTCGCGGGTGAAGTCCGGAAGCAGCCGGGCGAGGACGCGGTCGTCCGGGCGGGTGGACGGCCCCGTCGCCATCCCGGTGAGGGCGGCCAGCTCGTCCACGGGGTGCTCGGCGACGCGGCCGGCGAGCAGCTGGCGCACCTCCTCGACCAGCCCCCGCAGCACGGCCGCCTCCTGCGGGGCGAACGTCGCCACGAGACGGCTGCGCGCACCGCGGCCCGACCGCTTCCAGCCGTTCACCGCTCGTCCTTCCCTGGCTACGTGCGCTGCATCGTGGCCCACAGGCCGGCGGCGTGCAGCTTGGCGACGTCGTTCTCGATCTTCTCCCGGTCGCCCGAGGAGACCGCGGCTTTGCCCTTGTGGTGCACGTCGAGCATCAGGGCGGTCGCCTTCGGTTCGGGGTAGCCGAACAGCTTCTGGAGCACGTAGGAGACGTAGGACATGAGGTTGACAGGGTCGTTCCACACGACTGCCTGCCAGGGCGTCTCGGCGGCCGCGACGTTGTCGGTCTCCTCGTCCACCTGCCTCGTGGGCGTGGGAAGGGGCATGGCCATGGCTCCATGGTGACACCTGGCCCCACCGCCCCGCACGGGGACATACCCTGCACGGTCATGACCAGCACCGCCGTCGCCGGTTCCGCACTGCTGACCGACCGCTACGAGCTGACGATGGCCGCCGCGGCCCTCGCGGACGGCACGGCGGCGCGGCGCTGCGTGTTCGAGGTGTTCGCGCGGCGGTTGCCGGACGGCCGCCGCTACGGTGTCGTCGCGGGCACGGGACGGCTGCTGGAGCTGATCGAGGCGTTCCGGTTCGGCGAGGAGGAGCTCGCGGTCCTCACCGGTGTCGTCGACGAGCCGACGCTGCAGTGGCTCGCCGGGTACCGGTTCGCGGGCGACGTCGACGGCTACCCGGAGGGCGAGCTGTACTTCCCGGGCTCGCCGATCCTCACCGTCACCGGCACGTTCGCCGACGCCGTGCTGCTGGAGACGCTCGTGCTCTCGGTGCTCAACCACGACAGCGCGGTCGCGTCGGCCGCGGCCCGCATGGTGACGGCCGCTGCGGGGCGGCCGCTGATCGAGATGGGTTCGCGGCGCACCCACGAGGAGGCCGCCGTCGCCTCGGCCCGGGCCGCCTACCTGGCCGGGTTCGCGGCCACGTCGAACCTGGAGGCGCAGCGCCGCCACGCCATCCCGACCGCGGGCACCGCCGCGCACGCGTTCGTCCTGCTCCACGACGACGAGCGGGCGGCGTTCGCGAGCCAGGTCGCCACCCTCGGGGCGAAGACGACGCTGCTGGTGGACACCTACGACATCCGCCGCGGGATCGAGAACGCCATCGCCGTCGCTGGCCCCGAGCTGGACGCCATCCGCATCGACTCCGGCGATCTGGGCGTGCTCGCCCGCCAGGCTCGCGAGCAGCTGGACACGCTGGGGGCCGGCGGCACCCGGATCGTCCTGTCCGGGGACCTCGACGAGTACGCCATCGCCGCGCTGCGCGCCGAGCCGGTCGACGCCTACGGGGTGGGCACCTCGGTCGTCACCGGCTCGGGCGCCCCGACCGCGGGGATGGTCTACAAGCTCGTCGAGGTGGACGAGCGGCCGGTGGCCAAGCGCAGCGCGTCCAAGGAGTCCAAGGGCGGGCGCAAGTCCGCGGTGCGCCGCCACCGGCCCACCGGCACCGCGACGGAGGAGGTCGTCCACCCGGCCACCGTGGTGCCCGAGCTGGGCCCCCACGACCAGGTGCTGCCCATAGCGCTCATGCGCGACGGCCGGCCGGTCGACGGCCTGCCGGGCCTGGACGAGGCCCGGGAACGGCTGCGGGCGGCGCTCGTGTCCGTGCCGTGGGAGGGGTTGAAGCTCTCCCGCGGGGAGCCGGCGATTCCGACGGTGTTCCTGGGCTGACGCCGATCCCCGCGATGATCGCCACCGCAGGTGCAGGGCGCTCGTCGGCGGACGTTGCGTACCCGCCGCGGCGATCTACGCCCCGAGCGCGCGCCGCAGCAGCTCCAGCGCCCTGGCCGCGAACTCCACCATGTTCGCGTCGCGGTCCGCGCTGCCGGTGAGCACGTGCTCGGCCTGCCCCGGGGCGACCGCGACCCAGGCGTGGCCCGGCGGGTCGCCGTAGGGGTTGCCGGCGGGGCCGGTGGCCCCGGTCTCGGCGACGGCCCGGTCCGCCCGCAGCAGCTCGGCCGCCGCGGCGGCGAGGTAGCGGACGAACGGCTCGCACGCCCCGCGCAGTGGCTGCGGTGCGGGCGTGGTCGCCCCCGCCAGCTGTGTGCGGGCCCCGTCAAGGGTGTAGACGACGAGCCCGCCCCGGTAGAAGCGCGACGCCCCCGGGAAGGACAGCAGCGCCGCCGAGATCAGCCCGCCCGCCGAGGACTCGGCGACCGCGAGCGTCTCGCCGCGCTCGACGAGGACGGCCGCCGCCGCATGGGCGGGGTCGAGCAGGCGCGCGGGGAGGAACACGGCGGCCACGCTATCGGCTCGGCGGGTCGTCGATCAGTGCCTCGGCCGACGCGGCCTGCGCCGGAGAGTTCCGAGCATGATCGCCGGGAATGGGACACGGCGCTCGTATCCGGGCCCGCCGTCACACTCTCGGTGATCACACGCTCTCGGGTTCGCGCCGGTAGCGTGGCGTCATGCGCGCGCTGATCGTCGTCGACGTGCAGAACGACTTCTGCGAGGGTGGCTCGCTCGCCGTCACCGGGGGCTCGGCGGTGGCGGCGGCGATCGGCCCGCACGCGCGAGCCGGGCGCTACGACCACGTCGTCGCCACCCGCGACCACCACGTCGAACCGGGCGACCATTTCAGCGACACCCCGGACTTCGCGGGTTCCTGGCCGCCGCACTGCCGCGCCGGCACCCCCGGGGCGTCGTTCCACCCCGCCCTCGACGTCGGTCCGATCGAGGCGGTGTTCGACAAGGGCGCCCACGCGGCCGCGTACTCCGGGTTCGAGGGACACGCGCACGCCCGCGTCCCGCTCCACCAATGGCTGCACGAGCGCGGCGTGCAGGAGGTGGACGTCGTCGGCATCGCCACGGACCACTGCGTCCGCGCCACCGCGCTGGATGCCGTGGCGTCCGGTTTCCGCACGCGCGTGCTGCTGGCCCTGTGTGTGGGCGTGGCGCCGGAGACGACGTCGGCCGCGATCGCGATGATGCGCGAGGCGGGCGTCGAGATCGTCTGAGCGGTCCTCCGGGCGGTGTCCTGACGCATCCGGCCGCGCCGCGCGGCGCCGCTCGGTAGCCTCCCTCGGGTGCCCCCCTCCGAACCGGCCGGTGTCGCCGAGCTGCTCTCCGCCGCCGTCGACGCCGTCGGCGGGAGCCGCCGCGAGGGCCAGGACGAGATGGCCGCGGCCGTGCGCCGGGCGATCGTCTCCGGCGAGCACCTCGCCGTGCAGGCCGGGACGGGCACCGGGAAGTCGCTGGCCTACCTGGTGCCTGCGATCCGCCACGCCGTGGCCGACGACGCCACCGTCGTCGTCTCGACCGCCACGATCGCGCTGCAGCGCCAGCTCGTGGACCGCGACCTGCCCAAGCTCGCCAAGGCGCTGAAGGCGCTGCTCGGCCGGGCGCCGACGTTCGCGATCCTCAAGGGCAGGCGCAACTACCTGTGCCTCAACAAGCTCCACGGCCCCGAGGACGACGTGGACCCCGCCGAGGAGCTGTTCGACCCGTTCGCCGTCTCCGCGATGGGCCGCCAGGTCAAGCGCATCCACGAGTGGGCCGACGACACCGAGACCGGCGACCGCGACGAGCTCGTCCCCGGCGTCCCGGACACCGTGTGGCGCCAGGTCTCCGTCAGCGCCCGCGAGTGCCTGGGCGCGTCCCGCTGCCCCGTCGGCGAGGACTGCTTCGCGGAGCGGGCGCGCGCGGTGGCCGGGCAGTCCGACATCGTCGTCACCAACCACGCACTGCTCGCCATCGACGCGCTGGAGGGTCGCCCCGTGCTGCCGGAGCACGACGTCGTGGTGGTCGACGAGGCGCACGAGCTGGTGGACCGCGTCACGGGCGTCGCCACGGCGGAGCTGACTTCGGCCATGGTCACGACGGCGGGCAAGCGGTGCGCGAAGCTCGTCGACGAGGCGCTCGCGGACCGGCTCGTCGAGGCCGGGGAGGGGTTCGCGCTCATCTGCGAGGACCTGCCGCCCGGCCGCTGGGACAGCCTGCCGCGCCCCGTCGCGGGCGCCGTGTCGGCGATCCGCGACGCCGCGGGCCGGTGCCGGCAGGCGCTGTCCGGCGAGCGGCGCGGCGAGGAGGACGGTACGGGCCGCAAGGTCGCCCAGGCCGCGCTGGACGAGATCGCCGAGACCGCCGTCCGCCTGCTGGGGGCGTTCGACGAGCCCGACCCGGCGAAGCGCCGCGACGTCGTGTGGCTCGCCGAGCGCGGTGCGCAGGCGGAGCGCGCATCCGCGCAGTCGCAGGGCTCGGAGACGGCGCGACACAGGGTCGTCCGGATCGCACCGCTGTGGGTGGGCGGTCTCCTGCGGGAGCGGCTCTTCGGACGGAGCACCGTGGTGCTGACGTCCGCGACGCTGGCGCTGGGTGGCTCGTTCGACGCGCTGGCCCGCCAGTGGGGCCTGCCCCCGCAGGCCCCCGGTACCGCGGGCAGCGGCCCCGGCGCCGCAACGGGGGCACCGGAGGGCCGTCCCGCTCCGGGCGACGCCACCACGTCGGAGGCCGGTCGGCCCGACACGGACGCCGTCGACCTCGACACCGTCCGCTGGACCGGCCTGGACGTCGGCTCGCCCTTCCAGCACGCGAAGGCCGGCATCCTCTACGTCGCCCGGCGCCTTCCCCCACCCGGCCGCGACGGCCTCCCGCCCGCCTACCTCGACGAGATCGCGGGGCTCGTCGAGGCCGCGGGTGGCCGCACGCTGGGGCTGTTCTCGTCCATGCGCGCCGCGAAACAGGCCACCGAGGCGCTGCGGGAACGGCTCGGCACCCCCCTGCTCTGCCAGGGCGAGGACGCCACGATGCTGCTGGTGAAGAAGTTCGCCGAGGACGAGGCGACAACGCTGTTCGGGACGCTGTCGCTGTGGCAGGGCGTGGACGTCCCCGGACCGTCCCTGTCGTGCGTGATCATCGACCGCATCCCGTTCCCCCGTCCCGACGACCCGCTGGTCGCCGCCCGGCAGCGGGCCGCGGACGCCCGTGGCGCGAACGGCTTCCTGTCGGTCTCGGCGATGCATGCCGCGCTGCTGCTCGCGCAGGGCGCGGGCCGGCTGCTGCGCGGGATGGGCGACCGGGGGGTCGTCGCGGTCCTGGATCCCCGCCTCGCCACCGCCCGCTACGGCGGTTTCCTGCGGGCGTCCCTGCCCCCGTTCTGGCCGACGCAGGACCGTGACACCGTGCTCGGCGCGTTGAGGCGGCTCCGGGACGCCTGAGACCGGATCGTCAGGCGCTGCGGCGACCGTGCTCCCCGCGCAGCATCCGCCGCACCTGCGAGATCCGCCTGCGGCTCACCGGCACCCGCATCGCCTGCGGCCCCGCGCCGAGGACCAGGACGTGGCCGTCGCCCTCCGGGCACAGCGCGGAGATCGCGGAGGCGGCCACCAGGTAGGAGCGGTGCACCCGCAGGAATCCCGCACCCGCCCAGCGCTCCTCCAGCACCGACAGCGGGACCCGGAGGAGGTGGCTCCCGGCAGGCGTGTGCAGGCGGACGTAGTCGCCCTCCGCGACCACGCAGCGCACCGCGTCGCGCGGGACGAGCGTGGTGTGGCCGCCGAGCTCGACCGCCACGACCTCCCCGGTGGGACGCTCCCGACGACCGGCGACGGCCGGGCGCTCCCGGCGGCCGGTGGGCGCGCGCCGCAGAGCCTGGCGGAGCCGGTCCGACCGCACAGGCTTGAGCACGTAGTCCACGACGCCCACCTCGTAGGCGTCGAGCGCGCACGTGTCGTTGGCCGTCACGAAGACGATGGCGGGCGGATCGGCGAGGCCGGCGCAGTGGCGGGCCAGCTCCATGCCGTCCAGGCCGGGCATGTGGATGTCGGAGAAGACGACGTCGACGGGGCGGGACCCGTTCCCGTCGACGATCCGCATCGCCTCCGCGGCGTCGCTCGCGCGCAGCACCGTGCCGACGCCCGGCTGCTCGCCCAGCAGCAGCGCGAGCTCGTCCAGAGCCGGCTCCTCGTCGTCCACGGCGAGGACCACCAGCCCACCTGCATCCCCCACGGCCACCTCCCGGTGTCGACCACCCGAAGACCCCAACGAGTGAACGGCGCTCGGGGAACGGTCGTGGCGCGAAGCCGAGTGGTGCATTCGACCGTTCGTCGCGGACGACTCGGGCGATCAGCCGACGATGCAGGTCATCGGGCCTGGATCGGCCCGGTGTGCGGGGCCGGACGCCCTCGTCAGGGCGCCCTCGTCAGGGCGCCCTCGTCAGGGCCGGTCGAACTCCCCCGCCCGCACACCGGCGACGAACGCGTCCCACTCGGCGGCGGTATAGCGGTGCGGGGCGAGTGCGCGGTCCTTCGTGTCGCGGACCAGGACGCCCCCGTCGGGCAGGAACGCCACCTCCACGCAGCTCCCGCCGTTGCCACCGCTGAAGCTGCTCGTCCGCCAGGTCAGGCCGTCGGGGTGCACGACGCCCTCCTCCGGTGTCGCCTACGACTCGGCGAGCGCGCGCTCCACGAGCGCGAGCGACTCGGCCGGGGCCAGCGCGAGGGACCGCAGCTGGTCGAATGCGAGTCTAGCCAGCGACACCTCCGCCTCCTTCTCCAGATGCACCGCGCCGAGCGCGTGCTCGACGTAGG
Organism: Pseudonocardia sp.; assembly: GCF_050246655.1. Lineage (GTDB taxonomy): Bacteria > Actinomycetota > Actinomycetes > Mycobacteriales > Pseudonocardiaceae > Pseudonocardia. The sequence goes on from NZ_JBFWVQ010000051.1 coordinate 32,008, forward strand.
CCATGTCCGGCTCGCCGATGTCGCCGAAGCTCAGCACGTAGAACCCGGACGCCAGCGCCGCGTGCGCGCCGGCCCCGGCCGGCAGCACCTGCAGGGACACGTTGTCCAGCTCGGCGGCGATCAGCAGGTGCTCCAGCTGGGCGCCCAGCACGGCTGGCCCGCCCACCGGGTTGCGCAGCACCCCCTCGGCCACGATCGCCACCAGCCGCAGCTCGTCCTCGGCCGCGGTGAGCCGCCGCTGGCGGATCATCCGGACCGCGATCTCCCGCTCCAGCTCCGCGGCGCTGCGCCGGATGGGCGTGGCGAGGAACAGCGCCTTCGCGTAGTCGGCCACCTGCAGCAGCCCGGGCACGAAGCCGGCGGCGTACTCCTGCACCTGCACGGCCTCGGTCTCGTAGCCGACGTAGCTGTGGTCGCCGAGCCCGTACGCCCGGTACCAGCCCCGCTGGTTCGCCTCCCGGGCCAGCTCCACCAGCTCGGTCCACTGGTCGGCCGCCTCGTAGAGGTCGAGCATGCTGCGCACGCCGTGCACGTCCACCCCGACCTGGGCGATCTCGATGCGGCTCAGCTTGCTCACCGACCAGTCCAGCGCGGGTGCGGCGTCGGCGAGGGTCAGCCCGGCCGCCTCGCGCAGCAGCCGCAGCCGCCGCGCCAGCATCCGACGGCGCACGGACGAGCCGTTGCGGGACCCCCGAGACGCCACAGCCACCCTCCGTGGTCGATCAACAGCCCATGGTCACACGGGAACGGCGGTCGCGGGATTCCCGCGCGGTCCGGTCCCGGTGCCGGTCCCGTGGGGGCCCCGTCGAGAACGACGTTGTGCAGCCCACGGGGCCCTGTTGATCAGCAGAACGCCGTTCTCGACGGGGGCGCGTCAGCTCAACCGTCGATCACACACGTCATCGTGCCCGGATCGACCTCGGTGAAGCCCGCGTCGCGCACCGCCACGGCCTCGTCGCGGCCGACGGCGGCGCACAGCTGCGCCCACCTGTCCGGCGACGCCGTCCGCACGGCGAAGCGCGGCATCTCGTCGATGCTGTCGACGCCGCGCACCGCCGCCCACAGCATCGACGCGTGCCCCACCTGCGCAGCCGCCTTCCCGACCGACATCCCGATCCGCGGGTTGAGGTGGATCGCCACCGCGCCGTCCGGAACGGGGCCGGGCTCGTCCTCGGGCAGGTCCGTGCCACCGATCTGCAGGCGGGAGACGACCTTGGGCACCTCGTCGACCGGGCCGGGCACCAGCGCCCGCACCTCGGCGACGGCCGGTCCGCCGCCAGGGGCACCTCCGCCGATCGGCACCGCCCACGTCACCCCGGGCACCTCCTGGACCGCCGCCCAGTGCGCGCCACGCGCCCGACGGGCGATCTTGCGGATCCGGCCGGCCGTCCACGACGCGACGGCCTCGTGCCACTCCCCGCCCGGCGCGCACCGGGGATCGAGGCAGACGGCGAGCGCCGCGGCGGCCGCCGCCTCCAGGACGGCCGTGCGCGGCGGGGCGTCGCGTTCCAGGTGCAGCACCATCGCCATGGCGCGCACGGGCCCGTCCGCCTCCGGTGGGATCACCCCGGCCTTCACCCCCGGGTACCGGGCCGCAACCGCGTCCAGCACCGTCGAGAACGACGTTGTGCAGCCTGCAGGGCCCTGTGGATCAGCACAATGTCGTTCTCGACGGGGTTCAGGCGATGGGGACACGGCGCAGGAGGCCCTCCGCGGCGTCCGCCCGCTCGACCTCGTCGCGGCTGATGCCGAGCACGAACAGCACGATGTCGAGGTAGGGGTGGGTGATCGCGGTGTCGGCGACCGCCCGTAGCGCGGGCTTGGCGTTGAACGCGATGCCGAGGCCGGCGGCGGAGAGCATGTCGATGTCGTTGGCGCCGTCGCCGACCGCGACCGTCTGCGTGAGCGCCACGCCGGACTCCTCCGCGAACCGGCCGAGCGCCACCGCTTTGCCCGCCCGGTCCACGATCTCGCCGACGACCCGGCCCGTGAGCTTCCCGTCGACGACCTCCAGCTCGTTCGCCGCGCAGAAGTCCATGCCCAGCTCGTCCGTGAGCCTGCGGATCACCGACGTGAACCCGCCGGAGACGAGCCCGCAGCGGAACCCGAGCCGCTTCAGCGTGCGGATCGTCGTGCGCGCCCCGGGCATCAGGGTCAGCTCGGCGGCGACCTCGTCCAGCACCGAGACCGGCAGCCCCTCGAGCACCGCCACCCGCCGCCGCAACGCCTCTGCGAAGTCCAGCTCACCGCGCATCGCCGCCTCCGTGACGGCGCGGACCTCCGCCTCTGCACCCGCACGGGCAGCGAGCATCTCGATCACCTCGCCCTGGACGAGCGTGGAGTCGACGTCGAACACGATGAGCCGCTTGCTGCGCCGCATGAGCCCCATCCGCTCCACCGCGACGTCCACCCCGGCCGTCTGCGCGACCTCCAACGCCCGGGCGCGCAGAGTGCCCGGCGGGTAGACGGTCGGGTCCGACGGGTCCTGCGAGACGAGCAGCTCCAAAGCGGTGACGGGGTAGTCCGCGAGGCGCCGGATGGCGTCGATGTTGGCGCCCAGCTCCGCGATCGCCGTCGCGACCCTCGTGAACGCGCGCGCCGTCACCGGCTGCCCCAGCACGGTGACGACGTGCGTGGAGTGCCGCCGGGCCGGCGGCGTGTCCGCGGCCGCCATCGAGACCTCGACCTGCATGGCGATGCTCGCCATCGCCTGCTCGACCGTCTCCTGCAGCTCCTCCGGGTCCCGCCGCGTCGCCACGAGGACGCCGAGCGTGAGCCGGCCGCGGATGACGACCTGCTCGACGTCGACCAGGTCGACCTCGTGGCGGGTGAGCGCGGCGAAGAGCACCGAGCTCACCCCCGGCCGGTCCGGCCCGGTGACCGTGATCAGGACGCTTGTTCCAGCGGTCACCGGTGCCTCCCCGGGCGGGTTCAGCGCGACTGCGGGTCGTCGTCCGGCTGCGACTCCTCGCCGACGCCCTGCGCCGCGAGCTCGGACGGCGCGTGCCCGCGGCCGACGTGCGCCTCCGCTCGGTAGCGCTCCACCAGGTGCGGGTAGTGCAGCTCGAACGCCGGGCGCTCCGAGCGGATCCGGGGCAGCTCGGTGAAGTTGTGCCGCGGCGGCGGGCACGACGTCGCCCACTCCAGCGAGTTGCCGTAACCCCACGGGTCGTCCACGGTGACCACCCGGCCGTACCGGTAGCTCTTGAACACGTTCCAGATGAACGGCAGCGTGGACGCACCGAGGACGAACGCCCCGATCGACGAGATCACGTTCAGCGTCGTGAAGCCGTCCGAGGGCAGGTAGTCGACGTAGCGGCGCGGCATGCCTTCGTTGCCCAGCCAGTGCTGCACCAGGAACGTGGTGTGGAAGCCGATGAACGTCGTCCAGAAGTGGAACTTGCCGAGCGTCTCGTCGAGCATCCGCCCGGTCATCTTCGGGAACCAGAAGTAGATGCCCGAGTAGGTGGCGAACACGATCGTGCCGAACAGCACGTAGTGGAAGTGCGCGACGACGAAGTAGGTGTCCGAGACGTGGAAGTCCAGCGGCGGCGACGCCAGCAGGATGCCGGTGAGGCCGCCGAACAGGAACGTGACGAGGAAGCCGAGCGCGAACAGCATCGGCGTCTCGAAGGTGATCTTGCCCTTCCACAGCGTGCCGATCCAGTTGACGAACTTGATGCCCGTCGGGATGGCGATGAGGAAGGTCATGAAGGAGAAGAACGCCAGGAGCACCGCGCCCGTGGCGTACATGTGGTGCGCCCAGACGGCGATGGACAGCGCCGCGATCGAGATCGTGGCGAAGACCAGGCCCTTGTAGCCGAAGACCGGCTTGCGGGAGAACACCGGGAAGACCTCGGAGACGATGCCGAAGAACGGCAGCGCCACGATGTAGACCTCGGGATGGCCGAAGAACCAGAACAGGTGCTGCCACAGGATGACGCCGCCGTTGGCGGGGTCGAAGACGTGGGCGCCGAGCTTGCGGTCCGCGAGCAGGCCCAGCAGCGCCGCGGTGAGGACCGGGAACGCGATCAGGACGAGGACACCGGTGATGAAGATGTTCCAGGTGAAGATCGGCATCCGGAACATCGTCATGCCGGGCGCGCGCATGCAGACGACCGTGGTGATGAAGTTGACCGCGCCGAGGATCGTGCCCAGACCGGCGAGGGCCAGCCCCGCGATCCAGAGATCACCGCCGACCCCGGGCGAGCGGATCGCGTCCGACAGCGGCGTGTAGGCGAACCAGCCGAAGTCCGCCGCACCACCGGGGGTGAGGAAGCCGGAGACGACGATCGTCCCGCCGAACAGGAACAGCCAGTAGGAGAAGGCGTTGAGCCGGGGGAACGCGACGTCGGGCGCGCCGATCTGCAGCGGCACGATGTAGTTCGCGAAGCCGAACAGGATCGGCGTCGCGTACAGCAGCAGCATGATCGTGCCGTGCATCGTGAACAGCTGGTTGAACTGCTCCGGCGACAGGAACTGGGCCCCGGGCACGGCCAGCTCGGCGCGCATGAGCAGCGCCATCGCCCCGCCGATCATGAAGAACGCGAACGACGTGACCAGGTACAGGATCGCGATGTCCTTGGGGTCCGTCGTGTGGAGCATCTTCAGGAAGGTGGCGCCCTTGATCGACCGCCGCACCGGGTACGGCGTCGTCGTGATCGGGCGCGGCTCGACGGCTGTCACGGCCCAACCTCCATGTCACTGCCTCCATCGCGTACGGCCATTGCTGGAGGATCGTAGCTCTACTCGTTGTCGAAGGCTTGTGTGAGGGGCCCTCAATCGGCGGTACGACCCACCGGGTCGACGCCCTCCGCCCACAGAGCGGGATACCCCTCCTGGGGCGGCGGCACCGGGGCCGGTGCCGCGGGGCGCGGGGCGCGGGGCGCGGGGCGCGGGGCGCTTGGGCGCGGGCCGCGGGCCGCGGGCCGCGACGAAATCAGCGCGCCGGGGTGAACAGGTCCGTGAACAGCTCCGGCACGTCCACCGGCAGCGGGTCGACGACGTAGTGCTCGGTGCCCATCATCGCGGCGAACGCCTCGTCGGGGAGGGTGAGCAGGAAGTGGTCGTCGGCCATCTGGCTGCGGTGGGCGAGCATGGACGCCCGCTTGGCCGCCGCGTGTCCGGCCGCGAGCACCCGGTGGGTGATCTCCGCCTCGGGCTTGCCGAAGGTGTCGACGTCGATCGCCGGGGGCTCGACGCCCTCGGGCAGCCGCTCGGCCAGCCGCGCCCGCACGAGCTCCCGCGGGAACGTCGACTGCGCCACGACGGGCACGCCCGCGAGCCGCGCGGCCCGGTTCCCGACGCGGTGCACCTGGATGTGGTCCGGATGGCCGTACCCACCGTTGTCGTCGTACACGGTGAGGACGTCGGGCTCCTCCTCGTCGAGGATCACCGCGAGGCGACGCGCCGCGTGCTCGACGTCGGCCTGCCAGAAGCAGTACGGCTCGGCGTTGGCGGGCTCGCCCATCATCCCGGAGTCCGTCCAGCCGAGGAACTCCACCCGCTTCGCGCCCAGTGCGGCCGCCGACGCGAAGCACTCCGCCGAGCGGCGCACCGGAAGCTGCTCCCCCACCGCCAGCACGCCGGGCACCGGTTCGCCCAGCTCACCGCGGGTGGCGAAGACCAGCACCACGCGGTGACCCGCGGCAGCGGCCTTGGCCAACGTGGCGCCCACGGTGATCGACTCGTCGTCCGGGTGCGCCTGGAAGCTCACGAGGGTGCCCACAAGGGGAGGCTAACCGCGCCAGACCATGATCACCGTCGCCGGTACGGAGCGATCGGATACGGACGCCAGGTACCTGCCACGGCGATCATGGACGCGAGTTTCGCCGTTCCGCCCCGCCGACCCCACCGCACCGCCCACCCTGTGCCGCGTGATCACCGTGCACGAGCTCCTGGCGGCCCAGGACGGGGTCGTCTCCCTTGCCCAGGCGGCCGGGGCAGGCTTACCCGGCCCGACGGTGCGCCGGTGGGTGCGGGAGGGCCGCTGGACCCGCCTGCACCCCGCCGTCTACCTCGCGGGCGGGCACCGGCTCACCGCCGCGGGCCGGATCCGGGCGGCGTGGCTGTGGGCCGGGGAGGACGCCGTGGTCTCCGGTGCCGCGGCGGCGTTCTGGCACCGGATCGTCGATCTCCCCCCGCCGGTGGTCGACCTGGTCGTCCCCGCCGCCCGCCACCCGCGTCCGCGGCCGGGGATCCGCGCCACCCGCCGCGACCTCGACCGCGGCGCGGACACCGTCCGGATCGGCGGCATCCGCCTGGTGCAGAAGCCGCTCGCGGTGTGGGAGACGCTGCGCACCGGCGCGGGCGACTCGCTGTTCCTGGATCGCGCGCTGCAGCGCCACGTCCGGTTCGCGGCCTTCTACCGGACGCACTGCCGCCACCTCGGCCGTCCGGGCAGCGCCGCCGTACACCGGATGCTCGTCGCCGCGGCCGACCGCGCCGACTCCGCCGCCGAGCGGCTGCTCGTCGCCCTGCTGCGGGACGCGAGCCTCACCGGTTGGGTGCTCGGGCACCCGTTCGGCCCGTACCGGATCGACCTGGCGTTCCCGGCGCTGCGGGTGGCGGTGGAGGTCGACGGATGGGCGTGGCACGTCGACGCGGAGCGGTTCGCGGCCGACCGCCGCAAGGGGAACGCGCTGGTCCGGGCCGGATGGGACCTCCTGCGGTTCACCTGGCACGACCTCGAGCGGCGCGGACCCGCGGTGGTCGCGGAGCTGTGCGCGACCCTGGCCCGGGCGTCATGATCACCGTCGCCGGTGCAGGACGCTCGTATCCGAGCGTGGTGTACCGGCCGCGGTGATCACTCACCGCGGCCGCTCACGCCAGGATCCGCGTCAGCGCAGGCCCCACCTCCGCCAGCCGCCGCACCTCCTGCACCGTCCCCCCGCCACGCGCTGCCAGGGCGGCCGCGGCGAGCGCGGCCTCGGGCGACGGCAGCGGGACGAGGACGTGCAGGCGGTCGATGCCGGCGAGGGCCTCTGCCGGGTCGTCGCCCGCCGTGTGCAGGCAGTCCGAGAGCAGGACGACCACGCGCTCGTCCGCGGCCGCCCCCGCGAGCTGCACGGCCGCCTCCCGCAGCCCGGCGGCGAGGTCGGTGGTGCCGTGCCCGCGCAACGCGACCAGCTCGCCGAGCAGCTCCTCCGGGGACCGGCGCACACCCTGGGCCTGCAGGACGCTGATGCCGGAGGAGAACGCGAGCACCGACGGCTCCAGCTTCCGCGTGCCCTGCTCGTTCGCGACGATGACGCCCGCCGCCGCGACGGACGCGAGCGCGACGGCGAGGCCGTGCATCGAGCCGGAGATGTCGACGACCAGGCAGACCGCGCGCCGGTGGGCCGACCACGTGCGCGTGACGAGGTCGTCCGGGCCCGGGCGGCGGGCACCCGTGCCCGGGTCCCAGCGCTCCAGCGTCCGGTCCAGGTCGAGGTCGCCGTCGAGGCGCCGCGACGGCCCCAGCCTGCGGGTGCCGCGCGCGCGGGCGGGGCCGACCCGGCCGAGCTGGATGAACACCCGGCCGGCGAGGCGGCGGGCCGCGGCGCGCAGCTGGCGGTCCGTCGCGACGGCGAGGTCCGCGAGCAGCGCCGCCGCGGCCTCGGGGTCCGCGGCCATCGCCTCGTCGAACGCCTCGGGGTCGAGTTCCCCGAGCTCCGGGGAGACCTCCTCGAACTGCTCGTGGCGTGCGGCGAGCTCCTGGCGGCCCAGCTGGCGCGGGGCCCGGTTGCGGTGCGGCCGCTCGCGCTTCGGGGAGCCCGCCGCCTGCGGCGACGGGCCGTCAGCTTTTCCCGGCTCACCCCCATCGGAGTCCGGCGTGTCCGGAGCGTCGGCGGGCCAGTGCAGCTCCAGCAGCTCGTCGATCACCGACTCGGGCGTGCGGTCCACGCCGTCCGCGATCCGGATGCGCCCGGACAGCGCGGCGTAGGCGGCGTCGCGGGCGGTCTCGCGGAGCAGCGCCGGCTCGCCGCGCAGCGAGGACAGGCCCGTGAGCACGAGCGACAGGTCGATCGCCCCACGCACCGACGACCCCATGCGGACGTCGCGGTGCTCGCGGGTGGCGCGGGTGAGCGTCACCGCCAGATCGACGACGGGGCCCGAGAGCCCCGAGACCGACCCGGTGATCGCCTTCTCCGCCTCGGTGTCCTGGTAGCCGAGGACCACCCGGCACATGCGGTCCGCGATGGCCTGCGAGACCCGCGCCGTGCCGATGGCGTCGAACGGGTTCATGGCAGCGATCAGCCGGAACTCGCGCCCGGCCGAGACGGTGCCCAGCCGCGGCACCGCGATCTCGCCCTCGGTGAGCACCGTGATGAGGACGTTGAGGGTCTCCTCCGGGACGCGGTTGAGCTCCTCGAGGTAGAGCAGGCCGCCCCCGCGCATGGCGGTGAGCAGCGGTCCGTCGACGAACGCGGCGGTGTGGTAGCCCTCGTTGAGCACCTGCGAGGGATCGAAGGCGCCGACCAGCCGCGCGGGCGTGAGCTCGGCGTTGCCCTCGACGAACACCACGTCCTTGCCGTGGTCGCGGGCGATCGAGCGCAGCAGCGTGGACTTGCCCGTCCCCGGCGGGCCCTCGATCACGATGTGGCGGCCGGTGGCCAGCGCCACGGTGAGCACCTCGCGCTCGCGACGCAGGCCGATGACCGGTGTTG
>NZ_JBFWVQ010000052.1:0-39305 GCF_050246655.1 Pseudonocardia sp.
GGGACCGCCTGCGTCGGTGCCCTTGAGGCCGGCGAGGACCTGCTCGCGGGTGGGGCCGGCTGGCGGTCCCGGCGGGGCGACGGCGGGTGGGGTCCACCTGTGCGGAACGGACACGGTACCTCCTAGGCGCTGCGTACCCGGTGGCCGTTCGTGGCGGCCCGGGTGTCCACGGTGGTCGGGTCGCGGGTTGCGCGCCCGGCCTGCCTCCACGCCATCGTGGCACGGTCCGCAAGATCCGGCGGGGTCGTCGCACAGACGACGGCACCGCGACCCGGTGGGGCCCGCGGTGCCGTCGTGGTCCGGGTCAGCCCTGCGGGTTGGGCGGTGTCCGGGGCTGCTGTGTGGCCTGCGGGGGTGCCTGCGGGGTCCCGGCGGTCGGGTCGGTCCAGGTCTGGCCGTTGGGCTGTGCGGGGCCGGGCGGGTCGTACGCGGTCGGGCCGCCGTACGGTCCTGCCGCGGCCTGCCCCGGCGTGTGCGGGATGCCCGCGGCGCCCTTGGCGGTGCGGGCGACGCCGTCGATCTGGCTCCGGTAGCGGCCCTTCGTCTGCTTGTCGACGAAGTCGGCGGCCTGGTCGACCATCTTGCCCGCCTGGTCCGGGTTCTTCTGGGCGTACTGGCGGGCGGCCGCGGCGGCCGCGGCGAGCAGCGCGAGCCTTCGTACGAGCTTGGCCATGACGGTCCTTTCGCGGAGTGCCGGAGACGTTCCCCGGCACCGGTCAGGTTGTCAACGCGCCCGGGGGCGCGAATGGTTCCGGCTACCCGTCCCGGTCACGCAGCAATCCCGCGAGTAAACGGAGGGTGATGTCATCCGAACGTGATGTTGGCTAGCTCCCGAACGGGTGAACCGGTGGCACGATGCCTCGGAGTTCGTCACACAGGGGAAGGTGTTCATGTTCGTCAGAAGGCTTCCGTCCGTCGTCACCGTCGCGGCTCTCGCCGCCGTGCTCGCCGGCTGCGGCGCCGGCGGCGACGGCAGCGGGGCCGCCGGCGGCGCTGCACCCACGAGCGCCGCCCCCGTCCCCGCCGTCACGTCCGATCCGGCACTCGCCGCCCAGGTCCCGGACTCGGTGAAGTCCGACGGCAAGCTCGTCTTCGGCACCGACGCGTCGTATCCCCCGAACGAGTTCACCGCATCGGACGGCACGACGATCATCGGGATGGACGTCGATCTCGGCAACGCGATCGCGCAGAAGCTGGGTCTCACCGGCGAGTTCGTCAACAGCTCCTTCGACGGGATCCTGCCCGGCATCGGCGCGGGAACCTACGAGGCGGGCATGTCGTCGTTCAGCATCAACGACGAGCGGGTCCAGGTCGTCGACATGGTCAGCTACTACTCGGCGGGTACCAGCGTCGGCGTGCGGGCGGGCAACCCGGACGGCGTGGTCGCCGACGACCTGTGCGGCAAGGCCATCGGGGTGCAGCGGGGCACGGTGCAGGTCGAGGACCTCGCCGCCCGCAACGAGAAGTGCGCCGCGGAGGGCAAGCCGGCCATCACCGTCTCGGAGTTCCAGCTGCAGACGGACGTGAACCTCGCGCTCGCCTCGGGACGCGTCGTCGCGATGCTCGCCGACTCCCCCGTCGTCGGCTACGCCGCGCAGCAGACGAACGGTCAGCTCGAAGCCCTCGGCGAGCCCTACGACGCCGGCCCGTACGGCATCGCGCTCGGCAAGAACCAGGGCGACTTCCCGAAGGCCGTGCAGGGCGCGATCCAGGCGCTCATCGCCGACGGCACGTACCAGGCGATCCTCGAGAAGTGGGGGGTCGCGAACGGCGCGATCACCACGTCGGAGATCCGGAGCTGAGGGTGGCCGACCCGGCCGGCTCTCCCACGCGACCGCCCGACATCGTCGCGGTGCCGGTCCGCCACCCGGGGCGGTGGGTGGCGATCGCGGCGCTCGCGGTGCTCGCCGCGATGCTGGTCAACTCCCTGCTCACCAATCCCCGCTTCGGCTGGCCGGTGGTCTGGGAGTACCTGTTCAGTCCGCCGATCCTCGCGGGGCTGCGCAACACGATCATCCTGACGGTGCTGTCGATGATCATCGGCATCGTCGGAGGGGTGGCGCTCGCGGTGATGCGGCTCTCGCCGAACCCGGTGCTCTCCAGCGTCGCCGCGGGCTACATCTGGCTGTTCCGGGGCACGCCGCTGATCGCGCAGCTGCTGTTCTGGAATTTCCTTGGCGCGCTCTACCCGCGGCTGTCGGTGGGCATCCCGTTCGGCCCGGAGTTCGCTTCGATCGAGACGAAGACGCTGATCAGCGTGTTCGTCGCGTCCCTGCTGGGGCTCGGGCTCAACGAGGCCGCCTACATGGCCGAGATCGTGCGCGCCGGCATCCAGTCGGTGGACCCGGGCCAGGCCGAGGCGGCCGGGGCACTCGGCATGTCGCGGCCGCAAGCCCTGCGGCGGATCGTGCTCCCGCAGGCGATGCGGGTGATCATCCCGCCGACGGGCAACGAGACGATCTCCATGCTCAAGACGACGTCGCTGGTCGTGGTCATCGCCTACTCCGAGCTGCTCACGTCCGCGCAGCGGATCTACTCGGCGAACTTCCAGGTCATCCCGCTGCTCATCGTGGCGGCGATCTGGTACCTGGCGCTGACGTCGCTGCTGACCGTCGGGCAGAGCTTCCTGGAGCGGCGCTTCGGCCGCGGCGTCACCCCGGACGTCACCGGGCCGCGGTTGCTGCGCCGCGCCAGGACGACGACGGCCTCGCCCGCGTCGCCCGCGTCGCCCGCCACGTCCCCCTCGCCTGCCGCGACGGTCCCGACCGAGGAGGAGACCAGATGAGCGCGCCGTCGACGCCGATGGTCGAGGCCGTGAGCGTCTGCAAGCGGTTCGGGTCGGTACAGGTGCTCGACGGGGTGGACTTCACCGTGATGCCCGGCGAGGTCGCCTGCGTGATCGGGCCGTCCGGGTCGGGCAAGTCGACGTTCCTGCGGTGCATCAACCACCTGGAGAGCATCAACGCGGGCACGCTCCGCGTCGACGGCCACCTCGTCGGGTACCGGGAGTCGGGCGGCAAGCTCTACGAGCTGCGCGAGTCCGAGGTGGCGCGCCAGCGCCGCGACATCGGCATGGTGTTCCAGCGGTTCAACCTGTTCCCCCACCGCACGGCCGCGGAGAACGTCATGGAGGCCCCGATGGTGGTGCGCCGCACCTCGCGCCGGGAGGCGCGGGAGCAGGCCGTCGCGCTCCTGGATCGGGTGGGGCTCGGGGAGCGCTGCGACGCCTACCCCGCGCAGCTGTCCGGCGGGCAGCAGCAGCGGGTGGCGATCGCGCGGGCGCTCGCGATGAAGCCCCGGCTGATGCTGTTCGACGAGCCGACCTCCGCGCTGGACCCGGAGCTCGTCGGCGAGGTGCTCGACGTCATGCGGGAGCTCGCCGCCGACGGGATGACGATGGTCGTCGTCACCCACGAGATGGGGTTCGCGCGGGAGGTGGCGGACAGCCTCGTGTTCTTCGACGGGGGCCGGGTGGTCGAGAAGGGCGCGCCCCGGGAGGTGCTGGCGAACCCGAGCCACGAGCGCACCCGGTCGTTCCTGTCCAAGGTTCTCTGAGCGCGGGCTACCGGGGCAGCCTGCCCAGGAGGAAGAACTCCGGGTTCGGTCGCAGGGCGGTGAGGTGCGCGAGCCGGTTCGACATGGCGAAGAGCGCGGTGATCGCTCCGACGTCCCAGATCTCGTCCTCGGACAGGCCCGCGAGCCGGGCGTCGTCCAGTTCGGCGTCGGTGAGAGACGCGGAGTCCGTCGCGATCAGCAACGCCAGGTCGACGATCGCGCGCTCCCGCGGCGAGAGCACCGCCGCCCACGGGTTGCTGGCCACCCGGTCGGCGATCTCCGGGTCCTTGGTGCGCACCCGCAGGATCGCCCCGTGCGCCACCACGCAGTACGTGCAGTGGTTCGCCCCGGACGTCGCGACGACGACGAGCTCCCGCTCGGCCTTGGACAGCCCGTCCGAGCGGTCCATCAGCGCGTCGTGGTAGTCGAGGAAGGCCCGCAGCTCCGCAGGCCTGTGGGCCAGGGCCAGGAACACGTTCGGGACGAAGCCGGACTTCTCGGCGATCGCGCCGATCCGCGTACGCAGATCCTCGGGCATGTCGGCAAGGGCGACCGTGCCGAACCGGCTGACCGGGTGCTGTTCGCTCATGGACATCGACGCTAGCCGTCCCCGGCGGGATCATGGGTCCGTGTCCGTGCCCGAGGAGTTCCCGCAGCGGCTTGCGCGGTGGTGCCGCGAGGCCGTGCCCGCGGCCGAACGCGCCCGCAGGCGGTTGGGCTGGGCGATCCACGAGGACGAGGTGCGGATCACGGACCGCCGCGCGCCCGAGTACCCCGAGCTGGCGGCGGCCTGGACGTCCACCCCGGTGGCGCGGCTGTGCTACCGCGATCCCGGACCCGGCCTGTGGTCGCTCTACCGGCCCGGCCCCGAGCCGGACCGGTGGGAACGCTTCGGGGTGCCCGGCAGCGACCCGTTCGCGCTGCTGGAGGGAGCCACGCGCTGACGGCGTGCTCAGCCGACCTGTGCCTCCCGCGGTGTCGGCACCGCGCGCGCGAGCGGCACCACCTCACCGCCGGCGTCACCGACGCCGCCCCGGATCACGAGGGCACCGGCGCGGCGCAGCACCGACAGCAGGCTCGGCGCCGGCGCGGCCTGGTCGTTCGGGGCCAGCACGGCCACCAGCCGCGGCGCGGCCGCGGTGAGCAGCAACCGCTCCACACCCAGCCCGGCAGCGCCCAGGACGAGGACGACGTCCGCGCTGTCCGCTGGCGGAAGCTGCGCGAGCAGCGCGTCCATCGGCACGAGGCACGCAGCACCGAGCCCGGCCGTCACCGCGCCCGGCTGGGTCCACGCGTCGGCGAGGGTGGGTGCGGTGGCCCGCAGGCGGGCCACCAGCGCGGCCTGCCGCTCACCGTCCCGGTGCTCGCGGCGGGCCGCGCCGAGCGCGTTCAGGGCCTCGGCGTAGGCGTGCGGGTCCCGCTCGCGCAGGGCGGCGACGGCCTGCGTGTGCTCGGGCGCGGTGGTCTCCGGCGGGGCGAGCTCGGCCAGCCGGTCCGCCAGCTCGTCCAGCTCGCGCTCGGCCTCCACGCCCGGGGTGCGATCGGCGAAGGCGAGGATCTCGGCGGCGACCCGGTCGGCCTGGTCCGCGTCCGGTGGGCGGATCGGCGAGTCCGGCCGCAGGAACAGCACGTCGTGGCGCAGCGTGGCCATGGAACGGGCCGCGGCGGCGATCTTGTCCAGCTCCTCGAGCAGGGCCGGGAGCAGGCTCACGTCGCGCGGTGCCGGAACTCCCAGCTCGCCGCAGTTGGCGACGATCCGCTCCAGCCGATCGGCCAGCTCACGGTGGCTCAGGATGAGCCGCAGCTCGGACTCGGACTCCGGGACCTCGCCCGCGACCCGGATCTGGGCGAGCACGGGCTGTGCGTCGCGTTGCTCGGGAGGGCGGAAGAACGAGCGCGGTCGCCCGCCGTCGCGCAGGAACTCGAAGTAGGAGAAGAGCACCTGGCGGCCCTCGTCGGTGAGCGGTTCCACGAACGCCACCGGTGGAGCGCCCTCGATGCGGGTGGCCGTCGTGACGGCCTGGGCGGCCTCCTCCCGGAGGCGGTCGAAGGTGGCGCGGTTGCGCTGCACCACCAGGTCGTCCAGCACGTTCCAGGTCCACCCTCCCGCCTCGCGCGGGCCGAGCGCCGCGAAGCGTTCCTGAACGCAGCGCGCGACCTCGACGATGGCCTCCATCCGCTCGGTGTCCACGTCGTCGAGCAGGTGGGCGATGACGTGCGATCCGGGATCGCCGGTGAGGCTGCGGACCCGCTCGCAGAGCGGGGCGACCTGCTCCAGCGGAGGCAGGGCCGACTCGTCGGGCAGCCGCTGACCCGGTCGCGCCTGGCGGGCGGCGGTGTCGGTGACGAGCAGCTTGCGCAGCTCCCGCAGCTCGGCGGGCGGCATCGCGGGCAGGCGACTCACGATCCGGTCCGTCACGGACTCCGGCAGCCGGGCGCGGACCGCGTCCAGCCCGGCGCTGTCCGGTGCGGTGACGAGGACGCGTCGGCCCGCGGTGAGCAGGGCCGTCACCGCGGCGGCGACCTCCGGTGCGGCGTGGTGCTCGAGGACGACGAGGTTGCGCACCTGCACCGCGTCGACGAGCGACTCGGGCTCGTCCACGGGCCAGCGCTGCGCGGGCGGGTCGGTGACGGTGGCCGCGAGGGACTCGGCGAGCCTGCGCACCCCTGCAGGGACGGCTCCGGCCTCGATCCGGCGACGGACCTGTGCGGCGGCGAGCGCGGTGGGACGGTCCGACCCGGCGGCCGCGATGCGGTCCACGAACACGCCCATGTCGTCCGCGTCGACCGTGCCGTGCGCCGCCTCCGCTCCGACCCCGTTCAGCACTGCTGCCACCTCCGACTGCCGCCACCGGGAGGCGACGGTCCCCCGCGTATCGCGGGTACTCCGCCCGATGTTCCATCCCTTCGCCGCCTGAGGGCAATCGGACGACGACGAACGGTCACCAACTTCGGTACGTGGTCACTCTAACGAGTGACATCTGTGGATTCCGTGCCGATGGACGCCTGAGGGCGCTCATGCGTGCCCCTCGGTGGCGTTCCTTCCGTCGAGCGGTGGTGTTTGTGCGACGAGCGGTTCGTGCGTGCCCGTGCTTGTCCGTGCGTGGTGCGATGCAGCGCCCGGTGACCACCCGAATCGGTGAACATTCGGCGCGTCAACTACCCGACGGGCTGCCCAGCAGTCCCCGGGTGCGTGACGTCGGCGTCATCGGTGCCGTCGGCGATTCGGCCCGCAACGGGATCCGTAGGGCGCCGCCGTGAGCGCGCGAACGGCCCGTACGGGACAAAGGTCTTCCCGTACGGGCCGTTCGCGAGGTCGGGCGCCGGTCGCCTAGAGGCCGAGGCGGAGCTTGAGGGCGTCCAGCTCGTCGCGCATCGAGGTCGGCAGCTTCGCGCCGACCTTCTGGAACCACTCCTCGATGAGCGGGATCTCCGCCTTCCACTCCTCGGCGTCCACCGCGAGGGCCGCGGCGATGTCGTCGGGCTCGGTGTCCAGGCCGGTCAGGTCCAGGTGCTCGGGCGCGGGCACGTAGCCGACCGGCGCCTCCTGCGCGGCGGCGGTGCCCTCCATGCGCTGGATGCACCACTTGAGGACGCGGCTGTTCTCGCCGAAGCCCGGCCAGAGGAACCGGCCGTCCGCGCCGCGGCGGAACCAGTTGACGTAGAAGATCTTCGGCAGCTTGTCCGCGTCGGCACCCTTGCCGACGTTCACCCAGTGCTGGAAGTAGTCGCCGACGTTGTAGCCGAGGAACGGCAGCATCGCCATCGGGTCGCGGCGGACCTCGCCGAGCCCGCCCTTGGCGGCGGCGGTCTTCTCCGAGGACATGGTGGCGCCCATGAAGGTGCCGTGCTGCCAGTCACGTGCCTCGGTGACCAGCGGGACCGTCGTCTTGCGGCGGCCGCCGAAGAGGATCGCCGAGATCGGCACGCCTCGGGGGTCCTCCCACTCCGGCGCGACCACCGGGCACTGCGCGATCGGCACGGTGTAGCGGGAGTTCGCGTGCGCGGCGGGCTTGCCGGAATCCGGCGTCCAGTCCTCGCCGGTCCAGGAGATCAGGTGCTGCGGATCGCCCTCCAGGCCCTCCCACCACACGTCGCCGTCGTCGGTGCGGGCGACGTTGGTGAACAGCGCGTTGCCCGCCTCGATGGTCTTCATCGCATTGGGGTTGGTCTTCCAGTTGGTGCCGGGTGCGACCCCGAAGAACCCGAATTCGGGGTTCACCGCGTAGAGCCGGCCGTCCTCGCCGAATCGCATCCAGGCGATGTCGTCCCCGATCGTTTCGGCGCGCCAGCCCGGAATCGTCGGCTGCAGCATCGCGAGGTTCGTCTTGCCGCACGCCGACGGAAACGCGGCGGCGACGTAGTACGCCTTGTCCTCGGGACTGATCAGCTTGAGGATCAGCATGTGCTCGGCGAGCCAGCCCTCGTCGTGCGCGATGGCCGATGCGATCCGCAGCGCGTAACACTTCTTTCCCAGGAGCGCATTGCCACCGTAACCCGAGCCGTAGCTCCAGATCTCGCGCGTCTCCGGGAAGTGGCTGATGTACTTGGTCTCGTTGCACGGCCACGGCACGTCCGGCTTGCCGGGCTCGAGCGGGGCGCCCACGGAGTGCAGGCACTTCACCCAGCGGTCCCCGAGACCCTCGAACAGCGGCGTGACGGTCGCGCCCATCCGGGTCATGATCTTCATCGAGGCGACGACGTACTCGGAGTCCGTGATCTCGACACCGAGCATGGGGTTCTCGGCGTCCAGGGGGCCCATGCAGAAGGGGATGACGTACATGGTGCGGCCGCGCATGCAGCCGCGGTACAGCTCAGTCAGCGTCGCCTTCATCTCGGCGGGCGCCACCCAGTTGTTCGTCGGGCCCGCCCCCTCCTCGTCGAGCGTGCAGATGAAGGTGCGCTCCTCGACCCGCGCCACGTCGTCGGGGTCCGACGCGGCCCAGAACGAGTTCGGTTTGCGGCGTTCGTCCAGCTTGACGACGGTGCCCGCGTCGACCAGCTTCGTCGTGACGCGATCCCATTCCTCGTCCGAACCGTCACACCAGACGACGCGATCCGGACCCGCGAGTTCGGCGACCTCGCGTACCCAGGACAGCAGCTGTGCGTTCTCGGTCGGCGCATCGTCGATACCTGGCACGATCACGGCTGTCACTTTGTCGCTCCGCCTCCTCGTTGGCGAGGCCGTACCCGGTCGGCCCCAGGAAATGCGGCCGCGCACCCGTTCGGCGGGGAACGGGTGTCACGGCGGCTGGGTGTTACCCGACCGTACCGCCGGACACCGGTTCGCCCCACCGTCGGCTGCTGTCGGCTGACTCACAAGAACGATTCGGGAATCGATTCAGAAGAACGATCGAAGTGTCCACCGGCACAAATCGGGCGCCACCGGATCGGCGGTGTGAGCCGGCGCGTGAGCGGGTACCCCGGAACACCTCGTCCGGGTCGCAACATGGAGGAAACATGTCCGCCAACGCCGAGTACATCACCGTCCTGGTGATCGCCATCGGCCTCACGGTGGTGGTCGGTCGCCTCCTCGTGGTGGCCGGGGAGCCGTACCTGCTCGAGGTCTTCCGGGACCGGAAGGTCACCCGGTCGGTGAACCGGCTGCTCTCGGTGCTCTTCCACCTCATCACCCTCGGGGTGCTGGCCATCATCTCGGCGGTCGACATCAGCCTCGACTCCCAGCTCCAGACCGTCGTGGTCAAGCTCGGCATCGTCCTGCTCGTGCTCGGCATCGCCTACGGCGTCTCGATGCTCGTGCTGATCCGGATCCGCCAGCGCCGCCAGGCAGACCAGATCTCCGCCGAGGTCAGCCACCGGCTCGCCGAGCAGGGCGCGCAGGGCATGGCGTCGCATCCCGACGACGTGCCCCTCGCGGGCGGGGCGGCCGGGAGCGTGCCCACGCAGCCGGCGCCGCACGTGCAGCGCTGACCGGGCGAGGGGCCGGCATGTAACCCCCGTGGTGCTCGCACGCACCCGTGGCGCCAGCACAGACCCCGTGGTGCTTGCACAGATGCCGTGGTGCTCGCACACACCGCCGACGGTATGTGTCGCCATCCGCGGGTGTGTGCGACCGGCAGCGTCGTGCGCCGCGAGCCCGGCACCGGGCCGCTCAGCCGCGGACGAGCAGCCAGTCGCTCGTGTGGCGGAACCAGGTGAACCGCTCCACCGGCCGCGGGTGGGCCACCCCGTCGCACAGGACCGTGGCCGGCAGGCAGCCGACCTGCACCGCACGCCCGATCGCCGCCCCACGTCCGCTGCGCGTGGTCTGCGGCACCGCCCGCACCGCGCCGGACGGCAGCCGCCGCCCGCGCCCGGCGCGCACCGCGACACCGTCCGGGGTCGGGGCCACCACCAGCCGCGGCGTGCGGCCGCGCAGCACCAGCGTCTCGTCGCAGTAGCACTCCCCGTGCAGCCCCCGGATCTCGCCGCGCCCGACGAGCACCCCGCCGACGTCGTCGCGCACGAGCGGTGCGGGCCGCGCGGTGCCGTGCAGCGCCAGCTCCCGCGCCGCCCGTCCGCGCGGCAGCCCCCATGTCCGGGCGGCGTCCGACGAGCGGTGGATCGACACGTACGCCACCTCGACGTCCAGCCGCTCGGTCCGCAGCAGCCGCACGAGGACGGCGGCGAGATCGGCGTCCGTTCCGGCCACGACCAGCCTGCGCGGCGTCATCTCGGCCAGCAACGGGTCGATGTCCGCCTTCCCCGGCCGCGGCGGCACCGCCGCCACCGGGAGGTCGCCGGGAAAGCCGGTGGCACAGGCGGCCTGCGCCGTGCAGGTCACGAGCAGCGCTGCCACGCCTGTGGAGGCCACGGTTCGGTTACCCTTTCGTCGGCCGACCGGGCGCCGAACCCGGCTCCGGCCACATCCCTGCACGACAGCCGCGGGATCGCCCGCGCCCACGATCCGGCGTCCTCCCTGCCCGGAGATTCGGAGACTCTCACATGCCCGCCATCGTGCTGATCGGAGCCCAGTGGGGCGACGAGGGCAAGGGCAAGGCCACCGACCTGCTCGGCGGGCAGGTGCAATGGGTGGTGCGCTACCAGGGCGGCAACAACGCCGGCCACACGGTGGTGCTACCCACCGGCGAGAACTTCGCGCTGCACCTCATCCCGTCCGGCATCCTCACCCCGGGGGTCACGAACGTGATCGGCAACGGGGTGGTGGTGGACCCGGGTGTGCTGCTCACCGAGCTCGCCGGGCTGGCCGAGCGGGGCGTCGACACGTCCCGGCTGCTGATCTCGGCGGACGCGCACATGATCATGCCGTACCACATCGTGATGGACAAGGTCACCGAGCGTTACCTCGGCAAGGCCAAGATCGGCACGACCGGTCGCGGCATCGGACCCGCCTACCAGGACAAGGTCGCCCGTATCGGCGTGCGGATCGCGGACGTGCTCGACGAGAAGATCCTGCACCAGAAGGTCGAGGCGGCCCTGGAGTACAAGAACCAGGTGCTCGTCAAGGTCTACAACCGCCGCGCCCTGGACGTCGAGGAGGTCGTCGACACCGTCCTCGGGCACGCGGGCCGGTTCGTCGACCGCATCGCGGACACCCGGCTGCTGCTCAACCAGGCGCTCGAGCGCGGCGAGACGGTGCTGCTGGAGGGCTCGCAGGGCACCCTGCTCGACGTCGACCACGGCACGTATCCGTTCGTGACGAGCTCGAACCCGACCGCGGGCGGCGCGGCCGTCGGCTCCGGGATCGGGCCCACCCGCATCGGGCGGGTCGTCGGGATCCTCAAGGCGTACACCACCCGTGTCGGGTCGGGGCCGTTCCCCACGGAGCTGTTCGACGAGTCGGGCGAGTACCTGCGCAAGACCGGCGGCGAGGTCGGCGTCACCACGGGGCGCCCGCGCCGCTGCGGCTGGTTCGACGCCGTCATCGGCCGCTACGCGGTGCGGGTCAACGGCATCACCGACTTCTTCCTCACCAAGCTCGACGTCCTGTCGAGCCTGGAGACGGTGCCGGTGTGCGTCGGCTACGAGATCGACGGCCGCCGCGTGGACGACATGCCGATGACGCAGACGGACATCCACCACGCGGTGCCGGTGTACGAGGAGCTGCCCGGCTGGTTCGAGGACATCTCCGGCTGCCGCACCTTCGACGAGCTGCCCGCGAACGCCCGCGCGTACGTGCAGCGCGTCGAGGAGCTCACCGGGGCGCCCGTCTCCGCGATCGGGGTCGGCCCCGGGCGCGACGAGACGATCACCCGCGAGCTCTGATACTCCCGGCCGTTCCCAGCCACGTGCGGTAGCGGATACCGTCACGGTCGGTCGGGGCACGGCTTGGGGAGGGGTCGCGCTGAGCAGGATGGTCGGCCCGTATCGGCTCGACGGTCTTCTGGGCCGCGGCGGTATGGGCGAGGTCTACCGTGCCTTCGACACGAGCCAGAACCGGGTCGTCGCGCTGAAGCTCCTGCCGGAGTCGGTGTCCGACGACGACGGCTTCCGCGCCCGTTTCCGGCGGGAGGCGGAGATCGCGGCGGCGCTGAACGAACCGCACGTGATCCCGATCCACCGGTACGGCGAGATCGAGGGCCGGCTGTTCATCGACATGCGGCTCGTCACCGGGGACGATCTCGGGTCGGTGCTCGCCACCGGAGGCGCGTTGTCGGCCGAACGAGCGGTCCAGATCGTCGAGCAGGTGGCGGCCGCACTCGACGCCGCCCACGCCGGTGGGCTGGTGCACCGGGACGTCAAGCCGTCGAACGTGCTGGTCAGCACCGTCCGCGACGGGCGACCGGACTTCTGCTACCTCGTCGACTTCGGCATCGCACGGTCGGTCACGGACCCGCTCGCCACGCGACTGACCGCGACGGGCGCGATGATCGGAACCCTCGACTACATGGCGCCCGAGCGGTTCGGCAGCGGGACGGTCGACCACCGCGTGGACGTCTACGCGCTGGCGTGCCTGCTCTTCGAGTGCCTGACGGCAGAGCCGCCGTTTCGCGCAGCCCACGTCGGCGCGCTCGTCCACGCGCATCTCTACGCTCCGCCACCGCGGGCGTCGGCGCGGTGCCCGACGGTCCCGACAGCACTCGACAGCGTGGTGGCCAGGGGGATGGCCAAGAATCCGGACGACCGGTACCAGGATGCGGGCCAGCTGGCGGCGGCCGCCAGCACCGCTCTCGCCGCGCCGCGGCCCGGCGGGGCGCCGGTCGATCTCGGTGCGTCGCCCACCGCGGTGGCGGCAGCCGAGGCCGCGACGATCACCGAGACCCGAGATGCGCCGACCGATCCTGACGCGGTGGTCGTCGCGGCATACTCGTTGCGACAGCGTCGCCTCCTCCATGCCGATCTCGCCGCCGCCTGCGCGCCGCTCGTCCTGATTGGCTCGGTGGCCGTCAGCAACCCGGCGCAGCCGTGGTGGCCGATCGCCCTGGCGGCACTCCTCGGATTCGTGCTGCGGATGTGGTCAGGGGGTCTGACGGCAGCGACGGCCCCGGCGGCGGCGCTGATGGCGGCCTACGCCTCCTGCGTGGCCGTCGTCGGGACCATGGCGAGCCAGACCACCAGCGACGACGAGTTCCTCGGCGCCGTGGTCGCGGTCGGCGTCCTCTCCGTACCGGTCGTCCTCGTCCTGGCGTCGGGAATCTGGCGCGCCCTGAGGAGCGACGGACCGTGGCGCGGCCTGTCGACGGCCGCGGACCGTGCCGTGTGGGTCGTGTGGTCGCTGTCCGTCGCCGCGCTGGCCGTGGGGATTGCCGTCTCCCACGGCTGGCCGGTGGCAGTCGCGATCCTCCTCGGCAGCGCGGGGCTGGCCGTCGTCCGATGGCTCGCGAACGGGCCCGAGGCCCCGTGGCGGGGAGTCGGGCTCTCGGCGAGTGCGGCCTGGTTCGTGGGTCTCGTGTTCGTCCGCGTGATGGCGGGCGGGCCGGAGACCGACCAGCTCGTCACCTACCTTCCGCTGGTCCCCGTCGCCGCGCACGTCGTGCTCGTGGCGCGTGCGTTCCGGGTCGGCGACGGAGGGCTCGTGGCCGTGCGCCGACGACGGCGAGCGCTCCAGGTGGCCGTGGCGGCCGGAATCGCCGTGCTCTCGGCGCTCGCGATCGAGGCGGGACAGCGCTCCGGCCTGGAGGGCACGTACCTGGTGTCCGGGCCGCCGACGCAGTGCTCGTACTCGGTGTGTGACGGGACGAGCTTCACCGACACCTGGGAGGTGTCGGGCTGTACGGCCGAGGCGTGCACGATCTCCAGCGGCAGTTTCGCCGGCCCGGCGGCGTTCGTGCGCGGCGCGGCCGGATGGCAGGCGAGCGGTTCATGGGCAACTCCGGCGACCTCCACCGCAGCCTGCGAGGTGAGGTATCTCTTCCGGCTGCAGGTCACCGATTCGGCCGGGGCGTTCGGGCACACCATCTCCGGCACCCTCGTCCAGGAGTCGCCGGAGACCGCGTGCTCCGCATACTCGTCGACGACGTACGAGATCTCCGGCCGCCGGAGCTGACGCTCAGGAGGCGCAGGCGCCCGTGTCCACCGCCCGTGTGCGTCCCTGTGCCTGCTGGAACGCCGCCTGCACCTGCTCGGAGGTGAGCACGAAGCCCGTCTCGGAGTCGTCCAGCGCCGCACCGAACACCACGCCGACCACCTCGCCCTGCGGGTCGATCATCGGGCCGCCCGAGTTCCCGGACTGCACCTTGGCGCGCACCGTGTAGACGTCGCGGCTGACCTCGCCGTTGTCGTAGATGTTCGGACCGTTGAGCTGGATCCGCTGCCGGATCTTCGCCGGGGCGGCCGTGTACGGACCGTCGAGCGGGTAGCCGATGACGATCGCGTCCGAACCCACGTCGGCCACCTCGCGGTCGAACGGCAGCACGTCCGCGTCCAGGTCCGGCACGCGCAGCACCGCGACGTCCACGTTCGGGTCGTAGACGACCACCCGGGCGTCCAGCGAGGTGATCCGGCCCCGCGAGTTGCGCACCTCCACGCTGGTGTCCGACGTGCCCGCGACGACGTGCGCGTTCGTCATCACCAGCTGCGGCGCCACGACGAACCCGGTGCCCTCCAACTGCCGCGAGCAGGACGGGGCGCGGCCGCGGACCTTGAGGATGCTGTCCTCGACCTGGTCGACGATCGCGGCGTTGCGCAGCGCCGGGTCCGGGGGCCCGACGGCGACGATCGGAGTCTCGGCGAACGGGTCGAGGACGTTCGGGAAGCCGGAGTTGTCGAGCAGTTCCCGCAGCTCGCGCGGCAGTGCACGGGCGGAGGCCGGCATCACCGCGTCGACGGCCTTGAGGACCTCCGATCCCTTCACCCCGGCCGCGATCCCGGGCACGCTGGCCGAGGCCAGCGGCAGCGCGACCAGCCACGCCGCCACCACCACCGTGATCGCCTGGAGGATCGAGCCGAGCGTGGAGTCCACGGCCAGGCTCACGTCGCCGTTGATCCGGTCCCGGATGTGCCGGCCCAGGTAGACGCCGGTGGTCTCGCCGAGCGCGACGAGCGCCACGACGACCACGATGCTGACGATGATCCGCGTCGGCGCGGCCTCGAAGTTCGCGGCGAGCAGCGGTGCCACCCGGACGCCGATGATCGCCCCGCCCAGCACGCCGATGAACGACAGCAGCGCGACGGCCATCCCGTGGCGCCAACCGGAGATCCCCGCGATGACGGCGAGCCCGATGACGATGACGTCCACCCAGCTCACGAGCCCTCCTCGCCGGCAGCCGTCAGCCGCGTTCGCCCGCCTGCCGTGCTGAACGGTGAGCTCGCACGCTCGCTCACAGGGCCAGCGACCTCCTGCCGGCCCGCCCTCGCCGCGGACCACGCCTCGTCCAGATCGCGCACCCGGCCGGTGTTCCAGTCGCGTTCCCAGCCGCCGAGCCGCAACATCGCGGACAATAGGCCCCCCGTGAAACCCCAGACGAGCAGCCCCGCCACCAGGAACGCCGGGCCCGTGTAGCCGGAGGGATGCGCGACCTGGATCCGGTGTGCCGGATCGGCCAGCGTCGCCAGCGGTACCCGGATCACGGCGGCCGTCTCCCCCGGGTCCACGGCGTGCACCATCGACGGCGCGTGCCAGTGGGCGAGCACCGGCGTCACCACGAATCCCGACGGGGGGATGTACAGCTCAGGCAGCAGCGCGAGCGGCGTGACCCCCGCGGGGTCCAGGCCCGTCTCCTCCTCGGCCTCCCGCAGCGCGGTGGCGATCGCGTCGCGGTCGCCGGGATCGGCACCGCCGCCGGGGAACGACACCTGGCCCGCGTGCTCGCGCAGCGTGATGGCGCGCTCGGTGAGCAGCACGTCCGGCCCGTGCACGGGATCCTCGCCGAACAGCATCAGCACCGACGCGCGCCGCCCGCCGTCGGCCGGGGGCGGGATGCGGTGGATGCCGAGGACGGACGAGTCGATCCCACCCACCGCACCGAGCAGGGGGAGCAGCCACTCCGGGGCCTGCGCGCGGGTCATGCGAGTTCCGCGACGGCCCGCGCCACCTCGTCGGCGCTGCCGAACGGGATCGGCGGATCGACCCGGGCGACCGAGCCGTCCGCGCGCACGACATAGGTCATCGGCAGGGCGGGCGGCAGGTCGAGGGCGGCGGTGAGGGCGCCGTCGGGATCGGTGACCGACGGCAGCCGCACGCCGAGATCGGCGAGCAGGGCCAGGGCGGCGCGGGGATCGTCGCGGACGTCGACGCCGAGGACCGGGACCGCGCCGGGGCGCGCGGCGTACTCGGCCAGCGCGGGGAGCTCGGTACGGCAGGGGGCGCACCACGACGCCCAGACGTTGATCAGTGCGGGACGGCCGGCGAGGGCGGCCCCGAGGTCGACGGCGCGCTCCTCGCCGAGGCAGGGCACGGTGATGCCGGCGAGCGGTCCGGCGGGGGCGGCCCCGGTGGCTGCGGGGCAGGGGTCCAGCGCGGCTGCGGCGCGCAGGGGGGCGAGCTCGGCGGTGGGCAGAGCCGTCGGGAGAGCCGTCGGGAGAGCCGCGCCGTCGGCCGCTGCCGGGCGCGCCGGCGTGCCGCCCGGCCACAGCGCCCACACCCCGAACGCCGCCAGCAGCACGACCACGACGGTGCTGACCAGCCCCGCCCGCGACCGGGCCCGGTCGACCTCAGCGCTCACCGTGCCCCCGTCGACAACGACGTTGTGCAGCTCCGGAGGCCCTGTCGATCAGCGCAACGTCGTTCTCGACGGCCCGGCGCCCGGTCATGGGACGTCCCGCGCGCCGGCCGGTGACGCGGCGACATCGGTCGGGGCGCCGGCGAGCGCGAGCAGGCGCTCGCGCGAGGGCCCCTTGACCAGGGCGGCGGCCGTCACCGGATCCGTCGGGCCGGTGCCGTAGGACGGGCAGTCCGCCGCGAGCGTGCAGGCCCCGCACGCCGGCTTGCGCGCGTGGCAGACGCGGCGGCCGTGGAAGATCACCCGGTGCGACGTCATCGTCCAGTCGCGCTTCGGCACCAGCGCCCCGACGGCATGCTCGACCTTCACCGGGTCCTCCTCCGCCGTCCAGCCCCAGCGGCGCACGAGCCGCCCGAAGTGGGTGTCGACGGTGATGCCGGGGATGTCGAAGGCGTTGCCGAGGATGACGTTGGCGGTCTTGCGGCCGATCCCGGGGAGCTTCACCAGCTCGTCCAGGGTGTGCGGGAGCACCCCGTCGTGGCGCTCGACCAGGGCCCGGCCCAGCCCGATGAGCGAGTTGGCCTTGTTCCGGAAGAAGCCGGTGGAGTGGATCTCCTCCTCCAGCGCGGCGCGGTCGGCCTGCGCGTAGTCCAGCGCGGTCGGGTAGCGCGCGAAGAGCTTCGGCGTGACCGTGTTGACGAGCTTGTCCGTGGACTGCGCCGACAGGATCGTGGCGACGGCCAGCTCCAGCGGCGTGGTGAAGTCCAGCTCGCAGTGCGCGTCCGGGTGCGCCTCGGCGAGCGCCCGCAGCATCCGCCCGACGCGCCGAGCCCTGCCGAGCGGGCTCTCACCCGCCGCGATCCGCTCGGCCAGCTTCGCCGCGTGCGCCGCCGTGGGTCGGACGGCGGGTCGGGCAGCGGGTCGGGAGGCGGGTCGGGAGGCGGTGGTCACGCCGCCGAGCGTACGGGCGCAGCGGATCCCCGTGCCGTACGCCCGGACCTGCCGTCATGGTCACGAAAGGGTTACGGGGTGCGGGCGCGCGGCCCCCGGCGAGACGGTGCCCACCCTTGTGCGAGACGATGCCTTTCGCCATGACTGCCTGGTTGACCATCCTCGTCCCCCTCCTCGTGATGTTCTTCGCCCTCGGGATGGAGCGCGTCGAGTCGAGGCTGCGGGAGTCCACGGTGCGCCCGGACGAGCTCGAGCAGATGCTCGAACGCCCCCGGCCGGACGAGCTGCGAGCGCTGTTCCGCCAGGGCACGGGCCGTGCCCTGGAGCTGTTCCGGCTCCGCGCGCGGGCCCCGAAGCTGCGGCGGAGGAGCAAGGTCTCGTCCTGATCTTCCGCTGAGTGGCATGTGCACCGCCCCCCCGGATTGCCGGTGGGCCGGTGGTCACCTTCGCAGCCCTTCGCCCCTAGACTGACGCACCGGTAACGGACGCTTTTCGGAGGAGGAACTCCCTGTGGACGAGACCCTGATCCGCGCGGGCATCTTCCAGGGCGTCGAACCGCACGCCGCGGAGGCGCTGTCGGAGTCGCTGGAGAAGGTCGAGTTCCCCCGCGGGCACGTCATCTTCGCCGAGGGCGAACCCGGGGACCGGCTCTACATCGTCGCCGCCGGCAAGGTGAAGATCGGCCGGAAGTCCCCGGACGGCCGGGAGAACCTCCTCATGGTTGCGGGCCCGTCGGACATGTTCGGCGAGCTGTCGATCTTCGATCCGGGTCCCCGCACCTCCTCGGCCACCACCGTCACCGAGGTGCGCGCGTTCACGATGGATCGCACCGCGCTGCGCGAATGGATCGGCAAGCGCCCCGAGATCGCCGAGCAGTTACTGCGCGTCCTGGCCAGGAGGCTGCGCCGCACCAACAACATGCTCGCCGATCTGATCTTCACCGACGTCCCCGGGCGCGTCGCGAAGTCCCTGTTGCAGCTGGCCCGCCAGTTCGGCTCGCAGGAGTCCGGTCTGCTGCGGGTCACGCACGACCTCACGCAGGAGGAGATCGCGCAGCTCGTCGGCGCCTCCCGCGAGACGGTCAACAAGGCGCTGGCGGACTTCGCCCAGCGCGGCTGGCTGCGCCTCGAGGGCAAGAGCGTCCTGATCCTGGAGCCCGAGCGGCTCGCGCGCCGCGCCCGCTGACGCCGCCCGCCGTGTGACGCACGGCAATCGGCGTGATCGCCGCCGTCGTCGTGTGCGACGGTGGCTGTCGTGCCCACAGCTGCACTCTCCGACTACCGGGCCGCCCTGACCGCACCGGGTGCCCTCGCGCCCGTCCTCACCTCGGCGTTGGGCCGCCTGCCGACGGCGATGATCGGCCTGGCCCTGCTGCTCTACGTCGCGGACGCGACGGGCTCGTTCGCCGCTGCGGGGCTGGTCAACGCGGGCGGGCTGATCGGGATGGCCACCGGATCGGTCGTCCAGGGACGCATCATCGACCGGCTCGGCCCCACCCGGCCGCTGCTCATCGCCGCCGTCCTGTTCGGGGCCGCCGCGGTGGCGCTCGTCCTCGCCATCGAGGGCGACCGGCCCGTCCCGCTGCTCATGGGCCTCGCCCTGCTCCTCGGAGCGCTGCAACCGGCGCTGCCCGGGGCGTCGCGGGCGCTCTGGACGGCGCTCGTCCCGATCGGGCCGCGGCGCGAAGCGGCACTCACCTACGAGGCCGTCAGCCTGGAGGTGTTCTTCGTCCTCGGCCCGGCGCTGGCCGCGCTGCTGTTCGCCGTCGGCTGGCCGGGACTGGGTCTGGTCACGGCGTGTGCGGCCATGGTCGCCGGGACGGTCGGGTTTGCGCTGTCCCGGCCGGTGCGCCGGGGCCGCGGCGGTGGCGGAGGCTCGCTCGGTCTGCTCGGCGCGCTCGGCCGGCCCGGGATGCGGACGGTCGCGCTCGCCGCGCTCGGCTTCGGGCTCACGGTCGGCGCCGTCGAGGTGGGGGTGCCCGCGGTGACCACCGCCGGGGGCTCGGCCGCGCTCGGCGGCCTGCTGCTCGCCGGCTGGGCCTGCACGTCCGTGGTGGCGGGCGTGGTGTACGGGTTGCGGCCCTGGCCCGTCCCGCTGCACCTGCGGCTGCCCGCGCTGATGGGCGCCTGCGGGGTGCTCGTCGCCCTCATGGTCCTGACGACCGGGTCACTCGCGCTGTTCGTCGTCGCGCTGCTCGCGGCGGGCACCACGATCACCGCGCAGGTGACGGCCCACTCGCTGGCCGTCGAGGCTGCCGCACCGCCCGGGACGGCGACGGAAGCGTTCGGCTGGGTGATCACCGCGGCCGGAGTGGGGCTCGCCGCGGGCCAGTCCGGAGCGGGCATCGCGGTCGAGGCCGCGGGTCCGACATCGGCGTTCGTCGTCGGCGGGGCCGCGGGGATCGCGGTTGCCGGGCTGCTGTGGCTGCGGCGGCGCACCCTGGCCGGAGCCGTCGAGAACGACGTTGTGCAGGTCCAGGGGCCCGGATGATCAGCGCAGTGTCGTTCTCGACGGGTCCTCAGGTGCGCAGGTGGTCGAGCTGTGCCCGCACCGACAGCTCCGCCGCCGGCCACAGCACCCGGTCCACGTCCGCGTAGACCACCTCGACGACCTGGCGGGCCGTCGCGCCTTCCCCGAGCGCCTCCAGCGCCGAGCGCACCTGGTCGAGCCGCTCCTCGCGGTGGGCGAGGTAGTCCCGCGCGACCGCGGGTGCGTCCGGCAGTTCGGGGCCGTGCCCCGGCAGTACCGGCGTCCCGTCCGCGAGTCCGGCGAGCCGCCGCAACGAGTCGAGGTACGGACCGAGCGAGCCGTCCGGATGCGCGATCACCGTGGTCCCACGGCCCAGAATCGTGTCGCCGGTGAGCACCGCCGGGCCGCCGGAGCCGGGGCCGTCCAGTACGAACGACAGCGAGTCCGACGTGTGTCCCGGTGTGGCCACCACCCGCAGCTCGCATCCCCCGGCCGCGACCACCTCACCCTCACCCAGGGCCTCGGAGCCGAGCACCAGCGACGGGTCCAGCGCCCGCACCGGGGCACCCGTCAGCTCGGCGAACCGGCGGGCCCCGCCCGCGTGGTCGTGGTGGCGGTGGGTGAGCAGCACGACCGCGACGGGTCCCTGCGCGGCGACGCGGCGCAGGTGCGGCTCGTCCAGGTCGCCCGGGTCGATCACCACGCACTCCGGCCAGTCGGGAGCCCGGAGCACCCATGTGTTGGTGCCGTCCAGCGTCATCGGCGACGGGTTCTCCGCCAGCAGCACCGACGCCAGCGGTGTGACAGCGCGCAGCTCCCCGTAGGCGGGGTGGCCCGCAGTCATCGCGGTTGCCGAGTAGGGAGCGCCCCGCCCGGCCCGTCCGGGACCACGATCACGACCTGCCCCCCGACCCGCCGGGCCCGCGGCGTCACCGGCTCGATCCTCCGCTCTGCCGCCGCTGCGATCACCGACCCGGCGTCCGCGTGGTCCGCGAGCTCCTGCAGCGTGTGCTGCGTGGGGGTCATCAGCTCCAGCTCCCCCGCCACGGCCCCCGCCAGCGCGTCCGCCGGATGCCACCAGGACGCCTCGACGGCCTCGGTCGTGCGGTCGTCGGCGACCTGCCCGTCGGGTACCCGGGCCACGAGGAAGGCCGTGTCGTAGCGGCGCGGCAACCCCTCGGGAGTGATCCAGCGTGCCCACGGGTGGAGCAGGTCCGAACGCAGCTGCAGGCTGGACGCGCGCAGCAGGTCGCCGAGCGAGCGGCGCCGCGCCACCAGGTCCTCCCGGGCGCCCGCGAGCCACGCCCCGTCCGGGGAGTCGCCGGTGAGCAGCACCCCGCACTCCTCGAAGGTCTCCCGCACGGCAGCCTGCACCAGCGCCCGGGCCTCCTCCGGCGCGCACGCCAGCCGCTCACCCCACCATGCGGCCTCCGGCCCCGTCCACGGCACGTCCTCGCGGTCGGTCGCGTCCACGCCGCCACCGGGGAACACCGTCATCCCGCCCGCGAACGCCATCCCGGCGACCCGGCGCTGCAGGAACACCTGCAACGGCGCCCGGCCGTCGGGCGGGTGGGGGCAATCCCGCAACAGCAGCACGGTCGCGGCGGGACGGGCGACGACAGGGGGCACCGCCGGACCATAACCCGCCGCCGGGGCAGGATGGGCGGTGTGACAGCGCTGCGCGTGGGACTCGTCGGGGCCGGGCCGTGGGCCGAAGCGGTGCACGCGCCCGCCCTCGCCGCCCATGCCCGGACCGAGCTCGCCGGGGTGTGGGCGCGCCGTCCCGAGGCGGCGGCCGCGATCGCGAAGCGGTTCGGCGGGGCCGGGTACGAGCAGGTCGACGACCTGATCGCGGACGTGGAGGCCGTCGCCTTCGCCGTGCCGCCCGCCGTCCAGGGCGCGCTCGCCGTCCAGGCGGCGGCCGCCGGACGCCACCTGCTCTGCGAGAAACCCCTCGCCGACACCGCGGCCGCGGCCCGCGCGGTCGTCGACGCCGCCGAGGCCGCGGGCGTCGTCACGGCCGTCATGCTGACCCAGCGCCTCGACCCGGACATCGAGGAGTGGCTCGCCGGCCTCCCCGATGGGGACGCGGGCCCGGACACCGTCGGTCTCGGGCGCTGGCTCTCGGGCTCCCTGCTCGGCGGTCGCTACGCGGGGTCGGCCTGGCGCCAGGAGCACGGCGCGCTCCTCGACGTCGGGCCGCACGTCATCGACCTGCTCGACGCCGCCCTCGGCCGCGTCACCCGCGTCGCGTGGGCCCACCGCGACGAGCCCGACCTCTGGCGCTTCGCCCTGGACCACGCGGGCGGTGCCCACAGCAGCGTCACGATCTCCATGCGGATTCCCATCGTCCCGTCGGAGATCGAGTTCGGGGTGTTCGGCGGGATCGGCGACCACCGCCTCTCCGCCCGCGCCGCCGATCCCGTCGCCTGCTACGGGCGGCTGCTCGACTCGTTCGCCGCCGCCGTCGCCGGGGACGGCCCCGCACCCGTCCTGGACGTGGCGCGGGCGCTGCACCTGCAGGAAGTGATCGAGCAGGTGCAGGCCGCGGTGCGCTGATCGCGGCGATCCGCCCGCGGGTCAGCCGGCGATGTCGGGTGGGTCCGTGGGTACCTGCCGCGGCGGCAACGGCTGGGACGGCAGGGGTGACGTCCGGCCGCGGCCCGGTGGGCGCAGGCCGAGCTCGGACTGGAGCTGCGCGAGCAACGCCCGGTCCGTCGGGCTCATCCGCTCCAGGGCCTCCAGGCTGAGCCCCAGTCGCGGGTCGAGGACGGAGGCGTCCTGCGGGGACTGCGGGCCGGTGGACGCCCTGCGCTGGCTCGGGCGGGGCGCCGGGCGCACCCGGTCGTCGCCGGGTGTGCCGGCCGGGGCTGGGGTCGACCCGGGCTGGGGGGCCGGATGCGGAGACGGTCGCGGCGGCCTCCCACCCCGCGGCTCGGGCGACGGGCGCGAGACCAGCGGGCCGTCGGGTCCAGTGGCCTGGCGCTGATCGGCGACGGGACGTCCGTCGGCGGGTTGCGGGCGCGGGCCGGTTCCCGCGTCGGCCTCGGGGGTCGGCGCGTGGGACCCGTTCTGTGCTGTGGTCCGGGGCGCGCCGTTCACCGATGCGAGACGCGGTCCGCCCGCCGATGCGGGGCGGGGCGGGCGATCCTGGGGTGACACGGGCATGGCCGGGCCGGGCAGCGGCCGGGGCCGACCGGTGTCGAGGTGGCCCGTCGGGTGGGGTTTCGGCAGGTCGGAGGTGGGGCTGCCCCCGTTCGTCGCCCCGGCCCGGGAGCCACCCGGGTGCGGCTGCGGGAGGGCGGATGCCGGACCGGGGGTACCGGGGTGGATCTCGCCGGCGTCGCTCAGCGGCTGCGGAGCAGGGGCGCCGAAGCTCACGGACGGCGGGGCGCCGTCCCCCAGGGGGAGACCCGGCGGGTGCGGCATCAGTGCCGCGGGTCGCGGCGCGTCGCCGAGGAGCGGTCCGAGGCTGTGCCGGCTGGGCGGCCCGCCCTCGACGTCCGGCGTGGCGCCGACCTCGGGCGGCGTCCCCGCACCGTCCCGCTCGGGGGCGGGCTCGCGCAGCCTGCGGCGACCGCCGACCCGTCGCGGGCCGCCGAGGCGCGGCGGGAACGGCGCCAGGTCCGCCCGCGGGCCGGCAGGGTCCTCGACGGCCGGCGGATCCGCGCCCATCGGAGAGGCATCGAACGGGTCCGCGCCGACCGCGGCCAGCGGGTCCGCACCGCGATCGGCGTCGTGCGCCGCGACGTGCGGCGGGAGCGGGTCGTTCAGCGGGTCGTTCAGCGGGTGAGCCAGGGAGCGGCCGTGCTCGGCGCCCGCCCCGGGACCCTCGGTGGGACGCCGGGACGCGGCGCCGCTCGCGAAGAGGTGGCCGAGCGGACCCGCATCATCGGGTGCCGGTCCCGCGGCGCGGGGGGTGCCGTCGACCATGGTCAGCGGTGGCATGATCAGCGCGCGCCTCGACCGGGTCTGCGCCGGACCGTCCGCCGGGCCGTCGTCGGTGGAGAACAGGCTGCCCGCATGCCCCGGCGCACCCTCGTCCGCCGGCGTCCACCAGGAGCGCTCGTCGTCCTCGTGCTCGACGAGCCGGTGGGCCCCCTCGATGCCGGAACCCCGACGCGGCAGCGGATCCCTCAACGGATCGAGCCGCGGCGGCGGTGAGGCGGCGTCGCCGTCCGGGGCGTCGGTGGTCACGTCGTCGGCCCGGGGGTCGTCCGGCGCGCCGTCACCGCCCTCCGGGAGCGCGCTGTCGGGTCCCCCGCCGAGGGTCTGGCCCTCGACCGCGCTGCCGTCGGTCAACCGGGACTCGCCGCCCGCGGGAGCATCCTCGCCGAGGCCGTTGCGGCCGTCGTCCCCCGCCGGGCCCGAGATGCGCAGGCGCGTGAGCCCGGCGAGCGGGATGCGCCCGGCGCGCGGCGGCTCGTCCGGGCTCGCCGGGGTGAACAGGTCGGTCGCGCCGGGGGCGGCGGCCCGGGGGGTGCCGATCGCCGGTACGTGACCGGTGCCCGGAGCCCGTCGCGGCAGGACCGCGGCCTCGCCGCGGAGCGGGAGCCGCCGGTCGCCGCCGTCTGCCGGATCCGCGGCGCCTGCGGACGCGTCGGCGGTGGGCGGGGCCTCCGGCGCGTCCGCGGCACCGCCGTCGGGCCCGTTCGGGCTCGGCTCGGCCGGACCGGGCCGCACCGGGTCGGCGGCGCCCGGAGCGTTCCCGGGCGCGGACCTCTCGATCTCCCGGGCGGCCTCCTCCACGGCCACGGCGTCGCCGAGCGGCCACGCCGCCCGGAGGGCCGCCGCGTGGTAGGCCGACGGCGCGGAGCCGGCCGTCAGCACCTCGACGGACGCGGGGACGCCCGCTTCCACGAGCGCCGTCCCGAGCCGATGGGCGAGCGGGGCACCGCCCGCGACGCCGTCCACGTCGACGACCTCGGCCACCTCGACGAGCACGACGGCTCGGGGAAGCGGCCCGGGCGCACCGCCCGCCGGCGTGTGGCGGGCGGCGAGATGGGCGCGCCCGCGGCCGTCCAGCAGCGTGCGGACGGTGGCGGCGATCCGGGCGGTACCGCTGCCGGCGCGCGGGGATGCGAAGCGGTGCGCGGTGCCGTCCTCGCCGCTCGGCGGCAGCGCGCTCTCCGGGTCGAGGACGCTGCGGGTGGTGCGGGCGGTGTCGACGAGCTCGGCGCGGACGTCCGCGGGGAGCGCGACGCGGTCGGCGGTCAGCGCGGCGGTGACGAGCTCGACCGCGCGGTCGGCGTCGCCGGTGGCGACGAGCTCGCGGCTCCAGTCGAGGAGGTCGTCGTCGACGTGCCCGGCAAGGCCGAGCAGGAGGTGGTGGACGCTCATGCGGCCACCGCCGGTTCGCGGGACCAGACGGGGGTGGCTGCTGCGGTGGCGGCCCGGTGGTAGCCGCTGCCCTCCCCGGTGAGGACCTCGACGCACGGGGTGCGGTCCCCGTGGGCGCGCAGGAGGCGCTGGAGGGTGGCGGTGAGCGTCCAGGGCCGGTCGCCGCCCCGGACGAGCAGGACGCGCTGCCCGCCGCGGCGCGTGACGGCGAGCGCGACGGTGCCGGGATGGCCGCGGACCACGGCGAGCGCGGAGAGGACGGCGGCGTCGAAGGGCACGGGCTCCGTGGCGAAGCCGACGGCGGACTCGGCGGGTTCGTGACCGGGCAGGACGGCGTCGAGGAGGCGCCGGGCGGGGCCCCAGCCGCCCGCCAGATCGGCGAGGAGATCGCGCTCGCGGTCCGTCAGCCCCAGGTGGTGGCGCAGGAGCTCGCGGGGCAGGAGCACGCCGACGGTGTCCGTGCCGCCGGGTGCGGCGAGCCAGTCCCGCAGCCGCCACAGAAGGGCGTCGGGGAGCCGCCCGGCGAGTTCGACCAGCAGGTCGTGGCCCGCGTGCAGCGCCCGATCGCTCGCGTCCATCAGGTCACCTCGACGACGATCTCGACCTCGACGGGGGCGTCGAGGGGGAGCTCCGCGACACCGACGGCGGAGCGGGCGTGTCGCCCTGCCTCGCCGAAGACCTCCCCGAACAGCTCCGACGCGCCGTTGACCACGCCCGGCTGGCCGGTGAACCCGGGCGCGGAGGCGACGAACCCGACCACCTTGACCACGCCCACCACGCTGTCGATCCCGACGAGGTCGTGGACCGCGGCGAGGGCGTTGAGCGCGCACTGCCGGGCCAGCTGCTTCGCCCGGTCGGGGTCCACGGCCGCGCCGACCTTGCCGGCGGCGGCCAGCGTCCCGCCGACGAGCGGGAGCTGGCCCGCGGTGAACACCAGCGATCCGCTGCGGCGCGCGGGGACGTACGCCCCCGCCGGCGCGGCGACCGTCGGCAGTGTGATGCCCAGTTCCGCCAGCCGCTGCGAGGGCGCCATCTCAGCCCTCCCGGACGGGGCGCTTGAACCAGCCGACGAGCTGTTCGGCACTCATCCCGGAGGTGACCGTGACGAGCTCCCAGCCGTCCCGGCCGAAGTTGTCGAGGATCGCCTTGGTGTTGTGGATCAAGAGCGGCGCGGTGAGGTACTCCCACCGGGCCTCGCGGGAGCCGTCGTCGGGAGAGCTCATGCGACCGAACTGTAACGACGCGCTGTCCACACCCCCGGGCGCCCCCCACCCACCGGGGGTGATGCGCGGCACGGAGGGTGTCCTCGGGCGCCTCGGTCACCGGTGCTGCGACGTAGGCTGCTGACGTGATCTCCGGATGGCCCGATCCGCTGCCCGGCGTACGGCTGCACGTCGTGTCCGGCAAAGGCGGCACCGGCAAGACCACCGTCGCGGCGGCCCTCGCCCTCGCCCTCGCCACGAACGGCAGGCGCACCTTGCTGGTGGAGCTGGAGGGCAGGCAGGGCATCGCGCAGCTGTTCGACACCCCGCCGCTGCCCTACGAGGAGCGGCGCATCGCGGTGGCCCCGGGCGGCGGCGAGGTCCGCGCGCTCGCCGTGGACCCGGAGGCGGCGCTGCTGGAGTACCTGGAGATGTTCTACCGGCTGGGCATCGCGGGCCGGACGCTGCGCAGGATGGGCGCGATCGAGTTCGCGACGACCCTGGCGCCGGGCCTGCGCGACGTGCTGCTCACCGGCAAGGTGAAGGAGTGCGTCACGCGTACGGGCCCGGACGGGCGCAAGGTGTACGACGCCGTGGTGGTGGACGCGCCGCCGACGGGCCGGGTCGTGAACTTCCTGGACGTCACGAAGGCGATGGCGGAGCTCGCGAAGGCGGGCCCGATCCACAAGCAGAGCGAGGGCGTGGTCCGGCTCGTGCACTCGCAGGAGACGGCGACGCACCTGGTCACGATCCTGGAGGACCTGCCCGTCACCGAGACGCTGGAGACCGTGGCACAGCTGCGCGAGGCCGACCTGCACCCGGGCGCGGTGATCGTCAACGGGGTACGGCCGCAGTGGCTGCCGGACCGGTCGGTCGCCGCTGCGGCGGGCGGCCGGGTGGACGCCGAGCGGATCCGCGCGGGGCTCGCGGGCGCGGGGTTGGACCTGGCCCCGGATGTGCTGGAGGGCCTGGTCGCGGAGACGGTGGAGCACGCGGTCCGGGTGCACAACGAGGCGGCCGCGCTCTTGCGGCTGGAGGCGAGCGCGCTGCCGCGCGTCGAACTGCCGCGCCTGATCGACGGCGTCGATCTCGGCGGGCTGTACGAGCTGGCGGAGGCCCTGGTCGATCAGGGTGTGCAGGTTCACCGGAGGACGGGGGAGCGGTCATGAGGCGCGAGGTCCCGCTGCTGGACGTCGACGCCCTGCTGGACGACCCGGGCACCCGGGTGATCGTGTGCTGCGGCTCCGGCGGGGTCGGGAA
The DNA here is from genome assembly GCF_050246655.1 of Pseudonocardia sp. Lineage (GTDB taxonomy): Bacteria > Actinomycetota > Actinomycetes > Mycobacteriales > Pseudonocardiaceae > Pseudonocardia. Next base: position 27,839 of record NZ_JBFWVQ010000052.1, read on the forward strand.
GACGACGACGTCGGCTGCGCTCGCGATCCGGGCGGCCGAGCGGGGGCGCCGCACGGTGGTGCTGACGATCGACCCGGCGCGGCGCCTGGCGCAGGCGCTGGGGCTCACCGAGCTGGACAACGAGCCCCGCCGCGTGGAGGTCGGCGCGGACACCGGCGCGGAGACCGAGCTCTACGCGATGATGCTCGACATGCGTCGCACGTTCGACGACATGGTGAGCGCGCACGCGGAGCCCGAGCGGGCCGAGAAGATCCTCGCGAACCCCTTCTACCAGACGATCTCGTCGTCGTTCTCCGGCACGCAGGAGTACATGGCGATGGAGAAGCTCGGGCAGCTCGCCGGTACCGGCCGCTGGGATCTGATCGTGGTGGACACCCCGCCCTCGCGGTCGGCACTGGACTTCCTCGACGCGCCGCAGCGCATGTCGAACTTCCTGGACGGGCGCATGATCCGGTTGCTGTCCGCGCCGGCCCGCGCGGGCGGGCGGGGCCTGCGGCGGCTGGTGGGGGCCGGGTTCGCGCTGTTCGCGAAGGCCGTCTCGACGATCCTGGGCGGGCAGATGCTCGCGGACGCGTCGGCGTTCGTACAGGCGTTCGACACGATGTTCGGCGGCTTCCGGGAGCGGGCCACGACCACGTACGCGCTGCTGCGCTCGCCCGGCACGGCGTTCGTGGTGGTGGCGGCACCGCAGCCGGACGCGCTGCGCGAGGCGGCGTACTTCGTGGACCGGCTCGCCGGCGAGGAGATGCCGCTCGCGGGCCTGGTCCTCAACCGCACGCATCCGGTGCTGGCCGTCCTGTCCGCGTCGAGGTCCCGCGACACGGCAGAGGAGCTGCGCGGTGCGCCGCTGGCCGCGGCGGTGCTGCGGCTGCACGCGGACCGCGTCGATCTCGCCGAGCGGGAGGATCGCCTGCTCGCCCGCTTCACCAAGGCCCACCCGGAGGTGGCCGTGGCGCGGGTGCCCGCGGTGGCCGGGGACGTCACCGATCTCGACGGGCTGCGCGAGATCGGCGAGCGCATGGCCGCCACCCGCGCGGTGGTCGTGGAGGAGCCGGCGGACGAGGCTGCGGTGCGCAACATCCGCTGAGACGCACCTCGCGACCGCACGTCCGGACCACACCGCGCCGCGTACCCTCCAGCGACGTGAGGATCCCCGATGCCGCGCGTACGCCGTACGCGCGGCTGCTCGGGTTGTGCGTGGTGGCCGGCGTGCTGCTCGCCGGGATGACCTTTCCGGTGGCCGCGGGTGTCGGGCTCGTCGCGGGCGACGCGGGCGACAGCGTGACCAGCGTCTCGTCGGACATCGTCACCGGGCCGCTGCCGCAGGCCAGCATCATCACGGACAACCAGGGCCGGCTGATCGCCTCGCTGTTCGACCAGAACCGCACGTGGACCCCGGGCGACCAGATCAGCCCGGCGATGAAGGCGGCGATGGTCGCGGTCGAGGACCGCCGTTTCTACCAGCACCAGGGCGTGGACTGGGCGGGCACGATGCGCGCGCTGATCGCGAACTCGGCATCGGGTGACGTCGTGCAGGGCGCGTCGACGATCAGCCAGCAGTACGTGAAGAACTACCTGCTCTACGTGGCCGCGCAGACCGACGCCGAGCGCCTGAAGGCCACCGAGCAGACGCCGGCGCGCAAGCTCAAGGAAGCGCGGATCGCCCTGCAGATGGAGCGGTCCCTCTCGAAGGACGAGATCCTCACCCGCTACCTCAACGTCGTGTTCTGGGGCAACAACGCCTACGGGATCAAGGCGGCGGCGAGCACGTACTTCAACACCACCCCGGACAAACTGACGGTGCCGCAGGCGGCACTCCTGGCCGGGATGGTGCGCAGTACCTCGGCGTTCGACCCGGTGGCCAAGGAGGGGCCTGCCCGCGAGCGCCGCAACCTCGTCATCAGCCAGATGCGCGACCAGCAGATGATCACCGAGGCGCAGGCGGCGGAGGCGATGCGCGCCCCGCTGGGTGTGGTCAACCCGCTCAACTTCCAGCCCAACGGCTGCATCGGCGCGCGCGACGCCGGGTTCTTCTGCAAGTACGTCGTCGAGTACCTCAACGAGCGCGGCATCTCCACCGAGAAGATCAACCGTGGTGGCTACACCATCCGCACCACGCTCGACGCCGACGTCCTCGCCAAGATGAAGGCCTCGCTGGACGCCGAGGTGCCGCCCACGCAGCCGCACGTCGCGAACGTCATGTCGGTCGTGGAGCCGGGTACGGACCGTCACCGCGTCCTCGGCATGGCCTCCAGCCGGACGTTCGGCCTGGACGCGGCCGAGCAGGAGACGAGCTACGGGCTGCCGTACGAGCCGGTCAACCTGGGTTCCGGATCGGTCTTCAAGATCTTCACGGCGGCCACCGTGCTGGAGAAGGGCCTGGGCATCGACACGATGATCCCGGTGCCGCCCAGCGGCTACGCCTCGCCGGTCTACCGGGACGCGGCGGGCAAGCCGATCCCGGTCCGCAACGCGGGCGACTACGCCCAGTACCTGTCGATCACCGACGCGCTGGCGCAGTCGCCGAACACGGCGTTCGTGAAGCTGATCGAGCGCACCGGCGTCAACGACGTCGTCGACATGGCGGTGCGCCTGGGCATGCGCCAGCTGCTCACCCAGCAGGTGCCGCGCACCGGGGGACGCAACTACGCCGAGGTCATCAAGGCCCAGCAGCAGGCGTCGTTCACCCTCGGGGTGAACCCGACGAGCGTGCTGGAGCTCGCGAACGTCGGGGCCACCCTGGCCAGCGGCGGGACGTGGTGCCCGCCCAGCCCGATCGAGTCCATCACCGACGCCGACGGCCAGGTGGTGCCGCTCACCGAGACACCGTGCGAGCAGGTCGTGGCGCCGGGACTGGCGAACACGCTGCTGCACGGCCTGAGCAAGGACGACCTCCCGGGTGGAACGGCGGCTCGGGCGGCGGGCCAGGTCGGCTGGAAGCGCCCGATGGCGGGCAAGACCGGCACGACGCAGAACCACAAGTCCGCGGCGTTCTTCGGGGTCGTCCCGGAGATGGCCGGCGCGGTGATCACGTTCGACAACTCCAGCTCGCCCCGCCCGCTGTGCGACAGCGGCGGGGCCCCGTTCGCCTGCGGCCGCGGCAACATCTTCGGGGGCAAGACCCCCGCCGAGACGTGGTTCGGGGCGATGACCCCGATCCTCGAGGGCAAACCGGTCACGCAGCTGCCCCCGGCCGATCCGCGCTACATCGCGGGGGGCAGCGACAAGCAGGTCCCGGACGTGCGCGACCGCGGCCTGCGTGAGGCGCGCGCGATCCTCGCCCGTGCGGGCTGGACCGACGTCACCACCCAGACCGTGGACAACGCCGCGTCCGAGGGCACCGTCGTCGGGCAGGATCCGCTCGGGCCCGCGCTCCCCGGCGACAGGGTCACCCTCCAGGTCAGCAGCGGTGAGCCCCCGGAGGCGCCGCCGGCACCGGGCGATGACGACGATGACGACGACGATGACGACGACGGCGGCTGACCGCCGGCAGGATGCTCGCCGACACGGTGGCGTGAGAGTCGCTAACCCTGCCTGACCAGGCTTAGCATCACCGCCTGTGACGTTCGGGGGGACGGCGGCAGGTCGCGACGCGGGCAGCGTCGCCCGTGCGCCGTGGCCGAACGCCGCCGAGCGCGCAGCCGCCCGTCGCGCCGCGCAGGAGGCTCTCGCGGGATCGCGTGCCCGCCGGGAGGTCGAGGCGCGCGCAGCGGAGGAGGCTGAGGCGCAGCTCGAGGCGCAGCTCGAGGAGCCGATCGCCCCGCTGGCGGCCCGTCCGCGCATCGAGGACGACGAGTCCCTGCTCGGCCTCACGCGCCGCTCGAACAGCCGAGTGGGCCAGCGCGTGTTCAACCTGTTCTTCCTCTTCGTGTTCCTGCTGATCGCGATACAGATGGTCGTGGCGCTGCTGGCCGGATGATCGTCGGTCGGTCCGGTTACCCTGGCGGCATCGTTCGGCCCGGTCCCCGATCGCCGGGCCGGCGTCCGAGCACCCCGGCCGTGGGAGGTGGTGGCATGGCGGCGGTTCCGGAGCCCGGTGCACCGCAGCTGTCCGCGCCCACCTCACACCGTGTCCGCAGCGTGCTCGCCATCCCCCCGTTCCGGCGGTTGTGGCTGGTCACGGCCGTGTCGGCCACCGGCGACTGGCTGAGCCTGTTGGCTCTGTCCGCGCTCGCCACCCAGCTCACCACCGGCTACCAGGCGCAGAGCTTCGCGCTGGGTGGCGTGGTGGCCACGAAGCTGTTGCCCGCGCTGGTGCTCGGGCCGCTCGCCGGGGCTCTCGCGGACAAGTTCGACCGGCGCCACCTCATGGTGATCTGCGACGTCTGCCGGTTCGGGCTGTTCGTGTCGATCCCGCTGGTGGGCTCGCTGTGGTGGCTGTTCGTGGCCACGTTCCTCATCGAGATCTGCGCGCTGTTCTGGATCCCGGCCAAGGACGCGTCGGTGCCGAACCTGCTGCGCCGCCCGGATCAGGTGGAGACGGCCAACCAGCTCGCGCTCGTCATGACCTACGGCGTCGCGGTGATCACGGCGTCCGGCCTGTTCACGCTGCTGTCGAGCGCGGGCAAGCTGCTCGCGGTGCCGGACCCGGAGCTGCTCACCGTCCACATCGCGCTGATCTGCAACGGCAGCGCGTACCTGCTCACCGCGGCCACCGTGTGGTTCCGCATCCCCGAGATCTCCGGGCGCGCCCAGGAGCGTCGCGCCGCCGCTCCCGGGATCGTCACGCTGCTGCGCGACGGAGCGCGGTTCGTCGTCGGTACGCCCCTGGTACGGGGGCTGGTCACGGGCATCGTCGGCGCCTTCGCGGCAGGCGGCATCGTCATCGGCTCGGCCACCCTGTACGCCGCGAGCCTCGGCGGCGGCAACGCGGCGTACGGCGTCCTGTTCGTGGCGGTGTTCGTCGGGCTGGCCTGCGGCATGGGCGCCGCACCGCGGCTCGCGCGGCGGCTGCCGCACAACCGCCTGTTCGGGGCCGCGATCGTCGCGGCGGGTCTCGCGCTGGTGCTCGTGGCGGTCGCGCCGCACCTGTTCTTCGCGCTCGGCGCGGTCGCGCTGGTCGGCGGATTCGCCGGGATCGCGTTCCTCACCGGCCTCACGATCATCGGCGCCCAGGTGGCGGACGAGGTCCGCGGCCGGATCGTCGCTTTCGTGCAGTCGATCGTGCGGCTCACCCTGCTCGGCTCGCTCGCGGTCGTCCCGCTGCTGGTCGGGCTGGTCAGCGCCCGCACCGTCGAGGTGTTCGGCTACCCGTTCCTCATCGACGGCACCCGGGTCGTGATGCTCGCGGGCGGGCTCGTCGCCGCGTTCGTCGGATCGCTGGCCTACCGCCAGATGGACGACCGCCGCGTCGAGCCGCTGCTGCCGGACCTCCTTGCGGCGCTGCGTCGCGGCGACCGTCGCCGGGGATCGGGGGTGCTCGTCGCCGTCGAGGGCGCGCCGACGGTCGACACGGCCGTCCAGGCCGCCCGGCTCGCCGCGCGCCTGCGCGAGGCGGGGCACGTCGTCGTCGAGCCCGACCCGAGCGGGCGCGACCACGAGCGCTGGACGGCCGCGACCCGCGAGGCCGAGCTCTCCGGGGCCCGGGCCAAGGCGCTCGCGGCAGCCGCCGTCCGTGCGGACCTGGTCGAGAGGGTCATCCGACCCGCGCTGGACGCGGGCGCCATCGTCGTCGTGGACCGGTTCGTCGCGAGCCCGCTCGTCCAGTACGGGGTGGCGGCGGACCGCATGCACGACGCCTCGCTCGACGACGGCGAGCTGGAGAACCTCGCCGCCTGGGCCACCGGGCGGCTGCGGCCGGACGTCTCCGTGCTGCTGGACCGCGCACCCGACGCCGTCGACAGCTCACCGGGCGTGGCCGGGGCCGAGCACGTCCGGGTGCAGCGGTTGCTCACGCGGATGGCGGCGGCCGAGCCGCACCGCTATGTCGTGGTGGACGCGGACGGGACGCCGGGCGACGTCGCGGCGCGGGTGTTCGACGGTGTGTCGGCGGTGCTCGGGGCGCCGGAGCACGCCCAGCAGACGGCGCCGACGAGCACGTCGTGACCGTGTGGGACGAGGTCGTCGGCCAGCCGGAGGCGGTCGCCGAGCTGCGCGCCGCCGCGTCCGACCCGGCGTCGATGACGCACGCGTGGCTGTTCACCGGGCCTGCGGGCTCGGGCCGGTCGGTGGCGGCGCGGGCGTTCGCCGCGGCGCTGCAGTGCCCGTCGTCCGGCTGCGGGGAGTGCCCGGCCTGCCACACCGTGATGGCGGGGACGCACGCCGACGTCCGTGAGATCGTCCCCGAGGGACTGTCGATCTCGGTGAAGGAGACGCGCGCGCTGGTGCAGCTCGCCGCGCGCCGCCCGTCCACCGGCCGGTTTCAGATCCTCGTCCTGCAGGACGCGGACCGGCTCGGCGAGCGTGCGGCGAACGCGCTGCTCAAGGCCGTGGAGGAGCCGGCGCCGGAGACCGTGTTCCTGCTGTGCTCGCCGTCGGACCACCCCGACGACATGCCCGTGACGATCCGGTCCCGCTGCCGGGTCGTGGCGCTGCGCACGCCGTCACCTGCGGCGATCGCGGGCGTCCTCGTCGCGCGGGACGGGATCGACGCCTCGACGGCGGCGTGGGCGGCTTCGGTGGCGGGTGGGCACGTCGGGCGGGCCCGCCGGCTCGCCCTGGACGCCGACGCCCGCGCCCGCCGCGAGAAGTCCCTCGGGATCCCGCTGCGGCTGCACGGGCTCGGCGACGCGTTCGCGCTCGCGTCCCAGCTCGTCGTCTCGGCGAGGGAGGAGGCCGTCGCGCTGAGCGAGACCCGGGACGCCGCCGAGCGCGAGGAGCTGGCCGTCGCGATGGGCGCGGGCGGCGTCGGCAAGGGCGTCGCCGCGGCCGCCCGCAGCGCCAAGGCGGCGGAGCGGGAGCTGGAGAAGCGGCAGAAGTCGCGCTCCACCCGCAACCAGCGCGACGCCATCGACCGGTCGCTGGTCGACCTCGCCGGGTTCTTCCGGGACGTGCTGGTGGCCGGCTCGGGCGCCGCGGTGGCGCTGGCGAACCCGGACCGGGCCTCCGACATCCGGCAGGCGGCGTCGCAGTGGTCGCCCGAGTCCGTGCTGCAACGGCTGGAGGCCGTGCTGGCCTGCCGGGAGGCCCTGGAGCAGAACGTGAAGCCGGAGATCGCCGTCGAGGCGATGCTGGTGGCGCTCACCCGATGATCGCCGACATCGGGACATGAGTTGCACCGGTGCACCTCATGTCCCGATTCTGATGATCACCCGGCCTGGCGGCGGTACCGGAACTGGTGGCGCGCGATCACCGCGGCCAGCAGCCCGATGATGATCGGCGTGATCACGTACGCGGGCTGGTCGAGGATCCACACCTGGGTGATCCCGGCGCCGACCATCAGCAGGATGATGCCGACGGCCGCCGGCCCCGCCAGCGCCGGGATCAGCAGCCCGATCCCGCCCGCAAGCTCGACGATCCCGATGAAGTAGCGGAACCAGTCCCCCGCGCCGATCTGGTCGAAGATCTGCACGGCGTACGTCTCGCCGAACAGCTTCGGCAGCGCCGAGGCGACGATCAAGAACAGGCCCACGAGCACGCGCAGCACCAGGACGGTGCGCGCGGCGAGGCGGGACGGGGTGGGGGCGGTGGACGTGGTCATGATGGCCTCCTCGGCGTTGGTACCGGCGTAGACGGCCCGGCCCGTGGAAAGTCATCGTTCGCGGGGTGACCCGGGTGCGCGGGCCGGCCGGAGCCCTTGGCTAGACTGGGTGCGCACGACGCCGCCTTAGCTCAGTCGGTTAGAGCGACGCACTCGTAATCGCGTCAGAGCGGATGATCAGAGCCTCTACCTGCGGAAACCGCATCCGAACAGGGTGCGACGGCCCCGGGATGCAGGCAACGCATGGCGACGTTGGAACACCTGATCGATGATTGGTGCCTTGCTCTTCGGGCAGCCAACCGAGCACCTAGGACAGTCACGTCCTACGTCCAAGCGGCCAAGCGGCTGGCAGTCTTCTTGGACGGCCAGCCGATCCACGAGGTAACCCACCGGGACGTGCAACGGTTCCTGGTCTCGATCGCCGACACACCGCACAGCCGTACCGGGGCGAAGGTCTCCCCCGCGCACGTCGCCGGGATCTACCGGCGGCTGCAACAGCTCTTCCGTTGGCTGGAGGAAGAGGAAGAGATCACGGACAACCCGTTCCACCGGATGAAACCACCGGCTGTCCCTGAACAGCCGGTGCCTGTGTTGGATGACGAAGCGTTAGCCCGTCTGGTCCGTCAGCCCCGAGGTCGGTCCTTCTACGCGGTCCGTGATACCGCGATGATCCGTCTTCTGATCGACACGGGCGTTCGGTGCTCCGAGTTGGCCGGACTCGATACCGATCACGTGGACTTGAAAGCGGACGCCATCCGCGTCCTGGGGAAGGGACGACGCCCCAGGGTCGTCCCGTTCGGGTCTAAGACGTCCGACGCTCTGCGCCGCTACCTTCGCCTGAGGGCGAAGCATCCCCGGTCCAACCACCGTGCCCTGTGGTTGGGCAAGCAAGGTCGGGTCACCCCGAGCGGTATCAGGCAGGCTCTTGATCGGCGAGCCACGGCGGCTGGCCTCGGCAGGGTCTACCCCCATCAACTACGCCACACGATGGCGCACGCTTGGTTGCTGGCCGGAGGTCAAGAGGCTGACCTCATGCGGATTGCCGGGTGGAAATCCCGGGACATGGTCCGCCGATACGGGGCATCGGCGGCTGACCAGCGAGCCGCACTAGCTCATCGTCGTCTGGCACTTGGTGATCGAGTATGAGACGGGGAACCTTAGAAGGTCCCCGTCGGTCGGCGGGTTCCCCCTTGGTTGCCGGTTCGTCGGGTGCAAGACACGCTTTTCCGTCTTGTGCCTGGCGGGCCGGTGGCCTAGCCGTAGGCGTCGATCGGTGGGGGCCGGGTCCCCGGAGGAAGGTCCCGGCCCGGAGGGCCTTAGTTCTGGTCCGGGTCAGTGATCTCTGCGACCTGACGACGGAGGTCGTCAAGGTCCCACCTCATGTGCCCGCCGATCGTCCGCTGTGCAGGACGCACGTACCCCGCTTTGGTCCACCGGCTGAGGGTGGACTGACTGATGCCAAGGGCCTTGGCCGCCTGAGTCGTGCTGATCAAGCGCGGACCGGTCTCCCCCTCTGGCACGGCAGGCATGTTCGCACAGGTCACGCGGGCCGTCCGGCGGACTCGCGTGGGGATGGTTTGCATAGTTCGGATGGTACGTGTAACGTCCTCGGGTAGTTCGGATGGATCGGATAGATTCAGAGACAGGGGACCAGGGGATGAGCATCGAGACCACCGCCTACAGCGCTACGGCTCTCGCCACCACCGACACCGCGAAGCTCCACCGCCTCACCATCGTGATGATCCGAGTCCTGCTCGGGGTTGACACCCCGAAGCCGTCCACCATGCGGGCGCTGATCGCCCGGGGTCTCTACGTGGTTGCCGACCAGCAGGGTGGGGCTGTCATCTCGCCTGAGGGTGTGAAGGTGGCACGTCACATGGTGACGGAGTACGACCTGGCCACTGGCCAGGAGGAGGAGACTCCCGAGGTCACCCAGGAGACCGGTCCTCGGTCCGAGGTGACCCATCACGAGCCGCTGCGGGAGGGCAACGGCTCGACCCGTACGTGGTCCCGCGTCCTGCGGGGTGTTCCTCACGGGTTCACCGCTGTCCTGATGCCGGACGGTGAGCGTCGTTACGCGGTTCGGAAGTACAACGGGTACGGGGACGACGGCACGCCTGAGGGTCGTGCCAACGGCATGCGCTTCGACTGCGCTTGGACTCAGGTTGCGTTCTGGACGGTCAAGCCGTCCCCTGCCATGACCCAGATCCTTGACGAGCCTCTTCGCCAGACGGAGAGGACGCTGTCGCGTCCGAGCCTCGGCACCGTAGGTGCCTCGGAGTCTGGCTCGCGAGACAGCGCAGAGGGCCCCGGACGTACGTCCGGGCCCGGGGCGGAGCACCTTGCTCGCGCTGTCGACCTCGGCCCCGACCTTCCCCCGCACCCGACGGACGACCCGTCGGTCTCTGGCATCTGGGCGATCCTCCACGGCCGTCGGACCGTGGAGGGTAGGGAAATCATCCGAGGGATGATCCTCAACACGCCTGTGATCGGTGACGTCACCGTGGGGAAGGTTCAGCTCTGGTCGGAGACGGTTCATGTGGATGGCCGGGACTCCCAGGGTCGTCCGGTCGAGTTGTCCATGCCGAGTAACCACCGAGTGACTCTCGTTGACGCCCCCGAACAGCTTGCGCTGATCTGATCTGTATTAGCCGATAAGGCATTCACTCAAACACACCGAATACCGCAGACAGGAGAAGACTGCCATGAGGACGATCCCCGTCAGCCCCGACGTGACTTTCATCGGCACCGGTAAGGCGGCGGCCCGCGCTGCCTACGCTGAGCTTTCGGACGGGTCCCGGAAGAGGATTCCGGGTGAGCAGGCCAAGAACGACGACGGAGTCCCGCTGTACGTGGTGGACGTCCTGTACCTCTCCGAGGACTCGGACCGTGCCGAGATTTGCGGTGTCCGCATCGCCTCCTGGGAGCCTCCGGCCACCACGGTCGGTCAGATCGTGAAGTTCCGCAACCTCGTTGCGGTGCCGTACGTGGACGGCAGGAGCGGTCGGGTGGCTCTCTCGTTCCGGGCTGAGGGCATCGAGGCCTCGGCGGCTTCGTCCAGCAAGGCAGCGTGACCGTGATGACGGTGACGCTTTCGGATCACCTGGCGTTCTCTTCGGCGGTCCAGACCTACGGTCTGCGGACCGTGCTGGATGCCCTCACGCTGGCCGAGCGCTGCCCGTTCGCGCTGAACACGTTGGTCGAAGGTCTCATCACCCGCGAGGAATGCGGCCAGGTCTACCCGTTCTTCACGGATCTCGACGGAACGCCGTTCGTCTGCCGCCACAAGCAGGCAGACGGACCGCACGATGCCCATTTCGACGTGGACGCGTGCGGGGACACGGTCCTGTGGCTCCGTCTCTGACCTTAGAGACTTCCCGGCCCCGGATTGCCTTGGCCCCCTGACCCCCGGGCAATCCGGTCTGAACCCCGCCCCCTACCCCCTGGGGGGCGGGGTTCTCCATTTCCTGAGAGGACTAACGGTGTTCCGGAAGACTGACTCTGAGCTGATCGACGCGTTTAACGCCGCATGCCGAGCGGCAGGCTTCGCCCTCCCCCCGAGGGTCGCCAGGATCGAGGGCGGTCACACGCTCGTTGTGAGGCTTTGGCTCGGAATGCACATCGGGGACCTGGAGGCAGCCGCCGGGAGGCTTGCTGCCGTGTTCGGCGTCTGGTCAGTCCTGATCGAACCGATCAACGTCACTGAATCGTCCTGGGTGGTGGAGAGGCTCCTGATCGAGCAAGGAGACTGGAGCGATGGGAGCACCTCGCAAGTTCGACGAGGAGACCCGTGCCCGTGCGGTGCGCCTCTACCAGGACCGGTTGCGT
>NZ_JBFWVQ010000053.1:0-38776 GCF_050246655.1 Pseudonocardia sp.
ACATCCTTACCAAGCGCTGACAAAGGCCACGTCGGCCCGACGAGGACTACCGTTGACCGACGCCGAGGAGTACGGCGTGGGGAATGCTGTGTGGACCTGTCTGCGGGAGCGAGACCGTGGAGTTCCGAATCCTGGGCCCGGTCGCGGTGTCGGACCTGGGGGGCGAGGTCGCCGTCGGCGGCCCGCGGCACCGGGTGCTCCTCGCGGCGCTCCTGATGGACGCCGGCAGCGTCGTGTCGACGGAGCGGCTGATCGAGGCGCTCTGGGGTGAGGAGCCACCCCCGCGGGCCACCGAGATGCTGCACGTCCGGATCAGTGAGCTGCGCAAGTCGTTGCGGCGGGAGACGACCGACGCCCCCGACCTGATCGTCACCCGCCGACCCGGTTACCTGCTGGACGTGCAGCCGGAGCAGGTGGACGCCTGCTGCTTCGAGCGGACCACGGTCGCCGCCCGCGCGGCGCTCCTCGCGGGCGATCCCGGCGCTGCGGCGTCGCAGCTGCGCACGGCGCTCGCGATGTGGCACGGCCGGGCGCTCGCCGACATCGCCGAGCGGCCGTTCGCCCAACCGGAGATCGCCAGGCTGGAGCACCTGCGGGCGCAGGCGATCGAGGACCGCATCACGGCCGATCTCGCGATGGGCCGCCACCGCGAGGTCGTGGCCGAGCTCGAGAGCCTCGTGCACGGGCAGCCGCTGAACGAGCAGTACCGCCACCAGCTCATGGTGGCCCTCTACCGCAGCGACCGGCAGGGCGAGGCTCTCGCCGTCTACCGCGACACCGAGGAACGCCTCCGTGAGGAGCTCGGCGTGGATCCGGCGGTCCGGCTCCAGGAGCTGCGCGATTCGATCCTGCGGCAGGACGCGTCCCTCGGCGCGGCGCCGGGCGAGCCGGAGATCCGCCTGCGCGCGCACAACGTCCCGGTCCAGATCACCAGCTTCGTCGGGCGCCAGGGCGAGCTCGCCGAGATCGGCGCCCTGCTGGCGGACCACCGGTTGATCACGCTGACCGGCGTCGGCGGCGCCGGGAAGAGCAGGCTGGCCACGGAGATCGCGAGGTCCCAGGTTCCGGTCCGCCCGGACGGGGTCTGGGTCGTCGACCTGGCCGCGGTGCTCGAGCCTCAGCTCATCGTGCCCACGCTCGCGAGCGTGCTCGGCATGCACGACCATCCCCGGCACCCCCTGCGCGACGTCGTCGTGGAGCGGTTGCGCGACACGGCGGCTTTCCTCGTGATCGACAACTGCGACCATCTCCTCGACGGGGTCGCCGAGCTGGTCCGGCCCCTTCTCCAGACCGCCGCGAACGTGTGCATCCTCTGCACGAGCCGGGAACGCCTCGACATCACCGGTGAGGTCGTGCGCCAGGTCGGCGGGCTGTCCGTCCCTGGCCCCGAGGGGGCCGGTGCCCGCAGCTCCGAGGCCGTGGAGCTGTTCGTGGACCGTGCCTCGGCGGTGCGGGCGGGGCGCCCGTTCACCGACGACGAGATCGCCGCCATCGGTGAGATCACGAGGCGCCTCGACGGGTTGCCGCTCGCGATCGAGCTGGCCGCAGCGCGCACGGCCACGTTCAGCACCCGCCAGATCGTCGCCCGGCTCGGCGACCGGTTCCACCTCTTGTCACGGGGTGGGCGGGGCGCGCTCCCGCGCCACCAGACGCTGCGTGCCGTCATCGACTGGAGCTACACGCTGCTCACCGAGCCCGAGCAGCGCCTGTTCGACAGGCTGGCCGTCTTCGTCGGCGGCTTCACCCTGGAGGCGGCCGAGGTGGTGTGCTGCGACGCCACCTCCGGCGGCCCGGACGGCGACCCCACCGACCTGCTCGCCCGCCTCGTCGACAAGTCGCTCGTGGTCGTCGACGCGATCGAGTCGCCCGAGTACCGCTACCGGATCCTCGAGACGCTGCGCGAGTACGGCCTCGACAAGCTCGGCGGCGGACGGCACCCCGACCGGCCGCGCGGTGCAGTACCCGCCGGGCCGACGGTCCAGGCCGGCGGGCTGGACGCCGCGCGCGAGCGGCACGCCCGCTACTTCGCCGAGCTGGCCACCTGGGCCGAGGCGCAGATCGGGACCAGCGAGGAGATCTCGTGGCTGGGACGGATCGGGTTCGACGAGGGCAACCTCCGGGCGGCGCTCGCCCACTCGCTGGCGCCGGCCCCGGCATCCCACGAGGAGGCCCTGTCGCTCCCGATCGCCGCCGCGCTCGGCTGGTACCTCTACATGCGCGGGCGGCTCGGTGAGGGCATGGCCATGCTCGAGCGCGTGCTCGGGGTGGTCGACGCGCGCCCGGCAGCACCGCCGGAGGGCGCGTTCGCGGGCGCGCTCCTGATCAGCGGGTCGCTGGCGACCGCTCTCGGGCAGCTCGACCGGGCCGAAGCCCTCCTCCTGCGGGCCCTGCGCGTCAACGACCAGGCGGGATGCGCCCGCCGGGTCGCGATCGGCAGCGCATTCCTCGGACACGTCGCGCGTGCCCGCGGGATCCACGACCACGCCGGCACCCGCTACCGGCACGCCGCGGCGATCCACGAGCAGCTGGGCAGTACGGCGGGCGTCGCCTGGTCGCGCTACGACCTCGGGCTGCTCGCACGCGACCGGGGCCGGCTCGACGAGGCCGCCGAGCAGCTCGGCGAGAGCCTCGACCGGTTCCGGGACGCGGGCTACACGTGGGGTACCGCCTGCGCGGCATGGGCGCTCGCGACGGTGGCGCTGCGACAGCGGCGGTTCGACGGCGCGGTGCCGCTCCTGGTGGAGGCGCTCGACTGCGCTGCAGCGGCGGGTGACGGCCGCGGGGTCGCCCAGTGTCTGGAGGCCGTCGCCGGGCTCCTGTCGGCTCGGCGCGACTTCCCGGCCGCCGCGCGCCTGCTCGGGGCGGCGGATGGCCTGCGGGAGGCGCTCGTCGCTCCCCTGCCCGACGAGGAACGCGGCGAGTACACGGCCGTCGTGCAGCGGGTGTGGGAGGCGCTCGATCCCGAGGCCGCGCAGCGCGCGCTGCGCGAGGGATCCGCGCTGTCCCAGGCCGCCGCCGTCGCGGCGGCACGGCGCGCCCTCGCCGGGGCCGGAGGCGTCACGGGCCGGGTCGACCTGCTCCGCCGTCGGGGCGAGACGGGGCCGATCCGCCCCGGCTGAGCGGCCCCGAAGGGCCCGGCCGGGGCGGCGCTCACGTCAGGACGGAGCCCGTCGTGGATTCCGTGGAGGCGACGACGCACAGCACGAACAGGGTGCGGCCGGTCCCGCCGTCACCGGCCACGTGTGTCCGGATGTAGGAGGCGGCGTAGCGGCTGTCGGCCGCGACGTCTGCCCGGACGTCGTTCGTGAAGGCGCTGCGGCAGTGCTCGTTCGCCCGGGTCTCCCCGCCGCCCTCCCAGGTGACACCCGGGTACGCCAGGACCGTGACCACCTCGCGGTTGTGCGGCTGCGTGCAGGCGATGGTCTCCACCGCGCCGATCCGGGCGGTCTCGCCTTCGGTGGGCAGGGCACCGTCGAGCGTGAAGCAGTCGCCCCTCATCAGCTCCGTCAGCTGGGCGCGCCGCGGCCCGTCCGCGGTGGGTGCCGCGGACCGACCCGGCACCGCGGGTGGGTCACCGCGGACCGCGACGACGACGCCCGCCACCCCGAGGAGGAGGGCGGGAACGGCGAGCAGGGCCACGGCGATCACCGCGAGGGTTCGCCCGACCGAGGCCGACCCCGCCGCAGGAGCGACGCCCGGTGTGCCCGGCGGCATCGGTAACGGGCCCGGCTGTGGCGGGTAGGGCATGGGCGGCATCGACGGTGGGCCCGGCTGTGGCGGGTACGGCATGGGGGGCTGCATCGGTGGTGGCATCGGTGGTGGCATCGGTGGTGGGGTCTGTTGCAGTGGGTACGGCATCGGCGGTGGCATCGGCTGCGGCACCGTCCCCGCCGAGGACCCCGCGGCGTACCGGTCGGCCGGGCCGGGACCCGGTGGTGCGCCGAACCCTGCCGCGTACGCGTCGGCCCGGCGCAGGTCGCCGAAGAACCGCCATGCGACGAGCGCCTTCACCGGCAGGTGCGGGCGATGCCACAACCCGCGCGGCGGGCCGAGCCGCGTGGCCCTGGGGACCGAGGCGAGGACCGCCGTCGGGCTCGCCCCGCCGATGCGTGAGCGGAACACGACGATCCGCCGGTCGGTGACCACGATGCTCCGGTAGGGCGTGCACAGGCTTGCCACGCACACGCCTGCTGCCGCCCCGACGCCGGCCACGAGGGCGCCGCCGAGGCCGAGCCTGCCGAGCCCGACCACGAGCGCCACCGCGGCGGGCAACCCGATCAGCAGCGGGAGCAGCACGCTCGCCTGTGCCGGCACCGCGACCTGCACCGGTTCCCCCGGCTCGAGCCGTGCTGCGGCCCGCCGCGCGATCTTCTCCTCAACCCGTGCCATCTCCGGCCTCCGATCCGTCGCCCGCCGCGGCTCAGGAGCAGAGCTCGGCGGCGCGGGCCCGCAGCTGGTCGACGCGCGGGTCCTGGAAGCGCTTGGTCACCTGGTCGAGGGAGACCATGGCGGTGGCGCACTCGCCGATGGACCGGGTGACGTCACCGGTGGCCGCCACCGCGTCGAGCTGGTGGTCCGCCCAGGCGATCGGGATCTCCCGGCCGCACTGCTCCGTCGCCTTGGTGGCGGCGCCGGCCAGCGCGTCGGCGCTGTCGCTCTCGGCGTGGACGAGGACGCTGACGCAGGCGAAGGTCGGGTTCTCGCCCCCGTTGACCAGGTCGGCCGCTTCCTTCAGGTTGGTCGACATCTCCTCGAACCTGATCTTCTCGATCCGGCTGAGCCCGCTGGGCTGCTCCAGGGTCGGGTCGATCGTGGTGACGACGTCCGCAGGCGGTGCTGCGGCCGGTGCTGCGGCCGGGTCCGCGGCACTCGCCGGGGCGGTGGCGCAGGCCGTCAGGCCGGCGGCGAGCATCGCGAGCAGAACGGCGATCCCGTGCGTGCGGTGGATCATGATGGTGTCCTTTCCGGGTGGGCGCCCCACCGGGACGGGACGCCGTGTGACGCACACCACGGTCGCGCCGCCGCCTTCCGAGCCGCTTCCCGGCCGCTACCGGGCGCCCGCCGACGACGGGAAGGAGCGCCGCACCCGACGGCCGCGAGCTTCCCGCCCGCCTCGTCGGCGGGGTGGCCCGCCGGACGTCGGGGGTAGGTGCTGAGGAAGGGAACGGGAAGGCACGTCGAGCAGGCTCGACGCCGATGCTCCGACGGGGGAGGCAGCCATGGGCACACCGACCGGCACCGGCGAGTGGTGGGATGAGCGCGCGACGACCCGGTCGTGGTCCGTCCCGGGCTACACCGAGGTGTGCGAGCTGGGCCGAGGCGGCTGCGGGACGGTCGTCCGGGCGAGGGCCGATCACCTCGGACGTGACGTCGCGATCAAGTACCTCGACCCGGAGCTGCTCGCCGACGGCTCCTTCCGGCAGGCGTTCCGCGCGGAGGCGCGGCTGCTCGCCGGGCTGGACTCGCCGCACATCGCGCGGCTCCACGAGTACGTCGAGCGGGCGGGCGCCGCGGCGATCGTGATGGAGCTGGTCGAGGGGGCGTCGCTGCGATCGACGCTCGCCCGCGGTGGCCCCGTCGAACCCGAGGCGGCCCTGTCGGTGCTCAAGGGCTCGCTGCTCGGGCTCGGCACCGCACACGCCGCCGGGGTGGTGCACCGTGACTACAAGCCGGCGAACGTCCTGGTCACCCGCGTGGGCGAGAGCGTGCTCGTGGACTTCGGGATCGCGGCGCGGTCGGGTGGCATCGCCGACGGATCCGGCACGCCGGCGTACATGGCGCCGGAGCAGTGGGCCGGCGGGCTCGCCAGCCCCCGTGGCGACACCTACTCCGCGACGGTCACGTTCTTCGAGTGCCTCACCGGACGGCTGCCCTTCCCCGGGACCGACCTGGCGACGCTGCGTGCCCAGCACGAGCACGCCGACGTTCCCGTGGACGTGCTCCCCGCCGCGGTGCGCGACCTCGCACGGCACGGGATGGCGAAGGACCCGGCGTGGCGGCCCGCGGACGCCGAGGAGTTCCTCGACGAGCTCGAGTACGCCGCGACGGCCGGGTACGGCGAGGACTGGGAGGAGCGCGGCCGCGACGCCCTCGCCCGCCGTGTCGCACTGCTCCTGCTGGTCCCGTCGCCGCCGGAAGCGGCGGGCGGGACGGGGTTGGGACGGACCGAGGTCCGCGGTGGGGGACGAGGGTCGCGCAGGGGGTCGGCCAGGGCGGTGCTCGGCACCGTCGTGGCCGTCCTGATCTGCAGCGGCGCGGTGGCGGTGATCGCCGCGCGGAAGCCGCCCCCCGAGCCGGAGCTCGTGCCGAGCGTCGCCGTCACGACACCGGTGGAGGCGCCGGTCCAGCCGCCGGTCGAGCCGCCGGTGGAGCCACCGGTCGAGCCGCCGGTGGTGCCGCCGGAGCCGGAGGTCGTGGTGCCCCCGGTGCAGCCGGAGGTCGAGCCGGAGGTGGTGGACCCGCCGCCGGAGCCGGACGAGCCGGATGACACCGGCGGTGGCGGGGGTGACACCGGTGGCGGCGACGGTGGCGGGGATGACACCGGCGGCGGCGACGGTGGCGGGGGTGACACCGGCGGCGACGGTGGCGGGGGTGACACCGGCGGCGACGGTGGCGGCGACGGGGATGACACCGGCGGTGGTGGCGGCGGTGGCGGCGGTGGCGGCGGTGGCGGCGGCCCCTCGATCGGCCAGCCCGACAGCCACGGCGGCATCGACCAGGACGCGACGAGCGGCGGCGGCGATGACGACAGCGGCGGGGGCGGGGGGCAGGTCGAGTGACCGGGTCACGCGTGCCCGTCGAGAGGAGCGACACCATGGGCGGGGCGGCCTTCGGGCCCTACCGGCTGCAACGGCTGCTGGGCAAGGGCGGGATGGGCGAGGTCCACGTCGCCTACGACACCGTCACCGCCCGCACCGTCGCGCTGAAGCTGCTGCGCCCCCACCTCGCCCACGAGCAGTCCTACGTGGCGCGCTTCCGGCGCGAGTGCCGCGTGGCGGCCCGGCTCAGCGAGGCCCACGTGCTGCCGATCCACGGCTTCGGCGAGATCGACGGGGTGCTGTACCTGGACATGCGGCTCGTCGCGGGGATGGACCTCGCCGCCTGGATCCGGCGGTACGGTCCGCTCCCTCCGCAGGCCGCGGCGGTGGTCACCGGCCAGGTGGCGCAGGCGCTCGACGCGGCCCACGCGCAGGGCCTGGTGCACCGCGACGTCAAGCCCTCCAACATCCTCCTCGCCGACGTCACCGGACCGCCGCTGGACCCGGCCGGGCTGTTCGCCTACCTGCTCGACTTCGGGATCGCCCGGCCACGGTCCGGTACCCCCGGCCCGGACGGGGTCGTGCTGACGAAGCAGGGCGCGGTGCCGGGCTCGCCGTGCTATGTCGCGCCCGAGCGGTACTCCCACGTGGAGGGCCAACCCGCCGCCGACGTGTACTCGCTCGCCTGCGTCCTGTTCGAGATGCTGGTCGGCAGGCCTCCGTTCACCGGCAACCCGGCCGTCCTGATGCGGGCGCACCTCCTCGATCCGCCGCCGCGCCCCAGCACCGCCCGGCCGGGCACACCCGCGGCGTTCGACGCGGTCGTCGCCCGGGGGATGGCGAAGGACCCCCGCCTGCGCCAGCGCACGGCGGGCGAGCTGGCGGCGGCGGCTCGGGCGGCCGTCGGCACCGACCTGGAGCACCTGCGCACCGTCCGGGCCGACAGCACCCTGGCCGCCGTCGCGACAGTGCCGCACCCGTCGGCCAGGATCCCGTCCGGGCGGGCGCAGGCAGAGCCCACGCCGCCCCGCCCGGCAGCGCGCCGCAGGCGGCGCCGCGGGGCGACCTCCACGCGACGCCGGTTCGCCACGGCGATCGGGACCGGGCTCGTCACCGCGCTCGCCGCAGCGGCGCTCCTGGCGTTCGCGTACCTGCGAGACCCGACACCCCTGCAGGTGGCGGGCGCGAGCGTCGCGGCCACCGAGCCGGGCCGGGCGTGCGACGTCACGGTCGACGTCGTCGGCTCCGTGCGCACGAACGGGCGCGCCGGCGAGATCACCTACACGTGGTCGCGCAGCGACGGCGAGACGACCGCGATGCTCACCGAGCCGGTCGCCGCCGGGCAGACGTCCGTCGACGTCCACCTGCTGTGGACGCTCACCGGCCGCGGACGCCACGACGCGACGGCCACGCTGCGGGTCATCGAGCCGACCCCGACGGAGGCGGCGGGCTCGTTCACCTACGACTGTCCGTGAGGACATCGCGCTCCCGTAGGGTCGGGGTACCGAGATCGCCCAGCCGGAGGTCCGTGACCGGTGCCGACACGCCACGCACGCCACCCGTGGACGCGGACGGGCGTGCTCGCGGCGTTGCTGGTCGTGCTGGCCACACTCGGGCTGATCGGGATCGACCGGGCGGGCGGCGTGGCGCCTCCGCACGGCCCGGCGGGGTCGGCGCTGCAGGTGGAGCGGCCGATCGGGCACGTCGCGTTCGCCTCGGTGCAGGCCGGTAAGCGGCCGGTCGTCGCCGACCAGCACGCGCCGGGCGGGCACGAGGGCCATCCGGCCGTCACGGTGGCGCAGACGGACGGCGTCCTGCCGCGGTGCGGGTGGTCCGTCGTGGCGGGCCACCCCGCCGCGACGGGCCGGGAGAGCGGGCACGGCGGGTGGCGCGGGCGCGCTCCGCCGGTGTCGTCGGCCGGGTACCCGGCCTGATCCCCGTCCCCCGTACCGCGCCCTGAGCCCGCGCCTTCGCGCGGGCGGGCGCCTCGCGCCCCCCGAGGTCTGTCGTGAACCGCCCCATCCTGGCGCGCGCCGTTGTCGCGTTCGCCGTGCTCGTCGCCTGCACGATCATCGCCCTCACCAGCGCCCCGACGCTGGGCCTCGACCTACGCGGGGGGACGCAGATCGTGCTGGAGGCACGCGGCGGGCCCGACGACGGGCCCGAGGCGACGGACCGGGTGCTCGAAGTGCTCCGCGAGCGCGTCGACGGCCTCGGCGTGGCGGAGCCGGAGCTGACCCGCTCCGGGGACCACCGCATCATCGTCGACCTGCCGGGCCTGCAGGATCCGGCGGAGGCGGCGGAGGTGCTGGGCCGGACCGCGCAGCTGTCCATCCATCCCATCACGGGGTTCGCCGACCCGACCACGGGTGCCGCGCCGGACGAGACCGGCGTCGGGCTGGCGCTGGGGCCCGCGGCGCTGGTCGGCGAGGACGTGTCGGCGGCGCGGTCGGCGCCGGACCAGACCTCGGTCGGCCACGTCGTGAACATCGACTTCGCCGGGCCGGGCGCGGACCGCTGGCGCGAGCTGACGGCGCAGGCGGCGTGCGCCGTCCCGGGAGACCCGGCGCGGCGGATCGCGATCGTGCTCGACGGCCAGGTGATCTCCTCGCCCCAGCTCGACCCGTCGATCCCTTGCGGGGTCGGCATGCTCGGCGGCTCGACCCAGATCACCGGGTCGTTCAGCCAGGAGGAGGCGGCCGGGCTCGCCGTCCTGATCGAGGGCGGGGCGCTGCCCGTGCCGGTCGAGCTGATCGAGCAGCGCACGGTCGGGCCGTCGCTCGGCGCGGACGCCATCCGCGCCAGCGTGCTGGCCGTCCTGATCGGCGCGGCCCTCACCGCCGTCTTCCTGGTGGCCGTGTACCGGCTCGTCGGGGCGGTCGCGGTCGTCGCGCTGGCCGGATACGCGCTGATCTCCTACGCGACGCTGTCGGCGCTCGGCGCCACTCTGACGCTGCCGGGGCTCGCGGCGTTCGTGCTGGCCGTCGGCATGGCGGTGGACGCGAACGTGCTCATCGCCGAACGCGCCCGCGAGGAGTACGCGCGCCGCCCGCGGCTGGAACGGGCCGCCGAGTCGGGCTATCGCGGGGCGTTGAGCGCCATCCTCGACGTCACCGTCACCAGCCTGCTCGCGGCCGCCCTGCTGTTCACGCTGGCGTCGGGCCCGGTCCGGGGTTTCGGCGTGACGCTGATCGTCGGCGTGCTGGTGTCGCTGTTCTCCGCGCTGGTGCTGAGCCGCCTGCTCACGCTGTGGACGGTGCGCCTGCCCGTCGTGCGCCGGCACCCGGCGTGGAGCGGGATCGCCTCGATCGGGCCCGTGCGCCGCCGCCTGGAGCAGCGCGATCCCGGCTTCCTGGACCGGCCGGGCCGGTGGCTCGCCGCGTCGGCGGCGGTCGTGGCCGTCGCCCTCGCGGGGATGGCGGTGCACGGCCTCGACCCGGGTGTGGAGTTCACCGGCGGGCGGTCGGTCGACATCACGACCACCGTGCCGGTCGACGCGGACACGGCCCGGGAGGCCCTGGCCGAGGCCGGCTACGACGCGGTCGTCGTGCGGACGACGGGCGACGGGGCGATCGGCGTGCGCGGCGCCGCCCTCGACGACGCGGACGTCGTCGCGCTGCGCGACGCCCTCGTCGGGATCGGCGGCGTCGATGCGCAGGTGCTGCAGGACGAGCTGATCGGGCCGAGCCTCGGCGCGGAGCTCACCCGCGGCGCGCTGATCGCCCTCGGAGTCGCGCTCGCCGCGCAGCTGGCCTATCTCGCCCTGCGCTTCCGCTGGACGTTCAGCACGGGCGCGGTCGCCGCGCTCGCGGCGAACGCCGCGGTGGTCGTCGGGGTGTTCGCCTGGACGGGACGCACGCTGGACAGTGTCTTCGTCGCGGCACTGCTCACCGTGATCGGCTACTCGGTCAACGACAGCGTGGTGGTCTTCGACCGGGTGCGCACCGAGTGGGGCGCGCGGGCGCGCGAGCCGTTCCACCGCATCGTGGGGTCGGCGATCCTCGCGACGGTGCCCCGCACGGTCAACACCGGGTTGTCGACGCTGCTCATCCTGGGTGCGCTGCTGGTGCTCGGCGGGGAGACGCTGTCGGACTTCGCGCTCGCGCTGATCGTCGGGATCGTGGTCGGGACGCTGTCGACGGTCACGATCGCGGCCCCGCTCACGATCGCCCTCGAACGCCGTCACGGTGGCGCCCCGCCCGCCCGCCGCGGCCCGCGACCCACCGGCAAGGCCGCCCGTACCCGATCGGGGCAGAACATGCGCACCGGTCGGTAGGGTAAAGAACTCTTGAATGTGGGAAGGGGGTGGGGAGAGTGGGCCGCCACCCGCGCACCGCCGCGTCCACGTTCCTGACCCTCGCGATGGCGTTCGCCCTGCTCATCCCGGCCCACGCAGCCGTGGTCCACCCGGTCGCGACCGGGGTCGTCGGCGACGCGGCCACTGGCTCCGGAATCCTCGCGATCGCCCCTGAGCGCCCCTCGGCACCGCCCGACCAGCCACTCGGCCGGGCCGTGGCTGCGCGGATCCCGCCACCGTCGGCGCAGCGTCGGATCCGGCCCGTGCCCTGCCGCGCCCCCCGCCGCACGCCGGGCACCCGCGACGCCGTCTCCCTGCGGGCACCTCCGGGCCCCGGGCGAGCCACCGTGCCGTGATCCGGCCCCGCGCCGTCACGGCCCGCGACCCACCGCGCCCACGCGCGGGGATCCGACGGGAGTTGTCCACATGCACGTCGCCGAAGCCCTGGTGGTCCTCGGCGGAGCGTTCCTGCTCTGCGGCCTGATCGCGCGGATCGGGGTGCCCATCGGGCTGCCGACCATCCCCCTGTTCATGATCGTCGGCGTGGCCGTCGGGCCGAACACCCCGGGGTTCGACCTCGTCGCCGACCCGGGCGAGCTCGAGCTGATCGCCCGGCTCGGCCTGGTCTTCCTGCTGTTCTACCTCGGCCTGGAGTTCTCGCTCGACCAGCTCGTCGCCGGCGGGCGGCGCCTCGTCGCCGCAGCGGCGATCTACCTCGTGCTGAACGTCGGCGGTGGCCTCGCGCTCGGGTTCGCCGTCGGCTGGGGCACGGGCGAGGCGCTCGTCATCGCCGGGATCGTCGGCATCTCCTCGTCCGCGATCGTCACCAAACTGCTGGTCGACCTGCGCCGGCTCGGCAACCGCGAGACGCGGCTCATCCTGGGCATCATCGTCATCGAGGACGTCTTCCTCGCCCTCTACCTCGCGCTGATCCAGCCCGTCATCGGCGGCGCCACCGATCCCGCCGATGCCGTGGAGGGGATCGTCACGGCGTTCGCGTTCCTGCTCGCGCTCGCCCTCGTCGCCCGGCACGGCACCCGCGTCGTCGGGCGCCTGATCGACACGACGGACGAGGAGATCGTCGTGGTCGTGTCGGTCGGGCTGGCGATCCTCTTCGCCGGCCTCGCCGAGGAGGTCGGGGTCTCGGACGCGATCGGTGCGCTGATGGTCGGGCTCGTGCTCGGGGCGACGGCCAAGGCACCGCGGCTGCGCACCCTCGTCCATCCGCTGCGGGACGCCTTCGCCGCGATCTTCTTCTTCCACTTCGGGCTCAGCATCGACCCCGCGGGTGTCCTCGACGTCCTGCCGCAGATCGCAGCGGCCGTCGCAGTGACCCTCGGCCTGTGCCTGGTCGCCGGCGTGATCGCCGCGCGGATGCACGGCTACGGGCGGGTCCAGGCCGCGAACATCGGGCTGACCGTCCTCACCCGGGGCGAGTTCTCGCTGATCCTCGCCTCGCTCGCGCTCGCTGCGGGCCTGGACGGGCGGATCGGCTCCTTCACCGCCGGCTACGTGCTCGTGCTCGCCGTCGTCGGCCCGTTCGCGGTGTCGCGCTCGGAGTCACTGTCCCGATTCCTGCCCGCGCGGCTGCTGCCCGACCGTACGGCGCGTCCCGAGTCCGTCGAGGAGCTGACGATGGACGTCGGGCCGACCTCGCTCTTCCAGCTCGGCACCGACCTCCTGCAGATCCACATCCTGCCCGGGTCGAAGCTGCACGGCGTGTACGTCGCCGAGCTGCGGCTGCCGGTCGGGACCACGCTCGGCCTGATGGTGCGGGCCGGCACCACCCAGGCGCTGCGGCCCGACACCCGGCTGCGCACCGGCGACGTCGTGCTGGTGTTCACCCCGCCGGACCAGCGGCAGGCGGTGGAGGAGCGGATCAGGGCGGTGCACCGCAGCGGGCGGCTCGCGCGGTGGCACGGCGATCTGGGGCGATGAGCGTGCGGGTGTTCGTCGGGATGGTGACGAAGCCGCCGACGCCTCCTGAGGACCGGGCCCGCCGAGCCGTTTGTCATTGCTCACTACTTGCGGCGAGGAGTCGTGCCGGCTGTCAGGGTGGATGCGGTGACCACCGCCGCTTCGACGACCCGGTCCCCGGCCCGGCAGGCCGCCACCGCCCCCGTGCTGCTCGTGGGCGCGATCCTGCTGCTCGCCCTCAACATGCGCGGCCCGCTGGTCGCCGTGTCGCCCGTCGCTGGGGCGATCCAGGAGGACCTGGGGATCGACGCCGCGACGGTGGGGCTGCTGACGAGCCTGCCGGTACTGTGCTTCGGCCTCGCGACCCCCGCCGCGGCGCTGCTCCTGCGGTGGCTGGGCCTGCGCCGGGGCGTGCTGCTCGCGCTGGGCGTGCTGGTCGCCGGGACGCTCGTCCGGTCGACGGGCGATCTGCCCGAGGCGATCGCCGGGACCCTGCTCATCGGGGCGGCGATCACGGTCGGGAACGTCGCCGTGCCGGTCGTGATCGGGCGCGACCTCGCCGGGCACGCCGGCGCCGTCCTCGGGATGTACACGGCGGCGCTGAACCTCGGGTCGATGCTCACCCTCTCGCTCACCGCGCCGATCGCCGGTGCGACGAACTGGCGGGTGGCGCTCGCAGCATGGTCGCTGATGGTCCTGGTCGCGGCGGTGGTGTGGTGGTGGGCGATGCGCGCGGCGGCCGACGGCGACGCGTCCGGCCCGCGGCCGCCCGTGCCGGCGGACCGGACGGCGTGGTGGCGCAGGCCGGTCGTGTGGGGCTTGACGCTGGCCTTCGCCGGGCAGGCGTTCGCCTACTACGGCGTGACGGCGTGGCTGCCGCTCCTGCTGCGCGACGAGCTCGGCATGAGCACGGCGGCAGCCGGGGTGAGCGCGTCGGTGTTCCAGATCGCCGCGCTCGTCGGCGCGTTCGGCGTGCCCGTCCTGCTCCGGCTCGCGGCGGACCCCCGGATCGCGGTGCTGGTCGTCGGGCTCGCCTGGCTCGCGCTGCCGCTCGGGCTGCTGCTCGCTCCGGGCGCCTGGCCCGTGTGGAGTGCCGTCGGCGGCGCCGCGCAGGGCGGGGGCCTCACGGTGATCTTCGCGTTGGTCGTGCTCACCGCGCGCGACCTGGACGAGAACCGGCGCATGTCCGCCCTCGTCCAGGGCGGCGGGTACACCGTCGCGGCCACCGGGCCGCTGGTGGTCGGCGCCGTGCACGAGGCGACCGGCGGGTGGACCGCACCGCTGCTCGTGGTGCTGGCGGCCGTGCTCGTCCTGCTGGTCGCCGGGCTCGCCTCGGCCCGGACGCGGGACGTCGCCACCGTCTGAGCATGCCCGGAACCCTGTCCACTTTCCGCACACTCGCGCGGACGTGACTCGGGTCATGCTGGCCGGGACGACATCGAGGTCGACCCCGGAGGTTCCCGTGAGCCGTCTGCGCTTCGGCACGTTCCTTGCGCCCTTCCACAAGCCAGGTCAGAACCCCACGCTGGCGCTGCAGCGCGACCTCGAGCTGGTCCAGCACCTGGACCGGCTGGGCTACGACGAGGCGTGGATCGGGGAGCACCACTCGGCGGGCAGCGAGATCATCGCCTCGCCCGAGATCTTCATCGCGGCCGCGGCGGAGCGCACCCGCCACATCAAGCTGGGCACCGGCGTCACCTCGATCGCCTACCACAACCCGCTGTGGGTGGCGGACCGGATGGTGCTGCTGGACCACCTCACCCGCGGCCGCGCCATGCTGGGTTGCGGGCCCGGTTCGCTGCCGACGGACTCGGCGATGATCGGGCTCAACCCGACCGACACCCGCGAGCTGCTCGAGGTCAACCTCGACATCATCATGCGCCTGCTGCGCGGTGAGGTCGTCAACGCCCAGACCAGGACGCACCACCTGATCGACGCGCAGCTGCAGTTGGCGCCGTACTCCGACCCGTGCTTCGACGTCGCGGTCGCGGCGGTCGCCTCGCCCACCGGCCCGCGGATGGCGGGCCGGCACGGCGTCGGCCTGCTCTCGATCGGCGCCACCCTCACCGCGGACGGGTTCGACGCGCTCGCCCACCACTGGAACGTCGTCGAGGAGCGGGCGGCGCACTTCGGGCAGCCGACCCCGGACCGCTCGAAGTGGCGCCTCGTCGGCCTCATGCACATCGCCGAGACCCGGGAACAGGCCTACCGCGACGTCGAGTACGGCATCGAGCACTGGTTCCGCTACTTCCAGAAGGTGGCGGCCTTCCCGCAGATGGGGGTCGAGGGCGGCGACCTCAAGGAGATGATCGACTTCGTCAACGAGGCCGGCATCGGCGCGATCGGCACCGTCGAGGACGCGAAGGCGCAGGTGCAGAAGCTCGTCGACCAGTCGGGCGGCTTCGGCTGCATGCTGCTGCTCGGCCACGAGTGGGCCGACCCGGAGGCGACGAAACGCTCGTGGGAGCTCATCTCCCAGTTCGTGTTCCCCGAGTTCCAGGGCCAGGCCGCGGGCACCCTCGCCGCCAAGGACCGGGCCACCCTGACCCGCACCGCGCACGCCCAGACGCAGCTCGACGCCGTCGCGCACATGACGAAGAAGTACGAGCAGGAGAAGGCCGAGAAGGCTTGACCGGTCCCCGCCCCGGCCGTTCAGGATGGAGGCCGGAGGAGGGTCGATGGGGACCAGGCAGACCTGGGAGCTGTTCCAGGCGGGCGAGGAGCCGCGCGGTGTGCGCCGCGACGTTCTGACGTCGTGGCGCCGCTCCCGGATCAGCGGGGTCGATCCCGAGCACGTCGACGTCCCGTTCGTCGAGACCGACCTGGACACCGACTTCGCCCGGGTCGCCGTCCCGATCATGACGCGGACGGCGGAGCTGCTCGTCGGGGACCGCTCCTGCCTCGCGCTCTCGGACCCCAGCGGCAGCGTGATCTGGCGGTGGGTCTCCGAACCGATGCTGCGCAACACCCTCGACGACCTCTCCGTCATCGAGGGCTTCTGCTTCGGCGAGGAGTTCGTCGGCACCAACGGGCTCGGCACCTCCCTGGAGACCGGCCGGCTCGCGGTGGTGCGGGGATCGGAGCACTACGTGCAGCGGTTCCACGACGTCACCTGCGTCGCGGCGCCGGTCCGCCACCCCGTCACGCGCCGGACGGTCGGCGCCGTCAACGTCACGTGCCGGGCGGCGGACACCAACTCGCTGCTCGCCGTCGTCGTGCGCGGGCTGGTCGACGAGATCGTCGCGGCGCTGCGCGAGCGGGCCACCGGCCGGGAGCGGCGCCTCCTCGCCGCGTTCCTCGACGCGAAGCGACGCACGTCCGGGGCGGTCGCCGTGGTCGGCGAGGGGCTGGTCATCGCGAACCCGCAGGCCGTCGACCTGGGGCTGGATCGCGCCGATCTCTGGGACGAGGTGCGCTCCAGCAGCCTCGACGGCGCCCGGGTCGCGCTGCCCGCCGACCTCACCGCCCGCGTCCGGCTCCTCGACGACGACGGCCGGGCGGCGGGCGCCGTCGTGACCCTCGACGAGCCACCCGCGCCCCGCCGCCCCACCGCCATGCCCGGCGACCCGTGGGCGGCCGCCGTCCGGCGGGCCGGCGTGATCGCCGCGCACGGCCCCGTCGCGGTGTCCGGCGAGGCGGGCGCGGGAAAGCGGACCGTACTGCGCGCTGCGCTCGGCGAGCAGGTCCCCGTCCTCGACGCCGCCACCTACACCGCGGACGGCGCCGCCTCCTGGATCGCCCGGCTGCGCGAGCACCTCGGCGGAGCGCTGATCGTCCGCCACGTCGAGCTGCTCGACATCGCCGCGGCGCGCGCCGTCAGCGCTGTCCTCGACGGTGCGACCGGACCGGTCGGGCTCACCGTCACCGTGCCGGACGGCGCTCCGCCCGGACCGGCCGCGGCGCTGCTGCTCGACGAGCTGTCCGCCGGCACCGTCACGCTGCCGCCACTGCGCCACGACCCCGACGCCGTCGTCACGTTCGCCCAGGCCGAGCTGCGGCGGTCCCGGGACGGGTGGTCGTTCGCCGCCGACGCCGTCGCCGGGCTGCGCCGTCACCACTGGCCGGGCAACCTGGCCGAGCTCGTCCGCGTCGTCCGGGACGCCGCCCGCGACGCCGAGGGGCCCACGGTCGGCCTGGACGTGCTGCCCGCGCAGATCCGCCACGCCACCGAGCGCCGCGCCCTCACCCCGCTGGAGCGCGCCGAGCTGTCCGTCATCTCCGCGGTGCTGCGCGCCCACTGCGGCAACAAGTCCACCGCCGCCCGCGAGCTCGGCATCTCCCGCACCGCGCTCTACGCGAAGATCCGCACCTACCGGATCTGAGCCAGCCGCCGGTAGCGGCTGCCGTGGAACACCAGCGGCGCCTTCGACGAGCCGGTCTCGGTAGCGTGTTCGCTCCACCCGCGAGGCTCCGAGGTGTCAGATGGTCGCGCCCGGTCGTTCGCCGCAGGGCGACAAGTCGGCTCCCGGCGCGCTCGGCGGGACCGGGAAGCTGGGCGCGCGCCGCCAGCTCTCCGCCGAGGTCGAGGAGCACGTCCGGGAGATGATCCTCACCGGTCAGCTGCGGCCCGGTGAGCTGCTCAACGCCGAGCGGCTCGCCGACGAGCTCGGGGTCAGCCAGACTCCCGTGCGCGAGGGCCTGCAGGCGCTGCGCAGCCAGGGCTTCCTCACGCTGGAGCCCTACCGCGGGTTCCGGGTGGTGGGCCTGCGCCGCGCGGACCTCAAGGACATCTTCGCCGTGCAGGCCTACCTGTCCGCCGAGCTCGCCCGCCGGGCGACCGCCCGGATGTCGTCGGCGCAGATCGACGAGCTGGCGCGCATCCAGGACGAGCTGACGGCGGCGGCGGAGCGCGACGACGGGGACACCGTGCAGGAGCTCCACTTCGCGTTCAACCGCATGATCAACCATGCGGCGGACGCGCCGAAGCTGGCCCTGCTGCTCGCGATCGCGCTGCGCCACGTGCCGCGGAACTTCTTCCGGGCCCACCACGTCTACCCGGCCGCTGAGCGGCGGACGGAGATCGTCGATGCCATCCGGCGCCGCGACGCGGACGCGGCGGCGCTGGCGATGCGCCGCTACATCGAGCACATCGGGGAGGTCCTGGAGGCCTTCCTGGACTCCGGCGGGGCCCTGACCTCGGGCTGAGGCCCGCTCTCCGAGAGGAGATGCATGAAGGGCTTGAGTCTGCAGAATATAGAATCTAGTCTATTGCCGCCGATGTGAGACCCAGCCCACGTGCGCGAGCACCCAGGAGAGTCGAGGACCTCACGGTGAGAGCAGCAGTCCTGAACGAGACCGGCGGCCCCGACGCCGTCCGGCTCACCGAGACCGACCGGCCCGTCCCTGCGGACGACGAGGTGCTCGTCGAGGTGGCCGCCTGCGGGATGTGCGGGCACGACCAGGCCGACCGGATGGGGCTCACCACCATCCCCCTTCCGGAGATCCTCGGGCACGAGATCGCCGGCACCGTGGTCGAGACCGGCGCGAAGGTCCAGCGCGTCCGGCCGGGCGACCGGGTCGCGAAGAAGCAGTTCACGACGTGCGGCCGCTGCCCGGCGTGCTTCGCCGGTCGCGAGATCCAGTGCCCGGACCGGGTGTTCAACTACGGCGGCTTCGCCGAGTTCGTGACGGCGAAGGAGTCGACGCTCCTGCCGGTCCCCGACGGCGTCGGCCTCGCCGCGGCGTCGGTCGTGGCGTGCGCCGTCGGGACCTGCCTGCAGGCACTGCGCCGGATCGCCCGCCTGCTGCCCGGCGAGACCGTCGTCGTGACGGGCGCGGGCGGCGGGCTCGGGCTGCACGGCGTGCAGGTCGCCGCCGCCCTGGGCGCGCGGGTGATCGCCCTGACCGGTTCGGCGGAGAAGGCCGCACAGCTCAAGGGGCTCGGCGCGGACCACGTCGTGACCACGGCCGACGACGGCTACTGGCGCGAGATCATGGACGTCACGGACGGCCGCGGCGCCGAGGTTGTGCTCGACAACGTCGGCCATCCGAAGGTCTTCTCGCAGTGCTTCCGTGGTCTCGCCCACGGCGGGCGCTACGTGTTCACCGGCCAGGTCACCGGCGAGCGGGTCGGCTTCCACCCCGCGTTCGTGTTCGGCAAGGAGGCCGTGATCACGGGCTCGGCCTCCACCCTGATGTCGACGTTCGTGGACGCCATGGCCCTCGTCGCCGAGGGCACGGTCACCCCCGTCGTGGCCGAGTACCCCCTCGCGGACGTGGTGCGCGCGTTCGAGGACCTCGACGCGCGCCGCATCGTCGGCCGGGCGGTGATCGTGCCGTGACCTCCGTCCAGGCTCGTCGCCTGCCGGACACCGGGGACACCCCGGACACCGAGGACACGACGGTGGCGGACATCCGCGCCGGCGTCCGTCAGCTCTGCGACCGGTTCGGTGACGAGTACTGGCGCGGGGTCGACGCGCTGGACGCCTACCCCGAGGAGTTCGTCGCCGCGCTCACCGAGGCGGGCTGGCTCTCCGTGCTCGTCCCCGAGGAGTACGGCGGCGGCGGGCTCGGGCTCGTGGAGGCGTCCGCGGTGCTCGGCGAGATCAACGCCAGCGGCGCGAGCTCCGCGGCCTGCCACGCCCAGATGTACGTGATGGCGGCGCTGCTGCGGCACGGCTCCGCGCAGCAGAAGCAGCGCTGGCTGCCGGAGATCGCCGCGGGCCGCGTGCGGCTGCAGAGCTTCGGGGTCACCGAACCCGACGCCGGCTCGGACTCCACGGCCATCCGCACCCGCGCGGAGCGCACCGAGGCCGGCTGGCTGGTCAACGGGCAGAAGATCTGGACGTCGCGGTTCCAGCACTCCGACCTCATGCTCCTGCTGGCCCGGACGACGCCGAAGGACCAGGTCATGCGCCGCACCGACGGGCTGAGCCTGTTCCTCGTCGACCTGCGCGAGGCGGGTGACGCCATCGAGGCGCGGCCGATCCGGACGATGATGAACCACGCGACGAACGAGGTCTTCTTCCGCGACCTCGAGCTGCCGGCCGACGCGCTGGTGGGCACCGAGGACGCGGGCCTGCGGCACGTGTTCGACGGCATGAACGCCGAACGCATCCTCATCGCCGCCGAGTGCGTCGGCGACGGGCGCTGGTTCTGCGAGCGCGCCGCGCGCTACGCGACCGATCGCGTCGTCTTCGGCAGGCCGATCGGGGCCAACCAGGGTGTGCAGTTCCCGATCGCGCACGCCTACGCCGCGGTCACCGCGGCCGACCTCGTCCAGCGGCGTGCCGCCCGGCTGTTCGACGCGGGCCTGCCCGCCGCAGAGGCGGCGAACATGGCGAAGCTGCTCGCGTCGGAGGCGTCGTGGGAGGCCGCGAACGCCTGCATGGACGCCCACGGCGGCTACGGCTTCGCCGCGGAGTTCGACGTCGAACGCAAGTTCCGGGAGACGCGGCTCTACAAGACCGCACCGGTCAACAACAACCTCGTGCTCGCCTATCTCGGCCAGCACGTCCTGGGGATGCCCAGGTCCTACTGAGGCCAGCACCTGCTCGCAGACGAACTCGCAGACGAACTCGCAGACGAAGAGGTCGCGATGGGAACGAACTACCGGCTGTCCGCCGCGGCGGCGGTCGTCGGCGTCGGGACGTCCGCCTTCGGGCGCTTCCCGGACCGCTCGCCGACGGATCTGGCCGCCGAGTCGTTGCGCGCCGCCCTCGCCGACGCCGGGCTGGAACGTGCGGACGTCGACGGCCTGGTCACGAACATGGGGTACCCGGCGGGGATCGACTACGACCAGTTCTGCGCGCTGACCGGCCTGCAGACGGAGCTCAACCTCCAGATGTGGACCCACGGCCGGTGGCTCGGCACGGCCGTCGAGCAGGCGGCGGCGGCCGTGGCCGCGGGTCTGTGCCGCTGCGTCGCGCTCGTGTGCGCGTCCAAGTTCTCCGTGTTCGCCCAGCTCGGCGGCGCCGAGGACCACGAGGCGTCCCGGGAGGGCGGCGGCTCGCACGGCGAGGCCCCGCACGTGGGCCTGATGGCGCCCGCCAGCGGTGCCGCGCTCGCCGCCCGGCTCTACATGCAGCGCTACGGCGCGTCGGAGGCCGATCTCGGCGCGGTGCCCGTCGCGGCGCGCGCGGGAGCGCGCCGCAACCCGGCCGCGTGGCGCACCGAGGAGCTGGACGTCGAGCGCTACCTCGCGAGCAGGCTCATCGTGGCACCGCTGCGGGTGCACGATTTCGCGCAGGTCACCGACGGTGCGACGACCGTGCTGGTGATGCCGGCGGCGCAGGCGCGCGACACGCCCGCGCCGCTCACGATCCTGGGGACCCAGTCGCTGCCCGGCGGGCGCGGGGAGTTCGTGTTCGGCCGTCCGGGCCTCGGCCTCGCGCAGCAGGAGATGACCGGGTTCCGCCCGAGCGCCCGCGACGTGGCCGTGTACGGGCGCTCCGGCGTGGACCGCTCC
Organism: Pseudonocardia sp.; assembly: GCF_050246655.1. GTDB lineage: Bacteria > Actinomycetota > Actinomycetes > Mycobacteriales > Pseudonocardiaceae > Pseudonocardia. The sequence continues at coordinate 21,380 of NZ_JBFWVQ010000053.1, forward strand.
GCCGTGCAGGCCCTCTACTGCTACGACGCCTTCTCCCCGCTGGTCTGGTTCACCCTCGAGCGGCTGGGGTTCTGCGCCGAGGGCGAGGCGGCGAAGTTCTGCGCGGGCGGGGGGATCGCCGCGACCGGCCCGCTGCCGGTCAACACCAACGGCGGGCTGCTCGCCGAGGCGCACGTCTCCGGCTGGAACAACGTCGTCGAGATGGCCCGCCAGCTGCGCGGCACCGCGGGCGAGCGCCAGCTGCCCGGCGTCGAGCTCGCCCAGTGGGGATCGGCGTTCGGTGACTCGTTCATCCTCGCGAAGGAGGCCCGATGACCGGCCGGACGTGGCCCGCGCCGGTGGTCGGCGCCGACACCGCCCCGTTCTGGGAGCACGCCCGCGCCGGCGAGCTGCGCGCCCAGCGCTGCACCGACTGCGGCGCCCTGCGGCTGCCTCCCGGGCCGGTGTGCCCCGCGTGCTTCGCGCCCGGCCACGAGTGGGTCGCGCTCTCCGGGCGCGGCGAGGTCCAGTCCTGGGTCGAGTACCACCGGCAGTACCACCCCGCGTTCCCGGTGCCCTACACCGTCGTCCTCGTCGAGCTGGCCGAGGGGCCGCGGATCGAGGGTCTGCTCGCCGGCGGCGGGACGGTGACGTGGCGGGCGCCCGTCCGGCTGGTGTGGCAGGAGCGCGAGGGGCATCCGATCCCGACGTTCGAGCTCGCCGGGGCGGGATCGTGAGCGCGGCGTGGCCCGCGGGGGCGGCCGCGCCGAGCGGCCCGCTGGCCGGGATCCGGGTGCTCGACCTCACCGCCTACGCCGTCGGGCCGTACGCGGCCACCCTGCTCGCGCAGCTCGGGGCGGACGTCGTGCGCGTCGACCCGCCCTACGGCGACCCGATCCGGATGGTGCAGCCCACCCGTCGCGGCGAGCCCACCACGTACTCGGCGTGCAACCTCGGCAAGCGCAGCGTCGTGCTCGACCTCAAGGACGCGGCGGACCGCGAGGTCGCGCTGCGGCTGGCGGCCGCGGCCGACGTCGTGGTCGAGAACGCCCGCGCCGGCACGATGGACCGCCTCGGCCTGGGCTACGACCAGCTCCGCGACCACAACCCGACCCTCGTGTACTGCGCGTCCAGCTCGTTCGGCGACGCGGGCCCGCTCGCGGCGATGGGCAGCACGGACCCGCAGGGTCAGGCCTTCTCCGGGTTCGCCGCGCTCAACGGCCACCCCGGCGAGGGCCCCGAGGTCCTGCGCTACGTCGCGATGATCGACCTGACGACGTCGATGTACCTCGTGTCGGCCGTGCTCGTCGGGCTGCACGCCCGGCGGCGCACCGGGCGCGGTCAGTACCTGCGCACCTCCCAGATGGAGGCCTCGATCGCGCTGCAGACCACGCGGCTGGCCGAGTACTTCGCCACCGGGGTGCCGCCGGTCCCGCACGGCAGCGGCACGGCGACGCTGGTGCCGTCGCGGGCCTACCGCTGCCAGGACGGCGCCTGGGTCGCGCTCACCGCCCGCACCGATCGCGAGTGGGTGGCGCTCTGCGCGGCGACGGGGCTGGCCGAGCAGGCGGCGGACCCGCGCCTGGCGACCGGGCCGGGACGGGTGGCCCACCGCGCCGAGATCGACGCCGCCCTGGAGGAGGCGCTGGCGAGCAGGCCGGCGCACTGGTGGAGCAGGCGGCTCCCGCGGGCCGGGGTGCCCTGCGTGCGCCCGCACACCCTGGAGGACGACGTCGACGTCAACGGCCACTTCGCGGCGGCAGGCGCCGTCGTGCGGGTACCGCACCCCGGCGGGGACACGATCCCGCTGGCCGGCCCGCTGTGGAGCTTCGAGAAGACGCCGCCGACGCCGGGGGCGGTCGTGACGCCCGGCCGCGACGGCGCGGAGATCCTCGCGGAGGTGCGTGCAGTGACCGAGCTTGCGAGGTCACCATTCGACACAGCGATCCGGTCACGGGCGACGAGCGCGAGCGAGGAGCTCCCGTGATGGTGCTCGACGGGATCACGGTCGTCGACACCACGACGGGGGTGTCGGGGCCGTACTGCTCGCTCCTGCTGGCCGGCCTCGGCGCGCGGGTGATCAAGATCGAACCGGCCGCCGGGGACTGGCTGCGGTCCGTCGGGCCGCCGTGGATCGGCTCCGACGGGGCCGCGGCCGCGCACCTCAACCGGGGCAAGGAGTCGGTGGTGCTCGATCTCGACGCCGAACCCGGCCGCGACCTGCTCCGCGCGCTGCTCGCGGACGCCGACGTGTTCCTGCACGAGCTGACGGTCGCCGAGGCGGCGTCGCGGGGCCTCGACCCGGACGCCCTGCGGCGCGTCACCCCGGGCCTCGTCGACTGCGCGGTGACCCCGCTGGGCGAGGTCGGGCCGTGGTCGGCCCTGCCGGCCTCGGAGCTGGAGGTGCAGAGCCTGTCCGGTGTCCACCGCTACCTCGGCGGCCTCGACGCGCCGCCCGTGCGGCTCGGGGCCGACGTGGGGGGCGTGCTCGCCGGCTGCACCGCGTTCCACGCCGTGCTCGCGGGGCTGCTCGCCCGCGAGGCCGTCGGTGGCCAGCATGCCGCCGTGTCGCAGCTCGGCGCACTGCTGGGCACCGGCACGGTGATGATCGCCGCGCTCGACGACCCGGACGAGTGGACCGGCTTCCACTGCAACGCCGCGACCTACCCGCCGGACCAGGGCATCCCCACCGCGGACGGGCGGCTCTACTACGGGCAGCCGCTGCGCTCGGAGGAGGCCTGGCAGCGGTTCTGCCACGACATCGGCGCCGAGGCGCTGCTCGACGACCCGCGGTTCGCCACCCGCGCGCTGCGGATGCCGCACATGGCCGAGCTCCGCGTGGCGCTGGAGCCGTACTTCCGCCGGTTCCCGACCGCGGAGCTGATGGAGCACATCGTGCGCAGCGACGGCATCGGGGTACCGGTCAACGACCACGCCGAGCTCGTCGCCCATCCCCAGGTGCAGGCGCTGGAGCAGGTCGTCGAGACCGGGGTGGGGCCCGCGCTGGGGCTGCCCTGGCGGCGCCGCGACGAGGAGCTGCCGCGCCCGACGGGCGCCGTGCCCGCGATCGGAGGCGACACCCGCGCCGTGCTCGCGCAGCTCGGCCACGACCCGGACGAGATCGAACGGCTCGTCGCCGCGGGCGTCGCGGGCGCACCGCCCGCCGCCGACGTGCCCGCCACCCGAGGAGGTAGGACGTGAACGAGGAGCTGCGCGGCACCGCCGCGGTCGTCGGCGTGGGGACCACCGAGTTCGGCAAGCTGCCCGGGTACTCGGCGAACGACCTCGGCGGCTGGGCGCTGCTGGCGGCGCTCGACGACGCCGGCCTGACCAGCGCCGACATCGACGGCCTGATCGTCAACCGGGTGAGCAGCTACGAGGCGATCGCCTCGCACCACGGGATCCAGCCGCGCTGGGCGGTGCAGCTGCCGGCGGAGGGCCGGATGTCCGGGGCGTCGGTGCAGCTCGCCGTGGCCGCCATCCGCAGCGGGCTGTGCCGCACGGTGGCGCTCGTCTACGGCAACGACGGCGGATCCGGCGGGGCCACCTACGGATCGGCGGGGGAGGCGTACGGCACCTCCCCGTCGCTCACGCTCCCGTACGGGATGACGTCGCCGGGGGCGTTCTACGCCCTGATGCTGCAGCGCCACCGGCACCTCTACGGCACCAGCGAGGAGCAGCTCGCTGCGGTGTCGATGACGTTTCGGGCGCACGCCGCGCTCAACGACAACGCCGTGATGCGCAAGCCCGTCTCGCTGGAGGACTACCTCGCCTCGCGCTACATCGTCGAACCGATGCACCTGCTCGACTACTGCCTGATCAACGACGGCGGCGTCGCGATGGTGATCACCGCGGCGGAGGCGGCGGTGGACCGGCCGAAGCCGCCGGTCTACATCCTCGGTGCCGCGCAGACCGGCCAGCTCGTCGGGTCGGACTTCCCACCGGAGGACTTCTGGGCGGGCGCGCTGCGCGACGTCGGCGAGCGGGCGTTCCGGATGGCCGGCCGGGAGCGGTCCGACGTCGACGCCCTGATGGTCTACGACAACTTCAGCCCGAACGTCCTGTTCGCCCTGGAGGGGCTCGGCTACTGCGGACCGGGCGAGTCGGGGGAGTGGATCCAGGACGGCCGCATCGGCCTGGGCGGGGAGCTCCCGCTCAACACCTCGGGCGGCCACCTCTCGGAGAGCTACATGCAGGGCTGGGGGCTCACCGTCGAGGCCGTCCGCCAGCTGCGCGGCGAGTGCGGCGACCGGCAGGTCGAGGGGGCGTCGGTCGTGCAGTACGTCTGCTCGTCGCCGGTCGTCTCGACGGTCGTCTACGGAACGGAGCGGTAGCGATGGAGCAGGCCATGGACCGACGGCCACCGGTCACGCCCGAGGCGCGGCTGCTCGACACCTTCCACGAGGGACTCGCTGCGGGCGAGCTGCGCGTGCGGCGCTGCACGTCCTGCGGGACGGCCCAGTTCCCGCCCCGCGCGGTCTGCCCGGCCTGCGCGACGCCTGGCGCGGCCGAGTGGATCACCACCGGCGGGCGTGGGCGGGTCTGGTCCTTCGGCGTGTTCCACAAGGCCTACCTGCCCGATCCCGCACCCCAGCCGCCCTACAACGTCGCGGTCGTCCAACTGGACGAGGGGCCGAAGGTGATCACCAACATCGTGGCCGTCCCGCTGCAGGAGATCCGCGTGGGCATGGCGGTGGAGGCCGTCTTCGCCACGCACGAGCCGGCGGTCCGCTTCCGGCCCGTCGACCCGGACCACGAAGCGGAGCACGGCGCAGACCACGACGCAGACCACACAGCCACCAACCAGACAGGACGGTGAGTTTCGATGCCAAGGACTTCCCGACGGCGGTGGGGTGTCGGCTCCGCTGTCCTCCTCGTCGCCGCGCTGCTGACGGCGTGCGGTTCCGGCGAGGGCGCCGGTGACGCCGACGATCCGGTCAAGATCGCGATGATCGTGCACAACACCGGGCCCTACGCCGACACCGGCAGGCTGAAGACGATCGGCGCGAAGATCGCGATCGACGAGATCAACGCCGCGGGGGGCATCCAGGCGCTCGGCGGCGCGAAGGTCGAGCTCGTGGTCGAGGACGCGGGCGAGTCCGTCGCGACGGCCGTCCAGGCCGCCAACCGCGCGCTCAGCGAGGGTGTCGTCGCGGGCGAGGGCACGGGCATCAGCTCGACCACGCTCGCGGTCACCGAGGTGGCCGAGCGCCGCAGCATCCCGTGGCTGACCATGTCATACGAGGACAAGATCACCGAGCGGGGCTTCCGGTTCGTCTTCGCGACCAGCCCGAAGACCTCCGAGTTCACCGACCTCTGGGTCAAGGCCGTCCAGGAGCTGGCCGCCGACAACGGCGTGGCGGTCGACCGGGTCGGCATCGTCAACGGCGTCAACGTCGTCGCCACGAGCGCGGCGGACCAGCTCCGCACCACCTACGCCCCGGCGAACGGCTGGGACATCGTGATGGACCAGACGGTCGAGGAGGGCACGCTGCGCGACGCCACCCCCGTGGTCGAGCAGATCCGCTCCAGCCGGCCGCAGCTGCTCCTCGTGGGATCGAGCATCGGCGACATCCAGAAGATCGCCCGCAAGCAGGTCGAGCAGGGCATGACCCCGGTCCCGTGGGTGCTCTCCGGCGCGCCCTACCTCAGCGGGGCGTTCGTCGAGGCCCTCGGCGCCGACGCCGTGAACGGCACGTTCGCCGTCGCCTCCGCCGCGCCGTTCAAGGGCCAGGAGGAGCTGGCGCAGAAGGTGCGCGACGCGGGCGACCCCTTCCCCCAGCAGTACCACTTCGCCACCTACTCGCACATGTACCTGATCAAGGAGGCGATCGAGCGGGCGGGCACGCGGGATCCGGAGGCCATCCGCGACGCGCTGGCCGCCACCGACGTGACGGGTGGGCCTGCGGGCTCGCCGTGGCCCGCGGGACGGGTCCGGTTCGACGACACCGGCCGTGCCGTCGACCGGGTCGCGGTGCTCGTGCAGTGGCAGGACGGCCGGACCGTGACCGTATACCCGGTCGACCGGGCGCAGGGCGGGCCGATCTGGCCGACCCTCGGCGGCGCGACCTCCTAGGCCGCACCGGCTTCCGGAAGGGGTGAGCGGCAGTGCTTCTCGTGCAGGCCCTGATCAACGGGGTGCTCGTCGGCGCGGTCTGGGGCGTCCTCGGCCTCGGCAAGCAGATCGTGCTCGGTGTCATCCACTTCGTGAACTTCGCCCACGGGCACCTCGTGCTCGTCGCGATGTACCTGGCGTTCGTGCTCTGGAGCGTCACCGGGGCCGATCCGTTCCTGCTGCTCCCGGTCGTCGTGGTGCTCATGGCGGGGCTGGGGTGGGTGCTCGACCGCCTGCTGGTCCGTCCCCTCGTCCCGCTGGGGGAGCGCTCGCAGATGATCGCCACCCTGGCCTTCGCTCTGATCATCCAGAGCCTCGCGCTGATCGTCTTCTCACCGCAGCCGCGGTCGATCCAGACCTGGTGGGCCGACACGGCGTGGCAGGTCGGCGGGCTGTTCGTCAACTACGGGCAGTTGATGGGGCTGGTCGTCTCGATGGTCGCGTTCGCCGCCACCTGGTGGGTGATCCGGCGCACGGCACTCGGCGCGATGATCCGGGCGACCTCCCAGAACCGCGAGGCGGCGCAGTACATGGGCATCAACATCCGCCGCGTCTACGGCATCGCGTTCGTGCTCTCGGTGGCGCTCGCCGGGGTGGTCGGCGGGGTGTTCATCGTGTCCTCGCCCGTGGACCCGACGGCGGCGTGGGGCTTCCTGATCCTCATGTTCGTCGTCCCGGTGCTCGGCGGCCTCGGCAGCATCCCGGGAACGATGATCGCCGGCATCGTCGTGGGCGTCGTCCAGGTGCTGAGCAGCACCTACCTCGACATCCAGCTGCAGAACGCGCTCGTGTTCGTGCTCTTCCTCGGGTTCCTCGTGCTCCGCCCGCAGGGGATCTTGGGCAAGGCCACCGACCAGTTCCGCATCAGCGTCTGAACGGAAGGAGGACACCGTGCTCCGCACCTACCGAACCGCGCTGATCGGATGCGCGCTGCTGGTCCTCGGGGGCCTCTACGGGCTCACCTCGGAGACCGCCGCGCACACGATGGCGCTCACCGCCGTGTGGGCGCTGATGGCGACGGGCTGGAACATCGTCTCCGGCTACACCGGCCCGATCTCGCTCGGCCAGGGCGCCTTCTTCGGGCTCACCGCGTTCACCACGACCATCCTGTTCGCCACCTACGACATCACGCCGTACGTCGGCATCGCCGTGGGGGTCGTGGCGTCGCTGCTGCTCGCCGCGCTCATCGGGCTCGTGACGCTGCGCCTGTCCGGGCTCTACTTCGCCCTGGCGACCCTGACGATCCCGCTGATCATGGGCACGCTCACCCGCTACTTCGGCTTCTACGAGGTGCCGCGGCCGTACAAGGGGGAGTCGCTGGCCTACTTCCAGTTCAACGAGAGCCTGCCCTACTACGTGGCGGCCGCCGTGCTCGTGGCGGGCTCGCTGTTCTTCACGGCCCGGCTGGAGGGCACCCGCACCGGCCGCTACTTCGTGGCGATCCGGGAGAACGAGCGGGCCGCCGAGGCGTCCGGGGTGCCGACCCTGCGGTACAAGTTCATCGCCTTCGCCATCGGGGCGGTGTTCTCCGCGCTCGCGGGCGGGCTGTACAGCCAGCTGTCGTTCGTGTTCAACCCGGAGGGCGTCTACAGCCCGATCATCTCGGTGCAGGCGCTGCTCATCGTCCTGATCGGCGGCTCGGGGACGGTGCTGGGCCCGCTCATCGGCGCGGCGATCGTGATCCCGCTGAGCGAGTTCACGGCCACCTACTTCTCGCACGTGCCCGGCCTCAACGAGCTGACCTACGCCGTCGTGCTGCTGGTGGTGGCGTTCTGGTCCCGGCGCGGGCTCTACCCGTTCCTCGCCGACGGCCTCGCCGCCCTGCGCGCGCGGTGGCGGCCCCGGGGCGGGCCGCCGCAGACGGGGCCGCCGGGCGGTGCGGCGCACCCCGAGCGGGTGCTGTCGGCCGGGACGTCCGGGAGCGCGTCGTGAGCGGCGGGGAGAGCGCCGGAGCCGGTGCGACGACCGGGATCGACGCGCCGGTGCGGCTGGAGGTGCGCGGCCTCGGCAAGCGCTTCGGCGGGCTGCGCGCCGTGCGTGACGTCAGCTTCACCGCCCGGCACGGCGAGCGGATCGGCCTGCTCGGGCCGAACGGGGCGGGGAAGACCACGCTGACGAACCTCGTCACCGGCGACCTGCGGCCCTCCGAGGGCGAGGTGCTGCTCGACGGCCTCGCGATCACCACCCGCACGCCGCACACACGCTTCCGGCTGGGGCTCGCCCGCACCTACCAGGTGGCCAACCCGTTCCCGGCGCTGACCGCCCTGGACAGCGTGATGATCGGCGCCCTCGCCGGGACCACGCACGTGTCGGCGGCCCGGGCGACCGCCCGGGACGCGCTGGCGCTGCTCGGCCTCGACGGGAAGGCGGGCACGCCCATGAGCAGCCTCAACATCGTCGAGATGAAGAAGGTCGAGCTGGCCCGGATCATCGCCTCCGACGCGAGCGTGGTGTTCCTCGACGAGGTGCTCGCCGGGCTGCGGCCCGCGGAGATCGGCGACCTGCTCGACGTCGTGGAGGAGCTCGCCGGGCGGCACGGCCTGACCGTCGTGATGATCGAGCACCTGATCGGGGCGGTCATGCGCTTCTGCGCGCGGCTCATCGTCATGAACGAGGGCGCCGTGATCGCCGACGGCCCCGCCGACGAGGTCGCCCGCGACGACGCGGTGATCGACGCCTACCTCGGTGCGAGGTGGAGGAAGCATGCTTGAGATCGAGGGGCTCTCGGCAGGCTACGGCCAGGTCCGGATCCTGCACGAGGTGTCGGTACGGATCGACGCCGGCGAGATCGTGGCGATCCTCGGCTCGAACGGGGCGGGGAAGACGACGCTGTTCCGCGCGCTGTTCGGGTTCGCCGACGTGACCGCGGGCAGCCTGCGCTTCGGCGAGCTCGACCTGCGCGGGACGCCCGCCTTCGAGATCGCGAAGGCGGGGCTGGTGCACGTGCCCGAGGGCCGCGGGCTCTTCCCCGGGATGACGGTCCTGGAGAACCTGATGGTCCCGGTGCAGGCGGACCGCGGCCGCCTGCAGGACCGCCGCGACATGGTCTTCGAGATCTTCCCGAGGTTGAAGGACCGCCTGGGCCAGGCCGCCGGGACGATGAGCGGCGGCGAGCAGCAGATGCTCGCGATCGGCAGGGGGCTGATGGCGCAGCCGCGGATGCTGCTGCTCGACGAGCCGTCGACGGGGCTCGCCCCCAAGCTCGTGGACGAGGTCTTCGAGCGGCTCGCGCTCATCCACGAGCGGGAGCCCGGCATGGGGATCCTCGTCGTCGAGCAGTCCGTCGCGGACACCATCGCGATCTGCTCGCGCGGCTACGTCATGGAACGGGGCTGCGTCGTCCTCGACGGCACGTCCGCCGAGCTGCAGAACGCCTCCGCGCTCGAGGAGGCCTTCCTGGGCACCACCGGACACAGGTGAGGAGCACGATGATCCTCGACGAGCGGCTGCACACCGTCCCGGCGCTGCTGCACGAGCTGGCGGCCCGGTACCCGGAGATCGAGGCGGTCGTGGCGCCCGACGGCCGCGTCACGTTCCCCGAGCTGCTCGTCCGGTGCGAGGCGATGGCCGCGTGCTACGCCGCGGCCGGCCTGCGACCGGGCGACCGGGTGGGGGTGCTGCTGCCGAACGGGCTGCGCTGGATCGCCGCCGCGCTCGGCGCGCACCTCGCGGGGCTCACCGCGGTGCCGATCAACACCTGGTACCGCTCCTCCGAGTACGCCTACGTGGTGGACACCGCCGCGCTGCGGATGGTGGTCACGACCGAGGACCTGTTCGGCAGGCCCGTGCTCCAGGACCTCGCCGCTGCCGGGTACGGCGGGCGGTTCCCTGGCTGTGGCGGCGACGGCTACCTCGGCGCGCTGACCTGGCCCCGCGGGGCGGAGCTCCCGGACGGTGTGGCGCCCGCCCGGTTCGACGCGGTGCCGGTCGGGCCCGCCGACCTGGCGCTGGTCCTGTTCACGAGCGGGAGCACGGCACGTCCGAAGCCCGTCCCGCTGCGCCACGGGCCGCTCGTGCACAACGGCCGGGAGATCGCGCGGCGCCAGCACCTGCGGGCGGGCGACCGCCTCTGGATCGCCGCACCCTTCTTCTTCGGCTACGGGTGCGCCAACGCGCTGCCCGTGGCGCTGACCCACGCGACGACGCTCTGCCTGCAGGAGCGCGTCGACGGCGACGCGGCGCTGGAGTTCATCGAGCGGGAGCGGTGCACCGTCTACTACGGCCTCGCGACGACGACACGCTCGCTGCTCGCGGCCTCCCGGTTCGGCGAGCACGACATCTCCTCGCTGCGCACGGGCACGGCGGGCTTCACCGCCGAGGACAAGCGGCTGGTGATCGAGGGGCTGGGCGTCACCGAGGTGTGTTCGGTCTACGGGCTCACCGAGGCCTACGGGCACTCCACGATGACCGACGCCCGCGACCCCCTCGAAGTCGTGCTGCACACCCAGGGCACGGTCGTCCCGACGCAGGAGATCCGGATCGTCGACGAGCGGGGCGAGCCGTGCGCCACCGGCGAGACCGGGGAGGTGGAGCTGCGCGGCTGCGTCATCGACGCCTACCTCGACTCGCCCGACCTCGACGCCGAGGCGTTCCGGCCGGGTGGCTGGTTTCGCACCATGGACCTCGGGTGGCTCGGCGGGGACGACCGGCTGCACTTCGTGGGCAGGCGCAAGGAGCTCATGAAGATCAAGGGCATCAACATCGCGCCCGCCGAGGTCGAGGAGATCCTCGCCACCCACCCGGCCGTCGACCAGGTGTACGTCATGGGGGTCCCCGACGGCCACGGCGACGAGGTGATGGCGGCCGTCGTCGTGCCGCGGCACCCGGTGCCCGACGAGGCGGCGCTGCAGGACGAGCTCACCGCGCACGTGCGGTCGCGCGCGGCGAGCTACAAGGTGCCGTCCCGGTTCGTCGTGATGGGGGCCTCCGACCTCCCGCTGACCGACACCGGCAAGGTCAGCAAGCGCGCATTGCAGGCCCGGCTCGATGCCTAGCGGCGGCCCGGTGGGCGCGGCGGCGGTCGTCGGCGTCGGGGAGACCGACTATGCCGACGACTACCGACGTCGCCGCGAGCCCGACCGCCCGCCGCGGGACGCGTACTCCTACGGGGTCGACGCGTTCCGGCGGGCCCTCGCCGACGCCGGGCTGTGCCGCGACGACGTCGACGGTCTCGTCGCGGGACCGCCGCTCGCGGCCGAGCGGACCGCGGAGATCCTCGGCCTCGACCCGCACTGGGCGGCGACCGGCGACCACGCGCACGCCGTCTGGCTCGCCGCCATGGCGCTGGCCACCGGCGCGGCCGGGTGCGTCGCGCTGGTCTACGGCAACGACCAGCGCAGCGCCGGGGTGCGCTACGGCGGGGCGGCCACCCCCGGGGCGGCGCTCTTCCTGGCCTACGACTACTTCGCGCCATGGGGGCTGACCTCGCAGGGCGCGCTCTACGCGCTCATGGCACGGCGCTACCGCGAGGTGCACGGCCTCTCGGAGGAGGCGCTCGCCGAGGTCGCCGTCCACCAGCGCCGGTTCGCCGCGACGACGCCGGGGGCCGTGATGACGCGACCCCTCACGGTGGCGGACTACCTGGCCAGCCCGTACGTCGTCGAGCCGCTGCACCTGCTCGACTACTGCCTGGTCAACGACGGCGGGGTGTGCCTGATCCTCACCACGCCGGACCGGGCCGCAGGCCTGGGGCCGCCGCCGGTGACCGTCGCGGCGTTCGGCCGGGCCGAGGCCGACCGGGAGGCGACCTCGCTGCGTCCCCGGCTTGGCGACCTCTACCACCCCGCGCACCGGCGCGCCGCCGCGCAGCTGCGCGAGGCGAGCGGCGTGGGGCCGGAGGACGTCGCCTGCGTGCAGATCTACGACAGCTTCAGCATCCACGTGCCCGTCGCGCTGGAGGGCTTCGGCTTCTTCCCCGAGGGCGAGGCGGACGCGTTCCTCGCCGGCGGCGGCCTGCGCCCCGGTGGCCGCCTCGCCGTCAACACCGCGGGCGGCCACCTGTCCGGCTCCTACATGCAGGGCTGGGGCCACCAGGTCGAGGCCGTGCGGCAGCTGCGGGGCCATGCCGGAGCGCGCCAGCAGCCGGGCCTGCGCCACGTCCAGTACATCGGCGACGCCGCGGGGAAGGTCACGTCGATCCTCTACCGGAAGGGGCGGTAGATGCGCACCCGGCCGAACCCCGTGCGCAGCCCGGACGACGACGTCTTCTGGGCCCACGTCGCGCATCGCGAGCTGCGCCTGCAGCGCTGCACGGCCTGCCACCACGTCCGCTACCCGCCCGCGCCGTGCTGCCCGCGCTGCCTCGGCGCGGACGCGGAGTGGGACGAGGTCCGCGGATCCGGGCGCGCCGTGTCCTGGGCCCGGTTCCACCGGGCCTACTTCCCGGGCTTCCCTGCGCCCTACGTCGTCGTCGCGGTCGAGCTGGCCGAGGGTCCGCTGATGATCGGCGACGTCGACGACGGCGCCGCGGGCGCGCTCGCCGTCGGCACACCCCTGCGCCTGGTGTTCGAGGACTGCACGTTCGCGGACGGTTCGCCGGGCGTCGTCCCGCGGTGGGAGATCGCACGACCGACGACCGAGGAGGAGAGCACGTGAGGCGCACCAGGGAGATCGCGGCGAACATCGGCTTCACCGAGGGCCCGGTCTGGACGCGGGCGGGCCGCCTGATCGTCACGAGCATGACCCGCGGCCTGGTCTACGAGCTCGACCTCGGCGGCGGGGTCACCGGGCGGACCGAGACCGGGGGTGGCCCCAACGGCCTCGCCGAGGACGCCACGGGTGCCGTCTGGGTCGCGCAGAACGGCGGGACGATCGTGGCCAGCAGGTCGGACCGGCCCGCCGCCCCGGGTCTGCAGCGGATCGTCGACGGCGTCGTCGAGGACGTCGTGGCGGCGGGGCTGCTCGCCCCGAACGACCTCGTCGAGGGGCCCGACGGGCGGATCTGGTTCACCGATCCGGGTGGCACCCCGGGGCGGGTGCACGCCTTCGACCCGCGCGGCGGAGGTGTCGAGGAGCTGGCCGGCGGGATCGCGTACCCGAACGGCCTCGCCTTCGATGCCTGCGGCGAGTTCCTGTACGTCGCCGAGACCCGCACGGGCCGGGTCCTGCGCTACGGCTGGGACGGCTCGACCCTGCAGCCGCTCGGCGTGTTCGCGACGCTCTCCGCGGGGAGCCCGGACGGACTGGCCTTCGACGCCGACGGCAACCTGTACGCGGCGTCCCCGGACGCGGACCTCGTCGCGGTGTTCGACCCGGACGGCCGCGAACGCGAGCCGCTGCGCTTCGCCGGGCCCACGTTCCCCACCAATCTATGCTTCGCGGGCCCGGAGCTCGACGTCCTCGTCGTCACCGCGGCCAAGGGCGGCCGGGTGCTGGCCGTCGACGCGGTGGCGAAGGGTGCGAGGCCGGCGGCGGGGACACCGGTGCCGGGGAGTGGCGGGGGGTGAGGGCACATGCCCGCAGGACGTCGTGCGTGCGCGGAAGCGGCGCAGCGGTGAGCGAGGCAGGGGGTGGGCCACCTCCCGCGCCGCCGGGCGGGAGCGGCGGGCCGTCCGCCGTCCAGCGCGGGCGGCCGGGCAGGCTCGCCGGGCGCAAGCAGCTTCCGGCGGAGGTCGAGGCCCACGTCCGCGAGATGATCATGGCCGGCCAGGTGAAGGCGGGCGAGTTCATCCGCACCGAACGCCTTGCCGCGGAGCTCGGCATCAGCCCCACGCCGGTGCGTGAAGGCCTCCTGGCGCTGCGCGGGGAGGGCTTCCTCGCCCTCGAACCGCGGCGGGGCTTCCGCGTCCTGCAGCTGCGCCCTTCGGACATCGAGGACCTCTTCACCGCGCAGGCGCACCTCGCGGGCGAGCTCGCGGGGCGCGCGGCGGGCGAGCTCACCGCCGAGCAGCTCGACCTGCTGCACACCGTCCAGCAACGGCTCGTCGCCGCCGCGGCGGCCGGTCAGATCGAGGCGGTCGAGGAGCTCAACCACGAGTTCCACCGCATCATCAACAAGTCCGCGAACGCGCCGAAGCTGGCGCTGCTGCTCTCGGTGGCGGTGCGCTACGTGCCGCGCCGCTTCTTCGCCCTGATCGAGGGCTACCCGGAGGCGAGCTGCAAGGACCACGAGGCGATCCTCGCGGCGCTGCGGGCGCGGGACGCGAGCAGCGCCACCGCCGCCATGCACGACCACGTCCTGCACGCGGGGCGGCTGCTGCGCAACCACCTCGACGCGGCGCACGTGCGCGAGACCGGCTGAGGCGGGCGACGTGCTCGGACCGGTCCGCCAGGTCGCGGTGGTCGGGGTGGGCAGGACGGCGGTCGCGCGCGCGTCCGCACGCAGCCCGCTGGACCTCTCCGCGGAGGCGCTGCGCCTCGCCCTCGACGATGCCGGCCTCGCCCCGGGTGACGTCGACGGGCTCTTCACCAACGTCGGCGACCCCCTCGCCGCCGACTACGACCGGATGGCGGAGGCATTCGGGCTCGGCATCCGCGCCGCGCTGCAGACCTGGAGCCACGGCCGGTTCGTCGGGCCCGCGCTGCAGGCCGCGATCCAGGCCGTGGCGCTTGGCACCGCGGAGGTCGCGGCGTGCGTGGGCGGCGTCGCGTTCTCCGCGCTCGGGACCGTCGGCGGCTCCGGCGACGTGGAGGGGTCCCGGCAGGGCGGGGGCTCGCACGGCGAGTCGCCGCAGTACGGGATGACGGCGCCGGGCGGGGGCGCCGCGATGGCGTTCCGCCGCTACTGCGCCCGCTACCGGCAGGACCCGGGGCAGATCGCGGCCGTCCCGATCGCGTTCCGCCGCCACGCCCGGCGCAATCCCGGCGCGCAGCGGACCGAACCGCTGGGGCTCGCCGAGTACGCGGCCCAGCCCTATGTCGTCGAGCCGCTGCGCCGGCCCGACTTCGCCCTGCTCAGCGACGGCGGCGCGGGCGTGCTCGTCACGACGCTGGAACGGGCCCGCGACCTGCGCCAGCCGCCCGTCGTCGTGGCGGGGATCCAGGGCCTGCACTGCGGCCGCGACGAGTTCATCTTCGCCCCGCCAGGGCTCGGGGTCTTCACCCAGTCGGACACCCGCCGTCCGGTGCGCAACCCCGTCTACGCGATGGCGGGGCTGGCCGGACCGGCCGACGTCGACGCGCTCCAGCTGTACGACGCGTTCTCGCCGAACGTCGTCTTCGTTCTGGAGCGGTTCGGGTTCGCGGGCGAGGGTGAGGGGCTCGACTGGATCCAGGACGGCCGGATCGAGCTGGGTGGCGCGCTGCCGACCAACACGGCGGGCGGGCTGCTGTCCGAGGCCCACCTGTGTGGCTGGGGGCACATGGTGGAGGCGGCGCGCCAGGTCCGGGGCGAGGCGGGAGAGCGGCAGGTGCCCGGCTGCGAGGTGGTCCAGTGGGCCACCCCGTTCGGCGACTCGATCGTCTTCGTGAAGGACCGGTGAGCCGTGACGAGTGCCCGGCCCCTGCCCGCGCGGTATCCCGAGGACGTCGAGCATCTCGACGGCGCCGCGCGCGGCGAGCTGCGCATCCCGTGGTGCACGCGCTGCGGTGCGGCGTTCTGGCCGCCCGGGCCGGTGTGCCCCCGCGACTTCGCCCCGGCCCCGGGCTGGGTGGGCGACGCCGGTACCGGCACCGTGTCGAGCTGGGTGCGATTCCACAAGAGCTACTTCGCGGGCGACGAGGTGCCCTACGTCGTGGTGCAGGTGCGGCTGGACAGCGGGCCGCGGATCACCACCACATGGACGGGTGCCGCGGATCCGGTCGTCGGCGAACCGGTGGGCGTTGCGTTCCGCGAGGTCGGCCGGCACCCGGGCGGCGAGCCGGCCGTGCTGCCCGAGTTCGGCCCGGTGGACGACGCCGCAAGACAGTGAGCAATGACAATGTTGCCGGGCATCCGGCTGCAGCAGCGGCCATGTCGTCGAGCTGTGCCGCATGCAGACCGACAACCCGCCGCGCCCGGGCCCGATGCCGATCAAGCGGTCATCCTTCGAGTGGGATCCGGGACGGCCGGGGGTCGCGGCCGCGCGGCGGGCAGGCGCCGCGGCGGCTCCTCGGTCCACTGCCCTCGTGTCGCGGTCCGTCCCCTGGCGCCGGCGCGCAGATATCGGCTGGCGTCCCGTTGCTGTCTACGTTCGCCGAACGGGCGCTGAGCTGCGCCGATCGGACCATGTTCGAACTTTTGTTCGAGTAGACTGAACGGCGTGATCCCCGATCGGCTGGCCGCCGCGCACCGCCTGCTGGAGCAGGCCGGTGCGGAGCTGGTTGCCGCCGGTGGTCCGACGGCGGGTGATGAGGAACTGCTCGGCCTGCTCGCCGTGTGCGAGGGGGCGGCCCGGGTGTTGGAGCGGGTGTCGGTCGGGGCGATCGCGGACCTGGAGCGGCGGGGGGTGTTCGCCGAGCGTGGCTACCGGTCCAGCGTCACCGCCCTGGCGGATCTGCTGGGGTGGGAACGCGGCGACGCCCGGCGGCGGCTGGTGGTGGCGGAGCAGGCCTGTGCTCGGGTCGGGTGGGACGGCGCGGTGTTGCCTGCGCGGCTGGCGGCGACGGCGGTGGTGTTCGCCGCCGGGGGGTGTTCGGCCCGTCAGGTCGAGGTGGTCGCGCGGGTGCTCGGGTCGGACGCCGCGCGGCGCCTGACGCCGGAGGTGTGGGCGGCAGCGGAGGAACAGATCGCCGCGAAGGCGGGGGACTACTCGCCCACGGATCTGCAGGCCTGGGGCACCGCGCTGGTCGAGATGCTGGACCAGGACGGGCCGGAGCCGGACGACCGCCCATCCGCGCCCGGGGTGAACGAGCTGATCCTGACCCGCAACCCGTCCGGTTCCGGGGGGAAGATCAAGGGCCGGTTCGACGACGCGGCCATGTTCGACGCGATCGCCACAGTGGTGGATGCAGGTGCCCGCCCGACCGACGCGGCGGACGCGCAGGAGCGGCCGCTGGGGCGGCGGCAGGCCGAGGCGCTGGCCGACGCCTGCGGGCACGTGCTCGACCACGCCGACGCCGAGGTCCTGCCCGCCACCGGCGGCGAACGCCCACACCTGTCGGTGATCGTGCGGCTGGAGGACCTGGAGAACCGCGCCCGCGCCGCCTGCCTCGATCTCGGCGGCCCGATCTCCCCGGAGTCGCTGCGGATGCTCGCCTGTGATGCCCGCGTCGTCCCGGTCGTGCTGGGCGGGGCCGGGCAGCCGCTGGACGTGGGCCGGGCCACCCGGGTCGTCCCGGACGGGCTACGCCGCGCGGTCACCGCCCGCGACCGCGGCTGCGCCCGCTGCGGGCGCCCACCGTCGTGGTGCGAGATCCACCACCTGACACCGTGGGAACACGGCGGC
>NZ_JBFWVQ010000054.1:0-38708 GCF_050246655.1 Pseudonocardia sp.
TACTCGAACGGCTGACCGGTGAACGTCAGATAGTTCACCAACTTCGTCACATACGGGCTGATATCGGGAAGCCCCCACGCCGGGACATACCCGTACACAGTGATCATCGCGTTCCTCCTCGTTGACGGACAGACGGGGTTGCCCGGCCGAAGCCGGGCGGCTCACCAGGGCAGATAGGTTCCGTTCGAGTGCCGGAACCGGCCGGCGGTCTCCGGGGTCAGCTGGTCCATGTCGCGGATGAGGCCTGCTGCGGCCTCCTCCGGCTGGATGTAGGCGAAGTCGCCGGGGTAGTCCTTCGTGAGGTCGGTGGCGACCATCCCGGGGTGCAGCATCAGGACGCTGATCCCGTGCTTCGACAGGTCGTGGTGCAGGTTGAGGCCGGCCATGTTCGCGCCGGCCTTGGAGATCCGGTAGGCGTACATGCCGCCGGAGCCGTTGTCACCGAGCGACCCCACCCGGCTGGTGACGATGCCGACCTTCGATCCCTCGCCGAGCAGGTCGCGGTGGGCCTCGACGGTGCGCAGCGGGCCGATCGTGTTGATCTCGAACTGGCGGCGGACGTCGTCGTAGTCGATCGAGCCCAGCTCGTCGATCCCGAGGACGCCCGCCACGTGCAGCAGCCAGTCCAGCCGGGTGGCGCAGGCGCGCAGCCGGGCGGCGAGCGCGGTGACCGTCTCCCCTTTCGTGACGTCCACGAAGGGCTCGACGGTGATGCCGCGTTGCTTGAGGTCGTCGCCGTCGCCGAGGCAGGCGGCGATCACGTCGTCACCGCGTTCGTGCAGCTGCAGTGCGATCGCGTGGGCGATGCCGCGGTCACAACCGATGACGAGAGCGGTGGTCACGTCGTTGTCGTCCTCTCGACTGGTTCGGGCGGCGGTGGGTCAGACGGCCGTGGCGAGGTCCTGCTCGCCCGCGATGTGCTCGGAGCCGATGGCGCCGGACTCGGCCAGTGCGGCAATGTCGGCCGCGGAGAGCCCGATCTCGGTCAGGACCTCGACGTTGTGCTGGCCGGTCCGGGGCGCACCGCGCGGCGGCGAGGGGACGGTGCCCTCGAACCGGGCCGGTGTGCGTGCCTGGCGGAGCCGGCCCGCGACCGGGTGCTCGGTCTCGATGATGATCTGCGAGGCCTGCACCTGCGGGTGCGAGATCAGGTCGACCCGGCGCAGCGCGGGGGCGCACGGGACGTCGTACCCGGGCAGGATCTGCAGCCACTCCGCGGCGGTCTTGGTCCGCAGCCGCTCCTGGATGAACGCGAGCCGCTCGTTGACGTTGAGGTCGCGCGCGGCTGGCGTGGCGAACCGCGGGTCGGTGATCATGTCCTCGCGGTCGACCGCGAGGCAGAAGCTGCGCCACTCGGCGTCGCTCATCGTCGCGACCGTCATGTAGCCGTCGGCGGTCTCGTAGATGAGGTCGATGAAGCTGGCCGCCTTCTCCGGCTCGACCGGCTGGTCCATGAACGTGTAGGCGCCCATGTCCGAGGCCCAGAGGAAGGCCACGACGGTGTCGAGCATCGACAGCCGGACGTGCTGGCCCTCGCCCGTCCGCTCGCGTGCCAGCAGGGCGGCGGTGACCGCCTGCGACGCGGTGACGGCGCTGAGCTTGTCCGGCAGGATCGTGCGGACCAACCGCGGACGCTCGGTGTCCGACCCGGCCTGCACGGTCGTGAGGCCCGAGAGCGCCTGGACGATCGGGTCGTACACCCGCCGGTCGGCGTAGGGGCCGTGCTCGCCGAAGCCGCTGATCGACAGGTAGACGATCCGCGGGTTCACCGCGCGGGTGGCCTCGTAGCCGACCCCGAGCCGGTCGACCACGCCAGGCCGGAAGTTCTGCACCACCACGTCCGCGGTCTCGACGAGCTTGAGCAGGAGCTCGACACCCTCCGTGCTCTTCAGGTCGATCGTCACGGACCGCTTCGAGCGGTTGACGTTGACGAACATCGACGGCATGCCGCCCGACCGGTTCGGCAGCGAGCGGACGTGGTCGCCCCTGCCTGGGGGCTCGACCTTGATCACGTCCGCGCCCTGGTCGCCCAGGATGTCCGCGGCCCAGGGCCCGGACAGCATCGACGACATGTCGACGATCCGGATTCCGTCCAGCGGACCGGCCATCTGTGCCTCCTCGGGGGTCTGTCGGCCACCGGGTCGGGGTCAGCACGGGCCGAGCCGGTGTGTTGCCGATAACATAGCGACTAAGATACTTTGTGACAAGGTACTTTACTCTAAGTCGTCTGATCGGCCGTCCCTCGTCACCGTGAAGGAGTCCCCGATGCCCGTCGACCGTCCGGTGCTCGACGTCGACGGTGTGCGGTCGCTGGCCCGCGCCGCCTTCGCGCCCGGGAACGAGCAGCTCTGGGGGCTCGAGGTGGAGACGGTCGTCGAGCGGCGTACCCCTCCGCACCACCGTCCGCGACCCGCGGAGCTTCCGGACCGCGACGCCCTGCCCGGCGGGAGCAGCGTGACCGTGGAGCCGGGCGGCCAGCTGGAGATCTCCACGCCCCCGCGCCGCAGCATCGACGCCGCCCTCGACGTGCTCGCCGCCGACGAGGCCGCGCTCGCCACCCGCATCGCCGCCGCCGGCCTGCGGCCCGTCGCCTGCGCCGTCGACCTGCGACACGAGCCGTCGCGCGTGCTGGACCTCCCCCGCTACCGGGCCATGGAGGCGTTCTTCGACGCGCGCGGCCCCGAGGGCCGCCAGATGATGTGCAACACCGCGTCGTTCCAGATCAACGTCAGCAACCACCCCACCGACGTCGCGGGCCGGTGGCGCCTGCTGCACCGGCTCGCTCCGCTGCTGGTGGCCACGTTCGCGAACTCACCCGGCCTGGACCGCCACGGGGTGCGGTGGGCGTGCCTTCGGCAGCGCATCTGGGCCGGCATCGACCCGCGGCGCACCGGCGCGCCGGACCCCACCCGCGATCCCGTCGAGGCATGGACGCGCTACGTCCTCGACGCGGACGTCATGCTCATCGGCGCGGGTGCCGACACCGCCGTCGGCCTGCCTCCCGGGCTGCCGTTCGGACGATGGCTGCGCGACGGCCACCCGGCGGGCTGGCCGACGCCCGCCGACCTCGCCTATCACATGACGACGCTGTTCCCCCCGGTGCGCCCGCGCGGCTGGCTGGAGCTGCGGGTCCTCGACGCGATGCCGGCGGAGGTCCGCGAGGTGGCAGCGCTCGTCGTAGCCGCCGCGGTCACCGAACCCGCCGCGAGCACGCTCGCGGCCCGGCTGCCGTGCACCGCGTCCCGCTGGAGCGCCGCCGCCCGGCACGGCCTGGACGACCCGGCGCTCGCCGAGGCCGCGGACCTGCTGTTCGGGGTCGTGGTGCGCACGCTCCCGGCGGTCACCGACCGGGCCGATCGCATCGAGAGGGTGCTGCGGTTCCACGCCGAGCACGTCCGTCGCGCGACGGCGCGCCCTCGTGTCCGGGCCCTCCCGCTCCGGTCATTCGAACCGGCCGAGCAGCTTCTTCAGGAGCACGCGTAGCCGCTCCCGCTCCACGGCGTCGAGCCCGTCGAGCAGCTTGGACTCCTGCAGCATCAGGTCGCCGACGACCTCGTCGACCAGCGCGATGCCCGCCGGCGTCAGCTCGACGTCCACCTTGCGGCGGTCCTCGGCGTGGATGTGCCGGGTGACCAGCCCCGCCGCCTCCAGCCGCTCCAGCCGCTGCGACATCCCACCGGACGTGATCAGCGCCGAGCGCTGGAGCTCCCCCGCGGTCCGCCGGTAGGGGGCGCCCGCGCGGCGCAGCATCGCCAGGACGTCGAGGGTGACCCGGTCGGTCCCGAACATCTCGAGCCGCTTCTGGCGGTGCGTGTCGAGGTGGCGACCGATCCGCCAGATCCGCGTGACGATCCCGACCGAGCTGACGTCGATGTCCGGGCGCTCGCGCCGCCACGCGGCCTCGACCCGGTCCACCCGGTCCGGCTCGTCGGGATCCGGTGGTGGTGCCGCCCCCTGCTCGTGGTCCACGTCACGCTCCGTTCCGCTCTGCACAGCTCGCCGTGCACCCACACGGCATTGCTTCGCACTAAGTATCTCATTGAGCGGATGAAAGAGCGCGTTCTGGTGACACACCGCAGCCGCAGGGTCGCCCGGCCGGGGCATCCGGACACCCGAACCGGCGTATCAGGTCACTCGAACCTGCTCAGCAGCTTCTTCAGCAGCGCCCGCAGCTCGGCCTGCTCGTCGGCGTCCAGGACGCCGAGCAGCTTCGACTCCGTGGCCATCAGGTCGCCCAGCACCTCGTCGACCAGGGCCATCCCGGCCGGGGTCAGCTCCACCTCGACCTTGCGCCGGTCCTCGGGGTGCATCTGACGGCTGATCAGCCCGGCCGACTCCAGCCGCTCCAGCCGCTGCGACATGCCACCGGAGGTGATCAGCGCCGAGCGCATCAGCTCGCCGGCGGTGCGGCGGTAGGGCGGTCCGGCGCGCCGCAGCATGGCGAGCACGTCCAGGGCGACCCGGTCCGTGCCGAACGCGTCCAGGCGCTCCTTGCGGTGCCGGTCCAGGTGGCGGCCGATCCGCCAGATCCGCGTGACGATCCCGACCGAGCCGACGTCGATGTCCGGGCGCTCCCGCCGCCACCCGGCCTCGACCCGGTCCACCCGGTCCGGGGCAGCAGGGTCGTAGGTGGGCCGCTCGGGGGCACCGTCGGGCCCGGGGCCCGACGGCTCCGTCGGGCCTGCTGAGCCTGCCGCCTCAGCGGGCATCGCCGACCTCCAGACCGCGGGGGAGCACGCCGCAGTATCTCACCGGGTCCGGACCGCCGCCGCAGCCGCGACCAGCCACCCGAACAGCGGGTCCTGGTGCGCGAGCTGCTCGGGATGCCACTGCACGCCGACGACGTCGCGGCCGGGCAGCTCGACGGCCTCGACGAGGCCGTCCGGGGCGTGGCCCACGCACGCCAGCCCGGTGCCGGGGACGGCGACCGCCTGGTGGTGCAGGCTGTTCACCGGGCAGGCCGGCCCGTAGACCCGGCGCAGCACGCTGCCCTCGGCGAACGCGACCTCGTGGGCCCCGTCGGCACCGAGCGGATGCGCGGTGAGGTGCCCGTGCAGGGTGCCGCCGAGGTGCACGTTGAGCAGCTGCATCCCGCGGCAGATCGCCAACACGGGCAGGCCGCGGTCGAGCGCGGCGGCGAGCAGCGCCAACTCCCGGTCGTCGCGGGCACGGTCGATGACCGACGTCGCGGGCGTCGCTGATCCGCCGTAGAGCGCAGGGTCGACGTCCGTGCCGCCGGTGAGGACGAGCGCGTCCACCCGGGCGGCGACATGCTCAGGGTCGGCGCGTGCCGGGACGTGCAGCGGCAGCGCCCCGGCCGCCGCGATCCGGTCCGCGTACCCGGCGAAGTAGACCTCGACCTCCAGGCGGTCCAGCGCGGCCGGGCCCTCGTGCGCGCCCGCGGCCGAGCGGCGCCGCCCCGACACCGCGACCAGCGGCGTCACGGCCGGCGTCCCGCGACCGCCCGTTCCAGGTGCTCGACGACCAGGTGCGGCAGGCGGGTCCCGGAGAGCGCATCGATCTCGCGCAGCCCGGTGGGGCTGGTGACGTTGACCTCGGTGAGCCGGTCGCCGATGACGTCGATCCCGGCGAGGACCAGGCCCAGCCGCGCCAGCTCCGGCGCGAGCGCGGAGCAGACGTGCTTGTCCGCGGGGGTGACCTCGTCGGCGACCACGTCCGCCCCGGCGGCCATGTTGCAGCGGAACTCCCCCGGCGCGGCGACGCGGCGCACGACGCCGATCGGCTCGCCGTCCAGCACGATGACCCGCCGGTCGCCGTGGTGGCCCGCCTCGTCGAGGTAGCGCTGCACGACCACCTGGCTGCGACCGCGCGCGGTGGCGGTCTCCAGGATCGAGCGGATGTTGGGGTCCCCGGGGCAGAGCCGCAGGATGCCGCGCCCCGCCATGCCGTCCGTCGGTTTGAGCACCGCCCGTCCCCATCGCCGCACCGTGTCGACGGCCTCGCCGATGTCCGCGGTGACGACGGTGTCGGGCACCAGCTCGGGGAACCGCAGGATGAACAGCTTCTCGTTGGCCGCCCGCAGCCCCTCCGGCGCGTTCACCATGACGACCCGGCGGTCGACCTGGTCGAGCAGGTACGTGGCGCGCAGGTAGTCGCCGTCGACCGGCGGGTCGGTGCGCATCAGGACGGCGTCGGCGTCGTCGAGGCAGGCGTCGCGTTCCGCACCGACCCGCCACCAGTCCGCGACGGCGCGCCAGCGCCCCCCGGCGAGGGTGGCGGGGACGACCGTGAGCTGGCGGCAGGCCGCGTGGGCGCGGGTGTCCCGGACGCTGAGCTGCCGCGTGGTCGTGACCAGCACCTCGTGCCCGCGCTCCTGGGCGGCCTCGACGATCGCCACCGTCGAGTCGTGGGCAGGCTGCAGGACCGGCAGCGGGTCGGCGACGACGACGATCCTCACGCCGCACCCCGCTTGATCCGCAGCACCGACACGTCGGTGTAGGCGTGCAGGCCGAGCAGGGAACCCTCGGAGCCCAGCCCGGACTGCTTGCGCCCGCCGAACGGGGTGTCCGGGGAGAGCATCGGGTGCTGGTTGACCCACACCGATCCCGCGTCCAGCCGCAGCGCGACGCGCTCCGCGGCGTCGAGGTCGGGCGACCACACCGACGCGCCCAGCCCGAAGGTGGTCGCGTTGGCCCGGGCCACCGCCTCGTCGACGGTGTCGTAGGTGAGCAGCGGCAGCACCGGGCCGAACTGCTCCTCCGCCACCAGGGGGACGTCGTCCCCGGCGCCGCGGACCAGCGTCACCGGGTGCCAGTAGCCCGGCCCGTCCGGCGCCTCGCCGCGGAAGTACACCTCGGCCCCGCGGCCCACGGCGTCGGCGAGCAGCCCCTGCACCCGCCGCAGCTGCGGCGCGTTCTGCACCGGCCCCATGTCGACGCCGTCGGTGAACCCGTCCCCGACGACGACCCCGGCCGCCACGGCGGCGATCGCGTCGGCGTACTCGCCCGCCCGCGACGCCGGGACGAACAGCCGCTTCAGCCCCGCGCACACCTGGCCGCAGTTGCTCATCCCGCCGGCGTAGAGGTCCGCGGCGATGGCGCCCGGATCGGCGTCGGGCAGGACGATGCCCGCGTCGTTGCCGCCCATCTCCAGCGTCACCCGCTTCACCGTCGGCGCGGTCGCGGCGAGGATCGCGCGCCCGGCCCGGCCGGACCCGGTGAAGGAGACCTTGTCGATGCCGGGATGGGTGGTCATCGCGACGCCGAGCCCGTCGCCGCCCGCGAGCACCTGGAACACCCCGGCGGGAAGGACGTCGCGGACGAGCTCGCCCAGGCGCAGCGTCGCCACCGGAGTGTAGGGCGACGGCTTGACGAGCACCGGGTTGCCCGCCACGAGTGCGGGGCCGATCTTGCACAGGGCAAGCATCAGCGGGTAGTTCCAGGCGGTGATCGCCGCGGCGACCCCGACGGGCACCCGGCGCAGCCGCACCAGCTCTCCCACCCCGTCGTGGATCACCTCGTCGTCGAGGGTCATCCGCGTGTACGCCTCGGCGAACGCCAGCCCGGAGCTCACCTCGCTGCGGGCCCGGAACAGCGGCTTGCCGACCTCGCAGGTGACGAGCGCGGCGAGCTCGTCGACGTTCTCCCGGACGACCGCCGCGAACGCCCGCACCCGCTCCTGGCGCTCCGCGACGGGCGTGCCCGCCCAACCGGGCGCGGCGCGCCGGGCCGCGGCGACCGCGACGTCGAGCTGCCCGGGCGTGGCAGCCGGGACCGTCGTCAACACCTGCCCCGTCGACGGGTCCACGACGTCGATCGCCTCGGCCGAGCCGGTGAGCCTGCCGTCGATCAGCAACTGCGGACCCCGGACCTCGACGGGCCTGCTCGGGGTGGTGGTCGTCGCGGTCATCGTGTCCCTCCTGACGCCGGTGGTCAGACCTTGAACTCGTCGCGGATCCGGTCGGCATAGGCCATCAGGTTGGCCTTGCCCCGGATGTAGGCCACCCCCGGGAAGTCCGGCCACGGCTGGTCGGCGACGTGACGAACCGTGGAGTAGATCGTGGCATCCACCGAACGCAACCGCTCACCCATGAAATACGGCTTGTCACCCAAGAAGTCCGACAACGCATCCACATCCGCCTTCAGGAACGCGAACACCTCCGCATCCGGACGCCGCCCCATACCCTGCCCGTTGAACTGCGCCACGATCCGATCCCGGAACGCCCACAACGCCGTGTGCAGAGCCGAACCCGCAACCACCTCCGCCCCACCCACGATGTAGGGGATGTACACCTCGAACCCCTCCGGATACCGCCACCGCGGCTGGATCACCCCCGACCAGTAGGTCTGCTCCTCCACCAACCGCTGAAACGCCAACGCCACCGCCGCCTCCACCCGATCCTGATCGGCGTCCAGCGGATTGCCGTACCGGCCCTTCAGATACTCGATGATCCGACTCGAGTCCCCGACCTTCGTCCCGTCCTCATCCACGATGTAGGGCAACTTCCCGAACGGCGAGTCCTCATCCAGCCGCGCCAGATCCTGGTTGCGGTACTCGAACGGCTGACCGGTGAACGTCAGATAGTTCACCAACTTCGTCACATACGGGCTGATATCGGGAAGCCCCCACGCCGGGACATACCCGTACACAGTGATCATCGCGTTCCTCCTCGTTGACGAACAGACGGGGTGCCGCCCCGGTGCACCTGGGAGGCGGACGGTCAGTGCGGTACCGCCGACAGGCCGGCCACGCCCTCCGGCGCAGCGTCGTGGTGCTCGGCGCCGACGGCGCCCGACGCGACCAGCGCGTCGATCTCGTCGTCGGAGTAGCCGACCTCGCGCAGCACCTCGACGTTGTGCTGCCCGATCAGCGGCGCCCCGCGCGGCGGGTCGGGCACCGTGCCCTCGAACCGGGCCGCGGTGCGGGTCTGGCGCAGCGGCCCGGCGGCCGGGTGCTCGGACTCCAGCAGGATCCCGGACGCGAGCACCTGGGGGTGGTGGATCACGTCGCGGCGGCGCATCGCCGGGGCGCACGGCACCTGATGGGCCGGGAGGATCTCCAGCCACTGCGCCGCGGACCTGGCCCGCAACTGCTCCTGCACGAACTCCAGTCGCTCGTCGACGTTGAGGTCGCGCTCCGCGGCGGTCGCGAACCGCGGATCGTCGATCATGTCCTCGCGCCCGACGGCGGTGCAGAACACCCGCCACTCCGCGTCGCGCATCGTCGAGACGGTGAGGTAGCCGTCGGCGGTCTCGTAGATGAGGTCGATGAAGCTCGCCGCCCGTTCGGGCTCGACGTCGCGCTCCCGGAGCGTGTGAGCGCCCATGTCCGACGCCCAGAGGAACGCGAGCATCGCGTCCAGCATGGACAGCCGTACGTGCTGTCCCTCGCCGGTGCGCTCACGGGCGAGCAGTGCCGCGGTGACAGCCTGCGCCGCGGTGACGGCCGTCAGCTTGTCCGGCAGCACCGTCCGGACCAGCCGCGGTCGCACGTCGTCCGAACCCGCCTGGACGGTGGTGAGCCCGGACAGCGCCTGCACGACGGGGTCGTACACGCGCCGGTCGGCGTACGGGCCCTGCTCGCCGAAGCCGCTGATCGACAGGTAGACGATCCGCGGGTTCACCGCGCGGGCGGCCTCGTAGCCGACCCCGAGCCGGTCGACGACACCGGGCCGGAAGTTCTGCACGACGACGTCCGCGCGCTCGTAGAGGCGCAGCAGCGCGGCGATGCCGCCGTCGGACTTCAGGTCGAGGGTGATCGACCGCTTCGACCGGTTGATGTTGAGGAACATGACGGGCAGCCCGCCCGCGTCCTTCGCCAGCAGGCGGACGTGGTCGCCCCTGCCCGGTTCCTCGACCTTGATCACGTCGGCGCCCTGGTCGCCGAGGATGTCCGCCGCCCACGGTCCGGACAGCATCGACGACAGGTCGACGACCCGGACCCCCTCCAACGGACCGGCCACGACGCCTCCTCGATCGCGAGCTGCTCGGGCAATACCGGCAACCACGAAGAAGCGTAGATCTAAGATACTTCTCGGACAACAACCGCCGCGGCCCGACTCTTCGACATCGCCCGGACCCCCGGGTTGGCGGTTCCGCCGGCCCGTGTGGTTGATCGGCCGCAGGTCATGACGTCCCGGCGGCGCTCGGGTATATCCCTCAGTCATGGAGATCCTGGCTGCGGTCGTCGTCGTGGCCACGCTCGCGGCGATGACCTCCGGGAGGGTGCCCGCGGTCCTCGCGCTCGCCACCGGCCTGGCCGTCGCGGGGGTCCTCCGCCTCGCGCCCGTGTCCACTCTGTTCGTGGGGCTGAGCAACGGGGGCGTGATCACGGTCGCGGGAATGCTGGTCATCGCCAAGGGCGTGGTCAAGACCGGCGCCATCACCCAGGTGACCTGGCGGCTGCTGGCCACGGTGACGAATGCCGCGCAGGCGCTGCGTCGGCTGATCGTCCCGGTGGGCGTCGCGTCGGCGCTGATGAACACGACACCGTTGGTCGCGATGCTCGTCCCGGCCACACGGCAGCTCCAGCAGACGCGGGACATCCCGGCGCGGGAGGTGCTGCTGCCGATCGCCCACGCGACGACGCTGGTCGGCTCCGTCACGCTCATCGGCACCAGTTCGAACCTGCTGATCGCGGGGATCGCAGCCGAGGACGGGATCGACGTGAGCATGCTGTCCTTCGCCCCGGTGGCGCTACCGGTGTGCCTGGTCGGCTGGGTTCTGCTGCTTCTGGCCGCGCCGCTGCTGCGGAAAGGGGAGGCGGGCGGGGAGCAGGTGGTGCGGCCGTGGCGGATGGAGGTCCCGATCGCGCCGGGGGCGATCGCCATCGGGCGGCGGGCTGCCGATATCGGCATCGAGCGGACCCAGGACTACCTGCTCCAGGCGATCATGCGCCATGGCGAGCCTCTCCCGGCCTCGGAGGTCATCGAGGAGGGCGACCAGTTGGTGTTCGTCGCGAGCGAGGCCGGCGTCACCGCGCTGTGGGAGAGCCCACGGTTCGGCCTCTCCCCCAAGCATCTGTATTCCGTCTCGGTCGGTCCCGGCGAGCACGGCACCTTGTCCGAGTTCGAGGACGACGATCTGCGGATCATCGCCGCGCAGACGGTCCGGCCGCTCGACGAGACGGCCGCCATGCCCGGGGCCACGGTCTTCGTGGCCTGCTGGAGCGCCGAGGATCTGGCCCGCCGCGAGGCCTTCACGCTGTGGGCGCACGCGGCAGGTCGCGCGCCTCAACCCGGCATGACGTGGACGGCGCTCGGCGTCATGGCCGCGGTCGTCGTCGCGGCGTCGTTCGGACTGGCGGAAGTCGAGCTGGTCGCCTTCGCCGGTGCCGTGCTCATGGTGCTCTCCGGGGTGCTCACGCCGCGGGCGGCCCTGCGCGCCCTGGACTGGAACGTGTTGTTCATCCTGGCCGGCTCGGTCGGGCTCGGCGCGGTCGTCGTCGAGAGCGGGTTGGCCGACGTCCTCGCCCGATCGATTCAGCAGGTCTCGGCGGGAAGCATGCCCGTCGTCGTCGTGGTGTTCGCCGTGACGACGACGATCATGACGAACCTGGTCACGAACGCGGCGGCCGCGTCGATCCTCACCCCCGTCGCACTCGGAATCGCCGCCAGGCTGGGCCTCGATCCCTTGACGCTGCTCGCACTGGTCGCCACCTGCATCTCGTTCACCTTCATCAACCCGTTCAGCCACCAGACCAACATCATGGTGATGGCTCCGGGGGGATACAGCGGGCGGACGTTCGCGAAGTTCGGCGCCCCCCTCGTGGTCGTGTCGTTGGCCATGAGCATCGTGGTCGCGTGGGCGCTGCTCCGATCCGGCTAGGGACAGGCAGCTGTGTGACTGCGAGCGCTCGCCCGGGGCGTGGACCGAGCTCTACCACTCCGTGGGACGTGACCTACCATGGCCGATCGGTCGACGAGCCGGGGGTCATGTGGCGGAGGTGTTCGGCCCTTACCGGCTCGAGCAGCTCCTGGGCCGTGGCGGGATGGGCGAGGTCTGGCTGGCGCACGACACCAGGCGGGCTGGCCGCACGGTCGCGGTCAAGCGGCTGCTTGCCCACCGGGCCGACGACGCCGATTTTCGAGCTCATTTCCAGCGCGAATGCGCGATCGTCGCCCGACTCCGTGGTCCGCACATCCTTCCTGTCTACGCCTACGGCGACATCGACGGGCGGCTCTACCTGGAGATGGGCCTCGTCCGCGGCTGCGGTCTCGACGCGATCATCAAGGAGGGCCCGCTCGCCCCGGACCGGGCGGTCGAGATCGTCTCTCAGGTCGCCCGCGCCTTGGACGCCGCGCACGCGGCCGGTGTCGTGCATCGTGACGTCAAACCGGCGAACGTGCTGGTCACCGGGCCTGTTGGGGATGAGTGTGCCTTTCTGATCGACTTCGGTATCGCACGTGGGGCGGACACAACCACCCACCTCGCCCAACGTCCCGGCAGCCTCCACTACATGGCCCCGGAACGACTCGGTGACCAACCGAGCGACCGCCGGGCCGACATCTACTCGCTGGCCTGCACTTTGTTCAGCGCGCTCACCGGAAAGCTGCCAGCGCCGGCGATACTCGGTGGGAACAGCACCGGCTTGTCACACGAGATTGACGACGTCCTCGCACGCGGCATGGCGACAGCCCCCGACGACCGCTTCCCCAGCGCAGGAGCGTTGGCCGCGGCCGCCCGCGGCGCACTCGCATTGCCCGTAACCGAACACGAACCGGCATTACCGCCGCCGCGGTTGGAGTGGGACAGCGCCTCCGCGGCGCACCCCGAGACGGCACACCCCGGCATGTCGTATCGGTCGCTGCGCGACGCTCCACCCTCAGCCGCAGATCCATCGCTGACCGGCGTCTCGGCGCCGGTGACGCACATCCCGCCGCGACGCGATCGCGACCGCGCAGAAATGGATTCAAGCGGCAGTGCCTCACGCAGAGCCGCCAGCTCGATCGAGCGAGCACCCCTGCACCCGGAACCGATCTCCGCTCGACAACGGCGACGAACATGGGCCACGGCAGGACTCGGGACGACGGTGGTCGCAGCCGCCGCAGCAATCATCGTCATGCTCAGCTCTGGTCTGGTCGCGACTCCGGACACCATCCCGATCGCGGAGCACATCCTGACCGGCCACAGGGATACCGTTTCAACGGTCGCAGTCGCGCAGCTCGACGAGCACCCGGTGATCCTCTCCGGAAGCACCGACCGCACAGTACGAGTGTGGGACCCGGTCACCGGCGCTCAAATCGGCGATCCCCTCACCGGACACACCGACAATGTGCGCTCGGTGGCAGCCGTGCAGCTCGACGGGCGCCCTGTCATCGTCTCCGGCAGCTCCGACAAGACGATCCGGATGTGGGACCTCGCCACCCACGCACCGGTCGGCGATCCCCTCACCGGCCACTCCGGCGCGGTGGATTCGGTAGCGGTCGCTCAGCTCGACGGTCGCCCGGTGGTCGTCTCCGGTGATCAGGAAGGGACGGTGCGAGTGTGGGATCCGGGCACCGGTCTCCAGGTCGGCGATCCTCTCACCGGCCACTCCGGCGCGGTGTCGGTGGCAGTCGACCATCTCGACGGACGGCCGGTGATCGTCACCGGGAGCATCGACCAGACCATTCGGGTGTGGGACCTCACCACTCACGCGGCAATCGGCGCACCGATCACGGGCCACACACAAGGGGTGCACACGGTAGCGATCGACCAGCTCGACGGACGGCCGGTGATCGTCAGTGGGAGCTTCGATCGGACCATCCGGGTATGGGACCTCGCTACGCAGGTCCCAATCGGTGATGCCCATGCAGAGCACTCAATGTCTGTGCTGTCGATCGTGACCGGCCGGCTCGACGGTCACCCCGTGATCATCTCCGCAAGCCAGGACCAGACCGTTCGGGTATGGGACCTGGCAACCCGGGTACCGATCGGCGACCCTCTCATCGGCCACACCAGCACCGTGAGATCAGTGGCAATCGCACAGCTCGACGGACGCACAGCGATCATCTCCGGCAGTTACGACAACACAATTCGTGTGTGGGATCTTGCGCAGCGCGTTGACTTGTGATCGGCCGCGCAAGCTACGACTGTCGATCAATACCCTCTGCGGCGCTTCCACACACCGCGCCATACGTCTGCCCGCCGCAGCTCTCGACCTCAGCGCCGATCTTGATTCGATCTCAACGTCACGCCGCCGACGCCGGGTGCTACGCACCGAGCGCCCGAGTTCCGCCGACAACACAAGCAGTCCCGACGGACTGTGCCCTCTACCTGAGCCAACGGCTGCGCGGCCGACCTCATCCGCGACGTCGACACCTCACGTCGACCGCGTTTCGCGCCGCATGCGGTGCTACGCGGATACGAGGCGGACCGGCTATCCGACCTTGATCTGCTCGTCTCCGAAGTCGGCCACGATCTGCAGGTCGCCGCCGAGTGCGTGGACATACCGGTCCAGCACGTCGATCCCGGCCAGCTCACCGTTCTCGATCTGGCTCACCCGGCCCACGGTCACGCCCATCGCCTGTGCGACCTGCCGCTGAGTCAGGCCCCGCCGCTTGCGCATCTCCGCCAGCCGGTGCGCCCGCACCTGCGCCAGCAGCCCCGCCTTGCCCCGCTCGACCTCCGCCTCGCCGATCGCCTCGACATGCCTGCGTCGCACGTCCGACCACCGCACCGTGCTCATCGCCCCTCCTTCGTGGCCCGCTCCTTCAGATACGTCTCGTACAACTGCTCGGCGAGCGGAATCGCCTGCCGGTACCACTCCCGCCACCGGCCGGACTTGTCCCCGGCCACCAGCAGCACCGAGCTCCGCCACGGGTCGAACGCGAACAAGATCCGCATCTCCGTCGTGCCGGACGAGCCTGGGCGCAACTCCTTCAGGTTGTGGATCGACGACCCCTTGATCCGGTCGACCAACGGCCGGCCCAGGTTCGGCCCACCCTCGACCAGCGCCTCGATCGCGAACACCGCCTGGCGATGACTACCCGGATCACGAGCGGCCAGATCGTCGAGCCACTGGTCGACCTCGTCGGTCAGGTAGACCTCCCACACAGCGCCTCCCTCGCCCCAGGAAGTTTAGCGCTTGCTAAAGCTCAGCACCATCAGTCGACTCCGAGCAGGTCGCAGCCGCTGACGTGGCCGACCATCCGCAACCGGCGACAACCCGGCCGACACCGCGCTCTCCTCGCACCGGGCACACGCACATCTCAGTCGACCGCCCGCACCGAACGACAGCACCCGCATCGACCTCATCAGTCAACTTGCGTGCGCATCACCAGGTCACTCACGCATCATTTCGCGCCACACCGTGGGATACAAGATCGCGATCATGCTGCAAAGTCCCGGTCAAGCATGGAGCGGGCGACGGGAATCGAACCCGCGTAGCCAGTTTGGAAGACTGGGGCTCTACCATTGAGCTACGCCCGCGACGCCCCCGGACGGGCCGGGCGCACCGTCACTCTAGCCGACGCCCCGCCGACCGCATCCGGCGCGGCTCCGCACGTCGGGCCGCCGCGCCGACCTGCCGGTGAGCCGCCGGAACGCCCTCAGAACGGCTACCCGAGGAACCGGTCGACCAGGTCCGCCCATTCGCCGGGACGCTCCCAGAAGATCATGTGGCCGGCCGCGAGCCATTCCAGGCGTGCGGACGGCAGCGCCTTCGCCAGCCGCTCGGAGAGCTCGGGGCGCGTGAGAATGTCCGCCTTGCCACCGATGACCAGCACCTCGTGGCGGATCTCCGCCAGGCGCGACGACGCGTCGTGCCCCTGGCATGCGCGCCCGGCGGCGGTGAAGCCGGTCAGGTCGGGCAGCGACCCGGAGACGAACTCCTCGATCGTGTCCGGATGGGCGGCCAGGTAGTCCGGCGAGTAGCAGAACAACGCCAATTGGTAGAGGACGTCCGCCCCGTTGCCGCGCCCGGCGAGATCCACCCAGTGCTCGATGAGCGCGGAGAACCAGGCGTCCTGATCCGCCCACGTGTTGCTGAGCACCATCCGGCGGATACGCGCCGGGTGCCGCAGGGCCCATTCCTGGCAGATGGCGCCGCCCATGGACGAGCCGGCCACGTCGACCTGCTCCAGGCCCAGCGCCGCCACCACCGCCTCGGCGTCCTCGGCCATCTCCCGGGTGCTGTACGGCCCGGGGGTGATGGGGCTGGCGCCGATCCCGCGATTGTCGAACGTGACGCACCGCAGCCGCCGGGAGAGGATGTCCACGGGCGCGTCCCAGGACGCGTGGTCGTCGCCGAGCCCGGCGACGAACACCACCGGGACGCCTCCCGCGGGACCGCAGGCATCGACGAGGAAGGCGCCGCGGGGGGTCTGGACGAGCTCAGCCACGCGGGCTCACTGCGTGTCGTGCCACATGTCGACCGTGCACTTCCAGGTGCCGTCCGGCTGCAGGCGGTACGCCTCGTGGGTCACCCCGGGGACGCTGTTGCCGTCACCGGTCCGCGCGACGTACGTCCCGACGAGGTAGCCCGTGTCGTCGCTGGCGAAGGTGCTGATGACGTCGAGGTCGAAGCGCAGTCCGACGCTCTGGTAGAGGCCGTCGAAGTAGGCGCAGATCGCGTCGCGTCCCTTGATCGGCTGCTGGCCGGCAGGGAGCGCAGTGGCGTCCTCGGCGTAGAACCACTTCCCCAGCTCGTCGAACCTGCCCTCGTTGAACAACACCGGAAACTGTGCACGCACCGCCTCGATCGCCGCGGCGTTGGCTTCGTTGCCCCCGGACATCGTGCCTCCCAGTAGTTGCTCCGGACTTCGGCGGCCGGTCGAAGCCGAACGTAAAGGAGGGCCCAGACGAGCGTCAATGGTTGGTCCACCGGCCATTAGGCGAACGTGGCTCCGCAGAGCACCGGCACAGGTCCACCGTGCCCGGCTCGATCGCGCTCTACCCTGGCGGCATCCAACGCAGGGGGAGCGATGGGAGAGCAGCCGCACGGTGACCTCGCGGGAGACGCGCTGTTCCGCCCCGTACGGGGAAACAACCCCTTCGAGGACACCGTCTACCGGCTGCTGCAGGCGATCCGGCTCGGCATCGTGCCCCCGGGCGAGTCGCTGCCCTCCGAGCGGGAGCTGGCGCTGCGGCTGGGGGTGGGTCGCGACACCGTCCGCGAGGCGATCCGGGCGCTGTCGGACGCCGGCTACCTGATCGCCCGCCGAGGACGCTACGGCGGCACCTTCGTCGTCGAGGACCTGCCGTCGAGGACGGCGCCGCTTCGGCGCAGCGCCGGAGACGAGGCGATCGGCAGTTCGCTGCTGCCCCGGCCCGAGGATCTCGACGACGTGCTGCGTCTGCGGGAGATCCTGGAGCTGGGAGCGGTGCGGCAGGCGGCGAACCGCACCCTGACCGCGCGGGAACGCGAGACTCTGCAGACGCGTCTGCGGGACGTGTCCGCCGCCGGCCCGGCGGACTACCGCCGGCTGGACGCGCGGCTGCACCTGACGATCTGCGAGCTCGTCGGCTCGCCCAGCCTGATCCCCCTGTTCGCCGACAACCGCACCCACGTGAACGCGTTCCTGGACGAGATCCCGCTGCTCCCGCCGAACATCGAGCACTCCAACGAGCAGCACACCACCGTTGTGGCGGCCATCCTCGCCGGCGATCCCGGCGGGGCCGTCGCGGCGATGGAGGAGCACCTGTCGGGGACGGCCGCCCTGCTCGTGGGCTTCCTCGGCGACACGGCCCCGACGGTCGGCGACCGCCGCTACGTCAACCAGCCGCCACTGTTCCCGTGACCGGAGCCCCGGGTGGCGATCGGGCCGCTAGCGGACGGCCTCCATCACCTCCCGCAGCGCACCGGCCGTGGTGGCCTCCTCCAGCGACCGCGTGGGCGCCACCGCGACGGCCACGTCCGGGCGCCCCCGGAGGGACCGCAGCACCGGCGGCAGCGCCGGCACGAGCAGGGTGCCCGCGAGCGACCAGGCGCCCGCGGTGAGCAGGCCCCCCGGCCCCAACGGCGTGCAGCCGAACAGGCGGCTGAGCAGCGGCGTCTCCACGATGCCGAGCAGGATCGCGGCGGCCCCGACCGACGATCCGACGACGACGACGTCCCTGGGCCGGGCCAGGATCGTCTGGCCGAGCTGGGCACCGACGATGGACAGCAGCGTGATCGTGCGGGCCCTGCTCACGGTCCCGGTGAGGCGACCGGTGAAGTACCCGCCCGCGCCCGCGATGCCGGTCGCGATGCCACGCACGACGATCGCGTCGGTGAGCGCCGTGCCGAACGAGCGGTCCGGGCCCTCGGCGAGCAACGTCTCCGGGTCGAGGTCGGGCGGCGGGCGCATGGCGATCGTCAGCGCGGGGACGGTGTCGGTGAACAGGTTCACCAGCAGCAGCTGGCGGGCGGTGAGCGGGGTCGTCCCGGTGAGCAGGCTCGCCCCGGTGATCACGCCGATCTCGCCGTAGTTGTGCCCCACAAGGTTCGCCACGGCGTCGCGCACGGCCACCCACAGCGCCCGGCCCTCGACGACGGCGTCGACGATGCCGTCGATGCTCTCGTCGACGAGCACGACGTCCGCGGCCCGGCGGGCGGCGGCGGTGGACGACCCGCCCAGGGCGATGCCGACGTCGGCGAGCCGGATCGCGGCGGCGTCGTTCACCCCGTCCCCGGTCATGGCGACGACGTGGCCCAGCCGCCGGAACGCCGTCACCAGCCGCGCCTTGTGGGCGGGCGTCACGCGCGCGCAGACGGCGACGTCCGGCAGCACCGCGTCCAGCTCGTCGTCGGTGAGCCGGTCGAGGTCCGGCCCGGACAGCACCTCGCGGGCCCCGTCGATGATCCCGACCTCGGCCGCGAGCCAGCGCGCCGTCGCCGGGTGGTCCCCGGTGACGACGACGGGGTGCACGCCAGCGGACATGAGGGTCTCGACGGCCCGGCGCGCGTCGGGCCGCGGCGGGTCCGCGAGCACGAGGTAGCCCGCGAACCGCAGCCCGCCGAGGTCCTCGGGCAGGTCCGCGGCCGCGCGTTCGAGGACGCGGTGCGCGACGGCGAGCACGCGGCCCCCGTCGCCTGCCAGCGCGTCGACCACGCGTTCCAGGCGATCCCGGTCGAGCGGCCCGTCCCCGTCCCGGACGCACCGGTCGAGGACGGTCTCGGGCGCGCCGACTACGGCGGCCTCCGCCCCGATGGCGACGGCGTGGAATCCGCGCCCGGACTCGTAGGCGAGCTCGGCGGTCGGTCGCGGCGGCGCGTCGATGCCGGCGGCCTTGGCCGCCTCGACGACGGCGGCGTCGGTGCTCCCGGGGCGGCGCCGGTCCGCGGGCGTGGCGGCGGAGACCGTGAGCGCGGTCTCCAGCACCGCGCGGTGCGACGAGTCCAGGCGACCGACCGTGGCGAGCGACTCCCCGTCGTGGACGGCGTGCAGCCGCAGCACCCCCTCGGTGAGGGTGCCGGTCTTGTCCAGGCACAGGGTGTCGACCCGGCCGAGCGCCTCGACCGACCGCACGGTGCGGACCAGTACCCCCTGACGCGCGAGCCGCTTCCCGCCCGCGAGCTGCGCGGCCGTGGCGAGGATCGGCAGCCCCTCGGGCACGGCGGCGACGGTGAGGCTGACGCCGGTGGCGAGCGTCTCGGCAAGGGGACGGCCGCGGGCGAGGCTCGCGGCGACGGTGAGCCCGCCCGCGAGCAGCGCGACCGGTGTGGCGCGGGCGGCCAGCGCCTCCAACCGCTTCTCCACGCCCGTGAGGGGGGCCGCGCCCGTGGCGGCGGCCTGCCCGGCGACGGTGTCCGCACCGACCGCGACGACGACCGCCGTCGCCCGGCCCGCGGCGATCGCGGTGCCGGCGTAGAGCATGCTCACCCGGTCCCCGAGCGCCTCGGCGGCGGTCGGCTCCGCGGACTTGGGCACGGGCAGGGACTCGCCGGTGAGCGCGGACTCGTCGGTCTCCAGGTGGTCGGCCTCCAGGATGCGGCAGTCCGCGGGGACGTCCTCGCCCGTGTCGAGCCGCACGACGTCGCCGACGACGAGGTCGGCGGCGGGTACGGTCTCGACGCGGCCGTCGCGGTGCACCGTCACGACCTGGGCGGCGACCCGGTCCAGTGCGGCGATCGCCCGCTCGGCGCGCAGCTGCTGGACGGCGCCGATGGCCGCGTCCGCCAGGACGACCGCGCTGACCATCGCGGCGTCCAGCACGGACCCGATGGCCAGCGACAGCCCCGCACCGATCGCGAGCACCGGGGTGAGCGGGTTGCGCAGCTCCTCGACCAGGTGCGCCAGCAGCTGTGCCGGAACGGACGGCTCGGCCTGCACGGGCGGCCTGCGCCGCGCGGCCTCGGCCGCGTCGAGCCCGGACGCGCTGCTCCCCACCCGCTGCAGGACCTCGCCCGCGGCGAGCCGGTGCCACTCGCCGGGGGCCACGGCGGGCCCCTTCGGCACCGCGAGCCGGGCCGTCGACATCCGGGCGTGGGCGAGTGCGACGAGCGCGGCGATGTCCACGCCGACGGTCGGCGGGACGAGCGCGGTGGTGCCCCGGCGAGGCAGGCCGAACGTGGTGATCGCGCTCGCGGCCGTGCCGGCCAGCGCGAGCAGGACCGAGTGCCGGCTGATCGTGCGGGCCAGCGCCGCGGACCCGAGCAGCGCGGCGAGGGCACGCGGGCCGTCAGGGGCGACGAGGTCGGCGTGCCAGGGCACCGGCTCGGGTGGCCGGGCGACCGCGACGCCGAGATCGGCCGAGGCGAGCGCCGGCTCCCCGGGCCCGGCCACGAGGGCGACGACGTGGCCCTCCTTCTGGAGCGTCGCGACGGCCGCGAGCGCCTCCGCGGCCCGCACGACACCGGCACGGTCCGGCACGGGCGTGGCGTCGTCGGGGTCGAGCAGCAGGACCTCCACGCCCGCTTCCTGCGCGGCCGCGAGCACCGCGTCGTCCAGCTCGCCGAGCACGGCCGGGTCGACGACCACGCGATCGACCTGGTCGAGCAGGCGCACCGGTCGCGGCGCCACGACCAGCACGCCGCAGCGCCCGAGGTACTCGACGACCCCCGACGCGAACGCCTCCCGGCCCAGCCGCGCGGCTTTGGGCACCCCGACGGAGAGCACGCTGCTCGCCCGCTGCGCGCGGCCGGACAGCGGCACGGTGGCGGCCGCGGCGGCGAGCGTCGCGACCAGGTCCTGCTCGACGTAGCGCTCGACCGGCCCCGGCGGCAGGGGCACCGGGCGGCCGTGCACGGGCGGCGCCACCGCGGGACCGGCGGGCGCCTGCGGGTACAGCCTGCGCTCCAGCCGGTCGAACGTGGCGCCGCGCGACTCCTCCTGGCGGACCAGGAGCACCCGGTGGGCCAGGTCGACCGCGGGCGCGACGAACCGCTGCTCCGCGCCGTTGACGGCCGCGCTCGCGATGTTCAGCACCGTGCCCACCGCGGGCCGGCCGAGCACACCCTCCAGCGGGGCGCGCAGCCGCTCCGAACTCGCGACGAGGCCGAGCACGGGCGCGGGATCGATCGGCAGCAGCCGGGCCGGCAGCGAGAGTGCCCTGGCCGTGACGGCCGTGGCCACCGCCGCCACGTCCGCCGCGGCCTCCAGGGCGTGGCGGGCCACCCCGGCACGGTCGGCCGGGTGGTCCTCGACCGTGGTCGGGAACGGGCCGTCCGCACCCGCCGCGGCCTCGGCGGCCTCCACCGCGGCGATCACCGCCTCGCCGACGTCCCCCTCGGCCGCCACCACGAGCCGGCCGCAGCCCTGGTCGAGCCCCGCCCACTGCACGCCCGGCACCGCGCCGACCCGCTCGCCGAGATCGGCGGCGAAGCCGTCCAGGGCGTCGGTGGGGACGCCGCGCACCGCGACGTGCAGCCGTCCCGGTCCCGACCAGACCGGCCGCGCCCCGGGCAGCAGGGTGTCGCGGAGCACGCGCAACGCGCCGACCGGCGAGAACGCCGCCAGGGACGTGGGGAGCCTCATCGCGGGTCGTCCGTCCTCTCGTCATCCGGGCCGCTGCGGGTCACCGGGGTGAGCGGCAGGTAGCGCCGCCCGGGGTCGGGGGTGGCGAACGGGCAGCTCCCGCACGTCCCTGACACCGAGCACGCCGCGGGGTCGATCACGTCGCACGCGGGTGCGGCCAGCCGGCCGGTGCGGTGCAGCCAGTCCAGCATGCCCGCGACGGTCTGCGGGTCGGCGCCCAGCCGCCGGGCCAGGGCCAGCGAGGTGATCGGGCCGTCCGCCTCGTGGATCTCGCGGAGCAGGTCGGTGAGCGTCATCAGAACACACCGCCCAGCGCCACCCCGGCCCAGAACGTGAGCACGGCCGCGACCCACGCGACCGCCATGCTCAGCCCGACGCTGAACAGCGCCCACCGCTTGCCGAACTCGCGCCCCAGCGTCGCGACGGTGGCCACGCACGGCACGTAGAGCAGCACGAAGACCATGAAGGCCATCGCCGCGGCCTGCGGGTGCCCCCAGCTGGCCTCGGCGAAGACCTGCTCCAGGTTCGCCGCCAGCGTGCCCGTCGCCGTCTCATCGTCGGCGCCGAGCAGGTCGATCCCGACGATGCCGGGGATCGCGAGCACGGCATCGCGCGTGGCCTCCGCGAACCCGATCCCGATCTCGGCGAGGCCCTCGACCAGACCGGGCGTCGCCTCCTCCGCCGCGGCCTCCTCCTCGCCGCCGACGGTCTGGTAGATCGTCGAGACCACGATCTCCTTGGCGACGAAGCCCGCCGCCAACGCTCCGGACAGCTCCGGCGCGGCGAACCCGGCGGGGGTGAACACGACGCCGATGGACTCCGCGGTCGCGCCGAACAGGCTGTCGTCGAGCTCGACGTCGCCGAACGTGCCGTCGCCGCGCACCGGGATCGCCAGGAAGAACCAGACGACGATCGACGCCGCGAGGATCACGGTGCCCGCCTTGCGGATGAACGACGCGGTGCGCTGCCGGGTCTGCATCCACACGGTGCGCCACGACGGGCGCCGGTACGGCGGCAGCTCCAGGACGAACGGCGCCCGCTCGGTGCCGCGCATCAGCGTGTGCCGCAGCCCGAGGCCGACGGCGAACACCGCGGCGACGCTCAGCACGTACAGCCCGAGCACGACACTGCCCTCCCACCCGGGGAAGAGCACGCTCGCGAGCAGCACGAACACCGGCAGCCGGGCCGTGCAGCTGACGAACGGCACCAGCAGGGCCGTCAGCAGGCGGTCGCGCTTGCGCTCCAGGACGCGGGTGGCCAGCAGCGCGGGCACGTTGCAGCCGAACCCGACGACCAGCGGCAGCACGCTCTTGCCGGGCAGCCCCACCGGGGCGAGCGCCTTGTCGGCGAGGTAGGCGGCCCGGGCGAAGTACCCGGTGTCCTCGAGCATGCCGAGCACGATGTAGAGGATCGTGATCACCGGGACGAAGGCGAGCATCCCGCCGACGCCGCCGAGCACCCCGTCCACGACGAGCGCCTCGACCCAGGTGCCGCCAAGCCCGATCGCGCCGAGCACAGCCGACAGCCAGGGCCCGACGACGCCGGTCAGGGTCGCGTCGATCCAGTCCACGAAGGGTGCTGCCACGTCGGTGACCAGGCGGAACACGATCCACATCACCGCGAACAGGACCAGTGGCCCGGCGATGCGGTGGGTGACGATGTGATCGACCCGGTCGCCGAAGCGGTGCAGCGTGGACGACGGCGCGACGGCGCGCGCGGCGAGCTCGTGGGCGCGGGTGAAGCGGCGCTCGGCCATGGTGAGGGCGACGTCGGCGTCCGTCGCGCGGCCGTCCTCCAACCTGCGGATGGCCGTCCAGCGGGACTCGGCGGCGTCGCGGGCCGCGAGCTCGGCCTCGATCTGCGGGCCGTAGTCGACGAGGGTCTTCACGATGTCGCCTCCCCGGCGGAAGCGTCCTCGCGGGACGCGTGCGGCGTGGCCACCGCGACGATCGCGTCGGCCAGCTCGGTGATGCCGGCCCCGGTGCGCCCGACCGTGGCGACGACCGGGGCGCCCAGATCGGCGGCGAGCGTCGCCCGGTCGACGGGCCTGCCCTGCCGGGCGGCGACGTCGGCCATGTTCGCGGCGACGATCAGCGGCAGGCCCAGCTCGGCGAGCTCCAGCACGAGGAAGAGGTTGCGTTCGAGGTTGGTGCCGTCGACGACCGCGACGACGACGTCCGGCTCACCGGAGACCAGGAACTCCTCGGCCGCCGCCTCCTCGGGCGAGGCCGGGTGCAGGCTGTACATCCCCGGAAGGTCCACCAGGCGCAGCGTCACGTCCCCGACCCGGTGGATCCCCACCGAGCGGGTGACCGTCTTGCCCGGCCAGTTCCCGACGTGCTGGCGGCTGCCCGTCAGGGCGTTGAAGAGGCTGGACTTGCCGGTGTTCGGGTTGCCCGCCAACGCCACGACGACCTCGCCCGCCTGCCGCTGCAGCGGATGGTCGCCATGGTCGTGGCAGCTCGGGGCGGCGGCCCGGCGGTGCCTGCGGCGCAGGCGGTCGCGCAGCCGGTGGGGCCGGGGCCGGGGCCCGGCCGCTCCAGGGCCGTCGAGGGTCACCGGGTGGCGCACCGGCGCGACGTCCTCCTCCTGCTGCGGCGCCGCGCCGACGCTCACCCAGGCGGCCTCGGTCCTGCGCACGGCGACGCGGTAGCCGCGCAGCGCCACCTCCAGCGGGTCGCCCAGCGGGGCGGTCGCGACCACGTCGACGACCGTGCCGGGCACGAAGCCCATCTGCATCAGCCTGCGCCGGACGTCGTCAGGACCCGCGATGGCGGTGACCGCCGCCCGGTCGCCCGGGACCAGCGCATCGAGCGTTCCAGACTCGTTTGCTTGCTCGCGCGGAGTCACGCCGCCACCTCCAGGGTAGGCCGCACGTCGTTTACGTGAGGCTGTCCTCATTACTGTCGATCCGGGGAGGGCGTCCGGACAGGTCCCGACCGGTCCGCACCTCGGCGCCGAAAGTCCCTTGATGAGCACGAGGACGGGACGCGCACACGCTGGCACCCGCGCCGTGAAGCCGGTGGTCAAGCCGGTCGACGAGCCGGTCGACGAGCCGGTCGACACGGCCGTCGGGGTGGAGAAGGCGGGCGGGAAGGCCGACGGAGCACCGCGTTCGGTGACGATCGAGCTTCCGCTGGTGACCGCGCAGGTCCGGGCGCCGCAGCTGCCGAGGATCCCGGGGCAGGACGCCGTGACGGGCGCCGTGAGCACTGCCGCGGCGGGCGTCGCGAGCGCGGCCCGCGGGGTGGCGGGCGCGGCGGGCGAGACCGCGCGCGGTATCGGCGACGCGGCGGGCCGGACGCGGAAGGTCCTGCCCTCGGCGCCGGTGCTCTTCTACGCGGGGCTCGCCGCGACCGCCGCGCTCGGCGCGATCAGCTGGCCGGTGGCCGTGGCGATCGGGATCGGCACGGCCGTCGCCCGCGCGACGACGCGCGACGCGGGCGAGCGGAAGGAGGCGGAGGCATAGGGGGGACAACCCCACCCGGGAGCGGGTGCGCGCCCCTGCGGGTGTCGTGCCCGCCCCCTCGTGGCCGCGGGCCCGTGCGCGGAGCCTGGACGGGACAGCCACCGTCCCGCTGGGAGTTCCCCGATGTCAGCCGCCGCCCGCACCGCCGTCCCGCTCGCCCCGGTGATCGACCGGGAGATCGACCGGGAGATCGACCGGCTCCGTCGCGCGGGTCCGTTCGCCGACGGTCTGCCGCTCGCGCAGGCCGTCGCGGCGGACGTGCTGCGGCGCGGCCGCCACCACGTTGGCCGGGACCTGCTGACCCAACTCGATGCGCTCCGCCGCAGCGCCCACGACAGGTTCCTCGAGGCGTATCTCGACGCCGTCCTCGCCCGCCGCCGTGACCGCTTCCGCGGT
Source organism: Pseudonocardia sp. (assembly GCF_050246655.1). Classification (GTDB taxonomy): domain Bacteria; phylum Actinomycetota; class Actinomycetes; order Mycobacteriales; family Pseudonocardiaceae; genus Pseudonocardia. The sequence continues at coordinate 25,704 of NZ_JBFWVQ010000054.1, forward strand.
CCCGCCTATCTCGCGCTACCGCTGCTGGAGCTCATCCGCGACGACCACGGGCTCGATCACGAGCGCATGGCCGCCCTGCTCATGGCCGACGTCGTCCGCCACGAGCGGCGCGCCACCGCCCGCTGCGAGGCGCGCACCCGGGAGCTGCGGGTCGCGCACGCCGCCCGGTTCGTCGCCGACGTCGACCCGGCCCTGGGGCTGGCATGGCAGCCCGGTCCGTGGTTCGCGCTGTCCGCGCTCCCGGTGTCCGCCGAGCACGACGAGTACACGTTCCTGCGGGCCCTGCAGGCCCAGGTGATGCTGTTCGCGGGGCTGGCGCACACCGTCCGGGACGCGACGCAGGCCCTCCGCGAGGACGACGTCACCGCGGCGGTCGCCGAACTGGACGGCGCCCGCGCCGCCCTCGGGCGCGCCACGCTCCTGCTCAGGCTGGTCGCGACGACCCGCCGCGACGCGTTCCGGACCTTCCGCCGCCACACCGAGAACGCCCTGTGGCCCGAGACCCACCACCGGTTCACGGTGGCCTGCGACGCCCCGAACATCGAGCACCGGGACAGCCTCACCGCCGCCAGGGCGGACGTCCCCCAGCGCAGCTCCGCCGCTGCCGAGCTCGACCGGGCCGTCACCCGCCTGGAGGGCGCCCACCAGCGGTGGCGGGCCCTGCACGACCGGCTGAGCACTGCGATGCTCGGTGCGGACCGGATCGTCGCCCCGTACGGGCGGCTGTTCGGAACCCCGGCGCCGCTGCTGGCCGCGGCCTGAGGACCCGGCCGGCGCGTCGGCGCGTGCAGCCGACAACGCGCGTACCGGACGGCGGCTAGCCTCCGGGGCATGGACCACCTGCTGCAGTCCGTGGTCGGCGTGCGGTCGCGGCGGGTCACGCTCGCCGAGCACGGCGACCCGGCGGGGCGCCCGGTCTTCCTGCTCCACGGCACACCGGCCTGCCGGCTCGGCAACGAGTTCGCGCACGCACCGGCCGTCGAGCGGGGCATCCGGGTGATCTGCCCCGACCGCCCCGGCATCGGCGGCTCGGACCCCCTGCCCGGCCGGACGCTCCGCGGGTACGCCGGGGAGCTCGGCGACCTGGCCGATGCCCTGGGGATCCGGGAGTTCGCCGTGGTCGGCTACTCGTGCGGCGGCCCGTACGCGCTGGCCTGCGCGGCAGGCTGCGGACCGCGCCTGACCGGGGTCGCCCTGATGGCGGGCGCCGGCCCGATCGGCGACCGCCCCGCCGCCCTCGACGGGCTCGCCCCCTCCGACCGTCAGCTGCTCGAACTCGTCCACCACCGGCCCGCGCGCGCCGCGTGGACCCTGCGCGCGATGAAGCTCGCCGCCCGGTACGTCCCGGCGATGACGGTCGAGCAGTTCGCCGACGAGCTCGCCCCGCCCGACCGCGCCGCGCTGGACGGAGCCGACCCGGCGGCGGTCATGGCGTTCTTCGTCGAGTCGATGCGCCAGGGCCCCGCCGGGGTGATCGAGGAGTACCGGCTGTGGAGCTCCCCGTGGGACATCGACTGGTCGGCGATCACGGTCCCCGTGCACGTCTTCCAGGGCGAGGCCGACCAGATGGTCCCGATGGACCACGCCGAGGACATCGTCGCCCGCCTGCCCGAGGGGATCGGCCGGCTCCACCGGCTCCCCGGCGTCGGCCACATCTCCATCCATGCCCGGATCGGCGAGATCCTCGACGCTGCGTCACCGGCTGGGTGACGGAGGTGCGGATATCCGTAGGGTGCGGCGGAGCGGCCGCCTACACTCGCCGCACGGGGTGTGGCGCAGCTTGGTAGCGCACTCGCTTTGGGAGCGAGGGGCCGTGGGTTCAAATCCCGCCACCCCGACAGATTCGATGATCGATCTCTGCGGTCCCGGCAGCGGAAGCGGCTGACGCGAGGTGCGCCGCCGGCGCACGGTCTGCGGCGCACGTCTGGCGGCGCCGGGCCAGGCACTGCATGGCTCCTCGCGCCCCCGGCGTACCCCGGGGCCCTCACACATACCCCGTGGCTCTCGCACACACCGTCCGCGGTGTGTGTGAGCGACGCCGGGTGCGTGCGAACGCGGCCCACCGCCGCCAGAACGCCTCGGATCAGAAACCCGAGCCCATCCGATGAACCGAAATCTGCGAAATGGCGCCGTGCGTCATTCTCGCGGCGCCGTCCGCTCGGCTTCCGTGAGTGGCTTCCGTGCGGTGGACCATCGGCCAGCAGCCAGGGCACATGCACCCCTGACCGGCGACGGGCCGCCCACGATGCGGTGCACCTGTTGCACGACAAGAGGCCGACCACCTCCCGCCACTCTCAACCTATAGCGCACCGGGGGGCTTGCGGCAAGACCCCGGTCGTCGCGCAGAATCTGCGGCCGACGCCGGATCCGGCGCAGAAATCACGGTTCACGATACGCATACACCGATACGGGAACGAGGGTTCTTCTTGTTCGACGTGATCATCAACGGCGGCGGGCCCACCGGCATGATGCTGGCCGCCGAACTGCGGCTGCACGGCCTGCACGTGGTCGTGCTGGAGCGGGAGGCCGAGCCGACGAAGGTCGTCCGCTCGCTCGGCATGCACGTGCGCAGCATCGAGGTGATGGACCAGCGCGGCCTCCTGGCGCGCTTCCTCGCGCACGGCAGGCGCTTCCCGGTCGCCGGGTTCTTCGCCGCCATCCCGAAACCGGCACCCGAGCTGGACACCGCGCACGGGTACGTCCTCGGCATCCCGCAGCCCGTGACCAACCGTCTGCTGGCCGAGCACGCCGCCGAGCTCGGCGCCGAGATCCGGCGCGGCTGCGAGCTGGTCGGGCTGAGCCAGGACGCCGACGGGGTGACCGCCGAGCTGGCCGACGGCAGCCGGCTGCGCTCGCGCCACCTCGTCGGCTGCGACGGAGGGCGCAGCACGGTGCGCAAGCTGCTCGGCGTCGGTTTCCCGGGCGAGCCGTCCCGGACCGAGACGCTGCTGGGCGAGATGGAGCTGACCGCGTCGCCGGAGACGGTCGCGGCCGTGGTGGCCGAGGTCCGCAGGTCCCAGCTGCGGTTCGGCGTCGGACCGCTCGTCGACGGTGGTGCGTACCGCGTCGTCGTGCCGGCGGACGGTGTTGCCGCGGACCGCTCGGTCCCGCCGACCCTCGAGGATTTCCGGCGGCAGCTGCACCGGTACGCCGGCACCGACTTCGGCGTGCACTCCCCGCGCTGGCTGTCCCGCTTCGGCGACGCCACCCGGCTCGCCGAACGCTACCGCGTCGGCCGGGTGCTGCTGGCGGGCGATGCGGCGCACGTCCATCCGCCGATGGGCGGGCAGGGCCTCAACCTCGGCATCCAGGATGCGTTCAACCTCGGCTGGAAGCTGGCAGGCGAGGTTCGCGGCTGGGCACCGGACGGGCTGCTGGACACCTACGGGACCGAACGGCGTCCGGTGGCCGCCGACGTGCTGGACAACACCCGCGCACAGGCCGAGCTGATGTCCACCGAGTCGGGCGCGCAGGCCGTGCGCAGGTTGGTGTCGGAGTTGATGGACTTCGAGGAGGTGAACCGATACCTGATCGAGAAGCTCACCGCGATCGGGATCCGCTACGACCTCGGCGACGAGCACCCGCTCGTCGGCCGCCGGCTGCGCGACGTCGGGCTGAAACGGGGTCGCCTCTACCAGCTGATGCACGGCGGACGCGGGCTGCTGCTCGACCAGACCGGCCGGCTGTCGGTCGCGGGCTGGGCGGACCGGGTCGACCACGTCGTCGACGTCAGCGAGGAGCTCGACGTGCCCGCAGCCCTGCTGCGCCCGGACGGCCACGTGGCGTGGGTCGGCGAGGATCAGCAGGAGATGCTCGGCCGGCTCGCCAGGTGGTTTGGGGCCCCCACGGGCTGAACCCGCTTCCCGCCCGTCTCCCGACGGGCGGGCGGTGGGCGCGGGCGGTGCATGCGGCGGTGGGCGGGGCGGCGGGCGGGGCGGCGGGCGGCTTCGCGGAGGCGCGCCACTCCTCGCAGAGCCCCGCCACACCTCGCAGACGCCGCAGCCCCTGCGAAGCATGTGCACGGTCTGCGAGGCGGCGCCGCAGACCACGGTCCGCCGGGCACACCCACCCCAACGGGCGGCCTCGCAGAGCCCCGCCACACCTCGCAGAGCCGTGCCACACCTCGCAGACCCCCGCCACACCCCGCAGCGCCCCGCCGCGCCCCGCAGACGCCGCAGCCCCTGCGAAGCATGTGCACAGTCTGCGAGGCGGCGCCGCAGACCGCAGTCCGCCGGACAGCCCCACCCCGACGGGCGGCCTCGCAGAGCCCCGCCACACCTCGCAGAGCCTCGCCACACCTCGCAGACGCCGCAGCCCCTGCGAAGCATGTGCACGGCATGCGAGGGCCCTGCAGGCCCCGCCCCGCCGGGCCCACCCGCCACCCCAGGCCCCCGCCGGGCAGCACCCGCCCCGCCGGGCGGCGCCAGTCCCGCCCCACCCGGCACCCCCACCCCGCGGCCAGCGCCCTACCGCCGCCACGCCTCGTCGGATCGACCCAGGTCCACGTCGGATACGCCGTCCGCCGACCACCCGGCCCGCGACGGCGGCGTCCACCGCCCCGGGCCCGTCGTTCGGCGGCTGTCCGGAGCCACCCCCGCGGAGGAGCATGGCCCCCCGGCGCGGCTCGGCGTCCGCCCGAGCCGCCGCCCAGATCGACAGGGGGGACGTCATGGGCCAGCTGTACCTGCAGAGATTCGTGTACCGCGACGGCGTGACCAAGGAGGAGCTCGACCGGACGTGGGGTGAGGCGTTCGCGACGTTCGCGCGGTCGGGCAACTGGGGCGGCGTCGAGAAGGGCGTCACCCACCGCCAGGGACTCGGCACCGGCTGGGGCGGGTACGCCCTCATCGAGGTCGACGACCCGGACGCTTTCGCCGCCTACCAACTGCACCACAGCCTGACCTACGGCCACGCCGTGACGATCACGTTCGAGCCGGTGTTCGATCTGGACCGGGCGATGGTGCCGTTCGTCGAGGCTGCCCGCTGAGGGATCAGGCCGCCAGCAACCCGATCGCCTCCCGCGCGGCCCGGACGGTGGGCGCGGCGATCGCCGACGCCCGTGCGGCCCCGTCACGGAGCACCTCGCGCACGTGTCCCGGATCGGCGGCCAGCTCGGCGTAGCGCGCCTGCACCGGTGCGAGCGTCGCGATCACGGCGTCGGCGGTGGCGCGCTTCAGGTCGCCGTAGCGCGTGTACTCCCCGACGAGCCGCTCGGGGGTGCTGCCGCTGCAGACCGCGAGCACGGCGAGCAGGTTCGACACGCCGGGCCGCCCGACGGGGTCGTAGGCGACGGTGCCCGCGGAGTCGGTGACGGCGCGGGCGATCGTGCGGCGCAGCACGTCCGGCGTGTCGAGCAGGTGCAGCACCCCCGCCCCGGGCGGCGCCGTCTTGCTCATCTTCCGCGCGGGTCGGGCCAGGTCGCCGAGCCGTGCCGCAACCGGCGGATGCACCGCCTTGGGCACGATGAACACCTCGCCGTAGCGGGCGTTGAACCGCTCGGCCACCGTCCGGGCCAGCTCCACGTGCTGGCGCTGGTCGTCGCCGACCGGCACCTCGGCCGCGCCGTAGAGCAGGATGTCGGCGGCCATCAGGACGGGATAGGTGAGCAGCGAGAGCCGGACGTGGTCGCGGCCCCGCGACTTCTGTCTGAACTGGATCATGCGTTGCGCCTCGCCGAACCCGGCGGCGCATTCGAGCAGGTAGTGCAGCTCGACGTGCTCGCGCACGTGCGACTGCACCATGAGGACGGCGCGCCCCGGATCGACCCCGACGGCGAGCAGCAGGGTCACGAACTCGAAGGTGCGTTCCCGCACCTTCGCCGGATCGTGGTCGAGGGTCAGGGCGTGCAGGTCGGAGATGAAGGCGATCGTGTCGTCGGGACCCGACCCGACCTCCTGCGCGGCGACGATCGGACGCATCGCGCCGACGAGGTTGCCCAGGTGCAGGCGGCCGGACGGGGTGATGCCGGTGAGGGCACGGGACATGAGGTGCTCCAGGGTGCGAGGAGCCGCCCGCGCCGGGCCGGACACGCGAACGGCCGCCCGGATCGGGCGGCCGCGGATGGGGTGTCGCGGTGACGAGAAGTGCCGCCCTAGGGGCGGGGCCAGCTGGACGTCACGCGCATGGGGCCGAGGCTACCGGACGTGGCCGACGTCGGGTCGGGAGTGCAGCGGACCGTACTACCCGGCGCCGAGGCCGACCGGGGATCGCGCCCGTCGCCGACCGGGCGTCCGCAGGATCCCGGCTCGAGCCGTCGACCGGTGCTGGGCGAAAGGCCGTCAGGTGCGCGCACCGTCAGGCCCGCACCGCCCGGGGCGGACGCCCCTGCCGTCCCGCCCGTCGCCACGCGACGCTGGTCGCGACGACACCGGCCGGGAGGCGGCGATGACGGCCACCACGGCGACGCGCAGGCCGCGGGGACCCCGGACGGCCCTGCGGACAAGCCTGTTCGGCCTGCTCGCCGCGGCCTGGTATCTGCTCACCACGTTCACCCCGACCGGCCTGCCGGGCTTCGCCGCCGTCGCGGTCCTGGGCGGCCTCGTGATGCTCGGCCTGCCCCCGGACGACGGGCGCCACGGCGTCGTCGCGACCCGGCGCACCGTGCTGGTCGCGCTCCTGGGCACCGCCGCGTTCGTGCCGGTCCTGAGCGGCATGGACCTGCTGCTGGGCCGGGTCCCCGTCGAAGCCGGGCACGCCCTGCTCGCGACGTGCGCCGCGGCGTGCGTCGTGCTGGCTCGGTTCGCCGGTTTCCGCGACACCGGCGCCCGGGCGCTGCTCGGGCGCCGTGAGCTGGTCGGCGCGGTGACGGTCCTGGTCGCCGGGGCGCGTTCCTTCCAGGCGGGCGACGTGTTCGTCGCGATGCTCGTCCTCGCCGTGCTGACGCCCGTCGTGATGGCGGTCCGGCGGATCCGACGCCGCGACGCCGAGCCCCGCCGGCTCACCCACGCGCCGTGGGCGCGGCAAGCCGGGAACGTGCTCCTCCTGCTCGTCATGGCGGGCGTGGCCGAGCTCGCCGGAACGTCGTTCCTCTGGCGGGTCGTGGCCCCCGGCGCGCAGGAGGTGCTCTCGGCGATGTTCTGGACCGGCCTCGTCGCCACCGCCGTCCTCGCCGCGTTCCCCCGGCGCCGGATATCGGCCGCGACGAACACCCTGGTAGCGCTGGGTTCGCTCGTCCTTGCCGCACAGCTGGTCCTCATCGCCGCACCGCCGACGAACCCGGTGCGGATCGGCGTCCCGCTCGCCGGGGAGTGGACGGTCTTGTCGGGGGGACGTGCCACGCTGGTCAATGCCCATCGCTCGCTCCAGGTGCAGCGGGATGCCGTCGACATCGCGCGGTTCGTCGACGGCCGCACCCACCGCGGCGACGGGAGCCGGCTCGAGGACTACGCCGTCTTCGGCGCGCCGGTGTTGGCGGTGGCGGACGGCCGGGTCACCGAGGTGGTCGACGGCCATCCCGACGCGCCGGTCGGCGGCCGCACCTGGCGGGCCATGGCAGGCAACCACGTCGTCCTCGACATCGGCGGCGGCCACCACGTCCTCTACGGCCACCTGCAGCAGGGCAGCATCGCGGTGGGGCCCGGGGACGTCGTGCGGCGTGGGGACGTGATCGGCCGGGTCGGTGACTCCGGCAACTCCGACGAGCCGCACCTGCACCTGCAGGTGCAGAACACCCCGACCTTCGACGTCGCGGACCGGACGATCCGGACGTTCCCGATGCTGTTCGACGGCGTGCCGGTCCCCGACCCCCGCCGCGGCGACGCGGTCGGTCCGGCCGGGCCCTGAGCCTGGCCCGCGCCGCCCGATGATCGAGTCCGGGAGGCCCGGAAACCCGTTGTCCCGGCGAGGGCTGGTTGCTGGACTGGAGCCATGACCGGTACCCGCATCCACCGCGCCCCCCTCGACGGGCCTGCGCTGGCCGACGAGGAGAGCGCGCTCGCGATCATCGGGGACGCGCTGGGCACGGGCGCGGAGGTCGTCGTGGTACCGGTGGCGCGGGTGTCCCCGGAGTTCTTCCGGCTGCGCACGGGCGTGGCGGGGGCGGTCGTGCAGAAGTTCGTGAACTACCGGCTGCGCCTGGTGATCGTCGGTGACGTGGCGGCCGACGGTGCCCTCGCGGACTGGATCCGGGAGGCCAACCGCGGCCGGGAACTCTGGTTCGTCGCCGACGACGCGGAGCTCGAGCGGCGGCTCGGTGTGACCCGCGCCACCTGACGTTTGCGGTGCGCTGCCGGCGGGTAGCCGCCGTCGCGGCGTCCCTGTGATCCGGACCCGTGCCGTGCGGCGGGTCCGACCTCTCCCGGGAGGCCGGACCCGCCCACCCCGACCGGCCGCCGTTCCGCCACTCTGGAGCGGTGACGAACCCGCCGACGACCGAGCTGCGTGCGGTCGGCCGTGTCACCTCCCCGGTGGCCGACCCGGCCGCCGCGGCGAAGCAGGGCGACGAGGGCGCGCCCGAGGTGACGCTGGAGTTCGACACCGCGGTCGCCGACGGCCTGCGCGGCATCGAAGCGGGCGCAGACCTCCTGCTGCTCACCTGGCTGCACCGGGCGGACCGCGACACGCTCGTCGTCCACCCTCGCGGCGACCCCGCACGACCGGAGACCGGCGTCTTCGCCACCCGCTCCCCGGACCGGCCCAACCCGATCGGTCTGCACCGGGTGCGGGTGCTCGCCGTCGACGGGACGCGGCTGCGGGTCAGCGGCTGCGAGGCCGTCGACGGCACGCCGGTCCTGGACCTCAAGCCGGTGCTCGGCGACGAGCGCTGATCACGGGCTCACCGGGAGGCGAGGTAGCTGCGCCAGCCGCCGTAGCGGGTGATGTCGGGCGCGTCGGCGGCGGCGTAGCCCTCGCAGACGAAGCCCGCGACGTCCGTGCCGTCGGCGAGCGTGACCGTCCCGATCGCGAGTGGCGGAGCCACCGTGAGCAGCAGCGATCCGACCGCGTCCACCGGCATCCGGTACACCTCCACCTCGACGGCGGCGCCCGCGAGCGGGTCCCGGATCAGGCCGGGCCGCGGCACCGGCACGCCCGGACAGCGCGGCAACGCGACCATCCGGTAGACGGCCGCGGTGCGGGTGACGGCGGCGAGGCGCCCGCCCCGGACGAGGAGGTCGCCGTGCAGCGGCTGGCCCGTCAGGTGGGCCCCCGCGACCGCCAGCAGAACGCCGTCGTCCGGGGAGGCGATCGCCGTCACGGCTGGTGACGCTAGGGGCGGGGTGTGATCGATCATGGCGTCATCGGTGAACACGGGATTAATTGTCGACAATCGACGCTACCGATGGCCGAGACGGAGTGAATCGCGACCGGAAACTGTCGGACCCCTCCCCTACCCTGTGCCACGTGCCGCAGACCACTTCGCCCGATCGCGCGACGGCGTCCGGCCTCGAACTCCAACTGGAGGGTCACCGCCGCGAGCTGATCGCCTACTGCTACCGCATGCTCGGCTCCTCCTTCGAAGCGGAGGACGCCGTCCAGGAGACGTTCGTGCGGGCCTGGCGCTCGTACGACTCGTTCGAGGGACGCTCCTCGGTGCGCTCCTGGCTCTACCGCATCGCCACCAACGTGTGCCTGGACATGGTGGGCAGCGCCCAGCGTCGTGCCCGGCCGATGGAGATGGGGCCCGCGAGCGTCCAACCCACCGGGCCGGGTCCCACGCTGCCCGAGGCCACCTGGATCCAACCGATGCCGGACGGCGCGGTCGTCGCCGAGTCGGGCGATCCCGCCGAGCTCGCCGTCCAGCGCGAGACGATCCGGCTCGCGTTCATCGCCGCACTGCAGCACCTGCCGCCGCGCCAGCGCGCCGTGCTGATCCTGCGCGACGTCCTGCGCTGGAAGGCCGCCGAGGTCGCGCAGCTCATCGGCAGCACGGTCGCGTCGGTCAACAGCGCGCTCCAGCGGGCCCGAGCCACGCTCGCCGAGATCGATCCGGCGGCCGCCCCGGCCAAGGAGCTCGACGAGCAGGAGCGCGCGCTCGTCGCGAAGTACATCGCGGCGTTCGAGCGCTACGACATGACCTCGCTCGCGCAACTGCTGCACGAGGACGTCGTGCTCTCGATGCCGCCGTACGCGCTGTGGATCGTCGGGCCGGACGAGGTCGCCCGGTGGATGCTCGGCCCCGGCATGGGATGCCGTGGTTCCCGGGTCGTGCCCACCGCCGCCAACGGTTCGCCTGCGTTCGGCCAGTACCGCTGCGTGGACGGGCGGTTCGAACCCTGGGCGCTGGTGGTGCTGGAGACGGACGGAACGACGATCACGGGCATCAACTCGTTCCTCGACACACAGGCGCTGTTCCCCCTGTTCGGGTTGCCGGCGACGCTCGACGCCTGACACCGGTCGGCCTGCGTCGGGGGGTCCTCGGCTGCCGTCGGGGGCGGTCCCCCGGCCTGGGTCCGATTCGCAGTCCCGGGTCGCTGCCGGTCGTTCCTGTTGTGCCGGGTCGGCCACGGCTCTGGCTCGACGCGCCTGGGTGGATCGGGCGCCGGGCCTGCCGTGGCGCTGCCGCAGCGCCGGGCCAGCCGTGGCGCTGCGCGAGCCCGCCGGCCCGGACTCGGCGTCCGACCCGGCGTCGCCGCCCGGTTGCGACGACGGTCGCGACGACGGTCGTTGCCGGATGGATCCACGCCCCCGGATCGGCGCACCCGCCGGGCGTCGGCGCCGGTCGTCGCCGGGCTTCCCGACCTCGGCGATCCGGCGCGGACCAGCGCTGATCGGCTCGTCCCGGGCCGATCAGTGACTCGGATCGGCTCGCACAGCCCGCCTCGCAGGGTTCGGGCACGCTGCGCAGACGATGCAGCGTCTGCGGGGCGGGTGCGGGGTCTGCGAGGCCGGCGTCCCGGTCAGGCGGCCTGGGCCGCGACGTCCCAGCTCCACAGCTGCACCATGACGCCGTCGCAGTCCGGGCAGCGCACCTGCACGCCGCCGGCGTCGAGCCCGGAGAGCTCGGCGTCGGCGCCGCAGTCGGCGCAGGTCCACCAGCCGGTGACGGTGCCCGTGTCGGGACGGCCCTCGGATCGCTCCATGCACCCGAGGGTAAATCACACCCCTGTCATTTCCGAGCCCGGACACGCTCGGGTGGGGTCCAGGGAACGTCGCCGGGATTGCATACGTTGGGTAAAGTGACGGGCCGCTGTGGCCCGGTGGGGAGTGGACAGGCCGTGGATCCCGTGACGCTGATCCTGCTGATCGCCGTCGTCGGCGGCGTCGTGTACCTGGTGCGTCGCTCGCAGGCGGGCAACGCGCGGAAGCTCGACGACGCCCGCTCCGAAGCCCGCCGCTGGGTCGAACGTCTCGGCGGCCAGGTCCTCAACCTCGTCGGCACGGACGAGGCGTCCAAGCAAGCCCTCGCGGACGCCGCCGAGCGGTACACGGCGGCGGGCTCGCAGCTGGAACAGGCCCGAAGCGTCGAGCAGACGCACCAGGTCACCCAGACCGCCTACGAGGGCCTCTACTACGTCCGCGCCGCACGCACCGCGATGGGCATGGACCCGGGCCCCGACCTCCCCCAGCTGCCCGGGCAGCGCCAGGCGGGCGCGGTGAGCGAGAGCCGCGACGTCGAGGTGCAGGGGCACTCCTACAGCGCGTCCCCGGTGCCGTCGAGCCGGAACTCGCACTACTACCCCGGCGGCATGGTCGCCGGGCGGCCGGTGCCCCAGGGTTGGTACTCCGAGCCCTGGTGGAAGCCGGCGCTCGTCGCGGGCGCGTGGGGTGTCGGGTCGATGCTGCTGTTCAGCGCGATGTTCAGCGGGATGTCCGGCGTCGCGTACGCGGACGGGTTCCAGGACGGCATGGCCGCGGGCGACGCCGGGGACGCGGGCGGCGATGCCGGTGACGCGGGCGGCGACATGGGGGACATGGGCTCGGGTATGGGCGACATGGGGGACGCCGGCGGCGGCTTCGACTTCGGCGGCTTCGACTTCTGACCGCCGCGCCGGCGGCCCGTTGCACAGGTCACACATATTCCGCAGCGACGGCACACACCGCCGGCGCTGTGTGCGACGACACCGCGGTGTGTGCCAGCCCGCGACGGCATGTGCCAGCGGACCGGATCAACCCTCGGGCTGGCAGGTCGGGCACCAGAAGAGGTTGCGCGCGAGGTGCCGGCCGTGGGTGATGGGCGTGCCGCACACCAGGCACGGCTCGCCGGCCCGGCGGTAGACGTACACCTTCCGCGCGCTGCCCAGGCCTCCCGGCAGGAGCGAGTCGTGCTCCGGACGCAGCGTCTCGATCGTGCCGCGGCGGACGCCGTCCCGCATGAGCGCCACCAGGTCCGCCCAGGTGGCGTCCCACCGCTCGCGGGTCAGCGCGCGGCCGGGCAGCTGCGGGTACAGCCCGTGCCGGAACAGCACCTCGGCGCGGTAGACGTTGCCGACCCCGGCGACGACGGCCTGGTCCATGAGCAACGTCGCGAGCGGAGCGCGGGAGCGCGAGACACGTGCCCAGGCCCGGTCCGGGTCGGCGTCGCGGCGCAGCGGGTCCTCGCCGAGGCGCGCACGGATCGCCTTCGCCTCCGCGTCCGTGATCAGCTGGCAGGCGGCGGGGCCGCGCAGGTCGGCGTAGTGGGTCTCGCCGACCATCCGCATCCGCACCTGCCCCCACGGGGTCTGCACCGGCAGGCACTCGTCGGAGAACCTCCCGTACAGGCCCAGGTGGACGTGCACGACCAGGTCCGGGCCGTACCGGTGGAACAGGTGCTTGCCGTGGGCCTGCGCGCCCTCCAGCACACGGCCGTCCACGATCGCGGCACCCGCCGCGAACCGCCCCTGCGGGCTCGACACCGCGACGGGTCGGCCCGCGTACCGGCGGCGGTGCTGCCGGGCGAGCCGGTGGATCGTGTGGCCCTCCGGCACGTCAGGTCTGGACGCCGGGCAGCACCCCGGTGCTCTCCCACTGGTCCAGCAGCCGGATCCGCCGCGCGTGCCGCTCCTCGCCGGAGAACGGCGTGCGCAGGAACGCCTCCGCGATCGCGAACGCCTCCGCCTCCGTGTGCTGGCGCGCCCCGATGCCGAC
>NZ_JBFWVQ010000055.1:0-38553 GCF_050246655.1 Pseudonocardia sp.
TGGGCGAGGTGCACCAGGGCGACGACGACGCCCGGCGGCTGTTCGAGCGGGTCCTCGGCACCATCGCCGGGCGGGTCGTGGAGACCCGCAAGACCCTCGCGCAGCGGCTGGCCGACCCCGAGGCGGCGCCGCGCGGCGGGGAGTCCCCGGCGGAGCGGGTCCGCCGGGAGGCCGAGCGGGTCGTCTACGACTGGCCGGAGTGGAAGCTGCTGTTCGACGCGGTCACCGACGGGCGCGTCGTGGCCGAGGCACCCGCCGACCTGCCCGAGGAGTGGCGCGACCTGCTCGACGCGCAGCACGTGCCCGTGGACGTGGCCGAGTTCCTCGGTCCCTACCGGGATGCCTGCCGGGTGATCGCCGAGGCGAGCAGCCGGATCGTCGAGCAGCGGGTCGATGCCCACCTGCGCGAATGCGGCCTGGTGACGCCCGACGAGCGGCAGCTGCTCCAGGCGGTGCTGACCGAGCCCGTCCGCAGGGAGCTGGCGGACCTGAGGGTCGGACCGGCCCTGCTGCTCGCCGTCGAGCGCGTCACCCACCCCGAGATCACCGCGGCCAAGGCCTGCGCCGCCTCCGAAGCACCGCCCGTGGCGCCCGAGGACGGTCGGCGGTTCCCCCTGGATCCGGGGCGGGCCCTGGCCTGGCATCCGGCCTCGCCACGCCGGGACCGGGAGTCCTACACCGGGCTGGGCCAGCTGCTGCGCCTGCGGTGCGAGATGGCGGACGCCGTGACCGACGAGCGCCTGCAGCTCCTCGCCGGACAGCTCGCCGCTGCCGCGACGGCCCTCGCCCGGCAGCTGCAGGCGGTCAACGGGGCACTGACGAAGGCGCAGCAGAACTCGGCCGAGCTGGTCGCGCTCGTCGGCCGGGTACGGGCGTCTCGGAACACCACCGCGACCACCGGGAACGAGGAGGGACCGCGATGACGGAGGGGACGGCGCGCCCGGGCGGCGCGACGCCGCACTTCGAGTGGCCGCAGGACCCCTCCTTCGCCGGGACGGCGTCCGCCCCCGGCCCTGCGCCGGAGCAGCAGGCGGCCACCCCCGCGGCCCCGGCACCCGCACCCGCGCCGGGCAGGCGCGAGCGCGGCGAGGCGGGCTACCGCGGGCGGGCCGCATTCGACCTGGGGACGACCACCGCCACGGTCGCGGTCTGGGACGCGGGCCGTTCGGAGTTCCCGTCCCTTTCCCCCGCCCAGCGACGCAGGCTCGCCGACGAGTTCGCCGACCTGCTCGACTCGGACCCACCGGGCCCGCAGGAGCTCGTGCTGCACTGGAAGGAGTTCCGCACCGAGCTGGCCGAGCTGCTCGGTCGGCTCGGTACGGTCGCGGGCACCGGGCCGTCGACCAGTGCCGCGGAGCACCTGCGGCGCACGTCCGGGACCGGCGAGCCGCTGCACCGGGTCATCGCCGAGCTCGAGCGCCTGCGGGTGAACCGCGGGCCGGCCATGACCCGCTTCCTCACCGCACGGCTCGCCCACTGCTACGACCAGGCGTTGCAGCTGCCACCGCTGGACTCCCTGCGCTACTACAAGGCGAACCTGCACGGCCCGCACCAGGAGCTGCCGAGCATCGTCTGGGACACGGGAGCCGACGGCGAACCGCGGTTCCGGCTGCTGCATCCGGACGAGGCCGGGGCCAGGGTCGGCTACCGCGGCCTGAAGCAGCAGCTGGGCCGCAGCACCCCGCGCGTCGGCGCCGGGGCGGGCGCGCCGGGCTTCGACGAGCTGATGACCGGTGCGCTCGCCGACCTGGTGCGCCGCACCGACCGGTACCTCGCCCAGTTCCGCTCCGAGCTGGAGCTCTCCGCCGGGCTGCTCACCGACGTGGTCGTGACCTACCCGACGATGGCCCCGCTCGCCGTCCGCGACGCGCTGCGGGCGATGCTGCACGAGGCCGGCATCCTGAGGGTCGACACCGACTTCGACGAGGCGCTGGCCGCCGCCATGTTCTACGTCCTGCGGGAGGTCGGCGGGCGCACCGATCTCGCGGTGGAGGCGTTCACCGCCCGCTGCGACCCGGTTCCCGGGGCGAACCGCACCGAGGCCGGCAGGCCGACCGCCTGGCGGCAGAACGTCCTCATCGTCGACGTCGGTGGTGGCACCACCGACGTCGCCCTACTCGAGCTGGTGCTGCATGACGAGACCGACCGCACCGCGCCCGGTGCCGGCTCGCCGCACTACGGCCGCTACTTCCGGCTGCGTCCCACGCTGCTCGGCACCACCGGGGCGGGCCAGCGCGGCGGTGACTACCTCACGCTCCAGGTGTTCCGCTGGCTGAAGATCCTGCTCGCCGACCACGTGCTGACCACGGTCCCCGCGGTCCGCGACGCGGTGCAGGAGCGTCTCGGCGACCGGTTCGTCGACCGGGAGACCCGCTACCTGCCGGGCAGGCTCGTCGAGGTGGGGCTCGGTGGGCTCCCGAACCTCCGGGAGGCGGCGCGGGCCGCCGGGCATGTGGTCCCCACCGAGTGGCGCGACAGCACCCCCGGCCGGGCGGGCACCGCTGCGCAGCGTGAGCAGCTGTTCGGCAAGCTGTGGTCGCTCGCCGAGACCGCCAAGCGCGACCTCGGCACGAAGGCGGTGGCGGACATCGACGAGGTGCGGCTGCGCGAGCTGCGCGACGACGTCCTCGACCTGTACGGCCAGTCGACGGCCGCGGCCGTCCCGGCGTTCGCGCTGCGGCAGGAGGACTTCGTCGGGCTGGTCGGCGACGAGGTCGGCCACGTGATGGACTTCGCCGCCGACCTCGCCCGCGTGCGGCTGTCCGACCTGCCGCGCCGGCGCGGGCTGCCCGAGCAGCCGCTGCACGAGGTCGTCCTCACCGGCCGCGGTTCGCTCCTGCCCCTCGTCCGGTCCGAGCTGGTCAGGGCGCTGGACAGCCGGTTCGGCGGCTCGGGCGGCGAGGTCCGCCGCGTGCCGCCGGTGGTCGGCTACGGCGACGAGTTCGCCAAGCACGCCGCGTCGATCGGGGCGTGCTGGGCGGCCACGGTCGACACGCGTGCCCAGCGCGACGTGCAGGCGCAGCTCGCCGAGGGCGCCACCTGGCTGACCGTCGACGTCGACAACCTGTTCCGCAGCATGCGGGCGGCCTTCGTCGTCCGGGCTCCGGGCGGCGTGGGTTCGGCGGGGGCCACCCGGCTGTTCGGGATGGACGCCGAGCTGAGGATGACCGACACGCACCCGGAGCCCGTGGTGCGCTCGGACTGGGTGCCGTACCAGAACCCGTTCCTGGTGGACCGGGTCCAGGGCACGGACACCACGGTCGAGTGGGCGCACCTGCGCCTGGAGGAGTACCTGGCGGTCCACCCCGTGGCGGGCTTCGAGCTGCGGCACGAGCAGGAGGATCGGCTGTACGTCCAGGTGGAGGCGGCGGCGAGCCTCGACATCTGGGCGTGGTTGTGCTGCGGCCGCACCCCGATGATCGACCTCGGCGCGGCCCCGACGCGGTGCGACCTGCGGGCCAAGCTCGGCGAACCGGGCGAGGGCGGCACGTACGACCGGGTGCCGGCGACCGTCGAGGTGGACCGGGCCATCGACGGCTTCCTCGACGACGGCGGCACCCGCGACCCGGTCTTCCGGGCAGGCGACCCGTTCGACCGGACCGTCGAGGTGAACGGCGAGCGCCGCCGGGCCCGGGTCGGCGGGCCACTGCCCACCCCGCGGGAGAGCGGATGGGCGTTCAGCTGCCGGGCCGCGGACCAGGACCCGGCGACCACCCACCCACCCGACCTCGTCGCAGCGCCGCCGGTCGCGGCGGGCAGGCGCCACCACGCCGTCCTCGACGACCGCGGTGTCCTCCACGTCGTCGCGGGCGAGCCGGGCTACCGCGCCGCCCGCGATCTCCAGGAGGTGTTCGAGGACGAGGGGACGGCGCTGCGCATCCCGATGACCTCCGGCGAGCCCGACTACAAGCCCGTCGACGACCCCTTCACCGGGCACCAGTGAACGCACCGCTGAACAACGCACCACCGGACGAGGCCGCCGGGCTGGAGGAGCTGCTGCGTGCGGCCCTGCGCGGCCCGTCGGCGGCCACCGCCCGCGCGGCGGTCGCCGGGGCGGTCGCCGCGCTGCGGACGGCCGTGGATCCGGTCCTCGGGGACCCCGCTGCGGCGCCCGATCCGGCCGTCCGGCGGGCCGCCGACGTCCTCGCCGGGTTGGTCTCCGGGCCTGTGGAGAGTGCCGCTGCACCGCTCGATCCCGTGGCGGCGCTGGCCACCGCGTTCGCCGCCGACCCGGACGTGGCCGTCTGGATCGGCGCGACCGCGGTCCTGCACGGGGACCCGGGGGAGAGCTGGTTGCGGCTGTGGCTGTCGTTCCTGCGCCTGCCGCCCGACCTCGCCGAGCACTGGCGGGCCCGCGCCCGCCCGCTCGCCGCCGGGGAGCGCCCGTCCCAGTGGCGAGAGGTGGCGGGGGCGGACGCCGTGCTGGTCGAGCCCGCGTTCGGGGTCGCCGGGCTGCGGGAGAGCAAGGACCCGGCCGGCTCCCCGGACGTCCCGGCGCTGCCCGGGCGGTGTGCGGAGCTCGGCAGGCTCGCCGGGACGGTGCTCACCATGGCCGGGCTCGACCCCGCGCTGCACCACGCGCTGGAGAGCCGCCAGAGCCGCAACGTCCATTCCCTCGGCGAGCCGGCCCACCTCGCCGACCTGCACCGCGACCTCCTCCGCCGGATCACCTACCTCGCCGCTGCCGAGGCGGGCAGCCCGGCGGCGCTGCGCGAGCTGACCATGGTCGACGAGGCCCTCTGCTCGGTGGTGCACGTCCCGCCGGCGCATCCGGACAGCTGGTGGGGTGCGCTCGGGCGCCGCTCGCGGGCGGTCCTGTCCGCCGCAGCGGCCGACCTGCGGACCCGGGGCGCCGACGTCGAGGTCCGGGTCGTCCCGCCGGGCGACTACGCCGCCCAGGAGAGGTGGATCGGCCGCAACAACGTCGCCTGCTCCGTCCCGGGCCGCCCGGCCGGCCAGATCCTCGCCTGCCTGCGCGCCTACCTGCGCCTCGGTGCGGACGAGTACCCGGCCCGCGTCGTCTACGTCCGGGACGACGGGTGAGGATCGTGTTCCTCGGCCGGTCCGGCGCGGGGAAGACCACGATGATCGCCTCCGGCCTCGCCGAGCTGACGACGAGCCTCGGGCTGCGGGTCGCGGTGCGCGACCGCCAGCGGCTGGCACGGGCCCGCAGGGCCGTCGCCAGGGGCAGGCGGGCCCCGCGCACCCGCGGCGTCCCGACCAGCCGGGCCGTCACCCGAAGCGGTGCCCGCCTCGACTGCACCGACCACGACGGCCGGCTGCTCGACCGACCGGTCCCGGACGACCGGATGGCCGCCGCGCTCGCCGTGTGCGAGGCGCTCGTCCTGGTGGTGGACGCCACGACACTCACCGAGCACGTGGCACCTGCCAGGGTCGCGCGGCTCGCCGTCGAGGTGCGGCGCCGGGTGCACGCGCTCGAACGCGACCCGCGTCCGGTCCGGCTCCCGGTGGTGCTGGCACTCACCCACACCGACCGGCTCCCGGCGGCGGACGTCCGCAGCGCCACGGCGCTCTTCGACCCGATCCGGGCCGCGGCGGGCGGCCGGATCGCCGGTATCACCCTGCCGGTGTCCGCGGCCGAACCCGAGCGGTGCGCGCTTCCGCTGCTGTGGTGCATGCGCCACGAGCGCGCCGACCCGCTCGTGGAGGCCGCGCTGATCGACGTGTGGCCGTCGGGGGTGGCGCACCCGTGGACGGGCGCGGCGCAGGCGCGCTTCGGGGTCGCGTCGTGAACCCGATCACCGTGACCATGATCGGTGCTCCCGGCTCGGGCAAGACCACCTACCTCTACGCGATGTTCACCGAGCTCGCCCGCGGCGTCGACGCCTACGGGATCTACGACCGCGACCGGGACAGCGAACTGGAGCTGCTGGAGGGCTGGCGGGCGCTCGCCGAGGAAGGGGAGGTCCCGGAGGCCACCGACGAGAACCCCCGGTTCCACGAGTTCGTCGTGCAGCACGGCGAGTACACCGCGGCGGTGCTCAGCTGGTCCGACTTCCGTGGCGGCGCCCTGTTCTCGCGTTCCGACCAGCACTCCGACGTCGTCCGGTTGCAGGAGCGGCTGCTCGCCTCCGACTCGATCCACCTCGTGCTCGACGGTGCGAAGCTCGCGAGCGATCCGTCCGGGTCGTCGCCGCGGCTGCGGGCGGAGCTCGGGGTGGAGCGCATGTCGACGTTCGTCCGCAGCGCGGTCGAGGCGCGGGTGCAGCAGCGCCTGCCGTTGCCGTCGGTCGTGGTGCTGATCACCAAGGCGGACCGGATCGTCAACGCGGCCAACGACGAGGGCGTGCCGCACGAGCAGCGGATGGGCGAGGTCGTCGAGGCGGTGATCGACCTTCTGCCGGTCCTGCGCCGGTCGGGGCTCACCACGATGGTCTGCCCCGTGCAGGTGGGCTGGTTCGGCGCCGCGCAAGGCCGGGTCGACCCGACCCGTGTCGACACTCAGCGCCTGCACCAGCCGATCCTGTTCACCGTCCGGCACCGGTACGTCGTCGAGCGGTACCAGCAGCAGGCGGCGCTGGCCGAGCTGGACGCCGCGATCTCCTCGGACAAGGCCGAGCTGGCCGCTCTCGACAACCGCCTTCTCGCCGGGCGACGGCGCCGCGAGCTGCGCGACGCCGTCGACGACGCCGAGCGGCGCAGGAGCGCGGCCACGCATGCCGGGGACACGGCGGACTACTGGACCTCGATCCTCACGACGTCGATCGACGGGGACGTGCCGATCTTCCACCAGGGACGGCGGGTCGACGGAGGCGGCGGTGTCTGACGCCGGCTGGGCACCGCTGGTCTACGCCAGGACGCCGGCCCGGGACGACTGGTGGCGGGCCGTCCCCGGGCTCCGCTCCGGCGGCCCGCCGCCCGAGTGGCGCTCCGCGGTGGTCCACGCCGCCGTCCAGGGTGGCCGGGACCTGCGGCACGGGCCGCGGTTCCTGCTGGCGTGCGCCGGCGGCACGCGGCTGGTCGGGGTGGCCTGCCGGGCGGTTGAGCTGAGCGCGTCGATGCACACCGACGGTGCCCGGGAGCTCTACGGGTTCGTCGGCTGGTTCGGCCGCGCGCGGCCGCCGGAGCTGGCCGACCTGCGGGCGCACTACCGGCAGTGGGCCGGGGCGGAGTACGAGCGGCGGCTGCGGCCGGTGTGGGACCTCGGCCCGACGCAGGCGACGCCCGCCGAGCCGACCGGCCCGGCGCCCGGCCCGTGGGGCGAGCTCGCCGCCGCCGACGCCGACCCGTTGGAGGTCGGACGGTCGGGCGCGGTCGAGGTGTGGCCGGAGGACGATGCCGAACAGCTGTGGCGGGCCGCGGCGGCCAGCACCGAACCCGTCGTCGTGGTGACCGGCCTGCGGGTCGCGCGGCCCGGGCGGCTGGTCGGGCTCACCCATGTGGCGTCGATCCACGTCGAGGAGCGGCAGGTCGTCGTCACCGACCGGGGGGCTGAGCACGGGGTCGACGAGGGGAATGACGAAGGGAACAACGACGCTGCCCGGACCGCGAGCGGGCCGCCGGAGCGTCGGCGGCCGGTCCTCTCGCAGGTCGGGACGTGGTTGCGGCGGGCCACCGGGAGGTGAGCCGTCACAGGTACTCCATGACGAGCACGGCCGAGCTGGCGGGTTCGAGCGCGTCGTAGAGATGGGCGACGTCGCCGGGGAAGCACGCGTAGTCGCCCTGGCCCAGCTCCACCGGCGCATCGGCCGGCCCGCAGCGCCACCGCCCGGAGACCACGACCAGGTGCTCGACGGTGCCCCGGATGTGGGCGTGCGCCTCGCGGGGCGCGCCGGGTTCGCCGGTGACCACGTGCAGGTCGCGGCGCGCCCCGGACGGGCACGCGGCGAGCAGGGTGCCCGTGTAGCGCGCGTGGTCGCTGGCGATCGTGGGCCCCTCACCGGCACGGACGACGCGCATGGCGGGCGCGGGCGGGTCCACGAGCGTCGAGAACGGCACCTCCAGGACGACGGCGAGCGCCCAGAGCGTCTCGATGCTGGGGTTGCCGGTGCCCGACTCCAGCTGGGAGAGCGTCGACTTCGCGATGCCAGCGCGCCGGGCCAGCTCGGTGAGCGAGAGGCCGTGGCGCTCGCGCTCGCGGCGGAGCGCGGCGGCGATGGTGGCGAGCGGGGCCGTTCGCTGCATCGGTCTCCTCATTCGACTTGACGAACACCAGGCAGGTGTTCAGTGTAGAGGGCATGCGTTCGCTATATCGAACGGTGCATCCGGACGATCTGCGTGACGCCCTCGCCGTCGCCGCCGCGGTGGGCCTGGTCGGCGCCTCGTTCGGGGCCCTCGCCGCCGCCGCGGGCCTCTCGATGGCGATGAGCGTCGGGCTGTCGCTGCTGGTCCTCGCGGGTGGCTCGCAGTTCCTGGTCGTCGCCGTCACCGCGGCGGGCGGCGGCGCGGTGGCCGCCGTCGCGGGCGGCCTGCTCATCAACGCCCGCCACCTGCCCTACGGTCTGGCGGTCGCCCCCGTCCTCGGCGACCGCCCCGCCGCCAGGCTGCTCGGCGCACACCTGCTCATCGACGAGGTCGTCGCGTTCGCCCGCGCCCGCACCGCGTTCGGCCTGGAGCGGGCCCGCGCCGCCTACTGGACCTGCGGCATCCTGCTCACCGTCTTCTGGAACCTCGGCACCGTCGCCGGCGTGCTCGCCGGGTCCGCCGTCCCCGACACCGACGTCCTCGGGCTCGACGCCGCCTTCCCCGCGGCGCTGCTCGCGCTCCTGCTTCCGGGGCTGCGGCGGGCCGACGCCCGCCGCGTCGGGCTCACCGGCGCGGCAGTCGCGCTGCTCGCGACCCCGTTCCTGCCGGCCGGGCTGCCCGTCCTGCTGGGCCTGCTCGGGCTCGCCGTCGCGGGCCGGGAGCGGTCATGACCTGGGGTGCGGTCCTCGCGCTGGCCGCAGGCACCTACCTCATCCGCCTGACCGGGCTGCTGCTGCGCGGGCGCGTCGAGGTGCCCGCCCGCGTCGAACGGCTGCTCGACCTCGCCGCCACCGGGCTGCTCGTCGCCCTCGTCGCCACCGCGGCGCTCACCGACGGTGACGGCTTCGCCGGGTGGGCACGCGCCGCGGGCGTCGCTGCCGGGGGGCTCGCGGCCTGGCGACGCGCCCCGTTCGTGCTGGTGGTGCTGCTCGCCGCGGCCGTGACGGCCGGGCTGCGGCTGCTCGGCGTGCCGTGAGCGAGGACCGGGTGAGCATCGCAGCGAGCTCCGGCGAGCGAGGAGCGGAGGCCGGTCCGCAGCGAACCATGGACACTGTGAGCGAGGACCGGGTGAGCATCGCAGCGAGCTCCGGCGAGCGAGGAGCGGAGGCCGGTCCGCAGCGAACGATCGACACTGTGAGCGAGGACCGGGTGAGCATCGCAGCGAGCTCTGGCGAGCGAGGAGCGGAGGCGGGTCCGCAGCGAACGATCGACACCGTGAGCGTGTAACGCCCGACCGGGTGTACCCGTAGCAGTAGACGGGGGACGCAGCGCGACGCGGAGGGGGAGACGTGACCGGCACCCGCACGAACCGCGCCGGGCTCGCGGCGCTCATCGCCGTCGTCCTCCTCGGCGGGCTCGCCGTCGCGTTCGGTGTCGTGCGGCTGCAGAACGCGTCCGCGGGGGAGACGCTCGTCCTCGAGCAGGCCGGCGAGCCCGGGGACTCGCCGTTCGCCCCGCCACTGGCCGCCCAGGTGCAGCCCAAGGCACCCGCGGGCGACGGTGCGCCCGGCGTCAACCTCGAGAGCGAGGTCTGCGACCCCGAGGACCTCATTGCCCAGCTGCGCGCCGACCCCGCGAAGGCCGCCTCCTGGACCTCGGCCCTCAACTCCGACCCCACCTTGCGGTGGAGCGGCGGCACGACGGTGACCGTCGAGCAGATCCCGGACTTCATCCGCGAGCTCGCGCCGCGCACCCTGCCCGAGGACCTGCGCGTCACCAACTACCGCTACACAGCCGGCGCCCCCACGTCGGTGCAGTCGGTGCTGCAGAAGGGCACCGCCGTGCTCGTCGACCAGAGCGGCGTGGCCCGCGTGCGCTGCAAGTGCGGCAACCCGCTCACCCCGAAGAAGACTCTCGTCTCCGCGCCGCGGTACGTGGGCGAGCCGTGGCCGGGCTTCACGAAGGTCCAGGTCGTGGTCGTCGAGGACGGCGCGCCGCGTTGCGACGAGGGCGAGTACTACGCGGACGGGCGGTGCCGCGACGTCCCGCGCTGCGAGGACGGCGGGTACTTCCGCGACGGCGCGTGCCGGGCCCCGCCGCGCTGCGACCGGGACGAGTACCCCGACGGCGACGGTTGCGCACCGCTGCGCTGCGACGGCGACGAGTACGCCGATGACGGCTTCTGCAAGCCGTTGCGCTGCCCGGAGGGCCAGTTCCCCGAGGACGGGCAGTGCCGCGACGAGCCGTCGCCGCCCGGCGAGCCGGGGGACGGCGACGAGCGGCCGGGTGACGTGCCCGGTGACGCCGATCCCGCGAACAGCTCTGGCGGCTCGGACGGCCCTGATGGCTCGGACGGCTCGGGCGGGGAGAGCGGTCCCACCGAAGCCCCGCCGCCGGTGCCGCTGCCTGCCCTCGTGCCCTCTCAGGCCGCACGGACCGGTCCCGACCCGCAGACCCCGCCCAGCACGAGCGCGGGCGGCGACGTCGGTTCTGCTCCTGCTCCCTCGTCCGATCCCGGCCGGCCGACCGGGGTGCCGTCCACGGGCGCGGATCCGTCGACGCCGCCGCCGTCCGGTGGGGCTGGAGACCCGGATCCGTCGACGACGGTCACGGCGCCGGATCCGAAGCCCGACACGACGCCACCGTCGACGGTCGTGGAGCCGCCACCCCCGACGTCCCCGCCCACCTCTCCGCCACCTGCCGGCACGTCCACGGAACCGGAGACACCGTCGGTCGGCTCGGGAACACCGGTACCCGCGACGTCGGAGCCGACCACGCCGCCGCCGTCGACCGAGCCGGAACCCACGGAGCCTCCGACGAAGAAGGCCGACCCCAGCACGCCGCCGGCGAGCACGGCGGTCGAGCCCGAGTCCGAACCCCCCGCACCACCCACCGACCCGCCGACGAAGAAGGCCACCCCGAGCACGCCGCCGCCGGCGAGCACGGCGGTCGAGCCCGAGCCGACCCCGACGGCCACGCCGTCACCCTGCACGGACCGGGACGCGGACGGCGTCTGCGACCGCACCGACCCGTGCGTCGACCCGGACGGCGACGGTGTCTGCCTCGCGCCGCAGCGAATCCGGTAGCCCGGGGTGACCCCGAACGGAGCGACCGGCGCGTGCCGCGGTGTCGCCGTGCACACGTCGGACCATGTGCACGGCGACAGCGGCGTGTGCACCGCGCGAGAGGGTGTGCGCCACGCCGTGGCCACGAAGCCCGACCGGCTGGAGGTTACGGTGTTCGGCCCAATCGCCGTGGGTCCGGGCACGGATACGCTTCCTCCGCACGGGGCAGGTCGGGGGACACGCACCGTCGTGGTGAGGCGGCAACCGGGGGTGCCCGATGAGCAGGGGTAGGGGCACGACCATCGCTCTCCTCATGGCGGTCCTCACCCTGTTCGCCGCCGGAGTGCTCACGGCGATCGGCCTGGTGGGCTTCCCGAGCCTCGCCAATGCCGACGAGAAGCTCTACCTGGAGGCGGTCGAGGATCCGGGGGAGAACCCGTTCGTGCTGGCCGCGGGGTCGAAGGGGCCGGTGAACGTCCCGACCGAGGGGTCCAAGACCGGCGTCACGGTCGAGACCGTGGACTGCGATCCGGCCGCGCTGGTGGCGACCCTCGAGGCAGACCCCGTGCTCGCCGCGGCGTGGACGGCCGCGCTCAACTCGGACCCGACGCTGCAGTGGAGCGGCGGCTCGCAGGTGCAGCCCGACCAGGTACGCGCCTACGTCGCCGAGCTCACCGCGCAGCGGCTGAGCCAGGACCTGCGCGTCACGAACTTCCAGTACACGAAGGGCGCGCCGACGTCGGTGCAGTCGGTGCTGCAGGCCGGCTCGTCGGTCCTCGTGGACCGGGCCGGTGTCGTTCGGGTGCGCTGCAAGTGCGGCAACCCGCTCACCCCGAAGAGGCTGCTCACGGCCAAGCCCGTCTACGAGGGCACGAAGTGGGACGGGTTCGTCGAGGTGGAGGTCGTGGTCGTCACCCGCTGCGACCCCGGCGAGTACTGGGACGGCAACCGGTGCAGCGACATCGACTGCCGTGACGGCTACTACTACGACGGCGGTGCCTGCCGCCCCATCAAGTGCGACGACGGGGAGCAGCTGAGCGACGGCCACTGCCGGCCCGTCGACTGCGACCGGGACGACGGGCGGTCGCACGACCGCTGCGAGCCGCCGAAGTGTCCCGAGAACACGAACTACGACGGGCACCGATGCGAACCGCCGCAGTGCCCCGACGGGGAGTATGCCGTCGGTCAGGACTGCCAGCGGCCCCAGTGCCCCGACGGTCAAGCCTGGCAGGACGACCAGTGCGCCGCGCCCGAGTGTCCGACCGACACCGCGTTCACCGGTAGCGGCTGCGTTCCGGACCCGTGCACACAGCCGGACGCTGCCACGGACTGCACTCCGCCCTGTGACACCGGCTTCGGCTGGTCGGCGGGCACGCAGATGTGCGAGCCGGTCCAGAAGGCGACCCTGCCCGAATGTCCGGCCGACAGCACCGCGCTGGAATGCGAGACCACCACGGTGCCGGACGGAACGGCACTGCGTAGCGGGCAGGCCGGCACGACCACGGTGGCCCCCGACGAGACCACGACGACCACGGCGCCGCCGGACGACACGACGGCTCCCGGCAGCGTGGTTCCGCCGGTGATCCCGCCGGGCCCGGCCGCGGGCCTGCCGTGCCCGACGATCCCCGGTCTGCTGCTCACCGACCCGCGATGCCCGCAGCCGGCGCCGACCACCACGGAGGCACCCACGACTACCACCGGCGCACCGACGACGACGGGCGATGCCGGTCCGACCGGCGACCAGGGCGGCAGCGGGGCGGGCACCTCCGAGAACAGCGGTCCGAGCACCAGTTCGGGCAACGGTGGCTCGGGGAACGGCAGCTCGGGCAATGGCAGCTCAGGGAACGGCAGCTCGGGCAACGGCAGCTCGGGCAACGGCAGCTCGGGCAACGGCGGCTCAGGCAGCAGCGGATCCGGTGGAGGCAACGGTTCGGGCGGAAACGGGGACTCCGAGAACAGCGACTCCTCCGACGACGGGAACTGACCCGGCGAGGTGACCTCGCAGACCCCGCACTCGGTTCGCAGGGGCTGCAACCCCTGCGAACCGTGCCGGGCCCCTGCGAAGGCGGACGACGGGGCCCCAGGTCAGGGGATGAGCAGCAGCTTCCCGGTCGTCTGGCGGCCCTGCAGGTCCTCGTGGGCCTCACGGGCCTTGTCGAGCGGGTACCGGTGCCCGATGCGGACGTCCAGCGTCCCGTCGGCCACGGCCGCGTACACGGCCGCTGCGCGCGCCGTCAGGGACTCGCGGGTGTCGACGTGATCGAAGAGCTTCGGCCGGGTCAGGAAGAGCGAGCCGCCCGCGTTGAGGCGCTGGGGGTCGACCGGGGGCACGGGGCCGCTGGCGGCGCCGAACAGCACGAGCGTGCCGCGCTTGCGCAGGCTCGCGAGGCTCGCGTCGAAGGTGGTGCGCCCGACGCTGTCGTAGGCCGCGGCGACGCCGACCCCGCCCGTCAGGTCGCGGACCGCGGCGGCGACGTCGTCCACCTCCGTGTAACGGATCACGTCCGCCGCGCCGGCCCCGCGGGCCAGCTCTCCCTTGGCCGAGGTCGACACGGTCGCGATGACGCGGGCCCCCTTCGCCGCGGCCATCTGCGTGAGCATCAGCCCGACCCCGCCCGCCGCGGCGTGGATGAGGACGTCGTCACCGGGAGCCACCCGGAAGGTGTCGTTGACCAGGAAGTGGGCCGTCATCCCCTGCAGCAGCGCACCGACGGCGATCTCGTCGGAGACCCCGTCGGGCACGGGCACGGCATGCGTCGCGGGTACGGCGACGAGCTCGGCGTAGCTGCCGGGGACCTCGCACCAGGCCAGCCGGTCGCCCGGCGCCACGCCCTCGACACCCGACCCGACGGCCCGGACCCGTCCGGCCCCCTCCAGGCCGAGGACGAACGGCACCTTCGTCGGGTAGATGCCTTCGCGCTGGTAGGTGTCGATGTAGTTCACCCCTGCCGCCGCGACCTCCACGAGCACCTCGCCCGCCGCGGGCTCGGGATCGGGCGTCTCCGTGGGCGTGAGGACCTCCGGTCCGCCGTGCCTCGCCACCACCACCGCGCGCATCGCGCCTCCCTCCCGATCACCGTCCGCGGCGGCGAGCCTACGCCGCGACGGCCTGTGCGGCCGGGGTTGTCCACCGGCGCGGGACGGCCGGGTCATCGGGCGAGGGCGGGCTCCCCGGCCGTCGAGGTCGCAGGAACACCCGTGCGCTCGGTGAGGCCCGACCACAGCGCCGCCGCCGCGATCGTCACGGCAGCCGCGCCGAGGACGTGCAGCGCGACGAGCACCTCGGGGACGCCGAGCGCGTACTGCGCCGCGCCGAGGACGCCCTGCGCGAGGACGACCCCGACGAGGACGAGGTAGCGGCGCCACACCCGCGCCGGCGGGGGGAGGACCCGCAGGGCGAAGCCGAGCGCGACGAGCATCCCGAGGTAGGTGAACAGGAGGTCGGCGTGCAGCTGCGCGGTCGCCGGCACCCCCAGGGCGAGGCGGGGGGTGTCGGAGTCGCCCGCGTGCGGCCCGGCGGCGGTCACGAGCGTGCCCGCAACGAGCAGGGCCGTGAGGACGACGGTGCTCGTCGCGACCAGCGCCCGGACGGGGCGGGGCACGACCGCCCGTGGCGGGCCGTCCCCGTCGGTGGCGGCGCCGACCAGCTGGACGGCAAGCCACACCAGCACCATCGACACGAGGAAGTGGACGGCGACGGTCCACCAGGCGAGGCCGGTGAGCACGGTGATCCCGCCGATCACGGCCTGCGCCACCACCCCGACCGGCTGGACGGCCGCGAGCCGCACCAAACGGGCCCGGCGGGGGCGCACGGCGAGGGCGGCGAGCAGGCAGGCGCCCGCCACGACGACCACCACGAACGTGAGCAGGCGGTTGCCGAACTCGACCCACTGCGTCAGCGCGGCGATCTCGGGGTGCGCGACCGGGACCATGCTGCCCGGGAAGCACTGCGGCCAGGTCGGGCAGCCGAGGCCCGAGCCCGTGACGCGCACGACGGATCCGGTGACCGAGATCCCGGCCTGCGCGACGACCGCCGCGATCGCGAGGCGCCGCATCAGCGACGGCGAGACCCGGCCGGCGAGGGTGGACAGCACGTCCCGATCGTAGGCGGGACGTCCCGATCGTAGACGGGGCGCACCCCCGGCTCCCGCCGTGCCCGCGAGTTCCGCATTCCATCAGGCCGAGTTCGCGGTCTCACCGGACGGAACGCGCCACCCGGCCCGATGAGATGCGCAACTCGCGGGCGCAGGATGCGCAACTCGCCGGCGCAGGATGCGCAACTCGCCGGCGCAGGATGCGCAACTCGCGGGTCAGCGCAGGCGGACCGTCCGCGCGGCGACCGCCCCCGCCACCACGGCCCAGGCCACGAGCACCGATACCGGCCCCCAGCCGGGAGCAGCGCCGGTGACGAGGGCGGTCCGCAAGCCCTCGGCCAGCGCACCGGACGGCAGCACGGCCGCGACGACCGCGAGCGGCTCGGGCAGCTGCTCCAGCGGCACCACGATGCCGCCCGCGAGCAGCAGCACGAACCACACGAGGTTCGCGACGGCGAGGACGATCTCGGCACGCAGCGTGCCCCCGAGCAGCAGCCCGGCCGCCCCGAACGCGGCGCAGCCGAGCAGCACCAGCAGCAGCGCCCAGCCGAGCCCCGCGACCGGCGGCCGCCAGCCCAGCGCCAGCGCGAGCCCGCCGAGCACGAGGATCTGCACCACGACCACCCCGAGCACCGCGACCAGCCGGCCCGCGACCAGCAGCCACCGCGGCAGGGCGGTGGCGGCGAGGCGCCGCACCACGCCGTAGCGGCGGTCGAACCCCAGCGCGATCGCCTGCCCGGTGAACGCCGTGGACATGACGGCGAGCGCCAGCACCGACGGCACGACGTGCGCGACCCGGGGCTCGGGCAGCGCCACGACGTCCACCAGGGTGAGCCCGACCAGCAGGACTGCCGGGATGAGCAGGGTGAGCAGCGCCTGCTCGCCGTGGCGCAGCGCGAGCCGAAGCTCCGTGCCGGCCTGGGCGGCGAGCATCGCGGGCCGCGACCCGGCACCGGGCCGTGGCGCGAACGTCCCCGGCGGGAAGGGCTGAGTCACGACCGCAGCTCCCGCCCGGTGAGCTCCAGGAAGACGTCCTCGAGGCTGCGGCGGGTGACCTGCACGTCGTCGGCGAGCGCGCCCTGACCGGCGCACCAGGCGGTGACGGCCGCGAGCACGGGCGGCGAGATCCGCCCCTGGACGAGGTAGCGCCCGGCCACCGGCTCGGCGGCCGAGTACCCGTCGGGCAGCGCGGCGGCGAGGTCGGCGACGTCCATGCCGGGCCTGGCCCGGAACCGCAGCTCCTGCTCGTGGCCGCCGCGGCACAGCTCGGCCGGGCTGCCCGCGGCGACGGCGCGGCCGGCGTCCATGATCACGACGTGGTCCGCGAGCGCCTCGGCCTCGTCCATCAGGTGCGTGGTGAGCAGCACCGAGACCCCGTCGCGGCGCAGCGCGGCGACGAGGTCCCACACGAGGCGGCGGCCCTGCGGGTCCATGCCGGCGGTGGGCTCGTCAAGGAACACGAGCTCCGGGCGCCCGACGATGGCGCAGGCCAGCGCGAGCCGCTGCTGCTGCCCGCCGGAGAGCCGCTTGTACGGGGTGCCCGCGCACGAGCGAAGCCCCAGCACGTCCACCAGCCAGGAGACGTCGAGCGGGTGTGCCGAGCAGGCCGCGACGACGCGCAGCATCTCCAGCGCCTTCACCCCGGGGTACGCCCCGCCGCCCTGCGGCATGACGCCCATGCGGGCGCGCAGGGCCTCGGGGGCACCGGCGGGATCGAGGCCGAGCACGCGAACATCGCCAGCGTCCCGGTCCACGAAGCCCTCGCAGATCTCGACGGTGGTGGTCTTGCCCGCGCCGTTGGGACCGAGCAGCGCCAGCACGGACGCGGGGAGCAGCTCCAGGTCCAGGCCGTCCACCGCGGTGACCGCGCCGGAGCCCGAGCCGTAGCGCTTGACCAGGCCGCGCACCGACACGGCAGGCGCGGACGGGCTCACGGGCGCGATTCTACGACCGGTCGAGGACGGCCCTGACGAGGTACACCGCATAGGGCCCCCAGAGCGACATCGTCAGGTAGGCGGCGTCCCCGTCGAGGTGCCACGGATGCAGGTAGCCGCCGTACAACCCCGGGTGGCGTGCCCCGTCGACGAGGGTCTCGCCATCCGTCCACGGCCCGGTCGGGTGCGCGGCGCTGCGCAGCACGATCCGCCCGCCCGCGAGGTGGACCATGAGCCAGCGGCCCAGCCCGGTGTGGAACGCGACCGAGATCTCCCCGGCGGGCCCGGACGCGACCGGGCGCGCCTTGCGAACGCGTGGCGACCACGAGCTGCCCGTCCAGTGCCGGTAGGCCGCGGGATCGCCGACCTCGGCCGGATCCACGCGGGCGCAGAACACGGGCCCGCGGCGGCCGTTGCGGGTGTGCAGGAACCACACCCAGCGCGGCGAGCGGGCGAACGCGCCCATCTGCATCGTGCGCCGCCCGAACGGGCGGTTCGGCCAGCGGGCGGCGAGGTCGCGGGTCCACGTGCGCCCGCCGTCGTCGGAGACCGCGATACCGCCGTGGTTGCTGCGCCAGCGCCCGGGAAGGAACCAGCGGCGCACGGACATGTAGTGCAGGTACTGGCGACCGTCGACGGCGATCCCGGCGGTCGGGATGACGGTGCGCTCGCTGCGCCGCCCCGTGCGGGGCACGACCTCGGCCGCGTGCCCGTCGGTGTCGGTGACCATCTCGTCGAGGACGAGCCCGCGGGAGAGATCGGCGCAGGTGCTACGGGCGAGCGTGTTGAACCGCCAGTCCGCGGTGCGCGGGCCGGTGCCGGGCGGGCACCAGCCCTCGCCGTAGGTGTCGCCGAACGCGCAAAGCACCCCGCCCGCGCCGTCGTCCCAGAGGATCCCCAGGTCGGTCCCGTGGACGGCCCAGCGCCCCGCCGTGTGGTTGGGCGGGTGCGCACCCGTCACGGGCTCGAGGATCTCGACGCCGCGTACCCGGACGCTCATCCGGTTCCGGTGCGCCGCGCCCACCACCGCGCCACGAGCACCGTGCCGACGAGGAGCGCGAACGCGGCCGCGATCGCCATGGGGAGCTGGTAGGGCCGGAAGTTGAAGTCCGCCCCGGTCGGGGGTACGAGCAGCGCCGCGACGGCCGACGCCGCCACCATGACGGCGCGCCAGCGGGGCAGCTGCGGGGTGGCGGCGAGCGGCAGGATCGCCCAGAGCAGGTACCAGGGGTGCACGACGGGCAGCAGCAGCACCGTCGCGCCGTACGCGGCGCCCAGCCCGGCGAGCGGGTCCACCCGCCCGGCGAGCGCGGCGAGCAGGTAGTGGACCACGACGACGGCGGCGACGAGCCCGCCGATGCCGCGGGTCAGGGTGAGGACGGTGTCGGTGTGGATGCCCATCCCGGCGAGCGTGCCCATCCCCCCGCTGACCCGGCCCAGGTCGGTGGTGATCGACAGCAGGCTGCGGTAGGCGTTCGGGCCGTCGAGGGTGCCGAGCCAGCCGAACCCGAACCCGGACGCCCACCCGATCGCGGCCGCGACGGCCGCCGCGATCACCCCCAGCGGGACGGCCGCCGCCACGACCAGCCGCACCTGCGTCCACGGCCGCGCATCCCGAGCGCCCCATCGGCGGGCCAGAGCCACCCCGAGGAAGCCGAGCGCGAGCAGGGCGGGGAGCTTCACCATGGCCGCCGCGCTGATCAGCACCGCGCCCGCGACCCAGGAGCGGCCCAGCCCGATCTCCAGGCCCGCGAGCAGCAGGCCGAGCATGAGCGCCTCGTTGTGCACGCCGCTGACCAGGTGGAACAGCACCATCGGGTTCGCAACGCCGAGCCAGAGCACCACCGCGGGATCGGCGCCGAACCGGCGCCCGAGCCGGATGAGTGCCCAGACGATCAGCGCCAGCCCGGCGAGCGCGAGCACCCGGTGGGCGACGACGCCGAGCAGCAGCCGGTCCTCCGCGAACGGCACCATCAGCTTGCCGACCCACAGGAACAGCGGCCCGTACGGCGCGGGAGTGTGCTGCCAGATCGTGGGGATCGAGCGCACGAGCGGGTCGTCGACTCCCAGCGCCCCTGCGGGGCCGAGCCGGTACGGGTCGAGCCCGCGCAGCGAGATGGCCTCCTGCCCGAGGTAGGTGTAGACGTCGGTGGAGAACAGCGGCGGCGCGATCGCGAGTGGGAAACCCCAGAGCGCCGCGGCCCGCCCGACGGCCCGGCCCCCGATGCGCTCGGCGCCGTCGCGCTGGTGGGCCCACAGGCGCTGGCCCAGCCACAGCCAGGCGACGACGACCATCCCCATGCCCAGATAGGTGATCGTGAGCGCCGCCGAGACGTTGCGGATCGGCAGGCTGAGCACGCGGATGCCGAACAGCGGGTTCGGCACGGGGAGCGCGCCCGCGCCGAGCGCGCCGAAGGCCATGAGCAGGGAGCCGGTCAGCCCGAAACGGCGGATGGTGCGGGCGAGCCGGTCGCCCGCGCTCTCGGGTCGCAGGTCGACCCCGATCTCGTCCGTGCGGACGGTCGTCACGCCGCCAGGCTAGGGGAGGCCGGACCGGCGCCGGCGCCGACCCGACGGCGCCGGCAGGTGGCGAGCAGGACGACGGCGAGGATCGCGATGCCGCCGAGGATGGCGATCGGCAGCTGGTAGGGCCGCAGGTCGAAGCCCGAGCCCGTCGGCGGGGTGAGCAGCGCCGCGAGCGCGAGGACGAGGACCATCGCCTGGCGGTGGCGGTGCCGCAGCGCGCAGGCGGCCAGCGGCAGCGCGATCCACAGCAGGTACCAGGGATGCACGACGGGCCCGAGCAGGATGACCGCCGCGAACCCCAGCCCGGTGCCGGTGACCGTGTCCAGGTGCCCGCGCAGGACCTCGAGCAGCAGGAACACGCACAGCACCGCGCTCACCAGCCCGCCGATGCTGCGGGTGAGCGTGAGCACGGAGCGGGTGTGGTCGCCGAGCCCGCCGAGGATCCCGAGCTGGCCGCCCAGCTGCCCCGTCCACGTGCTCATCGACATCCAGTTGACGACGGCGTTGGGCACCGTGAGCGTGCGGATCCAGCCGAAACCCAGGCCGCTGCCCAGCGACACGGCGGTCAGGACGGTGCCCGCGACCACGGCGAGCACCGCCGCGGCCGCCAGGACGTCCCGCAGCCGCGCCCCCCGCTCCCGCGCGACGTGCACGCCGACGAACCCGAGCGCGAGCAGCGCGGGCAGTTTGAGCGCTGCGGCCAGGCTGATCAGCACCGCGGCCGCGAGCCACCGGTGCGCGAGGGTGAGCTCCAGGCCTGCGAGGACGAGCCCCAGCACCAGCGACTCGTTGTGCAGGCCGCTGACGAGGTGGAGCATCACGAGCGGGTTCGCGACGGCGAGCCACAGCGCCAGCGCGGGATCCACCCCGGCCCGGCGGGCGAGGCGCTGCACCGCCCACGCCACGAGCACCAGGCTCGCGATGCCCAGCACCCGCCACGCGACGGTGCCCAGCGCGACGTCGGTGCCGGCGACGCGCAGCACGCCCTGGCCGAGCACGAGGAACCCCGGCCCGTACGGGGACGGCGTGGTGCGCCAGATGGTGGGGATGTTGCGGGTGAGCGGGTCGTCGACGCCGAGGGCCTGGGCCGCACCGAGCGTGTACGGGTCCAGGCCGCGCGCGGCGATCTCGCTCTGCGCGAGGTAGCCGTAGACGTCGCGGCTGAACATCGGTACCGAGAGCGCGAGCGGCACGGCCCAGGTGACACCGGTGCGCAGGACCGCCGCGACAGTGAGGCCGTCCCTGCGGACGATGCGGCCCAGCCAGAGCCATGCCAGGACGAGCATGGCCGTGCCGGCGTAGACGAGCGCGATCGCCAGTGTGGCGTTGCGGGCGAGCAGACCGACGACGCGGATCCCGAAGAGCGGGTTGGGCACGGGCAGGGCGCCCGCGCCGAGCGAGCCCAGCGCCATGAGCAGGGTGCCGGCGAGGCCGAACCGCCGGACGAACCGGAGCCGGGAGGTGGTGCGCGCGCCGGCGTGCCGTCCGCGGTCCGCGGCGCGGTGCCGGGACCTGCCCGGCTCCCGGACGGCGGGGACCTCCCCGGCGACCTGCCCCGCACCGCCCGATCGGGCGGGTGGCACCGGCGCGGCAGGCGCGTCCGGCGCGCGGAGATCCGGCGGCGCCATGCGGGCCGAGGGTAGTCCCGGCCGGACGGCGCCCGCCGTCGGCCGCCCCGCCACCCTCGGGGTGAGCGCCGTCACCTTGAGGAGGGGGTGGTTTTGCCGCGCGGGACCATATACGCAACACTGGTGTTGTGAAAACCGCCGGACCGCGTGTCAGCAGGCGCACCGCGCCCGCCGCGCCCGCTGTGCCCGCTGTGCCTACGGCCGTGGCCCCCGCCACGGCCGGCGGGACGGACGCGCACGCCTCCGGTGAGGGGCGCACGCGGCGGGCGGTCGCCCGGCTCCTGATGGAGCAGGGACCGGTCACGGCGGCCGCGGTCGCCGCCGAGCTGGAACTGTCCGCCGCGGCCGTCAGGCGGCACCTGGACGCGCTCATCGCGGACGGGGAGGCCGAGGTGTCCCCGATCGCCGCGCCGCGCCGCGGCAAGCGCGGGCGGGGCCGCCCGGCGCGGGCCTACGTGCTCACGGACGCGGGCCGGGCGCAGTTCGGCCACGGCTACGACGAGCTCGCCGTCGCGGCGCTGCGCTACCTCGCCGAGCACGGCGGGGACGGCGCGATCCGCGGGTTCGCGCGCGACCGGGTCGCCGGGCTGTTGGCCGGGCACGCGGAGCGGATCGCCGCCGCGGCCACCGCGGACGAGCGCGTCGACGTCCTGGCGGACGCACTGACCGCGAGTGGATACGCGGCGCAGGCCCGGGAGACCGGGCACGGCGTGCAGCTGTGCCAGCACCACTGCCCGGTCGTGCACGTCGCGGCCGAGTTCCCGGCCCTGTGCGAGGCCGAGACGCAGGCTTTCGCCGAGGTGCTGGGCACCCACGTGCAGCGCCTGGCCACCATCGCGCGCGGCGACGCCGCGTGCACCACGCACGTCCCGCTGGACGATCCCGAGGTCCTGCGGCACGAGAACGCAACCACCACAGTCCCGAGAGGGAGGCAGCCCGAATGACCACCGCTCCTGAGGAGACTCGACTCACCCAGGAGGAGACGCTCGCGACGCTCGGCCGCTACGACTTCGGCTGGGCCGACCCGGACGTCGCCGGCGCCTCCGCCCGGCGGGGCCTCTCCGCCGACGTCGTCGCCGACATCTCCGCCCTGAAGAACGAGCCCCAGTGGATGCTGGACTTCCGGCTCAAGGCCCTGGACCTCTTCGAGCGCAAGCCCATGCCGCGCTGGGGGGCGGACCTGTCGGGCATCGACTTCGACAACATCAAGTACTTCGTGCGGTCCACCGAGAAGCAGGCCACCAGCTGGGAGGAGCTGCCCGCGGACATCAAGAACACCTACGACAAGCTGGGCATCCCCGAGGCCGAGAAGGCCCGCCTGGTGGCCGGTGTCGCCGCGCAGTACGAGTCCGAGGTCGTCTACCACCAGATCCGCGAGGACCTGGAGGAGCAGGGCGTGATCTTCCTGGACACCGACACGGGGCTCAAGGAGCACCCCGAGCTGTTCCGCGAGTACTTCGGCTCGGTCATCCCGAGCGGCGACAACAAGTTCTCCGCGCTCAACTCGGCGGTCTGGTCGGGCGGGTCGTTCATCTACGTGCCGCCGGGCGTGCACGTCGACATCCCGCTGCAGGCCTACTTCCGGATCAACACCGAGAACATGGGCCAGTTCGAGCGCACGCTGATCATCGTCGACGAGGGCGCGTACGTGCACTACGTCGAGGGCTGCACCGCGCCGATCTACTCGTCGGACTCGTTGCATTCCGCGGTGGTCGAGATCATCGTGAAGAAGGGCGGGCGCTGCCGCTACACGACCATCCAGAACTGGTCGAACAACGTCTACAACCTGGTCACCAAGCGGGCCAAGGCCGAGGCGGGCGCCACCATGGAGTGGGTCGACGGCAACCTCGGCTCGAAGGTCACGATGAAGTACCCGGCCGTGCTGCTCATGGGCGAGCACGCCAAGGGCGAGGTGCTCTCGATCGCGTTCGCGGGCGAGGGCCAGCACCAGGACGCCGGGGCGAAGATGACCCATCTCGCGCCGCACACCTCCTCCACGATCATCTCGAAGTCGGTGGCCCGCGGCGGCGGTCGCACGTCGTACCGGGGGCTGGTGCGGGTGAACCCGCGGGCCCACCACAGCCGCTCCACGGTCAAGTGCGACGCGCTGCTCGTCGACACGATCAGCCGCTCCGACACCTACCCCTACGTCGACGTCCGCACCGACGACGTGCAGATGGGCCACGAGGCCACCGTCTCGAAGGTCAGCGAGGACCAGCTCTTCTACCTGATGAGCCGGGGTCTGACCGAGGACGAGGCCATGGCGATGGTCGTGCGTGGGTTCGTCGAGCCCATCGCGCGCGAGCTGCCCATGGAGTACGCGCTGGAGCTGAACCGGCTCATCGAGCTGCAGATGGAGGGCAGCGTTGGATAGCACGACGGGTCGGATGACGACCCTGCCGAACCAGACAGTTGCCGGGCTCGCGCCCGAGCTGGAGGGCGCGAAGAAGGGCCAGGGCCTCTCGCCCCTGGCCTCCGCGGGGGAGCGGTTCACCTCCTACGACGTCGAGGCCTTCGAGGTCCCCGGCGGCCGTGAGGAGCAGTGGCGGTTCACGCCGCTGAAGCGCCTGCACGGGCTGCACGACGGCAGGGCCTCGTTCGACGGCGCCGCCCACGTGGAGATCACCGCCGGAGCGGGCGCCACCGTCGAGCGGGTCGGGCGCGACGACGTCCGCATCGGCGAGGGCGGCACGCCGGCGGACCGCGTGGCGGCCGCGGCGTGGAGCGCCTTCGCCGACGCCACCCTCGTCACGCTGGAGGGCACCCCGGAGCCGGTGACGATCTCGGTCACGGGGCCGGGCGAGGGCGCGGTCGCCGCCGCGCACCTGCAGCTGCGCCTCACCCCGCACGCGCAGGCCACGGTCGTGGTCGAGCAGCGGGGATCGGGAACGCTCGCGGACAACCTCGAGGTCGTCCTCGGCGACGGCGCACAGCTGAACCTCGTCGTGACCGACGAGTGGGCCGACGACGCGGTGCACGTCGGCGCCCAGCACATCAGCATGGGCCGCGACGCGGTGCTGCGGCAGGTGTCCGTGGCGCTCGGCGGCGACCTCGTGCGGATCAGCCCGGTCGTGAACTACCGCGGGCCCGGCGGGGACGCCGAGCTGCTCGGCCTGGGCTACGCCGACGCCGGGCAGCACCTGGAGCAGCGGCTCCTGGTCGACCACTCGGTCCCGCACTGCCGGTCGAACGTCGTCTACAAGAACGCGCTGCAGGGCCTGACCGGCGTGCCGGACGCGCACACCGTCTGGATCGGCGACGTGCTCATCCGCGCGGCCGCGGAGAACACCAGCACGTTCGAGCTCAACCGCAACCTCGTGCTCACCGAGCACGCCCGCGCGGACTCGGTCCCGAACCTCGAGATCGAGACCGGCGAGATCGCAGGCGCCGGGCACGCGAGCGCCACGGGAAGGTTCGACGACGAGCAGCTGTTCTACCTCCAGAGCCGCGGCATCCCCGCCGACGTCGCGCGGCGTCTGGTCGTCCGCGGGTTCTTCGGCGAGATCCTGTCCAAGATCACCCTGCCGGAGCTGCGCGAGCGGCTGGAGGCGGCGATCGAGGACGAGCTGGCCCGCACCGGATCCTGACCCGCCCCGCCCGCACCCCCTGACCTCAGTACTGACCCCAGCGAAGAAGGCACCCACCACACCATGTCCACCCTGGAGATCAAGGACCTGCACGTCTCGGTGGCCGTCGAAGGCGGCGCCAAGGAGATCCTGAAGGGCGTCGACCTCACGATCCGGTCCGGCGAGACGCACGCGATCATGGGCCCGAACGGCTCCGGCAAGTCCACGCTCGCGTACGCCGTCGCGGGCCACCCGAAGTACGAGATCACCTCCGGCAGCGTCACGCTGGACGGCCAGGACGTCCTGGAGATGTCGGTCGACGAGCGCGCCCGCGCCGGCCTGTTCCTCGCGATGCAGTACCCGGTCGAGGTCCCCGGCGTGTCCACCGCCAACTTCCTGCGCTCCGCCGCCACCGCGATCCGGGGCGAGGCCCCGAAGCTGCGCCTGTGGGTCAAGGAGGTCAAGCAGGCGATGGACGACCTGGGCATCGGGTCGGACTTCGCCGAGCGCAACGTCAACGAGGGCTTCTCGGGCGGGGAGAAGAAGCGCCACGAGGTGCTGCAGCTCGCCCTGCTCCAGCCGAAGATCGCCATCCTGGACGAGACGGACTCCGGCCTCGACGTGGACGCGCTGCGCGTCGTCAGCGAGGGCGTGAACCGCTACCGCGCGTCGGGGGACGTGGGCGTGCTGCTCATCACCCACTACACGCGGATCCTGCAGCACATCACCCCGGACGTCGTGCACGTGTTCGCGGGCGGCCGGATCGTCGAGTCCGGCGGCCCCGAGCTGGCCGAGGAGCTGGAGCGCAGCGGGTACGAGCGGTTCACGGCCGTGACCGAGTCGGAGTCGGAGTCGGAGTCGGAGAAGGCGCTGGCATGAGCACATCCACTGTGTCCACCGTGTCCACGGCGTCCACCGTGCCCGCGGCGGACACGCTGGACGTCGACTCGATCCGGGCGGACTTCCCGATCCTCACGCGCACGGTGCGCGACGGCCGCCCGCTGGTCTACCTGGACTCCGGGGCCACCTCCCAGCGGCCCCGCCAGGTCCTCGACGCCGAGCGGGAGTTCCTGGAGCAGCACAACGCCGCGGTGCACCGCGGCGCGCACCAGCTCGCCGAGGAGGCCACGGACGCCTACGAGTCGGCCCGGGCGCGCATCGCCGCGTTCGTGGGTGCGGACCCGGGCGAGGTGGTGTTCACGAAGAACGCCACCGAGGGCGTCAACCTGGTGGCGTACGCCTTCGGCAATGCGAGCATCCGCACGGGGCTGGGCCCGGAGTCCGAGCGGTTCGTGCTCGGCCCTGGCGACGAGATCGTCGTCACCGAGCTGGAGCACCACGCGAACCTCGTGCCCTGGCAGGAGCTGTGCCGGCGCACCGGGGCGACCCTGCGGTGGTATCCGGTGACCGACGACGGCCGCCTCGATCTCGACGCGCTGGAGCTGTCGCCGCGCACGCGGATCGTGGCCTTCGCCCACCAGTCGAACGTGCTGGGCACGATCACACCCGTGGCGGAGATCGTGCGCCGGGCCAAGGACGTGGGGGCGCTCACGCTGCTCGACGCCTGCCAGTCCGTGCCGCACATGCCGGTCAACTTCACGGCCCTCGGCGTGGACTTCGCGGTGTTCTCCGGGCACAAGATGCTCGGCCCGTCCGGCATCGGGATCCTGTACGGGCGCAGCGAGCTGCTCGCCGCGATGCCGCCGTTCCTCACCGGCGGCTCGATGATCGAGCTGGTGCGGATGGAGGGGTCGACCTACGCGCCGCCGCCGCAGCGGTTCGAGGCCGGGGTGCCGATGACGTCGCAGGCCGTGGGCCTCGCGGCGGCGGTGGACTACCTGAACGGGATCGGGATGGAGAACGTCCACGCGCACGAGGCGGTGCTCACCGCGTACGCGATCGAGCAGCTGGAGACGATCCCGGGCGTGCGGATCATCGGCCCGCGCACCATGCAGGAGCGTGGGGGGGCGGTCTCGTTCCTGGTGGACGGGATCCACGCCCACGACGTCGGTCAGGTGCTGGACGACCGGGGCGTGGCCGTGCGGGTGGGCCACCACTGTGCATGGCCGCTGCACCGCCGGTTCGGCGTGGCCGCCACGGTGCGGGCGTCGTTCCACGTCTACAACACGGCCGCCGAGGTGGACGCCCTGGTGGCGGCCGTGCACGCGGCCCGCGCCTTCTTCGGGGTCGGTGGGTGATGCAGCTCCAGCAGATGTACCAGGAGATCATCCTGGACCACTACCGCTCGCCCCATGGGGCGGGCCTGCGCGAGCCGTACGATGCCGAGTCGTTCCAGATCAACCCCACCTGCGGCGACGAGATCCGGCTGCGGGTCCGGCTGGACTCCTCGGACGGCACCGCGCGGGTCGCCGAGGTGAGCCACGAGGCGCTCGGCTGCTCGATCAGCCAGGCCGCCGCGTCGGTGCTGGTCGATCTCGTGCAGGGCCGGTCGATCGAGGAGTCGATGCGGATCCTGGAGGCGTTCCAGGAGATGGCGCAGGGGCGCGGCAAGGTCGAACCGGACGAGGATGTGCTCGGCGACGGGATCGCGTTCGCCGGTGTCGCGAAGTACCCGGCCCGCGTGAAGTGCGCCCTGATCAGCTGGATGGCCTTCAAGGACGCCGTGGCCCGCGGTCATGAGAGCAACGGTCATGGGCGCAACGGCCACGAGGGGAACGGAGCAGTGTGATGAGCGGATCCGACTGGGACAACTCGCACCTGGAGGACCTCGTCCGCGGCGCCGCGGGGATGCCGGAGCCGCCGCAGCGGCGGGAGGACGAGCCGTCGATCGACGACCTGGAGGAGGCGATGCGTGACGTCGTCGACCCGGAACTCGGCATCAACGTGGTCGACCTCGGGTTGGTGTACGGCATCCAGGCCGAGAGCGGCGTCGCCACGATCGACATGACGCTCACGTCGGCTGCCTGCCCCCTCACGGACGTCATCGAGGACCAGACGCGGGCGGCGCTGTGCGGCGGCCCGGACGGCGGACTCGTCGAGGACGTGCGGATCAACTGGGTGTGGATGCCGCCGTGGGGGCCGGAGAAGATCACCGAGGACGGCCGCGAGCAGCTGCGCGCCCTCGGGTTCCGGGTCTGATTCCCGAGGGCTGCCGTGGCGCGGGGTCGCGATCCCGGCTCGTAACACCGGGGCCCCGCGCACCGAGCCCCCTCCGTGACCACCAGCGACTGGCTGTTCCTCACCGGGCTCGCCCTCGGCGTGTTCTTCGCGGCCCTCACCGTCTGGGCACAGGCGCAGGGTCCGAAGGGCCTCCGCGAGGTGAGCTGGAAGATCCCGACGGGGTTCGTGGTGTTCGGGGCGGCCTTCGGCTCGCTGGCGTACCTGATCGACTCGGGCGTCGCGGAGAAGACGCTGTTCGAGATCGACGCGCCGGGCGGTGTCGGCGTCCAGGAGTTCCGGGTCGCCGTCGAGCATCCCGGCGTGGAGCACTCCCTCCTCGTCGCCCCCGGGCTCGACGGGGACGCCGAAGCGCCGGTCGAGATCGCCGCCTTCGTCGCCTCCGGGAACACCCCGCTGGTCTCCGAGCGCCTCGACCTGGCCGTGGACTGCTCCGGACGCTCGGTGTACTGCGGCTGGGAGAGCTGGACCGGCCGGTTCACGCCCGGCCCGGGCACGCTCGTCGTGCGCGTCGAGGTGCGCTCCCCGGGGATCGAGACGCTCCACCTGCGCGTGGAGGACCCCGAGAAGACCGACGGGGTGCGCGCGCCGGGCTACTGACCGCGGCCCCCGTCCCGGGTCAGGTGGTGTGCACGATCAGCACGTCGATACCGGCGCGGCGCGCGACCTCCGACGGCACCGAACCGAGGATCCGCCCGCTCAGGGTGTTGAGGCCGCGGTTGCCGACGACGATCAGGTCCGCGCCTGCCGCCCGGGCGGCCCGGCGCAGCACGTCGACCGGCGGGCCGTCCTCGGCGACCCTCCTGATCTTCCGCGCACCGGCGGCCGCGGCGCGGTCCTCGGCGGCGCGCAGCGTCTCGTCGGCGGGGGTCGAGCCGTGGACGAGGAACGCCTCGCCCTTGAGCACGTCGTCGGCCTCCGCCGTGTCCTCGCGGCTCGCGGGGGTGTAGGCGCAGACGATGACGAGCTCGGCCTCGCTGTCCGCGGCGACGGCCGCGGCGCGGTCCACGGCGGCGAACGAGGTCGCGGAGCCGTCCGTGCCGACGACGATGCAGCGGTAGGCGCTCATGGGTCCCTCCCGGTGTCCGGGCGCCCGCCGGCCTTCGCCCGCGAACGACGGCCCGGCGGCGCCCGGGATCGACGCTACTGCGGGTAGCGTCCCGGTCGCTGCCGGCGACACCCCTGATTCACCTGGTCGGGACCGATCAGCAGGCCTGTTCCTCGGTGTTGCGGCCCAGAGCGGGGCGCAGCGCCGGGCCGACGAGCCGCGCGCGCAGGCGCCAGCCGCTGCGCGCGTAGAGCGCAGCCATCGCGGCGGCGTGCCCGGCGAGGTCCGCGCGGCGGGTGAGATAGGCCCACCGGTGATGCTCGGGGAGGTCGAAGAACACCGCGAAGAAGGCCGGTACCTCCGGCGGCGGCATCCGCAGCATCGCCTCCAGCCCGATCGTGCGCAGCCGGTGCACGGCGCGGGCCGCCGGCGGCCACAGGAGACGGTGGACGGCCGCGCGGGCCGCGTCGGGGGCGGCGGGCAGGTGCGCGGCGAGCGCGTCCGCGACCGCCGGGGCCAGGCGCAGCGCGTCGGCGAGGCTGAACCCCGTCGCGGGGTGCACCAGCGGGGCGGCGGCCCCGAACGCCGTCCCCGGATGCGGGGGCTGGTCGACCGGGAAGTGCACGCGGTCGGGGACGGCGTGCCCCGGCGGGCGGACGTCGTGGTGCTCCAGACGGGCCAGCAGCCTGCGGCGCAGCACCGGCAGGGGCAGCCCCGGGCGGCGGGCGAGCGACGTCTCCTCCAGGAGCACCCGGCCCGCGCCGAGGGGGATGCCGTAGAGGAAGGTGGGCCATCCGCGCTCGCCGTGGTCGGGTCGCCAGTCCATGAACAGCGCCTCGTCGGGACGCACCAGCGGGGCGGCCCGTTCCTCGTCCAGCACCAGGCCGAAGGCCGTCTGCTCCGCGGGCAGCCTGCCCGGGCGTCCGGGG
Source organism: Pseudonocardia sp. (assembly GCF_050246655.1). Classification (GTDB taxonomy): domain Bacteria; phylum Actinomycetota; class Actinomycetes; order Mycobacteriales; family Pseudonocardiaceae; genus Pseudonocardia. The sequence continues at coordinate 30,074 of NZ_JBFWVQ010000055.1, forward strand.
CGCCCCGCGAGCGGCCGCCAGCGGCCGCCGGCGTCCACGACGACCGCGGCGCGCAGGACGGTGCCGTCGTCGAGTGCCACCGCATCGTCGGCGGCCCGCGCCACCCGCCCCGCGACGACCTGGACGCCGCCCGCATCCAGGGCGGCGTCGAGGTGGGCGCGGAACGCGCCGACGTCCAGGGCGGCGTAGTCCCAGCCCAGGTCGTGCGTGGTGGTCGTGATCGCGCGGCCCTTGGCGCGGGCGGCCACGACGTGCGGCGGGAGATCGGCGGGGAGGTCCGCGGCCCACATCCCGTAGATCGCCCGCCACGGCCGGGTCGGGCGGGGATCGACAAGGGTCGTACACAGGCCCCGCGCGGCGACGGCCGCGGCGAGCGCCCGCCCGGCGGGCCCGCCGCCCACCACCAGCACGTCGGCCACGGCGCAGTTCTACCCCTTGACCCGGGCGACCGGGGGGACTACGACGGGACGCCGGGCAGGACGAGACCAGGAGGCCACAGGTGGGCGGGCGAGTGGTGCACTTCGAGATCCCCTTCGACGACGGCGACCGGGCGCGCGGCTTCTACCGCGACGCGCTCGGCTGGGAGGTCTCGGTGATGCCGGAGATGGACTACACGATGGCCATGACCGGCCCGACCGGCGCCGAGGGGATGCCGAAGGAGCCGGGCTTCATCAACGGCGGCATGTTCCGGCGCGTGGAGGGTCCGCTGCGTGGCCCGGTGCTCGTCGTCGACGTCGAGGCGATCGACCCGGCGCTCGCCCGGATCGAGGAGCTGGGCGGAGCGACGGTGCTCGCCCGCATGCCGGTCGGGCAGATGGGGTTCGTCGCCTACTTCAGCGACCCCGAGGGCAACGTCCTCGGCCTGTGGGAGACCGCAGCGGGCTGATCCGTCGCGCCCGGTTCTAGGCTGGGCGGATGGCTGACCGGACGGCCGCCGACGAGGTCCAGAAGGCGGGGGAGACCTTCGGCCCCTACCGTCTGCAGGCCCTGCTCGGCCGCGGCGGCATGGGCGAGGTGCACCGGGCCTTCGACGGTACGCACCAGCGGGTCGTCGCCCTCAAGCTGCTGCCGGGGCACCTGTCCGCCGATCCCGACTTCCGCGCCCGTTTCCGGCGCGAGGCCGAGATCGCGGCCACGCTGCGCGATCCGCACGTCATCCCCATCCACCGCTTCGGCGAGATCGACGGCAGGCTTTTCCTCGACATGCGGCTGGTCGACGGCGAGGACCTCGGCAGCGTCGTCGCCCGCGGGCCGCTGCCGCCGCAGCGGGCGGTGGCGATCGTCGAGCAGGTGGCGTCCGCGCTGGACGCCGCGCACGCGGACGGGCTGGTCCACCGCGACGTGAAGCCCTCGAACGTCCTGCTCACCGGGCGCGACTTCGCCTACCTCGTCGACTTCGGCGTCGCGCGGGCCGTGGACGGCGCGGGATCCTCGCTCACCGGCACCGGCGCGACGGTGGGCACGCTGGACTACATGGCCCCGGAGCGGTTCGCCGGTGGCGCCGTGGACCGTCGGGTGGACGTGTACGCGCTGGCCTGCGTGCTACACGAGCTGCTCACCGGGCGGCGCCCCTACCGCGCCACGGAGCCGGCGGCCCTGCTGCACGCCCACATGAACGCGCCGCCGCCCGCGCCGTCGGCGGCGCATTCCGCGCTCGCCGCCTTCGACGCGGTGATCGCCCGCGGGATGGCGAAGGACCCGGCCCGGCGCTACCCGAGCGCGGGCGAGCTCGCCGCAGCGGCCGCCCGGGCGCTCGCCGTCGCGCCCGCACCGCCGACGGTCCACGTGCCACCACCGGGACCACCGCCGGGAGCGCCGCCACCACCGCCACTGCCACCACCACCCGCGCCGCGCCGCCCGTCCCGCGCACCCGCGGCGTGGCTGCTCGCGGCCGTCGTGGTGGCCGTGCTGCTCGTGGGCGGGCTCGTCGCGCTCACCCAGCAGCGCGGGAACCCGCCCGCCCCGGCCGATCCGGGGACGTCCGGCCGGATCGGATCCGGGCTCGCCGCGCTGGAGTCCGTCGAGCCGGTGGTGCTGCCCGCGCCGCCCTTCGACACCGCGCCGCCGTCCGCGCCCGCCACGCCGTCCGGGCCGGAGCCGGCGCTGCTCTCGAGCGCGAAGAACGGCATCACCGACACCGAGGAGTGGTTTCGCCGCCACGGCGTCACGATCCCGCGCGTGCCGGCCGAGCAGGCGGCAGGTGCGGGGGACGCGGACGTCCCCCGCACCTACCGCGGGCACGACCTCGTCGAGGTGATCACCCAGCCCGAGGCCGTCTTCCTGCTCTACGGCGATGCGCCCGCGCCCGGCGGCGACCCGGGTGCCGCACCCGCGGCGGGCCCGACACCGACGGTGCTCGTCGCGCTGGACCCGGCCACCCGCGCCCCCCGCTACGCCCTGGACCTGCGCGCCTACGCCCGCGCGCCCCGGGCGCTGCCCGGCGACGAGGAGTTCGTCGACCAGCAGATCCGCTGGGCCCGCCAGGTGGGGGACGTGCTCTACGTGTCCCACGGCCACTGGACCTACGCGAGGTCGTCGTACGGGGCGAACGCCTACGTCACCGCGATCCGGGTGCCGGCGGGCGAGGTGCTGTGGCACAGCGCGCCACTGGTGTCGAACGCGCTCACCTTCGAGGTCCTGGACGACCACCTCGTCACCGGCTACGGCTTCACCGCCGAGCCGGACGCGCTGTACGTGCTGGACCGCGGCAGCGGTGCGGTCACCCGCAGCGTCGCGCTCGCGTCCGGCCCCGAGTACATCGTGCGCCAGGGCGACCGCCTGCTCGTGCGCTGCTACAGCGACGACTACGTCTTCGGGCTCGGCTAGTGCGGGTGCGCGCGGCGGCGGGCGGCGGGCGGGTCGTCGAGGTGGCGCCGCAGCGGCTGGCCGGCTGGGTCGAGCGGTTCACCGAACGCCATGGCGGCCCGGCGGCCACCCGCAGCGCGCCGGACCGGGTCGTCGTCGAGGCCGCGGATGGCGCGACCGCGACGCTCGCCGTGCCGTTCGGCGGGCTGCCCGCCGGTGCGGAGGGCCTGGCGGGCCTGCTCGCCCACCTCGCCGCGGACCGGCGGATCGGGCTGGTCCTGGTGCGGCTCGGCGGCTACAGCGTCGGGGTGGCCCGGGCCGGGGTCGTCGAGGTGTCGGCGACCGGTGCGCGGCCCGTCCACGGGCGCAACCGCAAGGGCGGCTCGTCGTCGGGGCGGTTCGCGCGCCGGCGGGAGAACCAGGCGCGGGTGGCGATCGACGCGGCCGCGGAGACCGTCGCGCGCGTGCTGCTGCCGCAGCGGCTGGACGCCGTCGTGCTCGGCGGGGACGCGGCGGCGCTGGACGCGCTGCGGGCGGACCGCAGGCTCGCCCCGCTGCTCGCGCGCGCCGAGCCGCGGGTGCTGGACGTGCCCGAGCCGCGCCGGGCCGTGCTGGACGAGGCGGCGCGCCGCGCGCTCGCCGTGGAGGTGACCGTCCGTGAGCCCTGACGTGGGGGATCGCCGGCCCGGATCGGTCCGCGGCACGGCACCGGGCCCCGACGACCGGGACGCACCCCGGCACGTCTCGACCGGCACGCTTCCGGATCCCGACCGGGTCGGCCGGCTGCTGGCCGACGCGCACGCCCGCTTCGGCACGCTGGACGACGGGACGGTCTCCACCGTCTACCCCGCGCTCGCCACCGCCCGGCCGGAGCTGTTCGGGCTCGCCGTCGCTGCCGTCACCGGACGGGTCCTCACGGTGGGCGACGCCGGCGTCCCGTTCACGATGATGAGCGTGGCCAAGCCGTTCGTGTTCGCGCTCGCGTGCGCCGCCGTCGGGGTGGAGCAGGCGCGCCGCCGGACCGGGGTCAACGCGACCGGGTTGCCGTTCGACTCGTTCGCCGCGATCGAGCGCAGCCCGGACGGGCGGACGAACCCGATGGTCAACGCGGGCGCTCTCGTGACGTGCGCGCTCCTGCCCGGCAGGTCGCTCGAGCAGCGCTGGGAGCACCTGCGCGCCGGACTGTCCCGGTTCGCGGGCCGCGAGCTGGCGCTGGATGCGGACGTCCATCGGTGCGTGGCGCGGACCAACCACCGCAACCGCGGGCTGGCCCGGCTGCTGCGCGCCGTCGGGACCGTCACCGAGGACCCGGACGAGCTCGTCGAGCTCTACACCCGCCAGAGCTGCCTCGCGGTCACCGCAACGGACCTCGCCCTCATGGGCGCCACGCTCGCCGACGCCGGCGTGCAGCCCGCCACCGGCGAGCGGGTCGTCGACCCGGGGGTGTGCCGGGCGGTCCTCGTGGTGATGACCACCGCCGGGCTCTACGAGACCTCCGGGGACTGGCTCTACGACATCGGGTTGCCCGGCAAGAGCGGCATCGGCGGCGGCATCGTCGCCGTCGCCCCCGGCAAGGGCGCGCTCGGCACGTTCTCGCCGCCCCTGGACACCGCGGGCAACAGCGTGCGCGGGCAGCGCGCCGCCGCGTACCTGTCGCGGGCGCTCGGCCTGGACCTGTTCGCGTCGGCGCCCGCCCCGGTCGTGGCACCGTGAGGCGTGCCCAGCTGCGGGAGCTCGCCCGTACCGCGACCCGGGTGCTCGTCGCGGACCAGCTCGTGGACCGGGCCGCCGCGCTCACCTACTTCGGCCTGCTCGCGATCGTGCCGGGGACGGTGGTGCTCGTCGCGCTCGGCGGGTTCTTCGCGCGCTCGGAGGGCGTCCAGCAGGTGATCCTCCGGGCATCGGCCGCGGTGCTGCCGGAGCCCCTTGAGGGGATCGGTCCCGCCCTGGTCGACGCGATCGACGGCGAGTCCCGCGCCGGGACGGCCGCGATCATCGGCCTCGTCGTCAGCGTCTGGGCGGTGTCGGGCTACGTGGCGGCGTTCCAGCGGGCCACCGCCGCGATCCGGGACGTCCCCGAGGACCGCGCCCCGTGGATGGCGAAGCTCGCACGGCTCCCGCTCACGCTCCTGCTCCTCGCGCTGCTGTCCGTGATCACGCTGATGCTGGTGGTCGGGGGTCCCCTGGTCGCGACGATCGAGCGGGTTCTCGGCCTGCCGCCGGTCGCCGCGGCGCTCTGGACCTACCTGCGCTGGCCGCTGCTGTTCGTCGTGCTGAACGTGTTCTTCTCGCTGCTGCAGCGGGGTCTGCCGCGCTCGCTGCGCCACGTCCGGACGCGCGGGACGTGGCTGAGCCTCGGCAGCGTCGTGGCCGTCACGATCTGGATGACGGCCTCGGCCGCGTTCTCCCTGTACGTGACGACGTTCGCCAGCGACCACGGCGGCTACGGCGCTTTCGGCACCCTCGCGCTCTTCCTCGGCTGGATGTGGATGGGCAGCTTCGCGATGCTCGTCGGGGTGGAGGTCGACGTCCGGATCGTCGAGGCGAGCCGGCTGCGCGGGGTGCTGCGGCGGGCCTCGGGCGCGGGGGACGGCCGTCCGGAGGACATGGCTCGGGATCACCCCGTGGACGAGGGTCACGATCCCGCCGCCGACCATCTCGCCTACGACCATCCTGCGGCCGACAACCGTCCAGCCGGCGATCACCCTGCAGCCGATCACCCTGCAGCCGAGGACGCCGCAGCCGAGGACCAGCCCGCGACCGTCGAGAAGGGCGGGTAGCGCGCGCTTCGCAGCGGCTGGTGGTCGGCTTCGCAGGGCTTGGATGTGCTTCGCAGGGGTTGGATGTGCTTCGCAGGGGTTGGGGCCTGCCTCGCAGAGGTCGGGTGCGGTTCGCAGAGGCTGCAGCGTCTGCGAGGCGTGCCGGGGGTCTGCGCGGGTTCCGTCGGGCCTGCCTCGGTGGCTCGGGCCCGCTTCGCAGGGCTTGGGAGCGCTTCGCAGGGGTCGGGGGTCCGCCTCGCAGAGGCTGGGTGCGGTTCGCAGGGGCTGCGGCGTCTGCGAGGGGTGCCGGGGGTCTGCGAGGCCGGGTCGGGGGCGGGCTGCACAGGGGTCACGTCCGGTTGGCCGGATCGGGCGCCGGCTTCGCAGGGTGCGCGTGCGCTTCGCAGGGGTGGCCGCCGGCGTCGCAGGGTGCGCCGCGATCAGGACGCGGGCCTGCCGAACCCTCGCGAGGCCTCCAGGATCGCCGCCGCGCTCTCCGGTGTGAGGCCCTCGGGCTGCAGCAGCATGGCCCACGCGTCGACCACCTCGCCCGTGTAGCGGTGCCCGTGGCCCTCCGGGACGCCGACGGCGGGCGGCATGTCCAGGGTGACCTGCCAGAACGTCACGACCGGGATCCACACCATCGCGTCGAGGACGTCGCGGCCCGCAGGCTCGGCGAGCCAGTCCGGGCGGGAGAGCAGCAGCGACGGGCTCCAGAACGTGATCGGGTCCGACGGGTGCTGCAGGTAGAGCACCCGCGTTCCGGTCCAGGCGACATCGCGCGGCGGTGCCCCGGTGGCGATCTCCGTGGCGAACCGGACCGTCCGCCCGCCCCGGTGGACCGGCTCGATCGCGGGGCTCCCGGGGTCGCGCTCCTCGGTGAACCGCTGATGCAGGGTGGCGAACGCCGGAGCGCCGACGAACAGCGCCCCCGACGTGCGGTTGCGCAGATCGGCCTCGCCGCTGAACGCCCCCTCCATGCCGAACGCGCCGAGGCTCTCGCCGAACACGTACAGGCGCGGCCGTTGCCCCTCCGGCAGCGCGCTCCACCGCTCGTAGACGGCGTCGAAGAGCTCGCGACCCGCATCGCGGGCCCGCACCTGGTCGACGAGGAAGGAGAACCCGGAGGGCAGGTAGGAGTACTGCATCGAGACGATGGCGGAGTCGCCGTCGGCGAGGGTCTCGTAGGCGGCCATCGAGCCGGGTTCGAGCCAGCCCGTGCCGGTGGTGGTGGCCACGAGGAGGTTGGCGCGCGCGAAGCCGCCCGCCCGTTCGAGGTCGGCGACGGCGGTGCGGGCGCGTTCCTCGGTGGTGGGCGCGGTGGACAGGCCGGCGTAGATGCGGACGGGTTCGAGCGCGGGACGGGCGCGGAGCGCGCTGATCTCGGCGGCCGTCGGGCCGTCGGTGACGAACGCGCGACCCTGTCTGCCGAGCGTCTCCCAGGGGGCGAGCGAGCCGGGCCCACCGGAGCGCAACGGGCTCGCCGGGGGGCCGCCGTCCTCGGGCAGCAGCGCCTCGCCCGCGGCGAACGTCCGGTCCGCCGCGTTCAGCAAGCCGTCCACCAGCACGCCGTCGAGCAGGCCGACGACGGTGAGGGCGACGACGGCCCAGCCGAGCGTGCGGGCGGCGGCGCGGCCCATGCGTCTGCCCAGGAACTCCCCGAGCGCGCGACCCGCGCGCCCGACCCCGCGACCGATGAGCAGCAGCACCGCGAACACGACGACGGCGACCGGGACCGAGAGCAGGGCGGCCGGCAGCGGCTCGGGCGGCAGGCCGAGGAGCGCCCGCGCCGCCGTCTGCCAGTACCGGCCGAGCCCGGCGAAGACCAGCAGCGCGAGTCCGCCCGCGACGAGGAAGGCCCGCCAGGCGCCGGGCCGCGGCGCGCGCGGCCCGCGGTCGGCGAAGGCCCGCCAGATCGCTGCGGCGAGCACGCCGACGCCGTAGCCGATCCAGCCGGAGAGCCCCGCCACGACGCCCTGGATCAGCCCGTCGCGGGGGAGCAGGGACGGCGTGAGCGACAGGCACACCGCGATCACGACACCCCAGGCGCCGGGCAGCGTGAACCGCAGCTGACCCGCGGCGGCCCGGAGCAGCGCCGCCGCGGCGGCACGGGCCCGGTCTCCCGCCGAGGGTTGCGGAGCCACCCACTCCTCGGATGTGTCGCGGGTGGTCACGTCGGTCATCGGGGAACCCCTATCGGCGGCCGGTGGTCGCGGACACCGTAACCGCGGGCCCGGACCTCGCGATCAGCGCTCACCCGCCGCGGGGCGCGAGAACGCCGTGACGACGGCGTCGACCCCGGCGAAGATCAGGAAGATCCCGACGAGGTTGACCAGCAGCAGGACCTCGCGGCCCGGCGAGCCGATCGCCCACACGCCGATGAGCACCTCGAGGATGCCGATGATCAGCGCGAACCACCACATGTCCCCGCGGGTCACGAGCGAGCCGATGATCCGCACCAGCCCGTGGATGACGAACGACCAGGCGAGCAGGATCGCGAGGAAGAACAGCGTGGTTCCGGGCCAAACGAGGGCGAGGATGCCGGCGATGATCACCGCCGCCCCGGCCGCGTAGCCGAGCCACTTCCAGGCGCCCGACAAGGCCTGGGCCAGCACGATCTGGCCGATGCCCGCGGCGAACAGCGCGATCGCGGCGAGCACCGCGATGGAGGCGAGCGCGACCGGACGCAGGCTCAGCACGAGCAGGCCGTAGAACACGGTGAGCACGCCGAGGACGACGGCGGCGATCTGCATCCCCCGGCCCGCGTGCGTCCCGCTGGCGACGGACATGGCTCCTCCGTAAGGTTGTTGATGTTCGGGATGTGGTGTTCCGGACGCCCGCGACGGCAGGGTGTGGCTGATGGCTCCTTGCCGGTGGGTGGCTTCCGAGGAGTGGCCGCCCTGCCGTTCGGGACGC
>NZ_JBFWVQ010000056.1:0-38434 GCF_050246655.1 Pseudonocardia sp.
CGCGACGAGGAGGCTGGACCCGGACATCGACAGCGCGGCGATCTCGGGTCGCAGCACGAGCCCGAACGCGGGCTCGAACACGCCCGCGGCGATCGGCAGCGCGACGGCGTTGTAGCCGATGGCCCAGGCGAGGTTCTGGCGCATCTTGCGCGCCGTCCCGCGCCCGATCCGCAGCGCAGTGGGCACGTCCAGCGGGTCCGAGCGCATGAGCACGACGTCCGCCGTCTCGATCGCGACGTCGGTACCTGCCCCGATGGCGATGCCCAGCTCGGCCTGGGCCAGCGCGGGGGCGTCGTTCACCCCGTCGCCGACCATGACCACGTGCCGTCCCTCCGCCTGCAGCGCGCCGATCTGGGCGGCCTTGTCGCCGGGCAGCACCTCGGCGATGACGGTGTCGATGCCGAGTCGCCCCGCGATGCGGCGGGCGGTCGCCTCGTTGTCGCCGGTGAGCATGACGACCTCGACGCCGAGCTCGTGCAGGGCCTCGACCGCGGCGGCGGCCGTGGGCCGTGGGGCGTCGGCGAGCGCGATCAGCCCGGCCGCACGCCCGTCGACCGCGACGAGAACGGTGGTGCGGCCCGCGGCGGCGAGCTCGTCGCGGCGGGTGGCGAGCGACCCGAGGTCGACGTCCTCGCGCTCGAGTAGGCGCCGGTTGCCCACCGCCACCCGGCGGCCGGCCACCATGGCCACCGCGCCGTGGCCGGGGACGTTCTCGAATCCGGTGACGGCCGGCCGCGCCACCCCCTGCTGCTCGGCGTGGGCGGAGATCGCCCGGGCGAGCGGGTGTTCGGACTCGCGTTCGACGGCCGCGGTCAGGGCGAGCAGCTCGGTCTCGTCGATCTCCTGCGCTTCCACGTCGGTGACCTCGGGTTCGCCCTTCGTGAGCGTGCCGGTCTTGTCCATGACGACGGTGTCGATGCGCGCCGAGGCCTCCAGGGCGCTGGCGTTCTTGAACAGCACGCCGCGCCGGGCGCCGAGGCCGGTGCCGACCATGATCGCGGTCGGGGTCGCGAGGCCGAGGGCGTCGGGACAGGTGACGACCACGACCGTGATCGCGAACAGCAGGGCCACGGTCAGCGGTTCGTCGGAGAACAGGGCCCATGCGGCGAACGTCGCGCCACCGCCCAGCAGGGCGACGAACACCAGCCAGAACGCGGCGCGGTCGGCGAGTCGTTGCCCGGGTGCCTTCGAGTTCTGCGCCTCCTGCACCAGCGCGACGATCTGCGCCAGCGCGCTGTCGGCGCCGACCTTCGTCGCCCGTACCCGCAGCGTGCCGTCCGCGTTGATGGTCGCGCCGATCACGTCGCTGCCGACGGTCTTGTGCGCCGGCAGGCTCTCCCCGGTGACCATCGACTCGTCGACGTCGGATTCGCCGTCCTCGACCACGCCGTCGACCGGGATCTTCGCGCCCGGCCGCACGAGCAGCAGCTCGCCCGCGGCGACCTCCGCCGTCGGCACCTCGACCTCGCGGCCGTCGCGGATCACCACGGCGCGGGGCGGGGCGAGGTCGAGCAGGGCACGGACGGCGTCGTTGGCCCCGCCACGGGCGCGCATCTCGAACCAGTGCCCGAGCAGCACGAACGCGGTGAGCACGGTGGCGGCCTCGTAGAACACCTCGCCACCGCCGGCCAGGGTGACCACCAGTGAGTAGCCCCAGCCCGCGCCGACCGCGACCGCGACCAGCACCATCATGTCCAGCGTCCGGGCGCGCAGCGCACGGTAGGCGCCGTCGAAGAAGATCCAGGCCGAGTAGAAGATCACCGGCAGGCTGAGGATCAGCGAGAACACGTCGTCGCGCAGCCCGAACGGCGCGGGCACCTCGAACCCGAGCACCTCGCGGCCGATCGGCGACCACAGCAGCACCGGGATCGACAGCACCGCCGCCACCAGGAACCGGTTGCGCATGTCGGCGACCATCGTCGCCATCGACATGCCCTCGTGCCCGCCGTGGCCCATCATCTCGTGCGGCGACGGCTCGGCGGGTTCCTCCGGCGCCGGGCGATGGGCGTCCACCAGCGGATCGCAGACGTGGTGCGGCACCGACCGGCCCTGGCAGTGGTAGCCGCAGTCGCGGATCCAACCGGCCAGCTCGGCGACCGACGTCGCCTCCGGGTCGTAGACGACGGTCGCGGTCTGGGCGACCGGGTTCGCCTCGACCGAGCGGACGCCCGGACGCCGGCCGAGGACGGACTCGACCACCGCCTTCTCGCTCGCCCACTGGACGCCGCGCACCTCCAGTACGGCGGACTCGACGTTCTCAGTGCCGGTCGTCATGACGACCTCCTTGTCACTAGCGATCTCGGAAGGGTCGACGGAACGCACGGGAATATACTCTATAGGGGTATGGGGTACAACGAGCTTTCACGACGTGGTCCCGGTGATGAGAGGGGCCTTGCCGAGCGCGGTCCGCGGTACCGACTCGACCTCACGAACGCGGACGTCCGGGACCACGACGCCCTGCTCGGCGAGGGCGCTCCGCACTTTCGCGGCCAGCGCCGTCGGGTCGACGTTCCTCGGTCGGACGAGCAGGACCTCGAGCCCTTCGGGCCGCTGCACCACCTGCCAGCCGGCGCTTGTGACCCGATCCATGATGTGGTGGACGACGACGGGCTGCACGGTGCGCTCCCCGCCGCCGGCCGTCGCAAACTGCAACGCCTCCTGCAGGCGACCCTGGACGCCTGCGAGAAGCGCATACGGCCGGCCGCACGGGCAGTCGTGCTCGACGGCTATCTGGACACTGTCGGTCATCTCGTAGCGGATCAGCGGCAGGGTGCGCGAAAACAGGACCGTCACCAGCACCTTCGCGCCGTACTCCCCCGGTGGCACCGGCCGGTCGTTCCCGTCGACGACCTCGGTGAGCACCAGGTCCTCGAACAGGTGCAGGCCCGGGTGCTGCCCGCACTCGGCGGCGATGGCGGCGGTCTCGGTGGCGGCGTAGACGTCGCGCGGCTGGCGGCCCCATGCCGCCGTCGCAGCGTCGCGTGTCGAGCGCGTCAACACCTCCGAGGCGCTGAACACGAACTCGGGAGCGATCGCGAGCCGACCGGCGAGCTGCTCCTCGGCCAGCACCCGCAGCATGGAAGCGTAGGCGACCAGCGTCCGGGGCTGTCGGCCGTTGAGGCGCAAGACGATGGACGCACGGTCGTCGCCGGAGTCGATCCGCACCGTCGGCAGCCACGCACTGTCGATGGACGCGCCGACGCGCGCCGACTGATGCGTCGGGTTCGTGGAGCTCACGACGGCCGTAGACATCCGCCGGGTCAACCCCGCTCGGGCGCCGCCCCACTCCTGCGCGCGGTTGTACGAGGCCAGGACGTCCACCCATTCCGATCTGTCCCAGAGGAGGATGCCGCGCCGGCCGGTGGTGCCCGCCGTCGCGCACACCCGGTACCGCCCTCGAAACAACTCGTCCCCGCGTAGCACGTCGAGGTGGCGCTCGACGGCGTCCAGCCGGACGGCGCGGTCGGTCACGGCCTCGTCGAATCCCTCCATCAGCTGCGCCTTGGTCAGCACCGGCAGGTCGGACAGCGGGGTGTCGAACCGGCCGGCGTGGAGGCGCCGGTAGAACGGCGAGTGTGCGTAGGCGTGTGCGCGCAGGACGGCGAGCGCCCGCCCCTGGTGAGCGATCAGCTGCGCCCTGCTCCACGAGTCCCGACGGCGCAGCCGGCGCAGCACGGCGAGCACCAGCCCAGCCCGCCGGGCAGCGTCGGAAACCCTGCTCGGCGCCGTGTGGCCGCCTGCCATCGCTACTCCCATCGACCGACCGGCGCAGAGATCACGGTCACGCCGGCGAGAAGCGCCCGCCGGGGCCGGCCCGACTCGCGAGAGATCGAGCCGGGCCCGGCGGGCCCGATCACACGGTCTTCAGCAGTTCCTGCATCTGGGCGATCTCGGCCGTCTGCTGGTCGATGATCGCCTGCGCGAGGGCCTTCGCCTGCGGGTTCTGGCCGTCGGCCAGCTCGGTGCGCGCCATCGTCACCGCACCCTCGTGATGCACGACCATCATCTGCAGGAACATGCGGTCGAACCCGGCACCGTTCGCCCGGTCCAGCCCGCCCATCTGCTGGCCGGACATCATGCCGGGCATTCCGCCCTGGCCCATGGAGCCATGGTCCATACCGCCCATCGAGCTGTCCTCCTCGACGCCCCAGGCCTCGAGGAAGCCGCGCATCTGCTCGATCTCCGGCGCCTGGGCCTGCTCGATCGTCGCGGCCAGCTCCTTCACCCGCGGCGACGCCGCCCGGTCGGCGGCGAGCTGCGACATCACCACAGCCTGCTCGTGGTGGGGGATCATCCCCTGGACGAAGGTGATGTCGGCCTCGTTGTGGCCGGCGGCCACAACCGTCGCCGATTCCGGCGACGAGGCGGCGGGCGAGGACGGCGGCGCAGCGGTGCCGCAAGCGGTGACGAGCAGGGTGCTCAGGGCTGCGGCGAGCAGCCCGAACGTACGTGTGACGTGCATGGGTGCCTCTCTGTGTGTCTGAACGGACGGTGATCGACGGTGTGCACCGATCGATCAGCGCCGTGACACACAGAGCTCAGCGAGACGGGTCGAACTCGCCCGTGGGGGTGCGCGTGACCCCACGACCGGACCGAGGAGCAGCACCCGCGCGGCGCGCCACGGTCCCGGCGACATCCACCCCAGCAGGCGGAGCGCGAGGAGCAGCATGCCCATCGCCAGGATCGCCAGGCACGCGGCCAGCGCGTGGTGGCTGCCGCAGTCCGGGTCCTGGCCGTGTCCGATCGCCGCACCGGCGCCAGCATGTGGGTGCGAGGTGGCCACGACGTGGCCGTCGTCGGAGGCGGGAGCGCACAGGACCGGAGTGGCGTGCATCGTCAGCACGCCCAGCACCACGGCCACCACGAGCAGCAGGCGCTGCCCCGGTGCCAGTCCGGTCCGCTCCACGGCTCCGAGCGTAGCGAGCCTCATCGAGCGGCCGGCAGACCGCGGCATCCGTGCACGCCGTGGCAGGCCTCGGCAGGAACCGTCCGCGTCCGCGTCAGCGCCGGACGCGGAGTGCGGACATGATCAGCAGCATCAGTCTCTGCACCACCGGCTCCGGCGCATCCGGACCTGCGGCTCCGAGGGCGTGCAGGCAGAAGGCGGCGAGTTCGGCGACGGGCACGTCCTCCCGGACATCGCCCTCACCCCGGGCCGCGGAGAGCAGGTCGCACACCATGTCGCGCACCTGGTGTCGGCCGCGGACAACATGATCATCAGCGTGAAGGGGCCCGGTCGCCTCGCCGCCGGTGTGGCTCCGGCGAGCAAGAGACGCGTACGCGCGGAGCACGGCTTCGAGCCGCTCGATCGGGGTACCAGGTGCGTCGCGCAGCATCCCGAGCTGGGCCAGGTGGGCCGCGACCTCGCGCTCGTGCCAGGCCCGCACGACGGCGTCGACGTCCGGGAAGTACTTGTACAACGTCGCTCGACCGATGCCCGCCTTCTCGGCGACCCGGGACATCGTCACGCCCCGCGGCCCGCGCTCGGCGAGGAGCTCCGAGGCGGCGTCCAGCGCTGCGTCTCGGACGGCCCGCCGATGCGAGTCGACGGTGTCGGTCCACAGCTTCGGCACAAACGAAGTATGCGGCATGCCGAAGTAGTGACAGTCTGTCCGGACCAAGACATACTGTCTCGAAAAGAGTGGGGACGTACGTGGAGCTTCGACGTGAAACCGGTCGGGACGAGGGCCTGCCGCGGTGGGTCAGGACCCTCGTCGTCCTCGCGGTCATGGTGGTGGCGCTGGTCGTCGTCGCGATGCTGCTCCTCGGCGGCGAACACGGACCGGGTCGGCACACCGCGATGTCCGCACCCGACGCGACGCCGGTCGACCGGTGAGGATGCCTGCGGGCGTCCGGAAGCTCGCCCTCACAGTGCACGTGGCGTCCTCGGTCGGCTGGCTGGGGGCGGCGCTGGCCTTCCTCACGCTCGCCGTGTCCGGGCTGACCAGCGACGACGCGCAGCTCGTTCGATCGATCCAGGTCGCGCTGGCGCCGATGACCTGGTTCGGGCTCGTCCCGCTGAGTCTCGCCGCGCTCGCGACGGGGCTCGTGCAGTCGCTGGGTACCGACTGGGGCGTCGTCCGCCACTACTGGGTACTGATCAAATTCGGGGTCACGCTGCTCGCCGTCGTCGTCCTGCTCCAGCAGCTGGAGCCGATCGCCTTTCTCGCACGCGAGGCGGCAGCCGGGCGGCTCGGGCCGGGCGACCATCGCCTCGAGCGGATCTCACTCATCGTGCACTCCGGCGGCGGCCTCGCGGTCCTCCTGCTGCCGCTGGCGCTCTCCATCTACAAGCCCCGCGGTCGAACGCGCTACGGGCGCAGGCGGTCCGCCGGCATGCCGGGCGGAATGACAGCCGACCCCGCGTCGTGACGCCGAGGCGGCCCGACGGGACCGGCTCGGCGTGCGCGGTGATGAATGCTCGACGACCTGGGGGGCTGCCCTGTCACCGTCCTGGCGCAGATCCCCTGCGGGGCGGACACGGCGATCCCGCCGACCGGCGTACCGGCCGGCGGAATCGCCGTTCTCATGCCTCAGTCGCGGCGGTCGCGACGCCGAGCTGTCCGCCTGGCGGTCCGCCGGGCGACCCTGCGAGATCCGAACATGCCCACTCCTCCAGCTCCGTACCGATCGCCCGGTCAGGTTGACACGGGCGCCTGCTCCAGACTGTGCATCGCCGCCGCTTCCTCAGCCGAGATCAGCCCGATCCCGATGAGGTCCAACGGGCTGATGAACCCGTCGGAGATGCGGAACCCGCCTGCGCGCAGGACCGCATCCCGCAGCGGGACCGCCCAATGGTGCTCGATCAGCAGGATTGCGGCCGCTGAGCCATTGGGAATCTCCTCGAGCACGTCCCATGCCTCTTCATCGTTGAAGACCGTGATTCCGTCCGCCGCAGCCTCGGCCCCGGCCAAGGCTCCGGCCTCCATACCGGGCTCGCCATCGAAGCCCAGGCCGATCAACGCGCCGACCTTGCTGCCGAACTCGATCGCCTCGTCCGTCGACAGGTTGCTGAGGTGCATCGCCTCCAAGTCCCCCTCAGCGTCCTTGTACACGGCGAGCGCGTCGATCACCTTGATCGTGTCGTTCTCCTTCAGACGCCCCAACTCGGCGATGATCTCACCGTGGAACTCCGGATCCTTGAATCCGAGCACGATGAGTTGGACAGGCCCGATCGCCATCGATTCCCTCCTCGAGTCTCACCGACGATCCGCGGGGCTGCGATGCCCACCAGCGGACCGGCCATGGCCAGCGTGGCGCACATCGTCCGGGGGCGCCTCATCCTTGGCAGGTGACACCGATTCCGCGGTTCGTGGGCGGTCGTGACGGCTGAATCCGGGGTTGACCTGCGGAAACGGGTGTGCCGACTGAGCTCCCGAGGACGCCGGGGAACGGGCGGCCGGCTCCGTCCGACCCGCGAACGCGCCAGGGCATGCGCGTCGACGCTGCGGCGCTCACCTGTCGCGGGTGATGTCCGCCCGGCAGCGCCGGGGTGTGCTGGACCTCGGGGCCGGCGCGTCGAGTGCGCGCAGGGGCGAGGAGGCGCCGTGTCAGCAGTTGACGAACTGGTCGACCTCGTCGAGAACGCGGCCGCAGCCGAACGCGCGGTGCTGGCGTCGAAGTGGAAGGACCGCGACCACGTCGCCGCCACGATCCGTGGGGTCGAGCAGCGGATCGCCGAGCGGCGCGACCTCGAACGCCGCTCCGCGGTGACGCCCGCGGCGGAACCGGCCCTCGTCGGGGCCCCCGTCGCCGTGGAGCCGGATGACGACCGGACGCACCAGGAGGCACCGGGCGACGGTCGCGGCGTTCTGCCTGCGGGGGACGACGCCTCGCCCGTCGGGACCCACGCCGAGGCGGCCCGCGCGGAGCGGGCGGCCGAGGCGGCGGTGCGCACCGCCCGGGCGGCCCTGCAGGAGGCGCACCTGGCCGTCCTCAAGGCCCGCCTGGCCCGGATCGACGCGGGCGAGGCCGAGCCGGATGCGTCGGTCGTCGACGGCCACACGGCCCTGGCCGGCCGCAACGCGGTCACCCGCCACGGGCCCGCGCTCGCCCGTGGCCTGCGCGGGGAGATCCACTACGTCCTCACGCGCAAGCCGCGCTCGGTGCTCAAGAACCTGGCGATCAGCCTGGCCCTGGGCCTGCTCTACCTGGGCTTCATCCGGACCTTCGAGTGGGACACCAAACAGCGCCTGCTGCCGTACCTGGGCCTGTGGGCAATCTCGGTGGTCATGGGCGGCGCGGTGTGCCTGAACGCGATGAGCTTCGACGCCATGCGGGTCCGCGCCGCCCTCGACAGCGGTGCCCGGCTCTGGCACGTCCTGGTCATCAAGAACCTCGCGCTGCTCACGCTGGTGGCGCCACTCGGGTTCCTGCTCAGCGCACTGCTCGCCTGGCGAGCAGGCGATCTCGGTGCCTTCTTCAAGGCGTGCGCGTTGATGCTCTGCTTCATCCTCCTGTGGCTCGGTGTCGGCAACGTGCTCTCGATCGCCCTGCCCATCCGGGACGAGCCGGTCCTCAAACGCCGCAAGGACGGCACGCTGAAGCAGTTCCTGATCGTGTTCGGCGTGTCCTACGCGGTCGGCTACCTGGTCAACCTCATGCTGATCTGGCGGGTGTTCGCCGCACAGGAGCTGACGGCCCGGCTGGGCAACGTCGTCATCCCGGCGATCCTGGTGGTGCTCAGCAGCCTCACCATGTGGTTCCTCCTGACGGTGTTCGCGCTGGCCCTGGCTCAGCAGCCGAAGATCCGCCGCGCCATGATGCGGGAGATCGCCGACTACGGCTCGAACGCCGAGGCGCAGGCCTATGCGGCGGAGGCGGCGAAGGCCTCGCCCGCGGACCCGACGGAGCCGGCGACCACCCAGCATCGACAGCAGGTCTGACGCGCGGAACGCGCTCACGGCGGGGGATCGAGGCTTCGACGCTCGTCGCGTTGTCCGGCCGGCCGGGTCCTGCCCGGTCGAAACGATCGGCGGTAGGCGGTCGGGGACGTGCCGAGTGCCGCGGTGAAGCGATCTCTCAGCGCGGCCGAGGAGGAGTGGCCGGTGCGGTGGGCCACCGCTTCGACGGGCAGGTCGGTGGTCTCCAGCAGCTCCCGGGCCCGGTCGAGGCGGGCCAGCAGGAGCCATCGCTTGGGGCTGGTCCCGATCTCGTGGTGGAAGCGCCGGAGCAGGGTGCGCTCGCTGAGGTTGGCGTGCTCGGCCAGCTCGGCGAGCCCCAGGGGTTGATCGAGGTGGCGCAGCGCCCACTGGCAGGTCGCGTTCATGGTGCTGGACGAGGTGTCGGGGATGGCGGTGCTGATGAACTGGGCTTGCGCCCCGTCGCGATGGGGTGCGACGACGTTCCAGCGGGCCAGTTCGGCGGCGGCATGGGCTCCGTGGTCGCGGCGGGTCACGTGCAGGGCGAGATCGAGCCCGCTGGCCAGCCCGGCGGACGTCAGGACGTCGCCGTCGTCGACGTAGAGCACGTCGTCGATCACGGTGGTCTCGGGGAACTGGCTGGCGAGCCGGTGGACGGCGGCCCAGTGGGTCGTGGCGCGCCGTCCGCGCAGCAGCCCCGCATGGGCGAGGGCGAACGCGCCGATGCAGATCGACATCATGCGCGCGCCGCGGGCGGCGGCCCGCTGCAGGGCGGCGAGCACGTCGTCGCGGGGCGCGCTGTCCCAGGCCGGGGCGTAGCCGGGGATCACGACGGTGTCGGCGCCCTCGAGCGCGTCCAGGCCGTGGCCGACGGCGAGGTCGAACCCGTCGTAGGTCGGGACGAGGGCCTCGCCGGATCCGCAGACGGTGAGCTCGTAGAGATCGGGCCGCAGGTCCAGGTTCGGGCCGTGCCCGAAGATCTGCAGCGCGCAGGTCAGGTCGAAGGTGACCAGGCCGGGCAGGGCGAGCGCGACCACACGATGACGCATGGACGGACCCTCCCGCACGGCTTGGCGGGAAAACAAGGGTAGTTGGCGTCCGGCCATCTCGCCGCCGGATCGGGCGGCGGCCACAGTGCAATCGCCGCGATCGCCGCAATCGCCGCAATCGCCGCAATCGCCGACGACCGTGACACCGCCGCCGTGGCACCGACCGCCGATCACCCGGAGGAAGCCGTCATGACCACCACCGAATCCGTTCCGGCCTGGACGCTGCAGGGCGACTGGTTCGATGTCTGCTCCTGCGCCACCCCCTGCCCGTGCACGTTCGCCCAGTCGCCCACGAACGACAGGTGCACGGCGATCTTCGCCTACCGGATCACCGGCGGCCGGTACGGCGACACCGAGCTGGCCGGCCTGAATGTGGGCGCCGTACTGACGTTCGAAGGCAACATCTGGGGCGGCGAGACGTCGTGCACCCTGGGGTTGCTCGTCGACGACCGCGCGGATCCGCAGCAGATGCAGGCACTCCTCGCGATATTCGGCGGGGCGGCCGGTGGATGGCCGGCGATGTTCGCGTCCTTGATCGGGGACTTCCGCGGCGTCGAGGTCGCCCCGATGCGCATCGAGATCGCCGAGGACCTCTCGAGCTGGAGCGTCGAGGTGTCGGGCTGGTACAGCGCGACGTCCTCCGCTCTCACCGGACCGACGTCGGACCCGACGAAGCGGGTCCAGCTCCTCAACGCTCCGGGCGCCGAGGTCGGGCCGGCCGAGCACAGCGTGACGACCTGGGGTGTGGGCGAGGTGCGTCAGGCGGCGGCCGGTCTGTTCGGTGGCCTCAGCGTCGAGATGGCCACGACCTCGAGCAAGCACATCCCGTTCGACTGGTCCGGCCCGGGCTCGTGACCACCACCGCATCGCGCGGCGTTGCGACGCGCGTCCGAAATCCGCTCCGGCGGGCGCAGATCACGATCTGGCTCGCGCTGGTCGTCCTCACGGCGGGGGCGTGGGCTCTGCTCATCCGGCAGTCGGCGGGAACCGACCAGCCGGCGAGCATGACCCCCACGATGGGGATGGGTGCCCTGCTGTTCCTCGGTGTGTGGCTCGCCATGGTGGTCGCGATGATGTTCCCGGCCGCGGCTCCGATGATCCTGATGTTCGCCCGGATCGCGGCCAATCGGGGATCGAGCGGCAGACCGTTGGCTCCGACGGCGTTCTTCGTTGCGGGCTATGTCCTGGTGTGGTCCGTGATCGGGGTCGCCGCCTTCCTGCTCGCCGCCGGTGGCGAACAGCTCGCGAGGCGCGTCGACGTCGTCGCCGACCATGCCGGTCAGATCGGTGCGCTGCTCATCGTCGTCGCCGGCGCGTACCAGTTCAGCGCGCTGAAGGATCGATGCCTGACGGGGTGCCGCTCGCCGCTGGCTTTCCTGTCCCGGCAGTGGCGGGAGGGCGTACGGGGTGCGATCGCCATGGGTGCCCACCACGGCGTGATCTGCGCCGGCTGCTGCTGGGCGCTGATGGCGATCATGTTCCCGCTCGGGATGATGAACGTCGTCGCTCTCGGTGCGGTGACGGTGTTCCTCTACGCGGAGAAGGTTCTCCCGGCCGGACGGATCCTGCGGTTCGCCGCGGGCGTCGTCCTCATCGCCCTCGGTCTCGCGGCTCTTGCCGACCCCGGCCTGCTGCCCGGTGGTATCGCGCACACGTGCGACGGCGCGGCGCACACGGCCGCGATGCCCATGCATCAGCCGACGTGCTGAGCCCCGCGTCGACGACCGCCGGCGCCAGCCGGCGTGTGCGAGTACCGAGGGCGCGGGCGGTGGAACATCTGTGGGAGCCCTGGCACCCACCGCGAGCAGCTCACACACACCGCCGGCGGTATGTGCACCCACCACGAGGTAGGTGCGAGCGCGGTGGTGAATCCTCGCGGCCGGGCCGTCGCCGCCGCGGGGCTACGGCCGGGCGAGCAGGCAGGTCTCGAAGAACGCCGCCGTGGCGAGGTGGTGGGCGTGGCCCGCCCGGTGTGCGTCGAGGCAGTGCCCTGCGGCGCGCTGCACCGTCACCGTCGCGCCCTCGACGGCCTTGAGCGCGGCGGCCGCCTGGGCCTGCGCGTGCTCGTCGGAGGCCCAGATGCCGTCGAGCTCCGGCAGGACGTGCAGCACCGGCACCCGGATGTCGGCGGCCACCCCGGGCATCGTCTCGTGCCAGCTGACCGCGCCGCGTAACTCCTCGACCGGGATGGGGTGCAGGTCCTCGCCCGCCTCCCGCTGCACGGCCGGATCCACGAGCACCGGATCCTGGGCGAACATGATCTGGTCGCGGGCCTCGTTCGGGACCGCCACGTGCGAACTCTCGCCGATCAGCGAGCCCCACATCTCGAGGATCCCCGGACGCCACACCATGCCCATGCCCGAGGCCATGATCCCGCGCAGCGGGACGTCGACCTCACCCGCCGCCACCATCATCGCGATCATGCCGCCGATCGAGTGGCCGATGAGGAAGGCGGGCAGGCCGTCGCCGCGCTCGGCGTGCAGCCGCGCCACCGCCGCCCGCAGGAGCGCGGCCTGGGCGGGGAAGCCGCACTCCCCGGGCGCGACGCCGGCGGCCGCACCGTAGCCGGGGCGGTCGAGGGCGATCACCCGGTAGCCCAGCGCCGCGTAGGTGCCGAGCGCCGACGCGCGCGGGGCCGAGCGCAGGTCGTAGTACCGGCTGGAGTACGAGCCGCCGTGCAGGGCGAACACGATCGCCCGGGCCGGCGTGTCCGGCTCAGCCGACCGCCCGCTCAACCGCCGCCCGTCCACGTCGATCTCGATGGTCGATACCGCTGGCATCATCGCCTCCAATGTCCGACATTGATGTCGAACTATGGACATCTCTGTCGGATCTGGCAATAGACCGATCGGCGGAAGGCCCGCACGCCGTCCCACGAGGGGGCTCACTCCGTGACGAAGGTGAGCGTCGTCCGTCCCGCACACGCCGCGTCGACCGGTCGGGTCGGGTCGGTGAGGAAGGCATTCATGATCGTCATTGCGCAGGGGTGCTTGTCCAGGACCGAGTGCCCCGTGAGCGGGAACTCCACGTACTGCGAGCGCGTGAGACCCGGCCGGACGATGTCGACCCACCCCGGGGCGGTGGCCGCGTCGAGGGCGCCCTCCAGGATCAGCACGGGCACGTCGCTCACGGTCGGTGCGGTCATCCCCGGATCGGACCCGACGTCCCAGACGGGGCACTCGGTGAACATGCGCCCCTGCTTGGGCTGCACCTTCAGGACCTGGTCCGGGAACTGCGGGAGCGCCGACCGGGCCGTCGCGAGTGCGGCGTCCTCGGTCGTCAGGTTGGTGTGCTCCCGGCAGAAGACGCTGAAGGCCAGCGCGTGGCCGCCGAGGCCGACGATCTCCGGAGGGGTCTGCAGCGCGAGCATCGCGGCGACGGTCTCGGCGGTGTCGCCGCGCGCCATGTCGGCGATCATCTTGGGCACGCGGGAGGCGTCACCGCGCTCGCTGGCCATGATCACGGCGTAGGCGAAGGGGAACCCGTCGATGTTGACCGTCAGGGGCGCCCCGGTGGCGGGGTCCGTCGCCTGCACCACGACGGGTGTCGCGGTGAGCCGCGTCACGGTGGCGAAGAAGTCCGCTTCCAAGTTCGGGTACGCCGCCGCGCAGGACGGCTGGGCCGCGCAGGCGGCGAAGATCCCCCGGAACGAGCTCGCGGGCGCTTGCCACCAGGTCTCGGAGATGTTGTTCGCCGGCGGCGACACGGAGTCGAGCACGACGCTGCGGATGCCCTCCGGGTGGTCGCGCAGCACGGTCAGGGCGAGCTTCGACCCGTAGGAGACGCCGTAGACGTTCCACTCGGCGATGCCCAGCGCCACCCGCAGATCGGCGATGTCGGCGGCGTTCTCGGCGGAGTTGTAGGCCGCCAGGTCGTTGCCGGCGGCAGCCAGCCGGTCGCGGCAGGCCTTGATCACCGGTGCCTCCGCCGCCGTCGTGGACTCCGCCGAGAACGGGACGCTGATCGCGTCGTTGACGAACTCGTCGTACTCGGGGCAGGAGAGCAGCGGATCGGAGTGGTGGGTGCCGCGCTGGTCGACGAAGATCACGTCGCGGTCGGCGTTCAGGCCCTGCTGCGTCAGCGTCGTGACCTGGAACGACCCGGCGCCGCCCGGACCACCCGCCAGCCACACGATCGGATCGGGCTGCGGTGTCGGTGAGGCGGCCGGCACCCGCGCGGTGAAGACCTTGATCTTCTTCCCGTCCGGCTTCGAGCGGTTCTCGGGCACGGTGAGGTAGCCGCACTGCACGTCGGCCGGGAAGTCCAGGGTGGGGAAGCCTGCGACGTTCGGGCTGGGACACGGCGCGCTCTCGAAGGCGGCCGCCGGGGTCGCCGCGGGGGCTGCCGCCAGCGGGGACTCGACGTAGATCTGGTCCAGGACGCTCACCATGATCGCGTTGGCGGTCGGCGCGTCCTCGGGAGAGACGGGCTGGTTCGTCCAGACCACGAGCGTCACGTCGTTGGCGGTGTCGACGCCCATGAACGAGTTGTAGCCGGCCGTCTCACCCCCGTGGAACGTGATGGCGTGGGGTCCCCAGCTCAGCCGCGAGATGCCGTACCCGTACTCCTGGCGCGGGGTGTCCGGGGACTCGGGCCTGATGCTGACGGCCCAGATCCGCTGGTACTCGGCGTCGAGCACCTTTCCACCGGTGAGGGCCCGCATCCACGTGGCGAGATCGTCGGCCGTGGAGACGACGCCGCCCGCCGCCGCGGCGAACGAGTGGTTGACGCCGGTGTAGTCGGTCGGCGCGACGGTGCGTGCCTCGATCGCGGCCGTCATCTCCGGGGTGTACTCCGGCTCGCCGTAGAGCGCCACGGAGGAGCTGCCGTACAGGTAGCCGTGCGAGGACGGCGCGGGGATCGCGTTCGAGGTGGCCTCGGGCAGGAACGTGTTCGCCATGCCGAGCGGCGCGAACAGCCGGTCGTGCATCGCGGTGGCGAGCGGCTGCCCGCCCGCCTGCTCGACGACCAGGCCGAGTAGCGCGTAGTTGGTGTTGCTGTACTCGTAGTCCGTGCCCGGCGGCCGGTTCGGTGGGTGCGCGAAGGCGATGTCCAGCAGCTCCCGCGGGGTCCACACCTTTGTCGGGTCCGTGTCCAGCGTCTTCGCGAGCTCGGGCGAGTTCGTGTAGTTGTAGAGCCCGCTGCGCATCTCCAGCAGCTGGGCGAGGGTGATGGCGTCGCCGTTCGGGACGCCTGTGACGTACCTCGACACCGGGTCGTCGAGCGCGAGCTTGCCCTCCTGCGCCAGCTGCAGGATCACCGCGGACGTCATCGTCTTGGTGTTCGACGCGATCCGGAAGTGGGTGCCGGGGTCCGGTGGGCTCTGCACGCCGAGCTCGGTGGTGCCCGCCCCGACCCGGAACTCCCCCTGGGGCGTCCGCAGGAGCACCACCGCGCCGGGCACGCGGAGCTCCCGGATCTTCCCGTCGAGGAGGGTCTGCAGCGAGTCTTGATCGATCGGCTTGAGCACCGACGACGGCGCCTGCTCCGGTTCGCCCGTGCACGCCGCGGCGATCAGGGCCAGCGCCGCGACGGCCGCCACCGTCGCGGCGCGGCGGCCGGTGCGGGAGTGGGATGTCATGGTCATGCCCCTCGTGGTGTCGGGCCGCCCGGAAGAGTGCCGTCCCGGGCCGCCGGGGTGTGCCGGTCAGCGTGGGTGGAGCCCGTCACCGGCGCGCAGGGCGCGCCGGACCCGGGCCAGCCACCGCGGATCGAGGACCTCGTCCTGGTCGCGCAGCGCGGACGGGTCGAATCGGGGGTG
This sequence comes from Pseudonocardia sp., assembly GCF_050246655.1. Classification (GTDB taxonomy): domain Bacteria; phylum Actinomycetota; class Actinomycetes; order Mycobacteriales; family Pseudonocardiaceae; genus Pseudonocardia. Next base: position 15,672 of record NZ_JBFWVQ010000056.1, read on the forward strand.
GAAACAGTTGATCTCGCCCTCGAACCCGTCCGGGTCGAGGTAGCGCAGCGAGAGCATCCAGCCGAGCGCACGGACGTCCCCGCTCGACGCCTCGGCGTCCAGGAGTCTGCGCCGGACCGCGGCCAGCTCCGCCTCGTCGCGGACCGTGAAGCCGAGGTGGTCGACCCGGCCCCGCCCGAGCATCGGCACGCCGGACGCCCGCACGTCGCGGTCCGCCTCGAAGACGTGGAGCATGACGTCGCCCGCGAAGACGACGGCCTGTCGCCCGTGCCCGGGGCCCGGGCCGAGCACCAGTGCGGTGTCGAGGCCGATGACGCCCTCGTAGAACGCCCGGTAGCCCTCGAGATCGGCCGTCACCACGGCGATGTGGTTGACCCCGCAGGGCCGGCCCGCCCGGCTGTCCATCAGCTGAACGGCGGTCGGTCGGCCGGGCACACGGTGCCGGGGGCCGGGGCCTGGAGGTCGACGAGGTAGCGCGTCTTCGCCGCCTCGACGCACGCGCTCGGATCCTGGAAGGAGACGTGACCGTACCCGTCGTGGGTGAGCAGGACCGCGTTGCCGAGCAGCTGTTCGGTGCGCACCGCGTTCCGGTAGCCGGTGTTGGGGTCGTACCGGGTGCCGATCAGCAGGATCGGCGCCGCGGTCCCCGCGTTCCACGATCCGGTGAAGCGGTCCTCGCTTCGGCCGGGCCAGTTCGACGCGCAGGGGGCCCACAGCGGCGAGAACGACGACACGAGCAGGTCCGAGAGGACGAGCTCGCCGGGCGGGTCCGCGTCCGGTGCCGGGATCGGCCCCTGGCGCGCCCGCTCGAACAGCCGGGCCACGCGCTGCGCCGCGGTCTCGCCATGGCCTGCCAGGGCGCACCTGCCGGGTCCGGCCTGCTCGCAGAGCTCCAGGAACCGTCCGAAGACCGCGTCGGTCGACTCCGAGTCCACGGCGGAGCGGGTCTCGGCGCTGGTGGTGAACGCGACCGCGTCGATGAGGCCGTCGAGAACCATCGCCCGTACGCGGTCGGGGAACATGGTGGCGTACACCTGCCCGACGAACGTGCCGTACGAGAGGCCGACGTAGGTGATCGTCCCCTCGCCGGCGAGCTCCCGGAGGCGGTCCAGGTCGCGCACGGTGTCGGCGGTCGAGATGTGCGAGAGCAGCGGGCCCATCACCTCGCCGCACCGGCGCGCCAGATCCTGGGTCCGGACCGCGTACGCCGCCGCGCCGTTCCAGAACGCCGCTTCCTCGGCGTCGCTCGTGAAGCACTTCACCGGCGAGCTGCCGTGCGTGCCCCGCGGGTCCCAGCTGATGACGTCGAACCGGCCGCCGCCCCACGCCTCGATGTCGGCGCCGGTGCGGACGAGACCCACTCCGGTGTCGCCGGGGCCTCCCGGGTTGACGAGCAGGGTCCCGATCCGCTGGTCGGGCTTGCTCGCCGGACGGCGGATCACCGCCAGCGAGATCTGCTCGCCGGCGGGGTCGGCCCAGTCCAGCGGAACGGGCACGGTGGCGCACTGCAGGCCGTCACCGCACTCCGTCCAGGCGATCCCGGGCGCCGCCTCCTGGTCGGGCCGGTCGGGGCCGCCGCTGCACGCCGCCGTGACCAGCGCCAGCCCCACCGCGCTTGCCACCGCCCGCCCGAGCCGATCGCTCCACCAGGTCATGCCCCTGACGGCGTTCACCGGCGTGGAACGATGTTCCGCCGTCAGACCTCGACGGTCCATGACAGGGCCGCGGCAGGTTCCGGCCGGTAGCCGCAGTAGCGGCCGGTGCGGACCGACACCTCAAGGTGCGCGCCCAGCGTCGGGGCCTGTTGCCCGACGGCGGCGATGGCCCGCCGCAGGCTGCGCACCACGTTCACACGGGCCCGTTCCGCGTCCGATCCGCTCGGCCGGTCGCGTCCACCGAGCCCGACCGCCCGCCGGAGCTCCCGCAGGAGCGCCTCGGTCTCCACGTGGGCGCGTTCGCCGCGGACGGGGTCGTTGCACGCCGCCGCATCCTCGATCTCGGCCTGCAGCTCCTGCAGGCGCCGCCGGTAGGCCCGCTTGGCCTGCGCGTCGAGGGCCGGACCGAGGTCGGTGGGCGGTGCACCCGGCAGCCCGGCGAGCTCGACGGCGGCCACCTCGACGCCGGGCGTGCGCAGCAGCCGGGCGAGCTGCCCGAGGCCGGTGCTGTCGGGCAGGCGGGCCGAGCCCAGCGGCGTCGCGAGCACCCACGACGGACCGTCCCGGCGCAGGGCCGCCGCCCTCGACGCAGCGTCCGGGACGGGCGGCGGCCGGTCCCGACCGGGCCGCTCGACGCCTGCGGCGACGGCGAGCGCGGCGGCCTCCGCACGCAGGTGGCGGGGGTCGTCGTCGCCGGCGCGCGCGACGGCGTCGGCGAGGTGGTCGAGGCATCCGACGAGCATCGGCGGGGACGGCAGCGCGCGCGCCAGCGCCACGGCGTCGCGCGCGTGTCGGACGGCGGCCGGGACGTCGCCGGCGAGCGCGGCGAGGCGACCGAGGACGTCGTCGACGGGCAGCCCGGCGCACTGCCCGCCGCCGACGTTGAGCAGACCTGCGTAGGGCAGGAGGGCCTGGTAGACGGGGGCGACGAGGTCCGTCGCGCCCGCCCGAGCGATCATGTCACCGAGCATGCGCAGCAGCTGGTCGCCGGAGATCGACCGCTGGACCCGCCCGGGCTGCCCGGCGTAGCGGTGCAGGACGTCGTGCACGCGCGCCTCGTCGCCGACGTGCTGCGCGACGAAGCCCTTCTGCACCTGCAGGAGCGGAGAGGGCACCTTGTCGATCATCTGGACGACCGTGCGGTACAGCTCCCCCGCCCGGGGTTCGGTGCCCCCGTACAGCTCGAGCAGCATGATCCGGTGCAGGAGCTCGCAGCCGAGCAGGACGAGCGGCTCGATGTGCCCGGAGCCGGCGCGCACGGCCTCGTCCATCGACGCGGTCGCCGCCGCCCGACCGGTGGTCAGGGCGTGCAGGGTCGTGCGCTGGACCAGCGTGCGCTGCCGCCAGCCCGGCGACGGCAGCAACCCGGCCAGCAGCTCGGCGCGCTCCAGCGCATGATGCGCCGCACCGACGTCGCCGTGGTTGAGGTGGTGGCAGAAGCGCCGCTGGTGCCCGTAGAGCGCGAGGTCCGAGCGTCCGGCGCGCTCGGCCAGGTGGACCACCTCGTCGGCCGTCGTGAGCCGGGCGTCGAGCTCGTCGCGGCTCGCGGGCGACATGGTCAGGTTGATGAGCGCCTGCGCGACGAGCACCGGGTCGCCAGTCCGCCGGGCGGCGTCGACGGCCTCCTCGGCCCAGTCCCGCGCCCGGTCGGCGGCGTCGAGATCGGCCCCACCCACCACGGCGAGGCGGCCGAGCACCGCGGCCCGCAGCCGCAGCTCGCCGTCCGGGAGCGCGGCGAGCGCGTCCTCCAGCCGGCGCAGGCGGCCGGGATCGGGGATGAACGCGGTGACCCACAGGTTCGCGCCGACCGCGGCCCGGGCCCGCAGCAGGGGGTCCGCGCTGCCCCGGGCGAGCTCCGCGGCCTCTCCGTAGTGCTCCAGCGCCAGGTCGAGGTCGCCCAGCCGGCGGAGGATCGTGGCCAGGTCCAGCGACACCCTCGCCCGCAGGTCCGGGCGGTCGATGCACTCGACGGCCGCCTCACGCGCGTCCTGGAGCAGGCCCGCCGCCCGCGCCTGGTGCCCGGCGGCGATCAGCTCGGCGGCGAGGTCGCAGGCGGTGGCGACGGCGCGGGCGACCTCCGACGGGCCCACCGCGGCACGCAGCCGGTGCTCCCCCGCCGACGCCCGGCCGTCGAGCCCGCCGGTGGCCTCCCATGCCACCGCCAACCGGCCGTGGAGGGAGCGCGCGTCGACCAGCCGCGCAGCGGCGTCGGCCAGCAGCGCGTGGTGGAAGCGCACGCCCGTCCGGGACACCCCGTCGAGCACGCCCTCCAGCACGGCAGGCGCAAGGCGGTCCGCGACCGTGGCCGCGGTGGTCGACGCCGCCGCCGCGAGGACGGCGAGCGGCGCGCCCGGTCCGGCCAGGGCCGCGGTCGCCAGCAGCTCCCGGGTGGTGACGTCGAACCGTCGCAGCACCCGGTCGAGGACCTCACCGATCACACCGCCGATCACGCCCCCGCCGTCCGGGGCGATCAGCAGCTCGCGGACGAAGAGCGGGTTGCCGCCCGTCCGGGCCCGCAGCTCGACCGCGTCGACCGGCCCGGTGGTCAGCGCGGCCGCCATCCGACGCACCGCGTCGACGTCGAGTCCCTCGAGGTGCACCAGCCGGGACACCCGCCGGACCGCGTCGAGCCGGGGCATGCCGGGCTCCTGGTCGCGGCTCGTCGCCACGAAGGCGACCGGCGCGTCCCCGAGCGCCCTCGGCAGGTGCTCGAGCACCCACACCGCGACCGCGTCCGCCCAGTGGAGGTCGTCCAGGACGACGACGGCCGGTGCGGCTGCGGCCAGGGCGGCCGTCAGCGACTCGAGCTGCTCCCACCGGCGTTCCTCGGCCGGCAGGGCCGGGTCGTTCGCGGGCACGACGTCGAGCGAGCGGTAGACGCCGCGCCACAGCTCCATCGGTCGCCGAATCGCCGCGTCCGCCTCGCCACGCAGCACCCGTATCCCGGAGGCCCTCGCCAGCGCCGCGGCCTCGTCGGTGAGGCGGGTCTTGCCGATCCCGGCTTCCCCGACCAGCAGGACGATCGTCGGCCGGCCCGCCGCTGCGGCGTCGAACGCGGCCTGCAGCACGGCCAGCTCCGCTTCGCGACCCACGAGACCGTCCGCGGACGGCGGCGACGGCGCTACTGGCCCCGTAGGACGGACGCCCATCCTGTCGACACTAGGTCACCAGGCGGTAGGTGACGTTCCGCCGATCGCCGGTACGGCAGGGCAGGCGGAGCAAGGATCACGCTCAGGCCACGCCCTTGCCCGGTTCGGCCTGCGACGGCACGCCTGCTCCCGGGTCGTGGACGACCGCATGCGCGACCGCGGGCCGCTCGAACAGCTGGGCCACCCCGGCCGCGCTGAAGCAGGCCGCACCCCACGCCGTGCCCCAGTTGATCAGACCGACGCTGATCACCTCTCCCGTCACCGGCCGCACGAACGCGGCGAGCCCGGACACCATGAACAGCCACGATCCGATCTGGTTGACGAGGACGATCCACCAGCCGAGAGAGGACGGCATCCAGCGGAGCCGACCGTGGCAGACCTCCGCGATCGCGATGTGTCCGGACACCAGGAACAGGACGCAGCCGACCATCTGCGGCGCCCAGATCAACCGGTTGGCCTGGCCCGCGCTCAGTCCCGTGAGGAACGCGTCGACCAGGCTGACCGCGAACGCCAACGTGCCGCAGAACAGGGCGAACGCCGCCACCCACCCGGGCCGGTACGGCTCGTACGCCCACCACCGCCACGCGGGGGCGACCAGCGTCCCGTCGTCACCGATCCGGCGTGGCGAGTTCAGCTCCTGGACCAGGGCCGCATAGGCACCGGTGGAGAACCAGAACCCGCCGATCAGGAACGTCCAGTCGATGGTGAGCACCGGCGCTGCCTCGTACTGGGCCAACAGCGCGCCCACGGTGAACAGGAGGCCGCCGAGGAAGAACGACACCCCCGAGAGGTCGTTGCACCGGCGCAGCCGGACGGCGACGGCGGGCCGCGCCATGATCCGCTCGACGATGCCGTTCCTGACCACCTCGATGACGCCCCGCTTGCGGGCCAGCCGGGATTCCCAGGTGGCGGTCGAGCCGTCGGGGTGCAGCCACTGCACCCGGCTGATCAGGGACCCACGACCACCCGTGTTCTGGACGCGGGCTTCCGAGGGCAACTCGAAGACGTCCCACTGGCTCACCCGCCAATCCTGCGGCACCCCGCGGGCCCTGCGTACCACCCTCAACGGGCGATGACGGCGTGCATCGCGGGTGGCCACGATCGGAAACGACCAACCAACCGCGGGGTGCTGAGGCAGGGCTGCCCCACGCTGCGGCGACCCGCGGTGCGGGCCGGCGCGGGAGGCTCCGATCGAGGGGATGTCGAGAGATGCCACTGCACCAGCGCGACGAGGTCCGTGACGAGCTCGATAGCTGCGTGTTCGCCGACCGGGACCTGACCAGGCCCGTCTCCAAGTACCGGTTCCCCCAGGACGGGACGTTGCCGAGGGACGCGTTCCAGCTGGTCTCGGACGAGCTGATGCTCGACGGCAACGCCCGCCAGAACCTGGCCACCTTCTGCCAGACGTGGGTGGAGCCCGAGGTGATGAACCTGATGGCGCTGTCGGTCAGCAAGAACATGATCGACAAGGACGAGTACCCGCAGACCGCCGAGATCGAGCGCCGGTGCGTCCACATGATGGCCGACCTGTGGAACGCGCCGGATTCGGCCAACACCGTGGGGGCCTCGGCGATCGGCTCGTCGGAGGCGTGCATGCTGGCGGGGATGGCGGCCAAGTGGCGGTGGCGGGCCAAGCGGCGGGCCGCAGGCCTGCCGACGGACAACCCGAACATGGTGTGCGGTCCGGTGCAGGTGGTGTGGCACAAGTTCGCCCGCTACTGGGACATCGAGATGCGCGAGGTCCCGATGGAGCCCGGACGCTACGCGATGGACCCGGCCACGATGCTGGAGCGGGTGGACGAGAACACGATCATGGTCGTGCCGACCCTCGGCGTCACGTACACGGGCGCGTACGAGCCGGTGGCCGACATGGCGGCCGCGCTCGATCGGCTGCAGGCCGACACCGGCCTCGACGTCGACATCCACGTGGACGCGGCCAGTGGCGGATTCCTCACCCCGTTCTGCGCGCCGGACGTCGCCTTCGACTTCCGGCTCCCCCGCGTCAAGTCGATCAGCGCCTCCGGGCACAAGTTCGGGCTGGCACCACTCGGGGTCGGCTGGGTCGTCTGGCGCGACGCCGGCGAGCTGCCCGACGACCTGGTGTTCCACGTCAACTACCTGGGCGGCGACATGCCGGTGTTCCAGATCAACTTCTCCCGGCCTGCGGGGCAGATCGTCGCCAGCTACTACAACTTCCTCCGCCTCGGCCATGAGGGCTACCGCCGCATCCACCAGGCGTCCTACGAGATCGGCCAGTACCTCGCCGCCGAGATCGTCAAGCTCGGCCCGTTCGAGCTGCTCTGCGACAGCAACCCCAACACCGGGATCCCGACGGTCACCTGGCGGATCCGCGAGGGCGAGAACCCCGGCTACACGCTGTTCGACCTGGCCGACCGGTTGCGCAACAAGGGGTGGCAGGTGCCCGCCTACACGCTCACCGGAACGGCCTCCGACATCGCCGTCCAGCGCATCCTGGTGCGCCTCGGCGTCAGCCGCGACATGGCCTCGCTGCTGCTCGACGACTTCCGGGACACCGTCGCCCACTTCGGCAGGCACCCGGTCACGGTGTCCATGACGAAGCAGGAGTCGGGAGGGTTCAGCCACCTGTGACGCCGCGCGGCACGACGCTCACGCCTGGGGATCGAGCACCACGACGGAGTCGGCGCCTGCGTTGCCGACGTAGAGGCGCCGCCCGTCGGGGCTGATCGCGACGGGTCCGGGATCACCGCCGACCGGCAGGCTCCGCACCCGGGACCGGGCGGTCGTGTCGATCACCGAGACCGCCCGGGAGCCGCGGTCAACGACGTAGGCCCGGGTGCCGTCCGGACTCGTCACGACGGTGATCGGGGCATCGCCGACGGCGACCGTGCCGACGGTGGCGAGCGTTCCCGGGTCGATGACGGACACGGTGTCGGCCCCCTCGTTCGTGACGTACACCCACCCGTCCGGCCCCACCGTGACCCCGTTCGGCGCGCTCTGCACCCGCACGGTCGCGACGACGCGGTCGGTCGTGGCGTCGACGACCGTCACCACCCCCGCCCCGCGGTCGGTCAGATAGGCGCGTCGGCCGTCCGGGGAGAAGGCGACGTCGACCGGGCCGTCGGGCGCCGTGCCGCCATCGACGGTGGCCCGCACCGTGTTGCTCGCGGTGTCGATCACCGCGAACGTACCCGAGTTGCGCGACGTCACGTAGACGCGGCGCCCGTCGGGCGAAGCGGCCACGCCCCAGAGCCAGGCCCCGTCGGCGACGGGAATGGTCGCGATCACCGACCCGGACGCCAGGTCCAGCACCGACACCGCCCCCGTGCCCTCCGCGCCCACGTACGCGCGCGAGCCGTCCGGCATCACGGCGATGCCGTGCAGGAACCCGCCGACGTTGATCTCGCGGACGACCTTCGCCGCGCGCGTGTCGACCTCCTGCACGACGCCGGAGCCGAGGTCGCTGACGTAGAGCCGGCTCCCGTCAGGGCTCAGCGCGAGGCCGGCCGGGTCGCCCCGCACGGCGAGCGCCCCCGTCGGGACGTCGGCCGAGGACGGTACCTGCGAGTCCCGGTCCGGCACGGTATCGCCGGTCCCGTCGCCGCCGGCGAGGCCCGCGACCGCAAGCCAGGCGACGATGGCGAGCACGACGGCGGTCCCGGTCGCGACGGCGACAACCCCGAAGCGCGAGCGCCGGGCACGAGCGGTGGGTGCGACGGCGGTGCGCTGCGGCGCGACCGCGGTCGCCCGCGTGGGACCGGCGTCCGCCCGGCCCTCCAGCGCGGCCCGCGCGTCGGCCGCGAGGGCGAAGCACGTCGGGTACCGCCGGTCGGGCTCCTTCGCCATCCCGCGGGCGACGACCGCGTCGAATTCCGATGGGACCCCCGGCCGCACGAGGGACGGCCGGGGCGGCGGTTCGTGCAGGTGGGCGTACATGACCGCGAGGAACTCCCCCCGCGGGAACGGGCGCTGCGCGGTGAGGCACTCGTGGAGCAGGCACGCCAGCGAGTAGACGTCCACGCGGTGGTCGATCCCGCGGCCGAGGAACCGCTCCGGCGCCATGTAGTCGACGGTGCCCACCGTCGCGCCGGCACCGGTGAGGGGCGCCGAGCTGGTCGTCGTCGAGCGGCTGATGCCGAAGTCGACGACGTAGGCGAACTCGGCGTGCCCGCCACCCGCCTCGCCGACCAGGACGTTCGCCGGCTTGACGTCGCGGTGCAGCAGGCCGTTGGCGTGCGCGCCGTCGAGTGCCTGGGCCACCTGCTCGACCAGCGCGACGGCCCGTTCGGGCGCCAGTGCCCCGTCGCGGGCGAGGATGGCGGCGAGGTCGCGGCCGTCGATGAGCCGCATGTCGATGTAGAGCGTTCCGTCCAGCTCGCCGTAGGCGTGGATCGGGACGACGTGGGGCTCGCCGAGCCGAGCCGCGATCCGCGACTCGCGGGCGAACCGCGTGCGGAACTCCGGATCGGCGGCGAGGTGCGCGGGCAGCAGCTTGAGCGCGACGTCCCGGTCGTGGACGGTGTCGTAGGCGCGGTAGACCTCGCCCATGCCGCCACGACCGAGCAGCTCCGCGATGACGTACGGCCCGAAGCGCCGACCGTCCACGGCCACCCACCCCCGCCGCGCACCTGCGCCCAGATCCCCGGCGGGCAGGATAGCGGTGGGGCGTCGGGCCAACCAGGTGGTGCGACCCGCTCGGAGCGCGTGTCGCGGAGCGGTGTGCCCCGGGCCGGCGTGGGCCCGGACTCACCTCACCTGCGCGCCCTCGGCACCGTCGGTGTCACGGGGTGTGTACTCCCAGCCCAGGGGTGTTCCCTTCTTGTAGCGGGCGGGCAGGGTCCCCTTGGCTTCGGCCGCCTCGCGCTCCAGGTCGTGCAGGAGGATGGCGAGCAGGCGTTCCGGCACGGCGTCGGGGGGCAGTCGACGGCCGCCGTCCACGTAGGCACGGAGCTCACGGTCGATGAGCTCACCGACCGGGCCGGGGTAGGCCTCCAGTCCGAAGCGGGCCGCCCGCAGGACGGCGTCGACCGGCTCCCTGCCCGGGTGCACGTCGGCGGACGGGGACTGCAGTGGTTGCTGGGACATGTCGACTACTCCTCGTCGGATCGGGGGTGGCAGGCGAACGACGTTCTGCACTCGACTCGGCGAACCTGTTCGGTGGCGTGTCGCCCGCTTTCAGGTCGCTCACCGAGTAGACGCTGGGCACCGGCGGAACGTGAGCCGGAATCGGCAGGCGACGCCGTCCCGGTCGACGGTCACGCGTTCTCCAGGGTCAGCAGGGTGCGCTTGGCGTCGATGCCACCGAGATAGCCGCCGAGACTTCCGTCCGAGCGGACGACGCGGTGGCAGGGGATGACGACCGGAAGCGGGTTGGTCGCGCAGGCGGTGCCGACGGCGCGGACGGCCTTGGGCTTGCCCGCCAGTGCGGCGACGGCGGCGTAGCTGGCCGTGCGCCCGTAGTCGATGTCGGGAAGCCGGTGGAGCACGGCGGCCCGGAATCCGGCCGAGAGCTGCCAGTCCAGCGGGAGGTCGAACGCCCGACGGGCGCCCTCGAAGTACTCCTCCAACTGCCGTGCGGCAGCGTCCAGGCGCGCCGGGGCGCGCAGCACCCGGGGGCTGATCCGGTCGGCCAGGCTCTGCAGGACGGTGTCGTGGTCCTCGCGGCGATAGGCCACCCGGACCAGGCCGCGGCCGGTTGCCGCGAGCAGCAGCGGCCCGACGGGGCTGTCGACGATTCGGTAGGCGATGTCGAGGAGGCCCTCGACCTCCGCTTCGGTCGCGAGGCGCGCACGCAGCGTGCTCAGCTCGGCGGGTCCGTCGGCGTATGCCTGGGTGAGGTCGCGGTGCAGATCGTCGGAAGTACTCATCGCTCTTTCCCCTGCCTGGCGACGGCGGGACGGTACGTGCGGCGCAGTGTGGCGATGCCGTCCGCGGCGGCGCGGCGGGCCGCGTCGGTGCTGCCGCCGAGGATGGCGGCGACGTCGGCATGTGGCAGTCCTGCCACGTAGTGATAGACGACGGCGTGCCGCTGCTTGTTCGGCAGCCTGGTCACAGCTTTCGCCAGATCCGGGTCGGGCTCTTCCGGACCCGGCGGTGCCTCGGTATCGGGCATGTGCGCGGTCAGCACCGCCCGGCGTCCCGTGGCGCGAATGATGTCAAGGGCCTTCCGGTGCGCGATCGTGACCAGCCACGCCTCGACGTTCGCATCGGCGGGCAGGTCCGGGTAGGTACGCAGGGCCGACAGGAACGTCTCCGACCATGCGTCGTCGGCGTCGGCAGGCCCGAGCAGCGCGCGACACACCCGCAGCACCATGGCTGCGTGCGTCGCGACGACCGCGTCGAACGGCTCCTTGCTCCTCACGACAGGTAGACGCTTCCTCGGGCGGTTTCGTGAGATCGGACGGTCCCTCGTTCGTACACCCGCCCGTCGGCGACCCCACCGAGGGCGCAGCGCCACTACCGAACCGTACGGATGCGGTCGGGAACGGTTAACGAAAAGCCCCGGTGGGACGACCATCCCACGGACCACCCGCTTCGAAGCGACGACCTCTCGCCGCGGGGCGGGCGTACGGTATCGACGCTGCGCAACTGGCGCTCCTCACGCGGAGGCTTCGTGGTCGGCAACCTCTTCGGGACGTACGAGCTCCGCCTGCTCCTCGGCCGAGGGGGAATGGGTGAGGTCTACCGCGCCTACGACCGGAGCCATCAGCGCGAGGTCGCCGTGAAGCTGCTGATCGAATCGCTGTCGACAGACCGCGAGTACCGAGCCCGATTCGAACGCGAGGCACGGATCGCCGCCGGTCTGCGCGAGCAGCACATCATTCCGATCCACCGCTTCGGGGAGATCGACAACAGGCTCTTCATCGACATGCGGCTTGTGGACGGCGAGGACCTCGGCAAGCTCCTCGCCCGGGAGGGCGCCCTCGCCCCCGGCCGGGCCGTGCGGATCGCCGCCCAGGTCGCCGCGGCCCTGGACGCCGCGCACCTGGCAGGTCTGGTGCATCGCGACGTGAAACCCGCCAACGTCCTCATCGCCCGGACCGCGACGGCTGCGGCCGACTCGGTCTACCTCGCCGATTTCGGCATCGCACGCGCGGGCGACGCCGGGACGAACGAGCGGCTCACGATGACCGGGGTGACCATCGGAACGCCCGATTACATGGCGCCGGAACGGTTCACGGACGGGACAGCGGACCATCGCGCCGACATCTACGCCCTCGGCTGCATGTTGTACGAGATGCTGAGCGGTCACAAGCCGTTCGCGGCCGAGGGGGTGCTCGCGATGGCGTACAAGCACGTCAACGAGGAGGCGCCGCGGCTGAGCACCACGCGGCCGGATCTCCCGGGCGCGCTGGACGAGGTCGTCCACCAGAGCATGGCGAAGGACCCGGCGCACCGCTACCGGTCGGCGGGCGAGCTCGCGGCCGCCGCCGAGGCGGCACTCGCACCGGCCGGCGGGAGCGTGCCGCCGCCCGGACACCCGAGGAGACCGCCCGGAACCTCGACCCGGACCTACCCGGCGCCGCCACCCGACTGGGCCCCGCTCGCCGCCGGGCGGCGATGGCCCCGCTGGTTCTACGACCTCGCGCCAGCCGCCGGTCCTGCCGTGACGGGGAGGTGGCCCACGGCCACCGACTACGTGCGCGCGATCCAGGCCGGGGTCGCGCTGCCGACCGGCGCGGGCGTGCAGGGTGCGGCCCTCGTGCGTGACGGACTCGGGATGCCGGCGACCTCCAGCGGCCAGAACGCCGTGGTGTTCGAACTGGAGCACGCCGAGGGCGCGCTGGCGCTGCGGTGCTTCACCCGGTCGCCGGAGGATGCCGCGGCGCGGTACCGCGCGCTGGCCCCGGTTCTCGCGTCGAGCGGCTGCGACGTCGTCGCACCCGCCCGCTGGGTGGACGCGGCCATCGCCGTCGGCGACGAACGGTGGCCCGCTGTCGTCATGCCCTGGGTGTCCGGAGTGCCGCTCACCACGGCTGTCGAGGATCGACTGGAACACAGGAGCGAGCTGACCCGGCTCGCCGAGGCCTGGCGCACTGCCTTGTCGGATATGTGGGACGCCGGTCTGGCCCACGGCGACCTCCAGTGCGGCAACATCCTCGTCGACCGGTCGGGCGAGCTCCACCTGGTGGACCTCGACGGATTCTTCGTGCCGTCGCTGCACAAGCCCCCGGCCGAGCTCGGGCATCCCGACTTCCAGCACCCCCGGCGGTCCGCCGGGCACTGGGGCACGGACATGGACGCCTTCAGCGGGCTGGCCATCTACCTCGGCCTGCGTGCACTGGCCGCCGACCCGCGCATCTGGCGGTTCAACTCGGGGGAGAACCTCGTGCTGGCCCGCGACGACTACGAACACCCCGGCCACACACCGGTCTGGGCCGAGCTCCGGGCGAGCCCCGATCTCGAGGTCGCAGGTCTGGCCGAGGCCCTGATCGGCGAGTGCCGCTCGCCCGCTCCCCCGAGAATCGCCGAGGTCCGTCGGATTCTCGACGGCCGCGGCGCCACCGGCCCGACCCCGTCCTGGCTGTCGCCCACCGTGGTCCACCCGCCCGCGTCGTCCGGGCCGCCGTCGGCGAAATGGTGGGTCGACGAGCCGGAGACGGTCGCCTCCACCCCCGCCCCCACGGTGCGCGGACCGTCGGGGCTCGCGAACTGGCTGGGGCGCAATGCGGTCGTCACCGGGTTGACCGCGGGGCTCGCGTGCGCCCTGCTGATCATCGTCACCTACGCCGTGATCGGCGACGCCATTCCGCTGGGCGGCCGGGCTCCGCTGCTGGTCGCCCTCGCCGGGGGCATCCTCACAGCGGGATTGGCCGCGATTCCGCGAGCGACCATGGGGGCGGTGCACAGCGCCGGAAGGGCGGGGCTCGTCGGCGGGCTTCTCGGCGCGGTGCTGTCGCTGCTCGCCCTGGGGGCCTTCGAGGTCATCGCCTTCACCGCCATTCCTACCCAGGGCCGCGCCACGGCCCCGCTCATCGCCGCCTGGACGCTCTGCGCGATGTCCATCGGCGTGGCGGCCGGGGTCGTGCGCCGCTCGGGGCGGGCTGTGGTCAGCGGACTGGTGGGCGGGGTGGTCGGAGGAGTCCTCGGCGGGCTCGTGCACTGGGCGTCGGGACCGGAGTTCACCGAGATCGACGGGTTGGGATACCTCTACTTCGACCCCCTGGATCCCGCGACGCAGCTGGCTGTCTTCCTCGCTTGTGCCTCGATCGGGGTCTCCATCGGCATCGTCGATCGGGTACGCCGGACGTCCTGGCTGACCGTCATCGAAGGCAGGCTGCGCGGCCGGGAGGTCATCCTCGACCGACGCGAAGCGACCATCGGCAGCGCCGACTCCGCGACCCTGCGCCTGGGCGGTGACGCCGGAGTCCAGGCCGTCCACGCCATCCTGTCGAGAGACCAGAGCGGGTACTCGCTGCGGTGCCATGGACGCGTCGAGATCAACGGTCGGACATCCTCGCACGACCAGCGGATCACCCTCGCGAGCGGCGACGTCCTGCACGTGGGCGGGTCGTTCATCCGCTTCGAGCACCGGGAGTCGCGGTGATCGGCAAGCCGTCCGCGGCGAGCACCGTCCGGGCGCTGCTCGCCGCAACCGCGGCGATGATCAGCACATCCGTCGCGATCCTGGTCGTGACCTACCCTCCAGGCCCGCCGATCGGGCCCGTCGCAGCCCCCGCGGCCACGGCACCCGCGGGTACGTCCTCGGCCACCCCCACACCGGGGACGACGTCCACGGCGCCTTCCTCGCCGGCGCCCACTTCGCCGGTGCCCACCTCTACGGCGCCCACCCGGCCGCCCCACAAGCCGGTGAGCACCACGCCGTCCCGCCACCGACCAGCGACCTCCACGACGGCGCCCGGACGTCGCCCGTGCCCCGAGACCCGTACGACCAGCGAGGACGACGAGTGATGATCTACCGCCGCCGAATCGACCGCCTCCATCCCGCACTCATCCTCATGCTGGTCGACCAGTCCGACTCCATGGCGGAACCGATCGCCGGAGAACCGGTCTCGAAGGCGGCGGCCGTCGCGGACCAGATCAACACCATGCTCTACGAACTCGTCCTGCGATGCGTGAGGACGTCGCGCGAACCACCCCGGGCCTACTTCTCGGTCGGGGTCATCGGCTACTCGACCACCGAGTCCGGCGAGCCGCTCGTCGGGCCCGTCGGCGCCGTCCTCGGCACCGACGGGATCACCTCGACGACGGAGCTCGCCGAGAACCCGTTGAGAGTGGAGATGCGCGCGGGTCACGGCGGTGTCGCGATCAACGCGCCGGTGTGGATCGAGCCGATGGCCCGGGGCGGCACGCCCATGTGCACCGCCTTGAACCGGGCCGGTGAGCTCGCGGCGATGTGGGTCGCGCGGCACCCGGACTCGTTCCCCCCGGTCGTCGTCAACCTCAGCGACGGCGAGGCGACGGACGGGGACCCGGCCGTGTGGGCGCGCAGGCTCCGCAGCCTGTCGACCTCCGACGGTCACCTGCTGCTGTTCAACCTGAACATCTCGGCGCGTGCGGCGACGACGAGCCTGTTCCCGTCCGACACCGACGAACTCCCCGACGGGTACGCGCGCACGCTGTTCGGAATGTCCAGCCCGCTGCCTCCATCGATGATCGAGGTCGCACGGTCGCAGGGCATCGGGGTCGGGCCCGGTGCGCGAGGGTTCGGCTTCAACGCGGACATGAGAGGGCTCGCACTCTTCCTCAACGTCGGGACCAGCATCGGGCGGGCCGCGTGACGAACCGCATCCCCGGGGCCGAATCGTGGCGGGCACCAGCCGGGCTCGCCCTGCTCCTGGTGGGTGTCTTCGTCGCCCTGGTGGTGGCGAGTCCGGTGCTGGGGCGGTACTGGCCGCTGCTGCTCCTCTCGACGATCGCGGCCCTGCCGTTCCTGCAGCGGGAGCGGCAGGACCCACGCCTGCTGCCGCTGCGCAGCCCGGCCGTCGACGACGGTGATCGGGCGGACCTCGCCGGGCGCGACCTCCTCGTCGGACCGGCGCTGCGGGCGTCCGCGGTCAGTCTGCCCAAGGTCGCGGCTGTGAAAGGCGAGAACGAGGACGCCTACCGGATCGACACCGAGCGGGGCCACCTCGCCGTGGCCGACGGCGCCTCGTCGTCGTTCCGAGCGGCAGAATGGGCACGGATGCTGTGCGCGACCTTCGTCGAGGAGGAACCGCTGCGGCGGGCGCGCTCCGACTCCTGGATCGCGCAGGCGACCGCCGCCTTCCGGGACGGAACGCAGCAGCCGTCGGAGTGGTGGAGCACCGAAGCTGCCCACCGGGGTGCGCACGCGGCGTTCGTCGGGCTCGGCGTCATCCAGGGCGAGCGGGATCTGGTCTGGCGGGCGACTGCGATCGGCGACTGCGTGCTCGTGCACCTCCGCACCGCGGCGGACGGCCGAGAGCCGGTCGTCACGGCGTTCCCGATCGCCCACAGCGCAGCGTTCCCGGTGAACCCGATGCTGCTCTCCAGCGTCGCGGACGGCCCGCCACCCGTCGGCTACATCGAAGGCACGGCAGCGCTCGGCGACGTCTGGCTCCTGATGAGCGACGAGCTCGCACGCTGGGCGCTGCGCGGACACGAGGCGGGCGACCCACTGTGGTCGCTGCTCTCGAGAGGCGGCGAGCCGGAGATCGCCGCGGCCGCCCGTACGGCGCGGGCCGCGGGCGTGATGGCCGACGACGACCTGACCGTCGTACGCTGCGAGCTGGTCGAGGTCGACATGCGGTGCTAGACCAGCTGCTGGACGTCAAGACCCGGGTGCCGGCGCGGCGGCCCGGTGCGGTGGCCCGCCCGCGGCTGGTCGAGCGCTTCGCCCGCGCGGGCGAGGCCCGCCTGACCCTGGTCTCGGCACCGGCCGGATTCGGGAAGACGACGCTGCTCACGGCGGCGCTGGCCGGGACGCCGTCCCTGGCCTGGCTGTCGGTCGACCCTCAGGACGACGAGCCGGCGCGCTTCTGGACCTACGTGCTCGCCGCGCTGCGCACCGTCGCCGCGGGCGTCGGCGAGGACGCCCTCGACCGGCTCCGGTCGGCGCGGCCGTCGACGGACGGGGCGCTCACCTCGCTGCTCAACGACCTGCAGGCGCTCCCCCTGCGGCTCACCCTTGTCCTGGACGACTACCACGCCGTCGCCTCGCGCGAGGTGCACGACGGGATGGCGTTCCTGGTGGAGCACCTGCCGCCGAACGTCCACCTGGTGGTCGCCACCCGCGCGGATCCGCCACTGCCGCTGGCCCGGCTGCGCGCCCGCGGCGAGCTGGTCGAGATCCGGTCGGCCGATCTCCGCTTCACCGGGGACGAGGCCGCCGCCTACCTCACCGGCTCGATGGGCCTCGCGCTCGCGGACGCCGACGTCGCGACGCTCACCGAGCGCACCGAGGGCTGGGCGGCGGCCCTCCAGCTGGCGGGCCTGTCGTTGCGGGGCCGCGACGATCCCGGTGCCGCGGTCGCCCGGTTCGCGGGCGACGACCGGTTCATCCTCGACTACCTCGCCGACGAGGTCATGGCCCGGCTGCCCGCCGACGTGCGCGACTTCCTCCTCCGGACGTCGGTCCTCGCGCGGCTCACCGGACCCCTGTGCGACGCCGTCACCGGCCGCTCCGGCGGGGCGGCCCGGCTCGTCGAGCTCGACCGCGCCAACCTCTTCCTCGTCCCGCTCGACGAGCGGCGCCGCTGGTACCGCTACCACCACCTGTTCGCCGACGTCCTGCGCGCGCAGCTGCAGGAGCAGCACCCCGACCAGGCCGCGGAGCTGCACCGGCGGGCAGCCGACTGGTTGGGTGCCCACGGCGAGCCCACCGAGGCGATCCGGCACGCCCTCGCGGGCAACGACCCCGGGCGGGCCGCGAACCTGATGGAGCTCGCCGTCCCGTTGATGCGGCGGGAGCGGCGGGAGGCCGAGCTCAGGACCTGGATCCGGGCGCTGCCCGACGACGTGGTGCGCGCCCGGCCGATGCTCGGCCTCGCCCTCGTCGGCGCGCTCGCGCAGGTGTCGGACTTCGCCGAGGTCGGCACGCGCCTCGACGGCATCGAGGCGACGCTGCGTCCGGACGGCGGCGCCTGGCCGCCGCGGCCACCGGACGGCCTGGTCGTCGTCGACGAGCGCGGCTTCCGGTCGGCGCCTGCGAGCGTCGAGATGTACCGGGCCGCACTCGCGCTCGGGCGCGGCGACCTGGATGCCACGGTGATCCACGCGCGGGAGGCGCTGTCGCTGGCGCCGCCGGACGACGACCTGATCCGCGCGGGGGCGGGTGCCCTGGCCGGGCTGGCGGCCTGGACGGCGGGCGACATCGCCACCGCCCACGCGGCCTACACCGAGGCCGTCGCGGGCCTGTCGGGTGCCGGGTTCCTCGCCGACGCCCTGGGGTGCTCGATCACCGTCGGCGATCTCTGGCTGGTCCGGGGCAGGCTCGGGGAGGCCCGCCGCACGTTCCAGGCGGGCCTCGATCTCGCGGCCGGTGCGCCGCTGCGGGGAACGTCCGACATGCACGTCGGCCTGGCCGGGGTGCTGCTCGAGTACGGCGACCCGGCAGCGGCCGCCGGGCACCTGGCGGCCGCCGAGCGCCTCGGCGAGCACCGGGGCCTGCCGCAGAACCCGTACCGCTCCCGGGTCCTGCGCGCCCGGCTGCGGGAGACGGAGGGCGACCTCGACGCCGCGCTCGTCCTGATCGAGGACGCCGAACGGCTCTACCAGGGTGACTACTCCCCCGACGTCCGCCCCGTCGCGGCGACGCGGGCCCGCCTGCACCTGCGCCGCGGCGAGCCGGCCCGGGCCGAGGAGTGGGCCAGGACGAACGGCCTCGACGCCGGCGACGAGCTGCACTACCTGCGGGAGTACGAGCACGTCACCCTCGCCCGGCTGCTGCTCGCCCGGCACGACGGCCCGCTCGCGACCGGCCTGCTCGAACGCCTGCTCGCGGCGGCGGAGGCCGGCGGGCGCCACGGCACCGCCATCGAGGTGCTCGCCCTCCTGGCGCTCGCCCACCGGGCTCGCGGGGACGCCCCGGCCGCGCTCGCCGCGCTGGACCGAGCCGTCACGCTCGCGCGTCCCGAGGGCTACGTCCGGATCTTCGCCGACGAGGGCGCGCCGATGGCCGCCCTGCTGAGGGACCTCGCCCGGCAGGCGCCCGACGCGGCGTACCCGCGCAGGCTCGTCGCCGCGGCGTCCGCGCCCGCACGCGCGGTGCCGACAGGGGGCCTCGTCGAGCCGCTGTCCGCGCGCGAGCTGGACGTGCTGCGCCTGCTCGCGAGCGACCTGGACGGTCCGGCCATCGCCCGCGAGCTGCACGTCTCGCTGAACACGATGCGCACTCACACCCGCAGCATCTTCCGCAAGCTGGAGGTCACCAGCCGGCGCGCCGCCGTGCGGCGGGCCGCCGACCTCGACCTGCTCGCCCGGCGCGGACCGGCGTGACTCAGCCGCCGGTGGCGGCGGGCACCGGCCGGAAGCCCTTGACGGTCAGGTACACGCCGAGGGAGAGCTCCCACAGGGCGACGGGCAGCGCGCCGGCGGCCCCGACCGCGGAGACCTGCTCCCACGCACCGAACAGGGTGCCGGTGGCCGACACGAGGATGATCGGCGCACCGACCAGCCCGACGACGGGGATGAGCCGCGGGACGAGCCGTGACCGGTACATGATGTAGCCGAGCAGCAGGGCGTTCACGCCCGGGAGCAGGCCCGGCCCGACCAGGAAACTCCACTGCCGCATCGCCACGAGCGCCTCCGCGGCGACCCGGGAGGCCTCGGTGCCGGCGGCCGGCTGCGCCTGGAGCGTCACGACCGTCAGCACGCAGAGCACCCCGACCAGGATCAGCACCGCCTCGACGACCCGGGACGTGACGAAGCCGATCGCCGCCGTCCGGCTGACGCGGCGGGTGACCGGGTAGAGCGCGACGGCCGTGGCGACGCAGGCGGCGGCCGTGACGATCTCCAGCAGGCTTCCCCAGCGGACGGCCAGGTCGCCGCCCGGGGCGCTGACGAAGCCGGCGGGGTCCGCGACGAGGGGTGCGAAGAGCGCCAGCTGCGGGATGGAGGCCGCGAACGTGACCAGGTACGCGATGCCGCCGGCGAGGGCGACCCGGCGCATCGGGCCGGACCGGGGCGGATCGGCGGTGGCGTGGTCGGCGATGGGCGCGGCGATCATGGCGGCCTCCCTCTGCGGTACCGGGCGGGACGGGACCGACGCTAGGAGGTGACCGGACGAGCCGTCCTCACCACACGTGACGAGGAGCGTGGTGATTCCGGGTCGTCGGGTCCGGACGAGCACCTCCGGCGCGTCCTCGCAGCGCTGCGGTGCACGTCGCAGCGGACCGGACGGCTGCGAGGTGACGCTCACGGCTGCGAGGTCTGCCCCGCCCTCACGGGGATGGCGTACGGCCACCGCTCAGGCGCTGCCCGCCCACGTCGATCTCGAGCGGTGGCGCGGCTCCCAGGGCAGCGGGGTGCCGCGACGATCGGGGCTCGACGTGGGCGCGCAAACCACCGCGCTCAGCCGGTCGAGGCCCGCTGGTTCGCCTGCGGCGCCGTGCTCGCGTCCTGGGTGCCGAGCAGCCTCGCCTTGGCCTGCTCGAACTCGTCAGCGGAGATCGTCCCCTTGTCCCGCAGGTCGGCCAGCTTCGCCACCTCGTCGGCCACGCTCGGCCCGCTGGTGGTGGCCGCCTGCTGCACGTACTGCCGGAACGCCTGCTCCTGACGTCCCGCCTGCTCGAGTGCCCGCTGGTTCATCGAGTGTCCCCGCGCGATCAGGTACACGAGCGCCCCGAGCCACGGGATGATGATGATGAACAGCACCCATCCCGCCTTGGCCCACCCGGACAGCTCGTGGTCCCGGAACAGGTCGGCGAAGATCGAGATCAGCAGCCAGATCCATGCGAACAGCAGCATGAACCAGAAGATCGACAGAAAGATGTCCCAGAGGTTCATCGCGGCACTCCAAGCTCGACGGAGGAGCGCGACGGACGACGGCTCCCGTTGGCGCCAGCTTCGACGCAACATCGCTTCGACGCCTCACCCGAGACGGGCGACCACACCCCGGCGCGTTCACCTGCCAGTGGCGCCGGCCACTGTCCTTCGGGCGTCATCAGGGCTGGTCGACCGTCGACTCGCCGGTCGCGTCGGCGGTCTCGGCAGCGCGCCTGGACCGCACCACCATCGCTGCGACAGCGGCGACGACCACCACGAGGACACCGATCTGCACGTATCGCCGGTACTGCCTGGGCGGCCGGTAGGGCTCCACCGCGGCGAGGACCGTGTGACGCACCTCCTCCAGCTGGTCCGGGAGCACCACGAGCCCGGCCCGAAGGTCTGCACCGACCTTCCCGGCCTCCGCGCGGAGCGCGTCGGCCACGTCCGAGATCGTGTCGCCCAGGTCCTCGAGTGTCGACGCGACCTGCGCGCCTTCTCGCCTCAGTGAGGTCTCCACGGCCTCTCCTCCTTCGTGTTCGAGTCATGCAGATCGCCGATGACGACGTGGATGCGACCCACCTGCCTACGGCGGGCCGCCGATGGGGACTTCGGTTCCCCGCAGCACGACGAGGGAGCGGGGGTCCGCGGTGACCCGGTCGCCTGCGGTCGCCGTGCCGTGGCGTGCCGTCGTGGCCGGGTCGAAGGTGTCGATCTCCGCCGGCCAGATCTGCCCGGCGCAGCCTTCGGGGAGCACGAACTCCAGCGGCTCCCACCAGGCGTTGACGAGGACGAGGAAGTCGTCGTCGACGAGCGGGCTGCCGTCGGCCGCCCGATCCGGGGCGTCCTGACCTTCGAGGAGGATCGCCACGCTGCGCGCGTTCGGGTCGGCCCACTGCTCGCCGGTGACGATGGTGCCCGCCGGGGTGTACCACCGAAGCTGGCTGGCCTCCACGCCGAACAGGAAGCGGCGGCGGCGGAACACGGGGTGGGCGAGCCGGAAGGCGATCAGCCGGCGGGTGAAGTCGAGCAGTTCCTCGTCGACGGCGGCCCAGTCGAACCACGTGAGATCGTTGTCCTGGCAGTAGGCGTTGTTGTTGCCCCGTTGCGTGCGCCCGAGCTCGTCGCCCCCGAGCAGCAGCGGGACGCCGAAGGACAGCATCAGCGTCGTGAGCAGCGCCCGCTGCTGGCGGGCGCGCAGCGCGCGGACGGCCACGTCCGTGGTCGGGCCCTCGGCGCCGCAGTTCCACGAGCGGTTGTCGTCGGTGCCGTCGCGGTTGTGTTCCCCGTTGGCCTCGTTGTGCTTGGTGTCGTAGGAGACCAGGTCGGCGAGGGTGAACCCGTCGTGCACCGTCACCAGGTTGACCGACGCGGCGGGCCGCCTCCCACGGCCGCCGTAGAGGTCCGCCGAGCCGGCGAACCGGGTGGCGAACTCGGCGACCGCACCATGACCTCGCCAGAAGTCGCGCATGCTGTCGCGGTAGCGACCGTTCCACTCCCGCCACAGCGGCGGGAACTGGCCGATGCCGTAGCTGTCGGACTGGCCGACGTCCCATGGCTCGGCGATCAGCTTCACCCGTGACACGACCGGGTCCTGGGCCACCAGGTCGAAGAAGGCCGACAGGCGGTCGAAGCCACCCTGCTCGCGGGCCAGCGTCGGGGCGAGGTCGAAGCGGAACCCGTCCACGCCCATCTCGGTGACCCAGTAGCGCAGCGAGTCCATCACCATCTGCAGCGCGAACGGGTCGGCCGCGTTGAGCGAGTTGCCGCAGCCGGTGGTGTCGACGTAGCGGCGTGGGTCGGCGGGATCGAGGCGGTAGTACGCGGCGTTGTCGATCCCGCGGTGGCACAGCGTCGGGCCGAGCTCGCCACCCTCCGCGGTGTGGTTGAACACCACGTCCAGGACGACCTCCAGGCCGGCGCCGTGCAGGGCGTCGACCATCGCCCGGAACTCGGCGACCTGGCCGCCGGGGCGCCCGGCGCGCACCGCGGCCGAGTAGCCGGCGTGCGGGGCGAAGTAGCCGGTCGTGTTGTAGCCCCAGTAGTTGGTGAGGCCCCGGTCCGGGAGGAACGC
>NZ_JBFWVQ010000057.1:0-38271 GCF_050246655.1 Pseudonocardia sp.
TGAAGAGGATCCCCCGAAGGCACCCGCCGGACACACAGACGGGTCGGTGCCGCCCGCGGCACCGACCCCAGGGAAGCCCGATCGGGCGATCGACTCAGCTCACGTCAGCTCGGCGTACACGGCCTGCTCGAAGTCGCCGTAGAGCTTCCAGGCCGCGTCCTCGGTGATGAACGGCAGCGAGTTCGTGTAGATCGAGGCGCAGATGCCCGCCGTCCGGTCCACCCAGAAGTGGGTGTTGAACAGCCCCGCCCAGGCCCCGGTGCCGGCCCGGCGCCCGCCCGGCAGGTCCTGGGTGTTGAGCAGCAACCCGTAGCCCCACTTCCAGCCCGGCCCGACCCGCAGGACGTCGGTGATCGCCGGATCGGCCGTGGGGATCTCGGCCGGGAAGTCGAGGTCGCCGATCTGGTTGGTGAACGCCTCGTCGACGGTCTCCTGGGCGAGGATGCGCTCGCCGTCGAGCTCGCCGCCGCGCAGCAGCGCCCGCTCGAACCGGACGTAGTCGCGCGGTGTCGAGTAGAGGCCGTGCCCGCCCGCCCACCAGTCGGGCGACTGGTTGAGCAGCTCCCCCGCCGACGCCCAGCCCCCGCCCTCGCCGGGCACGTGCACCGTGACGGCGTTGGCCGTGCGGGCATCGTCGAGCACGAACATCGTGTCGTCCATGCCGAGCGGACCGGTGATGTTCTCCTTCACCACGACGTCGAGCGTGGCGCCTGCGACGGCCTCGACGACCTTGCCCAGCCAGTCCGTGTTGATGCCGTAGGTGAAGGCGGCGCCCGGGTCGTGGACCAGCGGCGCCTGGAACGCGGCGTCGTCGCCAGGGACGACGTTCGGGATCCCGGCGACGGCCTCGTAGCGGATGAGGTCGGGGCTCCAGAACCAGTAGGCCAGGCCCGACGTGTGGGTGACGAGGTGGCGCACGGTCGCCTGGCTCGCCGGATCGCGCAGGACCGGCTTGTCGCCGTCCCAGCCGTCGAGGACCTTGAGGTCGGCGAACGCCGGGCAGTACTCCGCGACGGGGGCGTCGAAGTCGAGCTGCCCGCGCTCTCTCTGCTGCAGCGCCGCCGCGGTGCAAATGATCTTGGTCATGGACATGACCCGGAACTGGGTGCTCGTCGAGACCGGTTCGTCGGCCTCCCCGACGATGCGGGGTCCGAACCCGCCCTCGTAGAGGATCCCGTCACGGTTCGCGACGATCGCGGCGACGTGCGGCACTGCGCCGCTTTCGACGCCGGTACGCAGGACGTCGTCGATGCTCACTGCTGACCTCCTCGGCCGGAGAATGGGTGCCCCCCGGACCACCCTGGCCAGGGCCGATCATGGTCACAACGTGCGCGGGCAGGACTTCGCCCGTTCCTCTCCGGACGGACGGGGCCCACCCTGCCCGTCCGGGCAGTGGTGGCCGCATCGCAGGAGCCGCGGGTCGGGCGTTTCACGGACTGCACGGCGGGGAACGTGCCGGAGGGACCCGCGCGGCAGCGGACGCCGCGCCCGCCACAGGGGGGCCGGACCGGTCGGGGGCCGGTCCGGCTTCCCGACCTCGCCCGACGTGGCGCATCACACCTGCGCCGCGCGGGCATCACACCCGCTCGGCGCCGCACGGGGCCCGGGGGTGAAGTAGCTTCCGGAGGTGCCCACCACGTTCCAGCACATCGACGTCCTGCCGTTGGGGCCCGACGACACCGAGTACCGCCGCCTGGACCTGCCCGCCGGCGAGGTCCTCGACGTCCCGGCCCTTCCCGGGCGGCGTTTCCTGCAGGTTCCGCCCGCGACGCTCACCGCGCTGGTCAGGGAGGCGGTGCACGACATCCAGCACCTGCTGCGCCCGTCGCACCTCGCCCAGCTGCGCGCGATCGTCGACGACCCCGAGGCCTCGGCGAACGACCGGTTCGTCGCCACGGACCTGCTGCGCAACGCCTGCGTCTCCGCGGGCGGCGTCCTGCCCATGTGCCAGGACACCGGCACCGCCGTCGTCATCGGCAAGCGCACCGAGACCGTCCTCACCGGTGGCGACGACGAGCGCGCCATCTCCGAGGGCGTCTTCCAGGCCTACGACGAGCTGAACCTGCGCTACTCGCAGATGGCGCCGATCTCGTTCTGGGACGAGCGCAACACCGGCACGAACCTGCCCGCGCAGGTGGAGCTCTACGCCGCCCCCGGGACGGAGCCCAGGTACGAGCTGCTCGTCATGGCCAAGGGGGGCGGCTCGGCGAACAAGACCTTCCTCTACCAGGAGACGAAGGCGCTGCTGCAACCGCGCAGGCTCGCCGGGTTCCTGGAGGAGAAGCTGCGCGGCCTCGGCACCGCGGCGTGCCCGCCCTACCACCTCGCGATCGTCGTCGGCGGCATGTCGGCGGAGTACACGCTGAAGGTCGCGAAGCTCGCGTCGGCCCGCTACCTCGACGCCCTGCCCGCCGGGGGCTCCGAGCTCGGCCACGCGTTCCGCGACCACGACCTGGAGAAGCAGGTCCTGGAGCTCACGCGCGCGTTCGGCATCGGCGCGCAGTTCGGCGGCAAGTACTTCTGCCACGACGTCCGCGTGATCCGGCTGCCCCGCCACGGCGCGTCGCTCCCGGTCGGGATCGCGGTCTCCTGCTCCGCGGACCGGCAGGCCAAGGCGAAGATCACCCCGGACGGGGTGTTCCTGGAGCAGCTCGAACGCGACCCCGCCCGGTTCCTGCCGGACGTCACCGCGGAGCACCTCGCCGAGGGCACCGACACCGAGGAGGACTTCGAAGAGGGCGCCACGGTCGTCCACGTCGATCTCCGCCGGCCGATGTCGCAGATCCGCGCCCAGCTCTCGACGCTGCCGGTGAAGACGCGCGTCTCGCTCACCGGCCCGCTCGTCGTCGCGCGCGACATCGTCCACGCGAAGATCGCCGAACGCCTCGACGCGGGCGAGGAGATGCCCGCCTACCTGCGCGACCATCCCGTCTACTACGCCGGGCCGGCCAAGACCCCGGCCGGCTACGCCTCGGGCTCCTTCGGCCCGACCACGGCCGGGCGCATGGACTCCTACGTCGCGCGGTTCCAGGCCGCGGGCGGCTCGCTCGTGATGCTCGCCAAGGGCAACCGCTCGACCCAGGTGACCGAGTCCTGCGCGCGCCACGGCGGCTTCTACCTGGGCTCCATCGGCGGCCCCGCCGCCCGGCTCGCCCAGGACTGCATCCGCTCGGTGGAGGTGCTGGAGTACCCCGAACTCGGCATGGAGGCCGTCTGGCGGATCGAGGTCGAGGACTTCCCCGCGTTCGTCGTCGTGGACGACAAGGGCAACGACTTCTTCGCCGACGTCAGCCGCCCAACGCTGCAGGTCTCGTTCCGGCGCTGACCGGGGGACCCCCGTCGAGAACGACGTTGCGCTGATCAACAGGCCCTTCCGGGCTGCACAACGTCGTTCTCGACGTCAGAGCAGGCGCCGGGGGCCCGTGTCGTCGCGCGCCGCGGGCGGGCCCACCACGATGCGCGCTCCCGCCACGAACACGCCGTCCGCCGACGCGATGACGGGGTCGAGGGCGAGCGAGCGCACCTCCGGGAGATCCTCCGCGAACCGCCCGACCCGCAGCACCAGGTCCTCCAGCGCCTCCATCTGCACCGGCTGCGTACCGCGGTAGCCCTCGAGCAGGGGCGCCGCGCGCGGCGCGCGGACCAGCGCCGCGGCGTCCCTGTCCGACACCGGCACCACGCGGAACGCGCGGTCGCCCAGGAGTTCCGTCGCGAGTCCCGAGAGACCGAACGACAGCAAGGACCCGAACGACGGGTCGTCCACGATCGCCAGCACGCACGAGATGCCCTGCGGCGCCATCCGCTGGACGTACACCTCCGGCTCTCCGGTGATCGCGGTGATCGCCGTGTACGCCTCGCGCACGGCCGTCTCGTGGCCGAGGTCGGTGCGGACCCCGACCGCGTCGGTGCGGTGGCGCCAGAGGTCGCCGACGGCCTTCACCACCACCGGCATGCCGAGGCCTTCCGCGGCGGCCACCGCAGCATCCTCGTCGCCGACGCGGTGGTAGTCGACGATCTCGACGCCGTAGGCACGCAGCAGCCGGCGCGCCGTCGCGTCGTCGAGCCTGCGCGCTGCCGGCCCGTCCGGCGCGAGGTCGATCCCCCCGATCTCCTGCTGCACGAGGTCGTGCGCCTGCTCGCGGTCGATCCCGGGCGGATCGACGAACTCGCCCACCGGCTGCGCCCGCCACCGCGCGTAGCGGGTGACCCGGGCGAGCGCCGCGACGGCCCGCTCCGGACTGGGGTAGCTCGGCACCGAGCCGCGCAGCGGCGAGCCGTCCGGTCCCGTGACGGCCAGCTCCGCCGGCACCCCCTCCGCGGCGAGGAACACCGCCACGACCGGCTTGCCCGAGCCGTTCACCGCCTCGCGCACCGCGCGCGCGTACGCCGCACCGGGCTTCGCGATCGGCGGCACGAACACCACGACGAGCGCGTCCGCTGCCCCGTCCTGCGCCGCCTTCGTGACCGCCGCCGCGAACTCCTCGGGGCTCGCCCCGGCGCCGACGTCCACCGGCTCGCCGAGCGGCTCCAGCCCCTCCCCCACGAGCCCGTCCACCGCGAGGACGCCGATCGCCGTCGAGTTGCCGACCACCGCCACGCGTGAACCCGCCGGCAACGGCTGGTAGGCCAGCAGCAGCGCTGTGTCGAACATCTGCGTGAGCGTGGCCACCCGCACGACGCCGCTCTGCTCGAACAGCGCGGCCACGCTCTGCTCGTCGATGGACACCGCCGCGGTGGCGAGCCCCGGTACCGGTCCGGTGTGCCGCCCGCTCTTCACCGCGACGATCGGCTTCGTGCGTGCCAGCCGCCGCGCGACCCGGGCGAACTTGCGCGGGTTCCCGAAGGTCTCCAGGTAGAGCAGGACGACGTCGGTGGCCGGATCGGTCTGCCAGTACTGGAGGAGGTCGTTGCCGGAGACGTCGGCGCGGTTGCCCGCGGAGACGAACGTGGACAGGCCCAGCCCGCGCTCGGCCGCCGTCGCGAGGATCGCGGTGCCCAGCGCGCCGGACTGGCTGAAGAACCCGACGCGGCCGCGGCCGGGCAGGATCGGCGCGAGGGTCGCGTTGAGCCGGACGGACGGGTCGGTGTTCGCGATCCCGAGCGCGTTCGGCCCGACCACCCGCATCCCGTGCGCGCGTGCCTCCGCCACCAGCCGGGCCTGCGCGAGCGTCCCGCCGCCGCCCGCGTCCGCGAACCCGGAGCTGATGACGACCAGGCCGTGCACACCCTTGGCCCGGCACGAGTCCATGACCTCGTCGATGCCGGCCGCGGGCACCGCCACGACGGCGAGATCCACGTCGTCGGGGATGTCGGTGACCGACGGGTACGCCCGCACCCCCCGCACCGACCGGGCCTCCGGGTTCACCGGGTACACCGGCCCCGCCGGGTTGGCCCGCAGCAGGTTCGTGAACACCGCGTGCCCGATCTTCGACGGGTCCGCGGACGCCCCGATCACGGCGACCGAGCGCGGGTGCAGGAGGTTGTGCACGCTGCGCGCCTCGGCCCGCTGCTCGCGCGCGTGCCGGACCGCGAGCGAGGCCTCGGTCGGGTCGATGTCGAACTCCAGGTGCAGCACACCCTCCGTGAACGCCCGCTTCACCTGGTAGCCCGCCTGCCGGAAGACGCGCACCATCGCGTGGTTCTCCACCAGCACCTCGGCCTCGAAGCGCTGCAGCCCGTTCTCCCGTGCCGCGGCGGCGAGGTGCTCCAGCAGGATGGAGCCGAGGCCGCGGCCCTGATGGTCGTCCCGGGCGACGAACGCCACCTCGGCGGACTCCGGAGGCGCCTGCCCGCCGTCACCGGGCAGGCCCTCGTAGCGCCCCACCGCCACGATCTCGTCGTCCACCAGGCACACGAACGCCACCCGGCGGCGGTGGTCCACGACCGTGAACCGCTCCAGGTCGCGCGGCGAGATCCGCGGGTACGGGCCGAAGAACCGCAGGTAGCGGGTGCGGTCGGAGAGCCGCGCGTGGAAGTCCAGGAGCCGCTGCGCGTCCGTGGGCAGGATCGGGCGCAGGTGCACCAGGCCGCCGTCCGAGGCGATGACGTCGGCCTCCCAGTGGCGCGGGTAGGGCGCGGGTGGTGTCTCCGCGGGCGGGATCGCCTCCGTGGGTGCCGCGGACGGCACGAAGTCGGTGGGCTCGGTGGGTTCGGTGGGCTCGGTGGGTTCGGTGGGTTCGGTGGGTTCGGTGGGTTCGGAGGTGTCGGCCGGCCCGCCGTCGCCGGCGTCGGCGGGCCCGGGTGCACCCGGCGAGCGGTCCTGCGACCGGTCCGACGACGAGGTCACGACGCGATCAGTCCCGGGGGTCGTCCGGGTCGAGTCCGTGCAAGGGGAACACCGCGCGCCGCACCTCCACGACGGCAGTGTCGACGCTGTCGCCCCCCTCGGTCCAGGGTTCGTAGCCCACCTCGCACCCGTCGGTCATCGCGGTGGGCAGGGGGCGACGGGTGAGCGTGGCGGCGTGCGCCACCCAATCCGCGGGCAGCGGCCGCGCCGGTTCGAGGTCGCGGTCGAGCACCGTGGCCAGCAGGTGCGTCCAGGACCGCGGCACCACCCGGAACAGCGCGTACCCGCCGCCGCCGAGGGCGAGCCACTTCCCCTCGCACGCCTGGTCGACCAGCCGGCGCAGCGTCCGGTAGATCTCGCGGTGGCCGTCCACGGACAGGCCGAGGTTGGCCAGCGGGTCCTCGGCGTGGGTGTCCGCGCCGCACTGCGTGACGAGGATCTGCGGGCGGTAGGCCCGCAGCAGCGACGGCACCACCGCGTGGAAGGCGCGCAGCCAGCCCGCGTCCTTCGTGCCGGGCAGCATCGGCACGTTCACCGCGTAGCCCGCGCCGTCACCCGAGCCGTACTCCGCGGGCCACCCGGTGCCCGGCCACAGCGTGAGCGGGTGCTGGTGGATCGAGATCGTCATGACGCGCGGGTCGCCGTAGAACGCCGCCTGCACGCCGTCCCCGTGGTGGACGTCGACGTCGAGGTAGACGATGCGCTCGTAGCCCTGCTCCAGCAGCCAGGCGATCGCGATCGAGCAGTCGTTGTAGACGCAGAACCCGGCGGCGCGGTCCGCCATGGCGTGGTGGAGCCCGCCGGCGATGTTCACCGCCCGGTCCGTGCGGCCCTCGGCGATGTGCTGCGCCGCGAGCAGCGACCCACCGCACACGAGCGCGCTCGCCTCGTGCATGCGTGGGAAGATCGGGTTGTCGTCGGTGCCGAGGCCGTGGCCGATCCCGAAGGCCACCTCCGGCGCCGACTTCACCGCGGAGATGTAGCTCGGGGTGTGCACCCGCTCGATCTCGGAGTCCGGTGCGGCCTCGGGCGCGTGCAGCTCGACCCCGTCCAGGACGCCGAGCCCACGCGCGAGCCGCATCGTGAGGTCCAGCCGGATGGGATCGAGGGGGTGGGAGTCGTCGAGCTCGTAGCCGAGGAACTCCGGTGTCCACACGACGGAAGCACGGGTGCCCATGTCCCGACCGTAGGCGATCTGCGCGCCTGCCGCCCGCGTCCGAGCGCCGGACGGTACTGCGACGGGGCGCACACCCGTGACGGACGACTAGCATGGCGCACGACGAAGGGGCAAGCGCGTGAACGAGCTCATCGACACCACTGAGATGTACCTCCGGACCATCTACGAGCTGGAGGAAGAGGGCATCGTCCCGCTGCGCGCACGGATCGCCGAGCGGCTGGGACAAAGCGGGCCGACCGTGAGCCAGACGGTCGCGCGGATGGAGCGCGACGGGCTCGTGGTCGTCGCCGGGGACCGGCACCTCGAGCTCACCGAGGAGGGGCGCTCCCGCGCCGTGTCGGTGATGCGCAAGCACCGGCTCGCCGAGCGGCTGCTGATCGACGTCATCGGCCTGGAATGGGAGCAGGTGCACATCGAGGCCTGCCGCTGGGAGCACGTCATGAGCGAGGCGGTGGAGCGCAAGCTCGTCGCCCTGCTGGACAACCCGACCACCTCGCCGTACGGCAACCCGATCCCGGGCCTCGCCGACCTGCAGCGCGAGGCGGAGTCCGCCCGGCCGAGCGCCGCGGTGCCGCCGACGCTGGAGGCGGGGCTGCAGCGGCTGGACGAGTTCGCCCGTCGCGGCGGAGGCCCGGTGGAGGTGCGGCGCATCGCCGAGCACGTCCAGGCCGACGCCGATCTCATGTCCGAGCTGAAGGACGTGGGCATCGTCCCGGGCAGCAGCGTCGAGGTGCGTGCCATCGCGCGCTACGGCGACGCGGTGCCGGTCGGCGGGAACGGGGCGAGCGTCGCACCGCTCGTGGCCCACGCGGTCCTCGTGCGGCCCAGCGCGTGACACCTCGGTCGATGAAGCTGCTCGTCACCGGCGGCGCCGGCTACGTCGGCAGCGTCTGCGCGGCGCACCTGGTGGCAGCGGGCCACGACGTCACGGTGCTCGACGACCTGTCCACCGGTCATCGCGACGCGGTGCCGGACGGGGCGCGCTTCGTGGAGGGTGATCTCGCCGAGATCGCCGACGCCACCCTCGCCGACGGCTACGACGGCGTGCTGCACTTCGCCGCGCGCTCGCTCGTCGGCGAGTCCGTGCAGCAGCCCGAGCGGTACTGGTTCGGCAACGTGGTCACCAGCCTGCGGCTGCTGGAGGCGGTGCGCCGCCACGGCACACCCCGGCTGGTGTTCTCCTCGACGGCGGCCACCTACGGCGAACCCGATCAGGTGCCGATCCGGGAGGACGCGCCCACCCGGCCCACCAACCCGTACGGGGCCAGCAAGCTCGCGATCGACCACGCCATCAGCTCGTACGCCGTCGCACACGGGCTCGCCGCCGTGAGCCTGCGCTACTTCAACGTGGCAGGCGCGCACCTGGGTCCGCAGGGCCACTTCGGCGAGCGGCACACGGTGGAGACCCACCTGATCCCGATCGTGCTGCAGGTGGCGGCGGGCCAGCGGGGGCACGTGCAGGTCTACGGCGACGACTGGCCGACGCCGGACGGCACCTGCGTGCGGGACTACATCCACGTGGACGACCTCGCCGACGCCCACCTGCTCGCCCTGCAGTACGCCAGGCCGAACCGGCATTCCGTCTTCAACCTGGGCAGCGGCACCGGCTTCTCGGTGCGCGAGGTCGTGGAGGCCTGCCGCGCGGTGACGGGCCACCCCATCCCCGCGGTGGACGCGCCGCGGCGCGCGGGCGACCCTGCCGTGCTCGTGGCCTCCAGCGCGGCGGCACGGGCCGAGTTGGGCTGGCGGCCCAGCCGCACCGATCTCGCGCGCATCGTCGGCGACGCGTGGGAGTTCGCGCAGTCGCGCCTGGCCCTGCGCTGACGGCTGCCCGGACCGAGCTCGCAGCGTCCGGGCGCACGTCGCAGCCGTCCGGGCGGTTGCGACGTGGACGCCGGTGCTGCGAGGTCGGCTCAGCCCTCCAGCCACGCGCGGATCTCCTCCGGCCGGATCCCGGCGGCAGCCGTCTGGCGTATCAGCCCGGTGAGGTGGTGCGCGGGCCACGCCCGCTCGGCCCGGTCCAGAGCGATGTTCGCGAGCGCTCCGCGGCCGCGGGCGAGCGCCGAGAGCGCGAGCAGCGCCGCCGGAACGGCCGCCTCCGGATCCGGCGTCTCGCGGGCGAGCGCCGCCCAGAGCTGCTCCGCGGCGGCCGCCTGTGGACCCGTGCACAGGCGCATCGCCTCGTCGCGCACCTCGGGCAGCCCGAGGGCCAGCGCGAGCCCGACCACGGCGTCGTCGTCCAGCTGCAGCTCCCCCTGAGCCGCGGCCGCCACGGCGACGTCCAGCGTCCGCATCCCGGCCTCGACCTGCGCGATCGCCGCCTGCGCACTGTCGGCGGCGAGTGAGCCCGGGAACTCCGCAGGGCCCTCTGCGGCGCCGTCCGGCCCAGCCTGGCCGCAGACCTCGGCGAATGCGCGCTCCAGCAGCTTCTCCCGCCGCCGCAGCACCGGTCGCGCCACGGGCGTGACGAGCGCCTCCAGCTCGGCCCGCTCGCCGTACACGACCTGCCCCTCGGCGACGGCGTGCGCGGCCATCGCGGTGCCGCCCGGATCGGCGAGCGTGCCCGAGCAGCAGCCGTCGTAGCAGGCCCAGGGCGAGCCGGCGGCGCAGCGCTGCGTCCACATGACGGAGTGCGCGACGATCCCCCGCTCGCGCAGCGCGGCGATGGCGGCGCCCGCGATCTCGGGCCGCGGCGGCCCGGACGGGCGGCGCCTGCGCGCACGGCTGCCCGCACCGCGCGGCCGGGGTTGCGGGCGACCGGGTGCCCGGCCGCTCGGACCCCGACCCACGACGATCACGGCGGCCTCCGCGGGATCGTCGAGCAGCAGCCCGTCCGCCGCCTGGGCGGCGACCGCGGCCGCGTGCCGCGGCGGCGGGAGGTCGACACGCAACCCGAGCCCGAGGCGGTGGCGCCCGGACGGCGTGCGGTGCAGGGCGATGAGGACGAGCGAGTCGCGCGGGCGGAAGCCGAGCAGGACGGGCACGGCCGCGATGAGATCGGACGGTTCCGCGAGACGGATCGTGTGGGAGGGCGGGGAGGACGGGGAGGTCGGCGGCGGGAGCGGAGTCATGATCGTGAGCTTGCGCCACCGCGCGGCCCGTGTGGGCGGAACCGGAAATCTGTGGACGACTTTCTTCGAGGTGGACAACGTCGACCGGGGCGGGACCCACCTCATCACCGAAGTCGCCGTCATCGCCCGTCATCGCCCGACATCGCCCGACATCGCCACGGCCCCGGACGGTGCCGTCGTGCCCGCGCACGCGAGCGGGCCGGAAAAGGGGGCGGCCCCCGCTGGCGCCGGGGTGGGCGGCAGCGGGGGCCCGCGGGAGTGGGGGTGGCCGCCGGGGGGAGCGAGTGCCACACCACGTCCCGATTTTCCTTCGGATCTCTAGCGGCCGGTCCCGGACGGTGCCGTCGGGGGTCGGGTACGAACCGTGGGGGGCCGGTTCGTGTCCGGTGCGTGACCGAGCCGTTATCAATCCGCAGAGAACGTTATCGGCTGTGAGACGTTCCGCCACGTCCCGACACGGCTCCACGCGACCGCCGGACACGAATCCGCGACGAATGGCGCACGGATCGGTGTCGTCGTGCCGTCGCTCCGCGCCCGACCGCTCGGCGCGATGTCCCGTCGCGCACGACCGATCGGGCGGTCAGCGCACCCCCAGCTCGGCCAGCCGCGCCCGGAACCGCTCGACCCCGGCGAGCTTCACGTCCTCGTACCCGCGGACGAGATCGGCCGCCTCGGCGGCCGCCACCGCGGTGTCGTAGTTCTCCGCTGTGAGACCGGTGGCGAGGCGGGCCACGAGCGCCCGGTACCCGTCGCGCAGCGCGCGCTCGACGCGTCGCAGGTGCATCCGGCCGAACGGGTCCAGCGGGGTGCCGCGCAGCACCTTGCCCTTCGCGAGGCCGCGCAGCACGGGCCCCATCCAGGGCCCGAACGCGATCTTCTCCTCGCGGCCGAGGGCCTTGAGGATCGGCGGGTGCAGCCGGTAGCGGCGCTTCACCCCGCCCGGCACCTCGGCGGCCAGGCGCGCCTCGAACGCGGGATCGGTGAGCAGCCGCGCCACCTCGTACTCGTCCTTGTAGGCGGTGAGCTTGTGCAGCCCGCGCGCGACGGCCTCGGAGAAGCGGGTGTCCGCACCCAGCCTCCGCTCGGCCCGCCAGACCGCGCGGACGTCGGCGGCGTAGCGGGCCGCGGTGCGCTCGCCCTGGTAGTCGACGAGATGGGCGGCGCGGATCTCGGCGAGGCGACGTGTCTCCCCCGCGAGCTCGCCCAGGTGCACCGACGGCGGAAGCGGCGGGGTCTCCGGCCGGGTGTCCGACGCAGTGTCCGGCGCGGTGCCCGTGCCGCTCGCGCGGGCGAACGCCGCCGGATCCGCGACGGCCACGCGCCCCCACCGGAACGCCGCGACGTTCACGGCGACGGCGACGCCGTTGAGCTCGATCGCCCATTCGATCGCCTCGGCCGACAGCGGCAGTGCCCCCGCCTGGTGGGCGGCCCCGACGAGCAGCAGGTTCGCGGGCATCCCGTCACCGAAGAGGGCGACGGCCGCGCCCTGGGCGTCCAGCGCCACGACGTCGCGCGCGCGGCCGCGAATGCGGTCCACCAACGACCCGGCGTCGGGCGCTGCCACCGACGCGTCGCGGACCATCGACCCGGTGGGGACGCCGCTGGTGGACACCACCGCGACCGTCCCGTCGGGCGACGCGTAGCCGAGGTAGCGCGGGTCGGCGCCGACGAGGGCGTCGAAGGCGAGGTAGCAGTGGGCGTGGCCCACCCGGTTCGCCGGGCCGAGCGCGGCGGCGTCCCGGGCGACCCGCAGGTGCGAGGTCACGGGACCCGCCTTCTGCGAGAGCCCCGTCTGGTCCACACCGTGCACGGCGAGCCCGTCGCGGACAGCGGCCGAGGCGAGCACCTGGTTGACCGTGACGATGCCCGTGCCGCCGATACCAGCGAGGAACACATCGGCCGTGCCCTCGACCGCCACCGCGACGTCCGGCACCGGCGGCGGCTCGGGCCGCTCCCGCGCGGCCTTCGGGGCCGCCTTCGCCGGCTGCTCCACCGTCACGAACGACGGGCAGTCCCCGAGCAGGCAGGAGTAGTCGGTGTTGCAGGACGTCTGGTCGATGCGGGTCTTGCGGCCGAACTCGGTCTCCACGGGCTGCACGGACAGGCAGTTCGACTTCACCCCGCAGTCCCCGCAGCCCTCGCACACCGCCTCGTTGATGACGACCCGCGTGCGCCGCACAGGCAGTGCCCCCCGCTTGCGCAACCGTCGCGACTCCGCGGCGCAGCGCTGGTCGTAGACGAGCACGGTGACGCCCTCGGTGGCGGCGAGTGCGCGCTGCGCCTCGTCGAGGCGGTCGCGGTGCCAGAGATCGACGCCTGCGGGCAGCGGCTGGAGTGCCCGGTAGCGCTCCGGCTCGTCGGCGCACACGATGATCCGCGCGACGCCCTCGGCGAGCAGCTTCGTCGTGAGGGCGGGCACCTCCAGCGCTCCGGACGCGTCCTGGCCCCCGGTCATCGCGACGGCCCGGTTGTAGAGCAGCTTGTAGGTGATCGACACCCCGGCCGCGACGCAGGCCTGCACCGCCAGCTGGCCGGAGTGGGCGAACGTGCCGTCGCCCATGTTCTGGAACATGTGCCCGGCCGCGGTGTACGGGGCCTGGCCGATCCACTGGGCGCCCTCGCCGCCCATCTGCGTGATCGAGCTGACGGCGCTGGCCTCGCGCCCCGTGAACGCCACCATCGCGTGGCAGCCGATGCCGCCGCCCGCGACGGAGCCCTCGAGCACGATCGTGGAGCGGTTGTGCGGGCAGCCCGAGCAGAAGTACGGGGTGCGGCTGACGGGCAGCAGCTCCAGGGTGGGCAGGGCCCGCGGCGGCGGGGCGACCTCGACGTCCAGCTCGGCCAGGACGCGCCGCAGGGGCGCGGCGAGCACCGCGGCGGAGAGCTCCCCCGCCTCCGGGACGAGCGGGGCGCCGGCCGCGTCGGCCGAGCCGATCACGGCGGGCGCGGCGGGCATCCCGTAGAGCGCATCGCGTATCGCGGCCTCGACGAACGAGGACTTCTCCTCCACCACGAGGACGGTGGACAGCCCGTCTGCGAAGGAGCGCACGAGGTCGCGCTGGATCGGGTGGATCATGCCCAGGCGCAGCAGGGAGATCCCCGCGCGGCGCAGCCCGTCATCGTCGAGGCCGAGATCGCGCAGCGCCTGGCGGACGTCGCCGAAGGTCTTCCCGCCCGCCACGATGCCCAGGCGTGCGCGCGGCGCCGCCACCTCGACCGTGTTGACCGGGTTGGCGGCGAGGAACGCCCGCACCATCGCCCAGCGCGGCCCGTACATCTGGGCCTCGGCGCGCAGCGAGTGCGGCGGGACGAGCATCGGCACCTGCTCGCAGACCCAGGGTGCACCGTCCCATTCCAGCTCCGGGACGGTGACCTCGACGTCGGCGGCCGAGGCGTCCACCGTGTAGACGCCGTCCGCGACGTCGCTGGTGATCTTCATGCCGACCCACATGCCCGAGGCGCGTGACAGGGCCACGCCGTAGCGCCCGAGCCGCACGATCTCCTCGGCCGAGCCGGGGAAGAGCACGGGCAGGCCGTACCCGGCGAGGGTGCGCTCGCTGATGCACGGGATCGTCGAGGACTTGCAGCTCGGGTCGTCGCCCGCCAGCACGATCACCCCGCCCCGCGGGTGCGCGCCGCACATGTTGCCGTGGCGGATCGGGTCGCCCGCCCGGTCCACGCCCGGCCCCTTGCCGTACCAGACACCGACCGTGCCGTCGACGGTGCGCGCGTGGTCCGGCACCTCGACCTGGCTGCCCCACACGGCGGTGGCGGCCAGCTCCTCGTTCACGGCCGGGACCAGGGTGAGCGCCGCGGTCTCCGACAGCTCCGTGGCCCGCATGATCGTCTGATCCAGCCCGCCCAGCGGGCTGCCCTGGTAGCCGGACACGAACGACGCGGTGCGCAGTCCGGCCCGGGCGTCCGCGGCGTGCTGCTCGACGAGCATCCGCGCGATCGCCTGCACCCCGGTGAGCACCACCGGGCCTGCGCCCGCGCGGTAGCGGTCGGTGAGGGCGAAGTCGACGGGCGCACGCCCGGTCTCCTGCAGCGTCATGCCTTGCCTCCGTGCTCGTGCTCGTGCGACCAGGGCCGTGCGCGCGGCGCTGCCGCCCGGCTCCGACCCTAGCCGCGACCCGGAGCCGCCCGTCGACTACAGCGTCCGCTCCAGCGCGGCGGAGACCGTCGCCGCCGCCCGGCGTACCGTCTGCACGACCGCGACCTTGCGCGGTCCGAGGACCCGCGACGTCCCACCGACGACGGAGATCGCCGCGACCGCCACCTGTCGTTCACCGCGGCGGGCGAGCACCGGCGCTGCGATCGAGGACATGCCCATGGTGTGCTCCTCGCGCGACACCGCGTAGCCGTCCGTCCGGACCTGGCGCAGCACCTGCCGGTAGCGGGCCGGATCGACGATCGTGAACGGCGTGCGCCGCACGAAACCCCGTTCCATGATCGCCCGCGCCATCGGCGGGTTGAACGCGGCCATCGCCTTGCCCGCGCTGGACGAGTGCCCGGGCCCGCGGCGGTAGAGGTCGGTGTGGAACAGCGTGCCGACCCCGGAGACCTCCAACCGGTCGATGTAGAGCACATCCGCGCCCACCGGGACGGCGAGCTGCGCGGTCTCCCGCAGGAGCTCGCGCACGTCCGCGAGCACCGGCAGGGCGAGGTCGCGCAGCATGAGCCGGTCCACGGCGAGCTGGCCGATCTCCCACAGCTTGAGACCCAGCCGGTAGCGGCCGTTGCCACTGCGCTCCAGGAGACCCCCGACGGCGAGCGCGGCGAGCATCCGGCTGGCGGTGCTCTTGGCGACCCCGAGCATCTGCGAGACCCGGGTGGCCCCCAGCTCCGGCTCGGTCTCGAAGCACTCCAGCACGGCCATCGCGATCGACACCGAGCGCAGGGGGCCGTCGTCGCGGCCCTCCGGCTCGGCAACGGGCCCGATGATCTCTTCCGGTGTCGCGGCGAGCGTCACGGCGTCTCCTCCCGCGGCGCGCGCCTCGTCGCTCGCGCCGTCCTGCACGTCGTCGTCAGGATTCCCAGGCCGGGAACTCGTCCGGCGGCGGGACGTTCACCTCGGTGACCCGGTTGCGATAGGCCACCAGCGCCGTCTGCCCACCGCGGCGCACCTTCACGACCACCTCTTCGGTGTTGTACGGCTCGCCCGGATCGTAACCGTGGGCCCACGTCGCGAAGGCCCTGATCGGCCCCGAGTGGGTGGCCGCGATGATCCTGTGATCGGGCCACTGCTCGATCAGCCGGTGGAAGCCACGCCAGAACCGTCGCACGCACATCGCGGGCGGCTCGAAGTACATCAGCGGAATCGTGAGCCACATGTGGATCGGATCGGCACCGCCGAGCTGGGTGCGGTAGAAGCGGTCGATCTCCACCAGCCAGCGCGGCCGGTCCCCCACGGCCATCCGCTCCAGCTTCTCCATCGTCGCCTGGTACTGGCGGAACGCCGAGGTGACGTCGCGCAGCCCGTCCGGGGTCCAGACGCCGAAGTTGCGCAGCTCAGGGATCGCCTCCGGGGCGGACACGTCCGCCTTGCGCTGCCACTGCTCCAGCCCGTCGAGCAGCCCGCGGTGGATCTGCTCGGCCGTCTGGCGGGCGCGGTTCGTGTCGGCGCAGACGATGCGGACCCGCTGGCCCTCCTTCGTCGACTTCGAGATCGAGTGCCCTCGCTGGTGGGCCTGCCAGCCGCCCATGGGCGTGAGGCCCGCATCGGTGGAGTAGCCCTGCGTGATGCCGTGGCGGATGATCCGGATCTCGGCGACGAACTCCTCCTGCGACCGCCGCTCCGGCGGGGCGACGATCTCCTTCTCCCGCGTGGACTGCGCGAAGTCGCGGGTGAACGGCTCGGCGTCGTCGAGGTGCACCACGGACTGCTCGCGCAGCGGCGCGGTGGCGCGGGAGCGGAAGCGGCGCAGGTAGAGCGGGGTGTTCCCGTCCTCGTCCGGAGCCTGCTCGGGGGCCCGGTTCTGCCGCTCCCGGTAGCGGGCCAGGTAGTTGGGCGGCTCGTAGCGGTCGATCTTGCGCGGATCCGGTCTAGTCACGATTCCTCCGCGGGAGGACGTACGTCGGTGTCGATACCGCCTCCGCGGGACGGAGTGCGTCGACGGCGGGGGTCACGAGTGCACCGTGAAGAAGCGCTCGTTGACCTCGCGGTGGTAGTAGAAGATGGCCCGCCCCATCTCCTCCTCCGTCCACGTGATCGGCTCGAAGTCCGGGTCGACCCAGTAGCCGCCCGTGAAGAGCTCGTTGCGGTTGCCCACGGGGTCGAAGAAGTAGGTGGTGTAGCCGCGGGTGACGCCGTGGCGCGTGGGCGCGACGTCGATCTCCACGCCGTGGTAGGCGAGCGTGTCCGCGGCCTCGCGGATGGCGTTCCAGTCGTCGAGCCAGAACGCGAAGTGGTGCAGCGCCCCGTTCGGGCCGGTGATCACCGCCAGGTCGTGCGGTGTGTGGCTGCGCTCGAGGAACGTGGCGAGCTGGTGGCCGTCGTTGGCGAGGATCTGCTCGGTGAGCCGGAATCCCAGCAGCTCACGGAAGAACCGGGTGAACTCCTCGACGTCCTCGGCCATGACGAACACGTGGTCCAGCCGCGGCGGCGCGATCCCGACGAGGTCCTGGGGGCGGGGCGCCGGGTTGGTCAGCGGCAGCATGTTGCCGAGGCGTTCCATGCCGTGCACCAGCTCGACGACGTGCCCGGACGGCGCGTCGAACCGGATCGCCTCGCCCCAGCCGGGACCCAGCTCGCGCGGGGCGTAGCGCTTCACCGCGACCCCCGCTGCCTCCAGGCGGCCGGTGTAGTGGTCGAGGTCCTCGCGGTCGCCGACCTTGAACGACATGTGGTCCAGGCCGTAGGTGGGCGCGGAACGCAGGACGACGGAGTGGTGCTCCTGCTCGTCCCAGCACTTGAGGAAGACGCGGTCGGCCCCGTCGCGCGTGTCGCGCGCCGTCTCGATCAGGCCGAGGACCTCGGTGTAGTACGCGGTGCACAGCTCCAGGTCCGGCGTGCGCACCTCGACGTGCTGCAGTCTCAGGATTCCATCAGACACTGCCCGGCATCCCTTCTAGGTGTGCATCCGCAGGAAGCGCTGGCTGATGACGTTCTCGTAGTAGAAGAGCCCCTTGCCGAACTCGGCCTCGGTCCACGTGATGATCTCGTGGTCGGGGTCGACCCAGTAGCCGCCGGTGAAGACCTCGTTGCGGACACCCAGCGGGTCGAAGAAGTAGATGGTGTTGCCGCGGGTGACGCCGTGGCGGGTGGGTCCCTGGTCGATCTGCACGCCGTTGTAGGCGAGGGTGTCCGCGGCCTTGCGGATGTGGTCCCAGTCGTCGAGCCAGTACGCCCAGTGGTGGAGGGCGCCGTTGGGCCCGTTGACGACCGCGATGTCGTGCGGGGAGTTGGTGCGCCCGGCGAGCCAGACGCCGAGCTGGTGGCCGTTGCCGTCGAGCAGCTGCTCGGTGAGGCGCATCCCGAGGACCTCGGTGAAGAACCGGTTGGCCTCGCCGACCTCCTCGGCGTTGACGAGCAGGTGGTCCATCCGGGGCGGCGCGATGCCCGTGACGGCGCCGGGCGGCGGGACCGGTGCGGGATTGCGCTTGCCGAGCAGGTTGCCGGTCTTCTCGAGATCCCAGACCAGCTCCATGACCTGGCCGGACGGCACCTCGAAGCGGATCGACTCGCCCTGGCCGACGGCCTCGCCGCGCGAGACGCGGCTCGTGGGGCAGCCGTAGGCTTCGACCTTGCGCTCCAGCTCGTGGAGGTCGTCCTCGGACTCCACGCGGAACGTGAACGAGTCCAGGCCGGTACGCGGGTGGTAGCGCAGGCGCAGGGAGTGGTGGTCCTCCTCGTCCCAGCACTTGAGGTACACGGCGTCGCCGGTCCGCAGCACCTGCTGCAGGCCCATGACCTCCGTGTAGTACGCGGCGGAGAGATCGAGGTCGGGAGTGCGGACGTCGATGTGGGCGAGGCGGAGGATGCCCATGTGGCGGCTCCTGTGGGTCGCTTGACGAGCCGACGGTAACCCGCCTAGCGTTCCGGGAAGAAGACCCGCCGTTCCGCAAATCAGAACGGACC
Source organism: Pseudonocardia sp. (assembly GCF_050246655.1). Lineage (GTDB taxonomy): Bacteria > Actinomycetota > Actinomycetes > Mycobacteriales > Pseudonocardiaceae > Pseudonocardia. The sequence continues at coordinate 18,615 of NZ_JBFWVQ010000057.1, forward strand.
GACCGTGACCCCACCCGATCCGCTGGACATGCGCGCCGCCGTCGCCGCCTACGTCGAGCAGGTCCACCGCGCCTACCTCGCTCAGGCCGACACGTTCCCCCCGGCCGTGCGCGGGCGGATGGGTCTGCTCACCGGCGGCCCGCTCACCGTCGTCGCCGCCGGGGTGCGCCACCTGCACCTCATCGGCACCCGGGAGGCGCTCGGCCCGCTGCGCGGCCAGGAGGTCGAGGTGGTGGGCTCCCTGCCCGGGTTCGACTGGACGCTGCGGTTCTACGACCCCGTCGTCGTCCCGGCGCTGGGGCTGATCGAGGAGCGCGACGCCCCGGCGATCGCGGAGGTCCGCCACGCGCTGGGGCTCGGCACCGTCGTCTACCACCTCGTCGCGCAGCCGGGTTCGAGCCTCACACCTCATCACGCCGGGCACGTCGGCTCCGGGCTGGCGAGCAACGACTCCCGGGTGGCACGGGAGTTCGAGACCATCCGCTCGCGGGTACGCGGGCGCGAACGGCTGGTCGACGAGCTGGAGGGCGCCGCACAGGCCGGGCTGCCGCGGGCCCAGGCCCTGCTCGCGCGGGCGATCGCGCCGCGCAACGCCGCCGTCGCCGAGCTGGCCGAGTCGGCCGATCCGGACCCGGAGGCCGTCCGCAAGGCGCTGCTGGCGTACGTGGGGGCGGGGCGGTGAGCGCCCGCGCCCCGGGCCGGGCCGGCCGCTCAGCATCCCGGGCCGGCCGCGCAGCATCCCGGGCCGGCCTCGCAGAGCCCCCCACCGTCCTCGCAGAGCCCCGATACGCCTCGCAGGCGCTGCAGCATCTGCGAGGCGTGCCCGAGGTCTGCGAGGCGGCCGGCGGCCCCCGGCCCGCAGGCCCCCGACCCGGCAACCGGCACCCCGCCAACCGGCCCCCCGGCAACCGGCACCCCGCCAACCAGCGCCCACCGGCCCGGCGGCCGGCGCCGCCCCCCTCCCCCCGGGAGGCCCGCCGGTGACCGACGCGACGCTCTCCACCGTCCGCAACGCGGCACGGGTGCTCAAGGCCTTCCTCACCCGCGAGGAGTCCATCGGCGTCTCGGAGCTCGCGCGCCGCCTCGGCCTGGGCAAGTCCGCCGTCCACCGGCTGCTGACGACACTGCTGGCCGAGGGGCTCGTCGAGCAGGATCCGCGCACCGGCGGCTACCGGCTCGGGATCGTCATGTTCGAGCTGGGCGAGGCCGTCAAGGTGCACCTGGACCTGCACGCCGCCGCCGGGCCCGTCCTGGCCCAGCTGCGGGAGCAGACCGGGGAGTCGTCGCAGGTCGGGGTGCTGGACGGCGACGAGGTCGTGTACGTGGACCGGCTGGAGAGCGCCCACACGCTGCGGCTGTTCACCGAGACGGGGCGCCGCGTGCCCGCGCACTGCACCTCCAGCGGCAAGGTGCTGCTCGCCCACTGCTCCGAGGCGGCGCGCGAGCGGGTCCTGGCCCGGCCGCTGCCCGCGCTCACCCCGCACACGATCACCGATCCGGACGCGCTGCGCGCCGAGCTCGCCGCGATCCGCGTCCGCGGGTGGGCCGAGGCGGTGAACGAGCGGGAGATCGGCGTCGCGTCGATCGCATCCCCCATCCGGGACGTGCGCGGCGACGTCGTGGCCGCGCTGAGCATCGGCGCGCCCGTCGCCCGCTTCGGCGCGGTCCCGCGGCGCCGGATCGCGCGCGCCCTCGTGGAGGCGGGCGAGGCGGTGTCGCGGCGGCTGGGGTGGTCGCCGGAGAGCGCACCCCGCACGCAGGGACGTGAGGCATGACCGCACCGTCATCCCGCCCACCGCGCGCCCGTCGGCACGAGACGACGTGGCGGCAGACCCCGTCGACGCACCACGAGGAGAGCCCATGCCCGTGACCGACCCGGCCGAGAAGGCCCGGGCCCTCTACGAGGCCCGCCGCACCCGGGTGCCGATCCCACCGTTCACCGACGCCGACCCCTCGCTCGGGATGGCCGACGGCTACGCGATCCAGCAGGAGCTCGTGCCGTTGCTGCTCGCCGACGGCGACCGGGTCGTCGGCCACAAGGTGGGGCTCACCTCCCTCGCGATGCAGCGGATGATCGGCGTCGACTCCCCCGACTACGGGCCCGTCCTGGCCTCCACGATGTTCCGCGACGGCGACGAGATCCCGCTGTCGCGGTTCATCCAGCCCAAGGTCGAGGCGGAGATCCTCTTCGTGCTGGGCGAACGGCTGGCGGGGCCGGGCGTCAGCGTGCTCGACGCCCGGCGCGCCGTCGCAGGCGCCGTGGCCGGCATGGAGATCGTGGACTCGCGGATCGAGGACTGGCGGATCAAGCTCGCCGACACCGTCGCCGACCTGGCCTCCAACGGGGCCTTCGCGATGTCCAGCCGGGTCGTGCCCCTGGACGAGCTGGACCCGCGGCTGGTCGGGATGACGCTCACGCGCAACGGCGAGCTGGTCGACACCGGGGCCGGGGCCGCCGCGCTCGGCGACCCGGTGGCCGTCGTCGCGTGGCTCGCGAACGTGCTGGGCGAGAACGGCGTGGCGCTGGAACCCGGCCACGTGATCATGACGGGGGCGCTGCACGCCGCCGTCCCGATGAGCGCGGGCGACGTGTTCCGCGCCGAGTTCGACCGGCTCGGACCGGTCACGATCCGCGTCGTCGAAGGGGACTGACCGATGGCCGACCTGCACGATCTCGCCGGGCGCCTGCAGAAGGCGGTCGCGGACCGCACCGCGATCGAGCAGCTCGGGGTGCCCGACCTGCCCACCGCCTACGCCGTTCAGCGCATCCTGCGCGACCAGGCCGGGCCGCTCGCCGGCTGGAAGCTCGGCGTCACGTCACGGGCCAAGCAGCAGCAGGTGGGCGTGAGCGAGCCCGTCTACGGCTTCCTCGCCGCCGCGCACGCCGTCGACCTCGGTGCACCGGTGCACCTCGGACCGCTCATCAACCCGCGCGCCGAGCCGGAGATCGTGTTCACCATGGGCCGCGACCTCACCGGCCCGTCCGTCACCGCGGCGGACGTGCTGGCCGCGACGGCGAGCGTCGCCGTCGGGATCGAGATCCTGGACTCCCGCTACAAGGACTACAAGTTCACGACGGCCGACGTCGTCGCGGACAACACCTCCGCCGGCCGCTACGTCGTCGGGACGCCGGTCTCGCCGGTCGGGATCGACCTGCGCCTGGTCGGGGTGGTGCTGGAGCGCAACGGCGTGGTCGTCGCGACGGCGTCCGGCTCGGCCTCGCTCGGCCATCCCGCAGCGGCCGTCGCGTGGCTCGCGCGGGCACTGTCCGCGGAGGGCGAGGGCCTGAAGGCGGGCGAGGTCGTGCTCTCCGGAGCGCTCACCGTCGCCGAACCCGTCCGCCCCGGCGACGTCGTCGTCGCCTCGATCGACCGGCTCGGCACCGTCGAGCTGGCGTGCGCCGAGTAAGGGGAGAACATGCCGCTGATCCAGGTCACCCTCGCCCGGGGCCGCACACCCGAGCAGCTCACCGCGTTCGCCGAGGCCCTCACCACCGCCGCCGAGGAGGCCCTCGGGGCGAGACGCGAGACCGTGCGGGTGGTGCTCACCGAGTGCGAGCCGGACCACTGGTACGTCGGCGGGGAGTCCCTCGCGTCGCTGCGGGCGGCCGGGAGACGGTGATGCTCGTCCCGCAGCCGTGTTGATCCCCCTTGGCGAGCCGGACGGCCGCGCGGCCTGGACGGTCACCGCGCCGGACGGCCGCGAGTTCGCCGTGTTCTGCGTCGACGGCCGCCTGCACGTCACGAACGCACGGTGCCCGCACAACAAGGGCCCGCTCGTGGAAGGGACGATCCGCGACGGGCGCACGCTCGTGTGTCCGTGGCACTGGTTCCGGTTCGACCTGGAGACCGGCGAGTGCGCCAACCTGCGGATGTACGACCTGCGCGTGCACCCGGTCGTCGAGCGGGACGGGGCGTGGTTCGCCGAGGTGGACGAGCCGGCTCCGCAGCAGAGCCTGTCCGAGCGGCTGCGCGCGCACGCGCGCGGGGAGGGCTGAACGCACCCGCGGGCGACGCCCTCCCGTCATGCTCGTTCGCCGAGGAACCCGATCAGCTGCTCGGTCACCACGTCCGGCGCGTCCAGCGGGATCCAGTGGCTCGCACCCGGGACACGCTCGTAGCGCCACCCGCCGGTCACGAACGCGCCGGAGTCGCGCATCTGCTCCTCGCCGCACGCCACGTCGTGCTCGCCCCACAGCCCGAGCACCGGGCAGGACACCCCGGGCAGCTGCGGGGGCCGCCCGAACGACTCCGGGCGGATGTTCGCGCGGTACCAGTTGAGGGCGGCCGTCAGCGCGCCCGGGCGGTCCAGGTCGGCGACGTACCGCTCGATGTCGACGGGCTCGCCGAGCGGGCTCGACAGCCACTCCCGCGTCAGCGCCCAGCCGTCGCGGGGCAGCGCCTCCTCGGCCACACCCTCGAACAGGAACCACAGCATGTACCAGGAGAGCTCGCGCTGGCGCATGGACGCGACGTACCCGGTCGGATGTCCCACCGCGAGGGCCGCGTACCGGGTGACCCGCTCCGGCACGAACGCCGCGAGCGCCCAGCCCAGCGACGAACCCCAGTCGTGGCCCACGACCGCGGTCGCGCCGATCTCCAGCGCGTCGAGGATCGTGAGGACGTCCTCGATCAGGGACCGCATCCGGTACGGCGCCACCTCGACGGGCCGGGGCGACGCGCCGAACCCGCGCAGGTCCGGAGCGATCACGCGGTGGCCCGCAGCGGCCAGCTCCGGGATCTGGTGGCGCCACAGCGCCGAGGAGTCCGGGAAGCCGTGCAGCAGCAGGACGGGCCCGGCAGGGGCGTCGGCGGGTCCCTCGACGACGACGTGGAAGGGCTCGCCCCGCACCATGATCTCCATGCCGTCGACGCTACCGATCACGGCGGGCCACCGCCTGTGATCGACCGGGGGATCGCGCCGCGCGGCCACGCCCGGCGGGTGCGATCGGGCGACGTCCGGGGCGCGTCGGCCCCGTTGCGTCGGTGCCCGCCGCTACTTTTCGCCGTATGGGGGGCAGGTGTGCGGTGCGGGTCGCGGTGGCGGTGCTCGTGCTGGTCGCGGGGTGCGCGGCACCGGAGCGGGAGGTGCTGATGGTGGAGGCACAGGCCGGGCCGGCGCCCGTCGTCGAGCAGCCGCCCCGGGAGGCGCTGGTCGTGCACGCCACGGGCGACGTCAACCTCGATCCCGGCTACATCCCCGCCCTGCGCGGCCGCTACGAGCACGCCTGGTCCGGGCTCGGCGGCCTCTTCGCGGGTGACGACCTCACCGTGGTCAACCTGGAGTGCCCCGTCTCCGCGCTGGGCGCGATCGACCCGAAGACGTTCAACTTCCGCTGCGACCCGGCCGCGCTCCCGGCCGCCCGGGCCGCGGGGGTGGAGGTCGCGAACCTCGCGAACAACCACGTCCGCGACTACGGGGCCGAGGCGATGCTGGACTCGCTCACCCAGCTGCGGGCCGCCGGGATCGCGCCCGTCGGGGTGGGCGCCGACGACCGGGAGGCGCACGCCCCGGCGATCGTCGAGGTGAAGGGCTGGCGGATCGCCGTGCTGGGCTTCGGTGGTGTGGTCCCGGACCCGAAGTGGCTGGCCGGGCCGGGGCGGCCGGGGATGGCGAGCGGGGACGACACCGACCGGATGGTCGCGGCCGTGCGCGCCGCGGGCGCCCGCGCCGACCTGGTGTTCGTCACGATCCACTGGGGCATGGAACTCGACACGACCCCCCGCCGGGACGACGTCGCCAGGGCCCACGCGATGGTCGACGCCGGGGCGGACGCCGTGTTCGGCCACCACCAGCACCGGCTGCAGGCGATGGAGACCTACCAGGGCCGGCCGATCGCCTGGGGCCTGGGCAACTTCGTCTGGCCGCTCCTGGGCCCGGAGAGCGCGCGCACGGCCGTTGCGCAGGTGCAGGTGGAGCCGGACGGGGCGGTGCGCGGGTGCCTGCTCCCCGCGCAGATCACCTCGCCCGGCCGTCCGGAGCTCACCGGCCCGCGGGAGTGCCCGTGACGGCGGCCGGGCCCGCACCGAGCGTGCGCTGACACAGCCGCCGGGCGGACGGAGTGCACGCTCGCCTGGCACGGGCCGGCCGCCGGCTCAGCGCGTCGGCACGACGGCGCGTCGGGCCGCGGACACCATCGCCCAGCCGAGCGGGACCATGGCCACGACGAGCGCGACGTCCGCGGCCAGCGCGACCGCGTCGATCCGGGCCGGGCGCCCGACGAGGAACAGCAACCCCGCGACCACCATCAGCAGGGCCGACCAGCGGGCGGCCAGGCCGGTCCGCAGGAGCAGGATCCCGGTGAGCACGAACGTGAGCGGCGCGAACCAGCCCCACGGCAGCAGCGCGAGCAGCACGAACGGCCCGTGGTTCACGACCGCGGCGTCGAACGCCACCGGGGCCGTGGCGGGCGGCGCCTCGACCACGGCGAGGAGGTTGAAGGCAGCGCCCGCCGTGAACCCGATCAGGCCGATCGCCAGCACCACCGGCGCGGCCCGGGGCGCCAGCGGTTCGAGGAGCCGGTGCAGCCCGACGAACCCGATCGCGAGGGTGAAGACCGACCAGACCCCGATCACCCCGCCGAGCGCCCCGGCGTTCACACCCCCCTCGGTCAGGAACGCGAGCGTGCTGGCCAGCAGCAGCAGCGGGCCGAGGATCACCGCCCAGCCGTGGATGCGTGCCGCGGTCGGGGACAGGACGGCCGCGGCGTCGGTCACGGCGCCACCTCGGGTCGGTTCCACCGGGCTCACCCCGCCACCTGCGTCGACGGCCGCTCGGACGGCCGGTCGACCGCGCCGAAGGTGCCGGTGAGGATCGCGTAGCCCAGCGGCACGACCGCCAGCACCACAGCCACGTTCGAGGCCAGCGCGGCGGCGGCGATCTGGGCCGGGTAGCCGACGAGGAACAGCACCCCGCCGAGCACCAGCAGCGCGGCCTGCCAACGGGCGCCGAGTCCGGTGCGCCACAGCAGCCACCCGAGGAGCACGAACCCCAGCGGGGCGAACCAGCCCCACGGCAGGAACGCCAGCAGGATGACCGCGTTCTCGCCCTCGCTGGCGTCGAAGAGCAGGTCGTCGCCGCGCAGTGCCGTGTACATGGCGTTGGTCTGGAAGCCGATCCCGGTCGCCCATCCGACCAGGGCGATCCCCGCGACGACCGGTGCCGCGCGTGGTGCGGCGGGCTCGACCACGCGGCCGATGCCGGCGAACGCGACGACGAACGCGAGCGCGGACCAGGCGCCGAGGATGCCACCCCACACGCCGTTGTTGATCCCGCCCCCGACGAGCACGTAGGCGAGGCTGCTCGCGAGAAGCAGCAGCGGGGCGAGGATGGTCGCGACGCCGTGGATACGCGCCGCGCGTGGGGACAGGACGTTCATGAGCGCCTCCCTGGTGAGTGGGCGTCCAGCCTCGCCGGAGCGGGTCCGCCCGCCCACCCGGTGATCCCGCCGGTCGGGGTGCGGGCAGCCGCACCGCAGGGGGTGCGGCCCGCCCGCTGCCGCCGCCGGCCGCAGGGCCCGATACTCGACCGATGACGCCCCGGGACCGGCGCCCCGACCGCAGGCTGACGGTGGTCGCGGTGACCGGTACCGCCGTGGTGTCCGCCGCGTGCCTGGTGATGCTCGTGCGCGGGCGCCCGCTCGAGGCGTGGTACGGGCTGTACCTGCTCGCCAACGCGCCCTCGTCGGTGGCGCTGTTCTGGCTCGCCCCCCTGGTGCTGCGCCGCCATCCCGGCCACCGCGCCGGGCAGGTGCTGCTCGCCGTCGCGATCGTCGAGGCGGTGCACGTGGTGGCCGCGACGCTCACCGACGTCGGCCTGGTGGCGGCCGGGATCACCGGGCCGCTCACCGTGACCGGGGAGACCCTGGTCCCGGCCACCCTGCCGCTCACCGCGTCCGTGCCGCTGTTCGTGATGTCCTGGAGCTGGGTGCCGGCGCCGGTGCTGATCATCGCCGTGCTCCCGCTGGTCTTCCCGGACGGCCGGCTGCCCTCGCCGCGCTGGCGGATCGCGGTCGCCACCGCCGCCGCGGGGACGCTGGCGCTCGTCGTCGCGTTCGGGATCGACGCCTGGCCGGGCGCGACGTGGTCGACGCCGCAGGCCCCGGTGGTCGTGCCGGTGCTGGCCGTCGCAGGCGGGCTCGCCGTGGCGGCCGCGACGGTGGCCGCGCTGGTCGCGCTGGCCCTGCGGTGGCGGCGCGCGGAGCCGGCGGGGCGCCGCCCGTTCCGGGTGGTGGGCGGGGCCGCGGCGGTGATGGCGGTGGTGACGGTCGCGACCTACCCGTGGCAGTGGCTGTGGGTGCCGGCCGTGCACGTCGCGCTCACCGTCCTGCTCGTCGCCTACGCGCTGGCCGTCGCCCGGTACCGGCTGCACGACCTGGAGCCGGTCCTGGGCAGGGCCGCCGCAGCGGCCGTGCTGTCCGTGCTGGTCGTGGCGGTGTACCTGACGGTCGTGGTCGGGCTCGGCGAGCTGCTGGGCCGCAACGTCGAGGGCACGCTGCTGCCGCTGGCCGCCGTGGCGGTGGTGGCGCTGCTGGTCGAGCCGGTGCGCCGGCGCACCCAGCGCGTGGTGGAGCGGGTGCTCTACCGGCGCCGGGCCGACCGCACCGACGTGCTGTCCCGGCTCGCCCACGCGGGCCGGGACGCGACCACCACCGAGGTGCTCGAGGAGGTCACGGAGCTCCTGGTGCGTTCCACCGGCGCGGCGCGGGCCGAGATGTGGCCGGCCGGGGCGGTCGGCCCGGCGGCCGCTGCGGGTTCGGCGGGCGCCCCGTCCGCCGCGACGGCCCCGGTGCTGCGCGCCGCCGTCGTCCATCAGGGGGAGCGGTTCGGCGAGCTGCACCTGCACGCCCACGCCGCCGCCGACCTCGTCCCGGACGCGCCACAGCTGCTCGACGACGTCGCGCACGCGCTGGGCCTGGTGCTGCGCAACGACCGGCTCACCACCGAGCTGCAGGCCCGCCTCGAGGAACTCCAGGCGTCGCGGCAGCGGCTGGTCGAGGCACAGGACCGGGCCCGTCGCGGCCTGGAGCGCGACATCCACGACGGGGCGCAGGCGCGGCTGATCGCCGTGCGGCTGCGGATCGGGGCGCTGCGGGCCGGGGTCGCCGCGGTCAGCAGGGGCGGCGACACGGGGAACGGCACCGGAGACGGCACCGGAGACGGCACAGACGCCGAGCTGGACGCCCTGGGGCGGGAGGTCGACGCCGCGATCCGGTCGCTGCGCGAGCTGGCCCGCGGGCTGCACCCCCCGGTGCTGGAGCACGGCGGGATCGCCGAGGCCGTGCGGGCCGGGACCCGGGACCTGGGCCCGCCCGTGGCGGTCACGGCGCGCGGGCTGCACCGCTACCCGCGCGCGGTCGAGGCTGCGGTCTACTTCGCCTGCCTGGAGGCCGTGCAGAACGCCGTGCGGCACGGCGCGCCCCGCAACGTCGCCGTCGACCTCGACGCCGACGCGGAGTCGCTGCGCTTCTGCGTGCGTGACGACGGCTGCGGGTTCGACCCCGACCGTGCCGCGGCCGGTGCCGGGCTGGCGGGGATCACCGACCGGATCGCGGCGCTCGGCGGCCGCACCCGGGTGCGTTCCGACGCGGGCGGGACGCGGGTGAGCGGGCGGATCCCGGTTCAGCCGGTTCAGCCGGCGGCTTCGGACAGGTAGAGCAGCACCGCACGCACGCGCCGGTGCACCGTCCCGTCCCCGGGGTCGAGATCGAGCTTCGCGAGCACCGAGGTGATGTGCTTCTCCACCGCCCGTTCGGAGAGCACCAGCCGGGCCGCGATCGCCGCGTTCGACAGGCCCTCGGCAACGAGCCCCAGCACCTGCCGTTCCCGCGGCGTGAGCCGGGTCAGCGGGGAGGCCCGCTGGGCGGCCCTGCCCCGCACCAGCGCCTCCACCACCAGCGGGTCCAGCACGGTGCCGCCCGCCACCACGGACTCCAGCGCGTGCCGCAGCTGCGCGAGGTCGCCGACCCGCTCCTTGAGCAGGTAGGCCCGGCCGGCGGCGCCGCCGTCGAACAGCCGCACGGCCCAGTCCGGCTCCAGGTACTGCGACAGCAGCACGACGCCGAGGCCGGGGTGGGTGCCGGCCAGTTCCTCGGCCACCCGGATGCCCTCGTCGCGCTCGCCGGGCGGCATCCGCACGTCGGTGAGCACCACGTCCGGCCCGTGCTCGGCGACGGCGGCGCGCAACTCGTCCGCGGTGGCCACGCAGGCGACGAGGTCGAGGTCGTCCTGCGTCGCGAGCAGCAGCCGCAGGCCTTCGCGGACCAGGTAGCTGTCCTCGGCGGCGACCACCCGGATACTCACCCGGTCAGCCTAGTGCAGCACGATCTTCGGAGGTGGCTCGCGCTCCGCCGGCCCTCATCCGACCCGCACGACGAGCCGCGGGACCGCCGGTGCGGCCCTGCTCCCCCGGCCGGTGCACCTCCGCGACCCGCCGCATGCCGGATTCCCACCAGGAGCCGGTGGCAGGCTGTGGCCATGACCACGCTGCCCGAGAGCGCGCGCGCCCTCATCGAGTCCGGCCGCCTCGCCCACTGCGTCACGATCGATCCCGACGGCGGGCCCCAGGTCAGCGCCGTGTGGATCGGGCTGGACGGCGACGGCGACGGCGAGGACACCGAGATCGTCATGGCCCACCTGGGCGAGCACCGCAAGGTGCGCAACCTGCGCCGGGACCCGCGGATCACGTTCTCGCTGGAGGCGGCCGAGACCAACGCCATCGGGATGCGCCACTACCTCGTCGTCCACGGGACGGCGCGGGTGACCGAGGGCGGCGCTCCGGAGCTCCTGCGCAGGCTGGGCCGCGTCTACACCGGAGGGGAGTTCCCGCTGCCGCCGGACCCGCCGCCGGACCCGCCGCCGGGCTACGTCGTGCGGGTGCGGGTCGACCGCGTCGGCGGGATCGGCCCCTGGACGTAGCCGCGTCGGTCCCGCAGCGGGTCGACGTCCTGCCGCCGCCGGGGACGTGATCCGGTGGGCGGGGACCGTGGAGGGGACGATCCCCGCCCACCAGGTCACCGCCCCGGGATCGCCCGGCCGCTGAAGACGTACTTCTGCGCCAGCGCCACCGGGTCGTACGTGGTGGCGGGCTTCTCCTCCGCCACCACCGTCACCGGCCGGGACTGCACGATGCACACCGGGTCGCCCGCCCGGCGGTGCCGCGAGATGACCCACTCGACGTCGACCGGGTAGCCGTAGTGCTCCTCGATCGACTTCACCGCCTCGGTGACCGCCGTGACCTGCTCCTCGTCGAGGACCCGGCGGTCGGCGAGCTTGGCCGGCATGTCGATCTCGCAGACCTTGCCCTCGGCGAAGTCGAAGGCCGACACGACGGCCTTGTGGGCGACGTCGTAGCGCAGTGTCCGGCCGTCGGACTTGCCGACCTCGACGTGGTCGGGGTTGACCAGGCCCTGCACGATCGCCTCGCCCCAGCCCCAGGACGTCTCGATGACGATCCGGTCCGGCTTGCCCGTGACCGGGTGCACCGAGAACGCCACCCCGGACGAGCGGGCGTGGATCAGCTCGATCACGCCGACCGCGATCGGCATGTCGTGGTGGCTGATCCGCTTGCGCAGCCGGTAGGCCAGGGCCCGGCCGGTGAACAGCGACCCCCAGCAGGCCCGGATCGCGTCGAGCACCCGCGGGGTGCCCGACACCCCGAGATAGGTGTCGAAGATCCCCGCGAACGAGGCGTCGGCCGCGTCCTCGCCGGTGGCCGACGAGCGCACCGCCGTGGGCACGTTGACGTCCACGCAGCGCAGGCACAGCTCCTCGTAGGCCTCGGTGACCTCGCCCGCGAGTTCGTCCGACATCGGCGTGGCCGCGAACAGATCGCGGATGCGCCGGGAGGCGTCCTCCACCTGGGCGGGCGAGGGCTCCGTGCCCAGCGGTGCGAGGACCTCGTCGATCCGCACGTCCAGCCCGGACTCGGCGCAGTGGCGCCGGTAGGCCTCGACGGTGACGGCGAAGCCGTCCGGCACCTGCACCCCGGCCCGGTGCAGCTCGGAGAGCCGCCCCATCTTCGAGCCGGCGACGGCGACCGCGGTGGCCGGATCGACCTCGCCGACCCAGACGATCGATCCGGTCCCCACCATCAACACCCCTGTCACGCGTCCGCCGGCGCGGTTTCGACGCTGTCGGCGGCCTTCTGCAGCACGGTGACCCGGCCGTTCGTGCCGTCCACCTCGATCTTGTCGCCGTCGCCGACGGCCAGGGTGGCGACGCCGACCGCCGTGACGGTCGGGACGCCGTACTCGCGGCCCACGATGGCGGCGTGGCTCAGCATGCCACCGCCGTCGCAGACGCACGCGGCAATCTTGCCGAACGCGGGCGTCCAGTTGGGTGAGGTGGACTCGCAGACGAGGATCTCGCCGGGCGCGACGCGGTGCAGGTCGTCGGCGCTCTGCAGGACGCGCGCGATGCCGGTGGCCACGCCCTTCGCGGCGGCGACACCGGTCAGGGTCGTCTCCTTGGCGGCGTCGGGGTTCTGGACGGCGCGCAGCGAGCCCGGGTTGATGCCGAAGATCTCGATGAGCACCGGGTCCTCGACGGAGTCCGGGATGGTGCCGAGCACCTTGGGCATCTCGCCGCGCTTGTGGAACCAGTGGTCGAAGTACTGGCGGCGGTCGTGCACGAGGCTCTTCAGGTCGCCGGTGTAGCCCTTCCCGCCCGCGACGTCGAGGAGCTCGGGCCAGAACAGGTAGAGCATGTCGTCGTTCCGGTCGGCCCCGACGCGACGCGCCAGCTCCTGGCAGGCGTGGCGCAGCGGCAGCATGACCTTGAGGTCGATGTAGAAGTTGTGGTCGTCCTGCCACCACGGGAAGTTGGCGGCCTGGTTGGCCGCAAGACCCCCGTCGAAGACGGCCTGCTCCTCCCTGGTGAGGCCCGAGCGGGCGGCGTCGATGGCGGCGTCGCGCTCGGCGAGCGCGTTGCGCGCCGCGGCCTCGAAGTCGTGGTCGGTGTCCCGGAGCAGGAAGGTCTTCACCAGCCCGAGCGGGTTGGTGTTGTCCTCGACCCAGCTGGGCAGGCCGACGTCGCAGGTGGCGTCCGCGCGCCAGCCGTAGACCTGCAGGAAGTCGTCGAAGTCGGTGAGCCACTGGGACGCGGAGCCGCCGTGGGCCGAGAGCGCCGCGCGCAGCTGCGCGGGCTCGTTGTCCGCGAAGACCTGCGCGAGCCCGGCCTGGCGGGCCTTCACCGCGAGCTGGTACAGCTCCCGGTCCAGCTCCATGATCTTGGTCTCCTCGCCCTGGAGGAACTTGCCGACGAGGTTCGTGTCGATGCCGAGCTCGGCGCACGAGCCGTAGAAGCCCAGGAAGTTGACCAGCATCGGATACATCACGTCGAAGTGGATCGTCATCGAGCGCTTGTGGTAGCGCCGCGCCGCCACGATCGTCGTGGCGAGGTCCTCGGCGGAGAGCGTGGGCAGGTCGAGGCCCTGGAAGTAGACCCAGCTGGCCTCGAGCTCGTCGCGACCGGCCTCCCAGATGGAGCGGTAGTTCTGCAGGAAGTGCGGGAGCGTGACGCCGAGCCGGTTGGCGCGGGCGCCGATCTCGCGCGGGTCGGTCTCCGGGATCGGCGAGCCGTAGAGGTGCGTCCCGGCGAAGCGGCAGGTGACGCCGCGCCCGGGCGGCAGCGGCAGCTCCTCCGAGGCGTGCTGTGTGCCGTGGCAGTAGCCGTCCGACGACCACAGGGTGGCCGCGAGCGGGGTGAGCCCGCGCGACCAGTGGAAGTCGAGGAACCAGAACTGGTTCTCGTCGCCCGGCCGGAACAGCGAGGCGTTGTCGACGACGTACGGGGCGTCGAAGAACTCGGGCTTGTAGCCCGGGTACCACTCCTTGGTGAACTCCTCGAGCGGGACGACGTTGGCCACGGGGACCTCCTGGGGTGGGAAGGCGAGTCGTCGCGGACCGTGACAGCGGCCACACCTGTGCTACAAGCAGGACGTTCGGCTGTGGGGAACGCGGCGGCCGGACGGCCTCCGGCGGCCCGTCCGGTTCGGCGGTCCGAAACGCTGCGCTTCCCCCGACGGGCCGGCCGCACCTAGCGTCGGCGGCCGAGGCCCCCGAGAGGACACCGCATGCCCCGCGCCCTGCTGCTCGACCTCGGCGGAACCGCCATCGGCTCCGGCGTCGAGGCGATGGCGGACCTCGCCGAGCGGGAACCCGCGCTGCGGGAGGTGTGCGCCCGGCGGGGCCCCCTCGGTCCCGTCGCGGATCCCGAGTGGGACGAGATGATCACCGGGGGGATCACCGAGCGCGAGTACTGGCACCGCCGGGGTGCGGAGTTCGGGGCGGCCCTCGGCCGCCCCGGCTGGACGGTGCAGGAGTTCATGCACCTGCTCTTCGGGCAGCCCGGGCTGCGGCCCGGGGCGCGGCGCCTCGCCGCGGACGCGCGCGCCGCCGGCGTCCCCGTCGGCGTGCTCACCAACGACCTGCGCGCCTTCCACGGCGAGGACGCGGTGTCCGAGCACCCGTTCCTCGCCGAGTTCGACGTGCTGGTGGACGGCTCGGACATCGGCGTGCTCAAGCCCGACCCGCGGGCCTACGCGATCGCCGCCCGACGCCTCGGCCTGCCGCCGGGCGAGATCGTGTTCGTCGACGACATGCCCGGGAACGTCGACGGGGCCCGGCGGGCGGGGATGGTGGCCGTGCTGCTGGACTACGCCGACCCCGACGCGGCGTTCGACACCGCCCGCGCGGCCCTCGGCCTGGGGCGGCGGGCGGCGTGAGCGGCGGCGGTGGGGGCGGGACGGGCCGGGCCGGGACCGGCGGCGCGAGCGGCCCCGCGTCGGGCGCCGGGCGGGCGGGCGGAGCCGGGGACGCCGGGATCGCGGTCGTGGTCGGTGCGACGGGCGCGCTGGGCGGGCCCATCGCCGCCCGGCTGCAGAAGGCGGGTCTCACCGTCGTGGCGGTGGCCCGCACGCCCCCGTCGGCGGGCTTCGTCCCGTGCGCGGGCGACATCGCCTCGGACGAGGTGGTGGACGCGATCCGCGCGACGCTCGCGGATCTCGACGGGCCGGTGCGGATGGTCGTGCAGGCGGCGGGCCTGCCCGCCGCCGGGCCGGTCGAGGAGATCGTCCCGGACGCGCTGGGCGCGGCCGTCGCGCTCAAGGTGGGCGGGCTCCTGCGCCTCGTGCGCGCGGTGGACGACCGGCTCGTCGCCGGCTCGCGCATCGTCGCTCTCGGCGGGCACTACGGGATCGAGCCGGCCCCGTACGCGCCAGCGGCGGGGGTGACGAACGCGGGCCTGGCGAACCTCGTCCGCCAGCTCGCCCACGTCTACGGCCCGCGCGGGGTCACCGTGCACCTCGTCGCCCCCGGCCCCGCCGACACACCGCGCCTGCGCGGGCTCCTCGCCCGCGCCGCCGCCGCCCGCGGCGTCGACGTCGCGACGGTGCTCGCCGAGCGGGCCGCCGAGTCGCCGCTGCGCCGGTTCGTCACCCCGGAGCAGGTGGCATGGGCCGTTGCGCTGCTGCTCGACCCCGAGGCCGACGCCCTGCACGGCTCCACGCTCGGGCTGGACATGGGCGCGCGCCGGGGCCTGTTCTGACCGCGAGTTGCGCCTCTCCTCAGCGCGAGTTGCGCCTCCCGCCGCTACCGAGCCGCCCGGGCGGCGATCTCGTCGCGTCGCACCGCGGCGGCCGGTACGCCGCCGATCCCCCAGTCCGCCGGGTCGACCTGGACGACCCTGCCCCGTACGAGGCCGCGCTCCACCCGGAGGACGTCCACCAGCACGTCGGTGAGCGTGGCGAGCAGTTGCGCCCGCTGCTCCGCGGGCCGCCCGGCCAGCACGACCGCCGTGAAGTACGGCGCCGACAGCGGCCGCTCCGCCGCCGTGACGGCCGCCGTCGCCCAGTGCTCGGGGCGGTGCAGGGTGACGTACGCGCGCACCCGGTCCAGCGGGGAGCCGAGCACCTCGGCATAGGCGGTGCTCATCACCTCCAGCAGCGTCCGATGCTGCTCGGGGGTGTGCAGGCCCTCCACGAGGTGGACGTTCAGGATCGGCATGCGGTCACGCTAGGCGCCGCTGCGCCGCCGGGTCGACGAGTCGTTCCGGACGGCGCACCGGAAGCGGGGCGGCCGCGGTCGGTCGGCCGCCCCGCCCGGGGCGCGGGGTGCCCAGAAGGGGAGGGCACCCCGCGTGGCACCGGTGCCGGGAGCCACCCGTGTGACACCGTGCCGGGCTCGGGATGCGCGGGTCAGTAGCCGGCGCCCGGCACCTGCTCGTCCGCGGGCGTGGGCTCGGGCCGCACCGGATCCTGCACCGGATCCTGGGCGGATCCGCGCGCCCCGGCACCCGAGACCGCGGGCTTGCCGTCCGCACCGACCGCGTGCCACACCCCGGTCACGCCCTCGCCGTTGGCCTGGCCGGGCTCGGAGTCGCCCGAGTACGTGTAGAGCGGCCAGCCCTTCAGCGTGACCTGGACGGTGCCGTCCGCGCGCTCGATCGTGCCCACCAGCGAGCGGTCCACGCCGGGGATCTCCGGGGCCTTGCCATCGGGTGCGACCACCGGCGGCCACGTCGTCGCGCACCTGCCCGCGCAGTTCGACTCGGGCGGCTTCGGCGTGTCCTTGTCGAAGCGGTAGAGGGTACGGCCGTCCAGGGTGACGACCGTGCCGATCGGGGTGACCCCGGTGCCGAAGCCCACCGGCGCCTCGACGGCGGGTGCCTGCGCGGCGGGCGCCGGGCCGACCGGCGCCTCGTCCTGCGGTGAGGTGAGCTTCACGAGCCCGTAGATCACCGCGAAGCTCAGGACGAACGCCACGAGCACGGCGAGGCCGGTGCGCTGTGTCGTGCCTTGCTGCATCTGTTCTCCAGGGGGAGCGGAGCTCGGCCGAGCTCGCCTACCCCAGGCACGCGTGCGGCGAACAGATGGTTCAGCGCAGTTGCAGCGGCGGCGCCGTCACGGGCTGGTCGAAGACCACCGGCTTCGCCCGCTCCCAGTCCAGGAACCGGTCGGTCTCGGCCAGGAACGCCCCGCCCAGCCACAGCGCGACGAGGGCGTCGTCGGTGAGGCCGAGGACGGCGAGGAACGCCTCCGGTACCAGGTCGACCGGCGAGACCAGGTAGGCCACCGCGACGCCGAGCATCGCGAGCCTGCCGCGTCCGAGACCGGGGTAGCGCCCCGAGAAGGTGTGCCCGATCAGCCGCGGCAGCGAGCGCACCCGCTGCTCCAGCCCGGGCGCACCGGGCCGGCGGGCCTGCGTGAGGGACCGCCACAGCGCCGTGAACGCCGCGATCCGTCGAGCCGAGAGCTTCGTCGCCACGTTGCGTACAACGCATCCACAGGCCCGGGCGTTCCAGGACGGACGGGGCTGCCTAGGGTGACGCGCACCGCAGCACCGTCCATCCGTCGCAGGAGGATCATCCATGCATCGGATCGTCCGTTGCACCTTTGTGCCCATCGTGCTGGCCGCCGCAGTCGCCGGGTGCGCCGCCGCCCCCACCCCCGCCCCCACCGCGGTCCGCGTCGAGTCGCCGGCCCCCTCGCGGGAGGCGTTCTGCGATGCCGTGCGGGCCAACGTCGAGGCCGTGAAGCCGCTCAACGCGCTCAACGCGAAGGGCCCGGCACCCCACCCGGCCGCCGACGTCGCCGCCGCCGTCGCACCGCTGCGCCTCTCGTACCGGGCGGTGCTCGACGCCGCACCGGCGGAGCTGCGCCCCGACGCCGAGCGCGCGTTCGAGCTGGCCCAGATGCAGCTCGACATCTACGAACGCACCTCGGGCGACGCCACGGCCGTGTCCACGGACCCCGACTACGCGGCCAGGGCGCAGGAGTCGGCACCCGCCCTGCAGCGCGTGCAGGACTTCACCCGCACCCGCTGCAGCTGACCACTACCGCGCGCTCGCGAGGACATCCCGGGCGAGGTCGACGGCCTCGCCGGGGGAGTACTCGTCCTCGACGGCCCAGACCCCGACGACCAGGCGACGCTCCGGTGCCACCAGCACCACCCCGGTGGCCGGGAGGGTGTCGACGCCGAACCAGCCGACGTCGTTGTAGCCGAGGTCGGCCGTCCAGAGCCCGCGCTCCTGCTCCCGCCAGGTGGCGTTGCCCGAGACGAACCACGCCGGATCGCACAGCTTCGTGGACAGCAGCTCGACGTAGGCCGGGGGCGCGGTCACGGCCGGGTCGTACGGCGACACCGTGACCTGGGCGCGGCAGTGGTGCCCGCCGAGGCCGTCGGATGGGCCCCGCTCGAAGAACGCGGTGTCGACGTGCACCGGGTTGCGCGATGCGTACGGCGCGGTGGGCCGGTCGTACGAGGAGAACCCGCCCGGGAGCTCGACGCTCGCGACGCCCGGCACCCGCGGTACGGGGTGGCGGGCGGGCGCGGGGGTGCAGGCGGTGAGCACCGCGAGCAGCACGATCACCCGCAGCACCCGCACCGGGGCAGCCTACGGCCGGGGAGCCGTCACCTGCCCGTAGCGGTCAGGCTGGCGGTCAGGCGCGGATCGCCATCACCACCGCCTTCGGCTCGGTGAAGAACTCGCGGCTGAAGTTGCCGCCCTCGCGGCCCCAGCCGGAGTCGCCGAAGCCGCCGAACGGGGCGCGCAGGTCGCGGATGAAGAAGCAGTTCACCCAGATCGTCCCGGCCCGCAGCGCCGCCGAGACCCGGTGGGCCCGCGACAGGTTCTCCGTGAAGAGCATCGCGTTGAGCCCGTACGGCGAGTCGTTGGCGGCGTGGACGGCCTCGGCCTCGGTGTCGAACGGCGTCACCGTCACGACCGGGCCGAAGATCTCCTCGCACTGGATCGGCGAGTCCGCAGGGGCGTCGACGACGACCGTCGGGCGGATGGTCCAGCCGTCACCGAGGCCGCCGGTGAGGATCTTCCCGGCCCCGTTCTCGACGTAGCCGCGCACCTTCTCGAAGTGCTGCTCCGACGCCAGCGGCCCGATCTGCGTGGCCGGGTCCTTCGGGTCACCGATGCGCAGCGCCTCGGCGGCGGCGACGAACCGGGCCAGGAACTCGTCGAGCACGGCCCGTTCGACGTAGAGCCGGGAGCCCGCGAGGCAGACCTGCCCGGCGTTGGTGAAGATCGCCTTGATCGACCAGTCCACGGCATTGCCCAGGTCCGCGTCGGCGAAGACGAGGTTCGCGCCCTTGCCGCCCAGCTCGAGACTGACCGGCGTCAGGTTGCGGGCCGCGGCCTGTGTGATGACCCGGCCGGTGCCGGACTCGCCGGTGAACGTGATCCGGTCGACCCGGCGGTCCGCGGTGAGCGCCGCCCCCGCCGAGTCCGGGCCGAAGCCGTGCAGGACGTTGAACACCCCCGGCGGAATGCCCGCCTCCAGCGCGAGGCGCGCGAGGATCGTCGCGGAGGCCGGGGTGTCCTCCGCGGGTTTGAGGACGACGGTGTTCCCCCAGGCCAGGGCCGGTGCGACCTTCCAGGACTCCAGCATCAGCGGGAAGTTCCACGGCGCGATCGCCGCGACGACGCCCGCGGGCTCGTAGCGGGAGTAGGCGTGGTGGCCGGTGTCCATGGGCAGGGCCTCGGCCGTGGCGAGGCGGGCGTGGTCGGCGAAGAAGCGGAGGTTCTGCGCGGTGCGCGGGACGTCCCTCGCCCGCGCGTCGGTGATCGGCTTGCCCATGTCGCGGGTGTCGGCCATGGCGAGCTCGTCGACGTGCGCCTCGACGAGATCGGCGAGGCGATGGATCAGC
>NZ_JBFWVQ010000058.1:0-36840 GCF_050246655.1 Pseudonocardia sp.
ACGCGGCCATCGCGTCTCCTCCCTCGAGAACCAGAGCACTCGAAGGGTCACGCGGTGGCCGTCCCACTACCCGGCGCCACGCCGCTGATCAGCAGCAACGCCGTACACCACCTCCAAGGACGCAACCTCGAGGGTGAGTTCGCGGAGTGGCTGTGTCGCGCGTCAAGATTCCTGACAGGGCCCGTTTCTTGCGGATCCTGACCATCAAGGGAAGTCTGATCGTCATGGCGAGACCGCCGGTGTTCCCGGCCGAGGAGAAGGTCCGGACCGTGCTGTCGATCCTTGGCTGGCGAGATCACGGTGGCGGAGGCCGCGCGGCGGGCGAAGGTGTCCGAGCAGTCGGTCGGGAACTGGAAACGTCAGTTCCTGGAAGCCGGCAAGAGTGGGCTGGCCGCGGGGAAGTCGGGGCCGTCGACGCATGAGCAGCAGCTGGAGGCCGAGGTCAGCGAGCTGACCCTGTCGGGTTCCAGAACTTGGCCACGGCTGCTGATCAGCGGTTTCAGGCGGCGGGTTCCGTACTGGTTGATCAGTCCTCCGAGGATTTCCGACGACGGATCCTGCCCAGAACAGGCTCGGGGACAGGCGATGCCGAGCGCGGTGGACGCAGCTGCAGCGCTCGATGCGGCCGCTGCATGTTGTAGTGCGCGGCGTACTCGGCCAGCACGCGGCGGAGATGGCGCTCCCCGAAGATCAGCATCCGATCGGTGACTTCGGTGCGGACGGTCAACACGAAGCGCTCGGCGAAGCAGTTCGCCCGCGGGCACCGCGGCGGGATCTTGACCACCTCGATGCCCGCATCGGCCAGCACCGCGTCGAACGAGGCCGCGAACTGCCCAGCCCGATCGCGGACCAGGAACCGGAACCGCGCAGCCTGCTCGCCGAGGTCCATCACGAGGTTGCGGGCCCGCTGCGTCGTCCAGGGCCCGTCCGGATGCGCGGTCACGCCCAAGACGTGCAGGTAGCGGTCGCCGACCTCGAGCACGAACAAGACGTAGAGCCGCCGCAGCGTCACCGCACGGTCGACGTGGAAGAAGTCGACGGCCTGCATGCTGGCGGCCTGCGTGCGCAGGAACCGTCGCCAGCTGGTGTCGGTCCGCCGTACCGGCGCTGGCGGGATCCGGTGGCGCTTGAGGATCCGCTGGATCGTTGAGGCGCCGACCCGGTGGCTGAGCTTGAGCAACTCGCCCTGGACCCTGCGGTATCCTCGGTTCGGGTTCTCCGTCGCCCTCCGCACGACCAGTGCGGCGAGCGTGTCGTTGATCGGTAGTCGTCCGGGCCGGTTCGGGTAGGTCCACCTCTTGCGCACGAGGCGGCGATGCCAGCGCATAACCGTTCCTGGAGTGACCAGGCGATGGCGACGCAGCGATCGCGGCAGCCGCCGGATGAGCGCGGCGAACACGGCCCGGTCTGCCCAGTCCAGGCGGGGTCTCGGGTTCGCGCGACGGAGCACGGCGACCTCGTGCCGGAGGACGAGCAGCTCGACGTTCTTGGTTGCGGACGTGCGGCCGATGAGCAGAAGCAGTCCGAGCATGTGAAGGAAGATCAGGTACAGCAACCCCAGCGACACGACGGCGATCGTGCCCGGCCGCTGCTACACGCCCGATCGTCGCTGGTCAGCAGGATGTGCGACGTTCTGGAACCCCACAGGGGTCAGCGGTTAACACATGGGGCGGCATCGACGAATACGACGGCGGGCAGGCGCGTGTGAGGGCTATCACTGAGGTGGACGCTGTGCACAGGATCGTTCGAGCTGGTATCGAGACCGTTCTCGCTGTGCTGGCACTCGTACTGGCCGCCGTCACCGCGGTGTGGCCGACGTGGATCGAGTCGTTGTTCGAGGTCTCGCCCGACGCGGGCACCGGAGAGACCGAGTGGTGGCTCGTGGTGCTGTTCGTCGTGGCAGCGGCCGTCGCTGCGATCCTCGCGCGCCGGGACTTCCGCGTAGCCCGGGCCGAGGGTGCGTGAGCCCGATCCCGCGTGGCGTCGTCGACGACGCCCGCCTCGCAGCCGTGCATGACCGCGCAGGCCAGGTCATCGCGCTCGACCCGACGACGGGCGCAGTCCGGTGGCGGCGGGGACACGGCCTGCGCCCCTGCGCGATCACCGCGGGGACGGTGCTGGCCGTCGCGGTCGCCGGAGCGTCGGGGACGAGCGGACCCACGCTGACCGTCGTGGCCTTGGCGGAGGACGACGGGCGCGAGCTGTGGAGCGCCCGGCTGGCGGAGCTGCCCGAGTGGGCTCGGCCGGGGCTCGACGACAGCGCTGAGTTCACCCTTGCCGCGCAGCCGCGCGGTGAGGCCGTCGTGCTGTGGTGGAGGGCCAGCGCCACCTACCGGGGCGGCGCGGCGGCCGATCCGGAACGGGTCGCCGCGCACACCCGCGAGGCCACGGGCGCTGTGCGCGTCGACGCGGCCACCAGGTCGGTGCAGCCCGTCGCGGTACCGCCGGTCGACGAACCGGGCGCCGGGTCGACCGTCCCGACTGCGGTTCCGGCTGGGGTTCCGGCCGTCCCGGCCGACGTCGTCGAGGTCGCCGACACCGAAGCGCTGCGGGTGGAGCTCGCGGTGGTCGACGAGGGTCCCGGCGCCGTCGAAGCCGTCGTGCTTCGGGGCGTCGACCGGGCCTCGGGCGACCGGCGCTGGGAGGTCACGCTCGACCAGGCGCCTCGCCGCGGACCCCCTCCCCTCCGCCCTTGATCATCATCCGGACGGCATCGAACGGCATTGGAGGACGGCATGCCCTTTACCGACGACGAGTTGGCCCAGCGGCTGGGCGTCAGCGCGACACAGGCCGAGCAGCTCCGGCTGAGCCGAGGCGCGACGAGCGACACCCTCGGTGACCTGCCTCAGACGGCCTTGCGCCGGGCCATCCGCAGGCTCGACTACCCGGACCTGCCGCTCTTGCGCGACCGGTTCCGGCTCGCTCAGGAGGTCAGCGACGACGGGCGGCTGGCGGCCGACGCCCTCATCCGCGCGCTGGAGGCGCGGGACGAGCTGCGCACCCTTCCCCCGCCGGGGCCGTCGCTCGCCGGTGTGCCGGTGGCGTCGCTCGGCGCGGCTGCGAACGGGGCAGCGGCGGCAGGCTTGAACATCGCCCGCTGGGAGTGGCTCGGCCCCGGCAACATCGGCGGCCGGACGCTGGGCCTCGCCATTGATCCCCGCGCTCCGTCGCGGATGTGGACAGCGACCGCGGGCGGCGGGGTCTGGCACACCGCCGACGGCGGCGTCACCTGGCGCCCGGTCGACGACTTCATGGACAACCTCGCCTGCACCTGCATCGTGATGGACCCTACCGACCCCGATCGGCTCTACGTGGGCACCGGGGAGGGCTTCGGCAACGCCGACGCGATTCGTGGGTCGGGGATCTTCACGACCACCGACACCGTGAGCTGGGCGCGGATACCGGCGACCTTCACCCCGGACTTCCAGTTCGTGAACCGCCTGGCGGTCTCCGACGACGGCGCAGTCGTCCTGGCGGCCACGAACACCGGGATCTTCCGTAGCGAGGACGCCGGACGGCTGACGTGGACGAAGGTGCTCGGCGGCCGCGTGGGCGACGTGCAGTTCGACCCGACGAACAGCTCGCTCGTGGTGGCGGGCGCGAACGGGGCCGGTGAGGCGTGGTTCAGCAACGACGGTGGTCGCACTTGGGTCGCCGCGCTGCACGGGCCGTGGTCGGGCCGCGTCGAGCTCACGCACGCGACGCACGACCCGTCGGTCGTGTACGCCTCGGTCCAGTCCACGCACGGTGAGATCTGGCGGTCACGCGACGGGGGACGCAGCTACCAGCGCAGGAGGACCGTCGATGCGTCGGGTGCGCCCGCGCCCTACCTGGGGGACCAGGGCTGGTACGACAACGCGATCTGGGCGGGGGACCCCACCGACGCCGATCTGGTCGTGGTCGGTGGCATCAACCTGTGGCGCAGTACCGACGGCGGCGACCACCTGGCCGAGATCAGCACCTGGTGGGACCCGCGCTCCGTGCACGCCGACCAGCACGTCATCCTCGCCCATCCGGCGTACAACGGCACGAGCAACCGCACAGTGTTCTTCGGCAACGACGGCGGCCTGTTCCGGGCCACCGATCTAACGACGACCGGGACGGACGCCGCGGGCGCGCCGTTCGTCAAGGGCTGGAAGAAGCTCGTGAGCGGCTACGGCGTCACGCAGTTCTACGGCGGCGCCACCAGCGCGATGAGCGGCAAGATCATCGGTGGCGCGCAGGACAACGGCACGGTCTGCTTCGACCCGGCCGCGGGCGCCGACGGCTGGAAGACGATCTTCGGGGGCGACGGCGGCTGGTGCGCCGCCGATCCCACCGACCCGAAGGTGTTCTACGGCGAGTACGTCTTCCTCAACCTCCACCGCAACACCGACGGCGGCACCTCCAGCGACACCGCAGGCAACCGCTACATCAGCGGTCAGTTCTGGAACGCGGCCGCCCGCCAGTGGGACTGGAAGCCCGTCCCGTTCCGCATCCCGGACGCGATGACGAGGAACGCGCTGTTCATCGCCCCGTTCGTGCTCGACCCTAACGAGCCGCAACGCATCCTCGCGGGCGGCCTTTCGCTGTGGCGGACCAACGACGCGAAGGCGCCCAACACCCCGACGTCGGGGCCGCGGTGGCGGGCGATCAAACCCAGCGCGGGATCGGAGATCAGCGCCATCGCGGTGGCGCAGGGCGACTCCGACGTGGTGTGGGTGGGCCACCGCAACGGCGCCGTCTTCCGCTCGCGCGACGCCACGTCGCCGACCCCGACGTGGGACCGGGTCGGTGCCGCCGGCCCCGGACAGCTCGCACCGCGGCGGTACTGCACCCACATCACGATCGACCCGGCCGACGTCGACACCGTGTACGTGTCGTTCGGCGGCTACGAGTCCGACAACATCTGGGTGACCCGCAACGGCGGAACGACCTGGGCCGGGCCGACGTCGGTGCTTCCGCCCGCCCCGGTCCGCGCCATCACCGTGCATCCCCGTCGCCACGAGCTGCTCTACCTCGGCACCGAGATCGGGCTGTTCGCCAGCGAGGACAAGGGGGCGAGCTGGTTCCCGACCAACGAGGGCCCGGCCAACTGCTCGGTCGACGACCTCCTCTGGATGGACGAGACGCTGGTGTGCGTCACGCACGGCCGCGGCATGTTCCGGATCGACGTGTCAGGAGTCTGACGGCGGCTCACCCTCCGCCTCCGGCGGCAGCGATGCCGGCGGCGGTGTGGAGTCGTCCGGCACGGCAGGCGCCGGGGACGGGTCGTCGGACGCCTGCGGTGCGGCCGCCGGGAGGAAGGACCGGTCGTCCCCGTGCCCGTACAGCTCCGGGTGCAGGAACCTGCTCCGCTCGTCGGCAGGCTTGTCCCGCTCGACGACGACGCGGTTGGCCTCGGCCCACGGGTCCTGCCGCACGCCGGTGACCTGCCACGAGACTGTCACGCCCGGCTTGTCCGTGCGGACGGTGAACGCGTTGTCCATCACCCCGCCCTCGACCGTGGCCAGCGCGAGCGCGCCGATCGTCGTCAGCTGGAACCGGTGGTCGCGGTTGAGGGCCTCGAAGTAGTCGGGGAGGGACACCGTCGCCCGGCCGTCGTCGTCGGTCACCACGACGCCGGTGTAGAGGTTGGCCATGTCCGGGGACTCCACGAACGAGTGCGACAGGTACCTGTCCCCGGGCGCCAGGGGATGGTCGATCAGAAATCCGCCGCCGCCCTTGTGCAGGAAGCCCGTGACCGACACCTGACCCTTCAGGAAGGTGTTGCCCCCGACGACGAACTGGCCGTTCGCCCAGGCATTGCCCTTGGCGACGAACTCGCCGTCCACCCGGGCGTTGCCCTGGAGAAAGGTGGGGCCGCCGACGACGAACTGGCCGTTCGCCCAGGCGTTGCCCTCGGCCACGAACTCGCCCTTCACCCGGCCCGCCCCCGCGACGGTGGCATTGCCGTGCAGGAAGGTCCTGCCGCCGCCGCTGCGCAGCTGCAGCCAGTTGTCCCCGTTGTCCCAGATGTCGGAGCCGAACAGCTTGAGGTCCGCCGCTCCGTCCCAGTGGCCGAGGACGCCCCCGGTGTAGACCTGGCCCCGCAGCCACGACTGCCCGGTGGTGCTGAATCCCCCGGCGTCCACCTGCCCCCCTGCGTTGATGTTCCCGGCAGCGGACAGGAATGTCGTCGACAGGGTCGAGGTGGACAACTTGGTCGTCGTCAGGTCCCCTGCCGTCAGTTTGTTCGCGGACAGGGTCGGTGCGGTCAGGTTGGTCGCGGTCAGGTTGGTCGCGGTCAGGGTCGGTGCAGTCAGGCTTGTCGCGGTCAGGGTGCCCGCGGTCAGGTTCGTCGCGGTCAGGGCTCCCGCGGTCAGGTTCGTCGCCGTGAGGGTCCCCGTCTTCGCGTCGGTCGCGGTCAGCGTCTTCGCCGTGAGCGCGTCGACTGCCCCCGTGGCGAGGTCGAGCCGCAGGGCCGGGGTGCCGTCCGTGCGACGGGCGGTGATGGCGGCAGCGGCGACGGTCAGCGGGGTTGGGGTGCCGGGGGCGCCGTCCGTGTCGGGCGTGCCGCCGAGGCGCAGCAGCGCGGCAGGGTCGTCGAGCTGGATGGCGAGCCCACCGGCGGGGTGGCTCGCGAGCCGCCCGACCCGCTGATGGGCGATCACCGGCGTGGCGTCGCTCCCGCCGCGGACCGGTGCGTACAGCGTCAGCCGCTGGCCGGGCAGCTCACCGCCGCGGCGCAGCCCGGCTTCCAGCTTCTTGACGATCCCGTTCTCCAGTTGGGCCAGGGCCAGGACGATGCGCACACCGTCGTCGGTGAACCCCTCCACGGCGACCAGCCGCACCCGCGGGGTGTGCCGGAACAGGCGGGTGTCCTTGTCGAAGAACTCGACGAACTCGACGGTCACGTAGCGGGGTCCATCCAGCGGTGCGCCGGCCGCGTCCTTGGTGGGGACGGCGACACCGGTGCCGGTGACTTCGACGGGGGTGCTCGAGGTGACCAGCAGGGCGCGGCCCGGGCCCTCGGCGAGGCTGATGTGCTGGCCGAGGGCGTCGATGGCGATGCCGGGAGCGACGGTCAGGCCCTCGGCGTCGACGGTGGCCGAGACGTCGAGCCCGGCCGCGATGCCCCAGCCGTGCGGGCCGCTGCCGTGCACCTTGCCCCAGGCGATGACCAGCTGCTCCTGGTCGAGCTGACTCTCCCGCGGTTCGGTGGGCGGCTCCTCGCGCACGGATCCCGTGCTGTCCTGGTAGCTGCTGCGTGTGAGCGGTACGGCAACCATGATCGTCCCCTCGCTATCCGGCGGCGCCGACCGCGGACCGTGCCACCGCCGGATCCGGCCGGCCGTTCCCCTCGTCGGGGAGCATCTCGGTCAGCACCTGGATGGCGCCGGCGATCCGCAACATCGACTGCTGCAGCCCGGCGGTCTCGCGTTCCAGCTCCGCGAGGCGACCCTGGCCGATCTCCCACTCCCTGCGCAGCGCGGCCAGCCGGTCCCGCATCCTGACGTCCAGGTCGCTCACCCCGAACTCCCCCCTCGTGTCCACGTCGGACTGGTCGGTCGGCGGCGCCGAGCGCCGCCGTCGAAGTGAATCGCGCCTGTCGGGTTTCGTCCAGCCCCACGCTTCGGCGCCGACGAATCAGGCGCCGACGAATCAGGCACCGACGAATCAGATCAGGCACCGACGAAGAACGTCGTCCGCCACACGGCCGCCTGCGGATCGCCGGTCAGCGCGCCGGGGTAGACCGTGACCCGGACGAGCACCTCGCCGTCGGCCACGTCCTCGGGCGTGAGGACGTCGTCCTGGCCGACCCACTGCAGCGCGGTCGTCCCCGCGTCGCGCTCCTGCACCGACAGCGTGCCGGGCAGCCGGTAGGTCTGCATCGACCCCGCCCTGCGGCCGCGGCCGGCCGGGATCTCGGCCGTGACGTCCACGGCGGCGCGCAACGCCCGCTCCGACGGGTCCGCCGGGACCGGGAACGGGAGGTGCAGACGCAGCCGCCTCGGCCAGTCGGCAAGGGGCAGCACGGTGTCCGGCGTGAGGGGGACGGGCGCGCTGCCGCCGGTGTCGGCCGCCGCGGCGCCACCGTCCGCCCGCTCGACCGGACCGACCGGGGGGACGACGGGCCGGGGCGCCGTGAGCGGTCCGAACGTCCGGCGACAGTTGTTGATCGTCCACGCCCTCGTGGCCGACAGCGTGGCGGCGGCCAGCCGGACGTAGTGGTGGTCGGGACCGTGCGGCGGCAGCGACTGCGGCTTGCCTTCGGGGTCGACGGGCCAGTCGACCTGACGGTCGACGGTCCCGGGCAGGATCGCCGCCCGCGCGGCGACGATCCAGTGGTCGCCGGTGCGCCAGCGAGTGCCGGTGAACGTCACGCTCAGCCCGTTCTCCAGCGGACGCGGGCCGCCGCCAGCCACCGGGACGGGTCTGGGCGAGTCCCACCTGCGCACCTTCGGGTGGTCCCCGGTGAAGGCGTTGGCCAGGGCGTTGGCGTCGGCGGGGAGGCTGTCCTTGTCGAGCCGCAGGGTCCGGCCGCTGATCGTGGCGACGTTCGCCAGCAGGCCGGGTTGCAGCCTGCCGTCACTGCCGTCGGTGCTCAGCTCGACGAGGGCCCCCGGGGCGAACCCGTCCGCTCCCCCGGGACCCGGCCGGTCGACCTGGACGTCCACGCCGCGGGGGGCGGCCGTCCAGGCGGCGAGGACCGCCCCGTTGTCCCGGCTCCAGACGAACGTGGCGTCGTTGCCGTTGGGCTTGCCGGTGGCCGGGTCGATGTTGCCCTGCTGGATCTGAACGCGGTAGGTGCGGTTGTCCCGAGGGCGGAACCCGTCGGTGGTCACCTGGAGCCGTCCGCGCGTGTCGCTGCCCGCGGCGTCCCGTTCGGTCAACGCGTTCCACTCGGGCAGCGCGGCGTCGCACGCAGGCATGGCCCCCGCGACCGGGAGTGCGCGCACCTTCCACACCACCTGCGTCCGGGTGGCGGTGTCGGGACCGCCCAGCGCCACCTCGCGGATGGTCGGGTCCTCGACCGCCGTCACGGTCCGCTCCCAGACGTCGAGGTAGATCACGTAGGTCCCCGCGTCCGTCGGCGTCTTCTCGATGTCGACGGGCGCGTCGTTGTCGATCAGGATCCCGTCGACGTAGTAGCGCCCCTTCCCGACCTGCAGTGTGACCGTGCCACCCTGCGTCCGCGTGGTGACCTCGAGCCCGGCGTTGCCCGCGGGCCCGCCGTGCGGCCCGATGAGGTCCATCCGGGCCTGCCGCTGCTGCCACAGCGCGATGTCGCGGTCCTCGTTCCAGTCGGCGTCGGTCTGCACCCGGCCCTGTTGCTGGCGGACCGCCGAGTAGCGCTTCTTCGGGTCGAAGCTGCGGCGGGTGATGTCCCCGTACATGGGCGGCCCCTCATCGTTCGAAGACGGCTCCGGCCGCGAGGCCGAAGCGCAGGTCGTGGCGCAGCGCGGCGTTGAGGTTCGCCATGCGCTGCGTGTGTCCGAGGTGGTGCCACACCCCGGGTTCGCCACCATCGGCGGCCGTGGTCCGCAGCTCGATCGGCGCGGACGGCGACAACACGAGGAACCCGGGCTGGCCGAGCGTCTCGCTCTCGAAGCTCGGTCGCAGGCGCGCCTTGGCCACGGGCTGGTCGGCCGGGTCGAGATCGGCGACGGCCAGGTCGGGTTGGCAGCGGTACCGCCGCGGCGACTTGGGGGCGTCGGGCAGGTAGCTGTACCGGACGAAACCCTGCTGGCGGGTGCCGATCTCGTAGAGGTCCTCGTTCCCGCTCGCCCGCACGTCGACCGGGTCGAGGAGGCATTCGTCGGCCAGCAGGGTGCGGCCCTTGAGGGTGCCCAGCACCGTGCACCGCCGGAGCTCGAGCGTGGCCCCCGGCAGGTCGACGGCGGTGCGGAGCAGGACGCTCTCGGTCGCGCGCAGGGCGGTGACGGTGACGCGCGGCGGCCCGGCGGGGGACACCGCACGGACGGGACCGAGCAGCACGGTCCGGGTCAGGTCGACGGTCAGCCCGGCGTTGGTGGCGGCGTCGGCGCCCTTCTGGACGGTCACGCCGCCCGCCACGGTGCAGTGCACCAGCTCGAGCCGGTCCAGCGCACCCTCCCCGACGACGATCTGGCCGTCCACCAGCAGCCCGTTGAACCCGGCGGCGCCCGGCCGGGCGGCCTTGTCCGAGCTGCCACCCACCACCGTCACCGTTCCCGCGACCTGCGGACGGACCTGGTCGGGCACCACCTCGCCCGGCCCGCCACCCGCCGGCCTGCGCCCGGCGACGACGAACAGCCGCGCCCCGTCGGGGACCTGCACGGCTGTGGTCGGCGCTGCGTGCCGCCTGCTGTCGGTCACGACGATCGTCCCGACCGCCGTGGCCCGACGCTCGCGCGGCACCGACGCGATCCAGCTGTTCCAGTCCTTGACCGCGTCCTCGAGGCTGGCGCGCAGGTGCGGTCCTGCGCCGGCGGCGTCTCGGGCGACGCCGAACTGGACCTGGACGCGGTCGTCACCCCGCTGCGCGCGCCACGATGCCGAACGGCTGAAGGGGCCGGCGCCGAGCAGCCCAGGCGCGCCCTGCACGTAGTCCACCAGCACCTCGTCGGCGGCGGTGTCCTCGGCGGCGAGCACGAGCGCGCCCAGCTCGGGATCGACCCATGCGGTGCCGGGCGGCGGGCGCTCCGGCGGGCGCTGACCTCCTCGGTCGGCCAGGTTCCGCGCCGCGACCGTCAGCGGGACCTCGTCGGCGGGTGCCGCGTCGCCCGTGCGCCGCAGCCGCACCGCCACGGGCGGATCGGCGCCGCGCGGCAGCGCGGCGAGCTCGGTGCGGCGCAGTGCGCGCGAGCCGTGCGCCCGCGCGCCGGTGTCCGCGGCCGGCTCGGGGAGGTGGAACAGCGGGATCTGCGCGCCGAGCGGGTCGAAGGTGTACCAGCCCTCGGCCCCGGTGACCGGACGCGCGGAGGCCCGCGTGACCTGCTGGGGCTGCGCCCGCCACAGGTGCAGCGTGATGTTGGGCAGGTTCGGCCGGAAGGCCCCCTCGGTGAGCGGCCGCACGTCCGGGGTGTGGGCGAACGCGTCGAAGGCCCGGTTGATGCGGTCGAGCGGGCCAGGGTCCCGCAGGTCCACCGAGCGGGCCGGCGCAGGCGGCGGGCTCCCGCCGCGGTGGTTCAGCTGCGGGGTCGCGGCCGTCAGCCACATCTGCTCCGCGGCGTGCGCCGGATAGCCGGTGACGTCCCTCGCCAGCCGTTCGAGGGCGGCGGTCGTGCCGCTGCGCCGGGTGCGGAACAGCGCGTTGGCGACGTAGCCGCGCTGGGGTACGCCGCTCGCCGGGCCGCCGCTCAGCCGCGCCAGGCCGAGCACGTCACCGAGGTAGGGCGCGAGCGACTCCGCGCAGGTCTCGATGAACCAGTCGTCCCAGCCGGACTCGGCGGCCGACTCGAGCGCGGCCAGCTCGCGCTCCAGCACCAGCAGCAGTGCGCGCAGCGGCCCGCCCGCGGCCGCATCGCGCAGGCGGTGGACGGCGGGCAGCAGGGCGAAGAGCCGCTCGGCCGAGGTGCTCACGGCGCCTCCTCGCTCACGACCTGGCTCGCCCCGAGGTCGAGGGTCAGCAGCTCGGCGGGGACGACCCGCTGACCGTCCCAGCGCGGCATCTGCGCGGACAGCACCCCGCGCCGGGCCGGTCCGCGGGGACCGGTGAGCTGCTCCAGCTCGACCGCGACGACCCCGGGCACCCGCTGGGCCACGGCGATGACCTCCGACTCCGCCACCGGTTGCCCGAACCGCCGTGCCGCGAAGGAGAACCGGTCCGCCAGCGCCGCCCGCGCCGCGGCCTCGACGGCGTCGCGCCCGAGACGGGGATCGGTGCGCAGCGTGAGCTGCACGCGAAACGCCTGTCGATCGTGACCGTCGACGAGGACGAGGTGCGCCGGATCCCGGCGGGCCCGCACGGCGCCCCACAACGCCGTGATCACCGGTTCCTTGGGCTGGAGGACCTCGCCTGCCGCGCCGGCGACGGTCAGGTGGACGAACCGCTGCCGCCCGTCGTGCAGGTCGGCGGCCAGCGCCTTGCCGATGCCCGGGAACGCCTCGGCGAACGCCTGGTAGTCCGCCAGCGCGACCAGCCGGTCGGTCGCCACACCGGTGCGTGCGCCGCCGCCGACGGCGTCACCGGGGTTCTCCGGGTCCGCCGCTCCGCTGGACCGCGCGGGGTTGGTGACGGCCTGCAGGCCGAGGGGGCGGTCGCGCAACAGGGCAAGCTGCCCGGCGTCGACCCGGCCTGCGGCGCCGAGCCCCGCGCGGTAGCTCGCCCGCACGTTCTCGACGCCGGTGGGCACCCTGGCCCCGCGCCGACCGTCCCCGAACACGACGGTCGTCGACCCGTCGTGCTCGCGGCGCAGCAGGTAGACCCGGTCCCGGGGACCTGCGGTGTAGAGCGACTCCACGCGGTCCCACCGCACGCCATCGACCCGCACGGTGAGCGCAGGCTCGACCCCCGCGTCGCCCGCCACCCAGGTCAACGGCTTGTGTCGGAGCGTGAACGCCTGCCGGACGACGGCGGCGTCCCCGTTGCCGAGCACCTCCTCGGGGACGGTCGTCCCGTGCGAGGCCACCGCGACGTTCGCCCGGATCACGACGGATCCGCGCTCCATCGCGGGCAGCTCCGCGTCGAGCGTGACCGCCGGACCGTCGGCGTCGTAGGCCGTGACCCGGGTGCGGACCACGTGGGCGGCGCCGTCCGTGCCCGTCCCGACGACCAGGACGGCGCGGCCGTCCGGAAGCGCGGGCAGGGTCCGGTCCTGCAGCGTCACCGTGGACCCGCGCACCGGGTCGGGATCGGGCTCGTCGACGGTGGGCAGCACCCGGCTGCCGAGGAGCACGCGCGTACCGCGGCGGTCGAAACCGACGAGGTCCCCCGGCACGGTCGGGGTGTCGAACCCGATCCGGGTGACGCGGCCGGAGAGCGCGAAACCGACGCGCGCCGCGGGCGTGGCGGTCGACACGCCGAACAGCCCCTGCAGGCTGCTGCCGTAGAGGCAGACCAGCCCGCCCGGGACGATCTCCGGGTACTCGGCGTCGAGGTCCAGCCGGGTCGGGGCACCGGACCCGAGGGTGCTGTCGTTGGCCAGCGGGAACCCGTCCCAGGCCGAAGCGGCGTTGGGCGGCGCGGGGGTGATACCCGGAGTGCCCGCGGGCATCAGCCGCGGATCGGGCGCGTTCCAGCCGAACAGCCCGCCGCTGCGGGCGAACGCGACGACCCGCAGCGGGCCGTTCTGCAGGGCCGTGGCCGTGAGCGGCGCGCCCAGCGTGACGACGGTGTGGCCGGCGGCCAGGTCGGGCGTGACCCGCGCTGTCGGGTGCAGGGCCCAGCCCCCCGCACCCTGGGCGCCGCTCACGACGAGCGCGAGCAGGTCGCCGGGGACCAGCCCGGTGGCGAGGCCGGCCAGGTGCAGCGTGCGCACCGCCGAGCCGGTCGCGTGCGGCCGGGTCCGGCGGGCGGGCAGCGCGTTCCACGCGGCCCGCGCCCGCAGCACCTGCGCGGTCTCGAAGGTGACCGGGAGCTCGCCCTGCCCGGCCGGGACGCTGAGCACGGCGTGGCCCGCCGGGACGACGACCTCGGTCCGGTGCGCCGGATCGACGGTGAAGGCGAGGTCGGCCGTCGCGGCCGCGCCCGGGGCGGGCTGGTAACCGAGCCCGCCGACGATCTCGCGTACCGAGCGGTCCTCGGTGGCGGTGGCCAGGAAGCCCTCCTCCACGATGCGTTCCTGGTAGAAGGACAGGACGTCGCAGACGCAGGCGAACGCGTCGACGACGGCGACCGTGGGGTCGTCCGG
This sequence comes from Pseudonocardia sp., assembly GCF_050246655.1. GTDB lineage: Bacteria > Actinomycetota > Actinomycetes > Mycobacteriales > Pseudonocardiaceae > Pseudonocardia. Next base: position 13,797 of record NZ_JBFWVQ010000058.1, read on the forward strand.
CGCCCGTGTGGTCAGGCCCGAGAGCGGGCGGGCACCGTCGACGCCGGCGTCGGGCGGGATCACCTGGCGGGGCAGGCCGCGGAGCATCCGCTCGCGGAAGTCCGCCCAGGCGCCCAGCCCGGACCAGGTGGAGCCCGGCGGTGGCGCCGCGTTCTCCCCGTTCTCCGCGTTCTCCGCTGTCATCGACCCCCCTCCACCACGAACTCGATCCGGCCGTGCTCGACGGCATCCGGGTCGCCGTCGCACCGGGCGATCTCCTGCGCGCCGATCGTGATCCGCGAGGTCTCGTCCCGCGCACCCGCCGCACGTCCCCAGCGGCGGAAGCGGACGGCGGCCGCGGCGGTCACCCCCGGCACGGCCATCGCCCTGGCCACCACGTGGCTGCGCCAGACGCTCGCGCCGAAGCTGAACTCGTCGGGGTGGAAGAACCCACGCCGTCCGCCCGCGAGCGGCCCTGGGGAGAACTCGCGCCGCAGCGTCTCGTGCACGTCGTCCACGACCGACCCGTACTCGACCTGCACGGCGAGCGTGATGTCGAGCCCGACGTACTCGGGGAGGAGCACCTCCAGGCCGTACCCCGCCAGCCGGTGGGGCGCGAGGCGGTCGAGCAGCTGTGCGCAGACGACGTCGGGTTGCGCGCCCGCGACGGGATCGGGGGTGACGTACGCCGTCGGGTGGCTCCCCGACCAGCGGATCTCCGCGACCGCGTTCTGCACGTCCGGGTGGCTGCGGGCGAGCTCGACCCAGTCGGCTGCCGTCACCGCCCGCTTCCGGATCCGCAGCGCGAGCGGTCCGTACAGCCTGACGTCGTCGATGCTCTCCGGCGGCGTGCCGCCGGCCGCAGGCACCGGGTTGCGCACGCGGACGACCGCCGCCGAGAGGGCCGCCGTGACTGGGGTGCCCTCCACGAGATGCGCGATGCCGTCGGCGCCGACGTTGCCCACCGGGCCGTTGCCCACGCGGTAGGTCGCCCAGAAGCCGTCGAGCTCGACCGGGCGGCGGCCGGCCCGGCCGTCACCGAAGCGCAGCTGCACCGACCCGTCGGACTCCGGCTCCACCACGAACGCGCAGGTGTAGGCGTAGGCGTCGAGGAGGTCGGGCAGCGGCACCCAGGTCGCGCCCTCACCGCGGACGGTGATCACGGGTGCGGCCGCGGCCGGGTCCTGAAGCAGGGCGTTCGAGGCGGGGGCCTTCGGATCGGGCGCGGCCGCCCAGGTCAGGTACTGCCGGTCGAGCCGGGCGCGGAGCCGCCGCCCCCAGGGCAGCACGGGCAGGTGCTCGCCGACGATGGTCCGTCCGTGGTCGACGAGCACGAGGTTGCCCCGCGCGAGGGCGACGGCCGCTCGGCCGGTCCGGACCGGCAGGGGGAACGGGAGCGCGTCACGTTCGTGCCAGCGCAGCAGCCGGACCTTGACGCCCGGGAACAGCGGGTCGTCGACCGGCTCGCCGATGTGGACGAGGCGCACGACGTGGCGTCGCGCGAGGTCGCGCTCGTCCGGCTCGCCGAGCTGCTCGAGGGCCAGGAAGTCCCCCGCGGCCAGCCGCAGCCCACCCGGGTCGACCACCGCAGCCTCGGTCGCCCCGGCGGCCAGCGTGCAGTCCTCGTCGGCCCAGGTGTGGAAGGAGATCGCGTTGTGGGCGGGGCTGAACGCCGCGGGGCCGGCCAGCGCCTCGAACACCTCCGGGCCGAGGGAGAGCGCGCGGTCCCGGTCGGTCGCCGCCACGGTCGGTCCGTACCCGGGGATCCGCGTCAGGAACATCGCGCCGGGGGCGAGCGCCGCGCCCGGGAGATCGGCCGGGGCGTCGGGGCGCAGCTCAAGCTGGACGAAGGAGCGGGCGTTGCAGCCCTCGTGCATGGCGTAGTCGAGCAGCCGCGCGTGCCTGCGGACCGACGGCCGGGTCCGGGCCGTGCCCAGGTAGGCCTCGGTCGCCACCGCGTCCTGGAAGTACGCCACCTGGTCGGCGGCGTAGGCCAGCGCCTCCACGAGGGTCGAGCGCAGCTCGGCGGGATCCTCCGAGACGTCACCCGGGGCGAGCAGGGCCAGACGGTCGAACATCAGCCTGCGGAAGCCGGTGAAGTCGCGCACGAGGTAGTCGAGCTCGGGCTGCGGGGGTGCCGCCGGGATCCCGAGGTCGTCGCGCAGCGGGTCGGCCTGCACGTCGACGAAGAAGGAGAACTCGACCTGCGACAGCATCGGGTCGAACTCGGGCGGCACCCGTCCGTCCTGACCGAGCTCCAGGCGGTAGCGCGTGTGGTCGCCGGCACGGTCGAGGAGCACGAGCAACCACTCGTTGCTCGGCCGGTGGATCTGCTTGAGCTTGTTGGTGTAGTCGGCGGAGCCGACCTCGTTGGTGAGCCGGGAGAGCTGGGCGGCGAGCACGACCTGGGGGTCGGGCGTCTCGACGCCTCCGACGACCCGCACCTGCCACCGGTCCAGCCCGACGACACCGCGGGTGTTGAGCAGCTTGACCAGCAGCACCTTCTGGCGCAGGGCGACGGGGGTGTCCGAGTAGACGGGGACTTCGAGGAAGTCGATCGCGTTGATCGTGCCCTGTCCCCGGAGCCGGGCGAGCCGCATGGGTCGGGCGCTGAGGAAGGACGACGCCACCGGTCAGCGCCCCAGCGCGAACGTGGCGACGTCGCTGTCCCCGGTGGCGCGCACCGCGTAGCGGACGGTGACCGTGAGGTGCCCGGTGTCGCCGGGTTCGACCTCCACGGACTGGACGGCGACCCACTGCGCCAGCCACTGCTGCAGCGCGCCGGACACGAGGTGCTGGGCGGCGGTCGCGGCCTGGTCGGAGACGGGCTCGAACACGAGCTGCGCGACGCCGGTGCCGAAGCCCGGGCGCATCACCCGGTCACCGGGCGAGGTGAGCAGCACCTGCTCGATCAGCTGCCGGGCGTGCGCCGCCGCATCGGCCGGGCGCGCGGTGCGCCCGGTGGCGGAGAGGCCGTACGGGAACGCCATCCCGGTCATCGGACCACGACCCGGGGCTGGGTCGACAACACGATGGGCGGCCCCTGCGGGGCCTGCTCGGCGTTCGAGCACAAGCCGGTCGACGCGGAGTGCAGCACCGGCAGCCCGCCCACACGGACCTGCCCGGCACCGGCGGTCCAGCGCACCGCGCTGCAGGGCGACGGCTTGCCGGGGACGGTGAAGGCGCAACCCACGACCGTGCCCGCGTCCTGCTGGGTGAGCGCCGGTGCGCCCGCAACAAGCACCGTGCTCTGGCCGGGCCGGTGGGTGACCGTCCCGCCGTGCGGGCACGTGAGCGTGCCCGCCGACGTGAGCGCCGGGGGCATCACAGCACCTGCAGCGCGCCGTTGTTGACGTCGACCTGCGTGACGTCGAGGGAGATGACGTTCTTGCCGAAGGTGATCGTGATCCCGTCGGTCGAGCAGGAGATCGTGCAGGGCGCCTGGACGACCGGGGGCCCGACGGTCAGCGTGATGCCCCCGCCCGGGGCGTCGCTCAGGGTCAACGCCGTGGCCGCCGTGGTGATCGTGCGGACGCTCGGCAGCAGCGCCGCGGTCGGGATGGACTGCTCGTCCCAGAAGCACCCCGTCCAGATCGGTCGGGACGGGTCGCCCGCCTCGAACTCGACCCACACGTTGCTGCCGATCCCCGGCAACATGTAGAACCCCTCACCGCGACCCGCGAACGGCACGCACGGCATCGCGGGCGCGACGCCGGTGCCCAGCACCCGGGGGCACGACACGAACAGCTTGCCCATCCGGTCCGGGTCGACGTTGCCGACCACCACGCCGCGGTACTTCCCCAAGTATCGGTTCACAGCCGCGCCACCTTCCCCACCAGAGCACCGGTCCCTTCGCGTTCGAGGGTGAACGACTGTTTCCAGCTCCCGCGGGAGACGGTGTGCGTGACGGACTGGGTGTACCAGGAGCCGTCCATGCTGCGACCCACTCCGCGGATGTCGACCAGCGCACGGGCCGCGAGGACGTGACCGTAGCGTGCGACGTCCAGCTCACCGCTCGCGGTGGCCGCCCCCTTGGTGGATCGGAAGACCTCACCGGTCGCCCGCCACAGGGCCGCGACCACGTTGCCGCGCTCGTCGTCGGACAGCCGCTTCACCCCGAGGAACGGCAGGTTGCCCACGTAGGCCGGGGTGGCGGCGAGCGGCTGGCCGGTGAACGGCAGCCCGATGATCGGGATCGGCACGTTGAACCGCTCGTCCTGGACCAGCCCGTAGACCTGCTTGGGCTTGGTGCCGTCGGACTGGAAGGAGACGGAGCCGAGGTTGGACGCGGCGCCCATCCGCCAGGTCAGGGCGGGCTGCGGCACGCCCGCGCGGATCGGTGGCCCCCAGTAGGCCAGGCTCGCCCCCCGCACCGGGCCGGGCTGGACGTAGAACGTGTACCCCCACCGCTCGGCCATCTCGGTCAGGATGCCGAGCGCCGTCCCGTTGCGCTGCGGGACCGACTTCGTCGGTAGCGGCACGATCACCGAGGGCTCCGGGACCACCTGGGGCACCACCCCGTAAGCGACCAGCGGGGCGAGCAGGAGCGTGGCGATCATGAAGTCGGCCATGCCCGGGAACGAGAGCTGGGCCTCCACCAGGTCGAGCATGACGCTGAGGTCCTCACCGGTCACCGTGAGGCGTGCGGCGTTCGGCTCGGTGGCGGGGGCCACCGCCAGGTGGGTGACGATGCCGTCCATCAGGACGTGCCGGCGGCCCGCAAGGCTCGCGGTGACCTGCACCCGGTTGCCAATCCGGAACGTGCCGTCGTGCAGCGCCGCCACGTCCTCCCGGCCGGCGCCCCTGTCCCGGCCGGCGACGACGACGATCTGGAAGCCGCTGCGCGCGCCGTCCTGGACGGTGACCGTCACCTGCTCGACCGCGCGCAGCAGCGCCGGCGCGAGCGGGGCAGGCACGAATGGGCCGACGAACAGGCCGAGCGTGGCGCCACCGGTCATGGGACGTCACAGATGAGCAGCGCGGAGCCGGGTCGACGCACCAGGTCGTCGGGGTTCATGGCCTCGTTGGCGTCACACACGCGCCAGTACTGGAACGGGTCACCGATGGTGCGGGCGGCGATCTGGTCGAGCCGGTCGTCCTCGCCGACGAGCACCCGGCCGATCGGCACGAGCGCGGCGGTCTGCGGGAGGAAGCGCCGGGTCACGTAGACGATCTGGCGCCCGTCCGGGAGCGTGTGGGTGGCGGTCGGCAGCGCGGCGTAGCGGCTCTCGATGTCGAACACGGCGGCTACAGGGGAAGCCGCGCGTTGGTGCCCAGCACGCCGTCGAGCGCGCCGGTGACCGCCTCGGCCGCCAGTGCCTCGCGGTTGATCTGCCCGGCCAGCGTGAGGGCGTGCGCCGGATGGCCCGCGGGCAGGTCGGCGTAGGTGAGCACGCGCATGCCGAGGGTGACCCGCGCGAGCGTCGGGTTCAGCGCGGCGTCGTGCGCCTCCTCGGTGAAGCCGAGCTCCGTGACCGCCACCGGCAGCACCCGGCGCGGACCCCAGACGAACAGCGTGACCGGGCCGGGCGGCGGCAGGATCTCGATGGACCCCGAGGCCGCGAGCGCCAGGTTGTCCAGCACGTCCGCCGATCGCGGGGTCACCAACCCCTGCAGTGCCGCGAGCTGCGAGGCGACCCCGCGCGCACCGAGCCCGACCTCCTGCGCGTCGCTGGCGTCGAGGACGAGCTCGACCCGCACCGTCTCCCGGGGCGGTCCGGTGAGCTGGCCCGCCTCCTGGCCACCCACCGCGCCCTGCACCTCGAAGGTGCGGGCGAGGGTGTGCGGGTTGTACTGGAAGGCGACGACGGTGCGCGCGAGGCTCGTCGGCTCGACGGAGACGACGGCACCGCGCAGGGTGCGTGGCGAGCCGGGGAAGGTGGTCATGTCCAACCTCCTCACTACTCCGGCGGACAAGCTAGCAGCGGAGCACATCGGACGGGAATGGCCGGCACCAGGACCGGAAGTTCCGGGCCGCTCGGGCGCCGCACCCGGTCCGGCGTGGCGGTGGACCGCCGTCGCGCCGGGAGCGCACGAACGGCTACTTCCGCGCCCTTAGCCGCTTCCACACGAACGTCTTGCGTTGCTCGGTGAAGAACTGGCCGAAGACGTGGTCGATGGTGTCGCGCTGCGCGGTGATGTGTTGGCGGACGGCGTTGCGGTAGGCGGGTGTGCCCGGTTTCAGGCCCGACGTGGCGAGGTGGTCGTCGATCTGCCGGTACGCGTTGTTCCAGAATTCGCGGATCTTCGATCCGTGGAGTTGCTGCCTGCGCTTCTGCTCGGTCGCGATTCCGCGCATGTTGCTGAATGCGTTGAGCTCCTTCTCGGTGAACGCGCCCGGGTAGCGGTTGAGGACCTGCAGCTCGACGGCGTGGTGGACCTGCCCACCCGACTTCACCCCGAGACGGGCGGCGTACCCGTCGCGGACGTTCGCGAACTTGGCCCGCGCCGCCTTGACCGCGCCCCGTCGGCGTGGCCGGCGCAGAGGTGGCTTCGGAGCTGGCGGACCGCCGACCGGGTGTTCGGCGAACGCGCGCTCCACCCGGGCGTGGAAGCTGTCCACCTTGTGCCTGCTGGCGATCAGGTAGATGTCGTAGTTGCGGGCGGTGGCCTGCGTCGCCTCGAAACCCTGGACGAACGGGTAGCGCATCCGCAGCGCCTGCAGCGCGAGGAGGGTCTCGGGAAGCGACCGGCCCAGCGCCTCCGCGCCGTCGGAGATCAGCTTCGCCGTGACCATGGCCCGCGACAGCCGCCGATCGTGACCGGCGGTCGGCCCGTGGCCTCGTTGGGGACCCTTCGGGTGACTGATGGCGGGTGCAGGGGGCCGGTGTGGCAGGTGCGGCGGACGTCCCGGGCCCGGGAGGCGTGGCTTTCGAAGCCGTCCGCCCAGCCGCTTGGCGATCCCGCGCATCCATTCCAGCACGTCGTCGAGCCACTTGCGCACGGCGCCGACCAGCTCTCCGACCACGGTCCGTAGCCGCTTCACGAGCTCGAACACCGGTTCCAGGACTCGGCGCAGCTTCTGGATCACCCCGGCGAAGCGCGTGCCGACGCGGGCACCCTGGAGCGCAGCCTTCGCCGCGGTGATCGCTGCCGTCGCGCCGGCGGTGAGCGCGGCGAGCACCGCCTCGGCGATCATCTGTCCGACCAGGGCGCCAACGGCCTTGCCCAGCTCGTAGGCGACGCCCTTCTTGTTCAGCTCCGCGAGAAGGAGCCGGGCGGCGGCCTGGGCGAGGCCGCCCACGGCGGCCCGCAGCGCCGCGCGCGCCGCGTCGAGGAGCTGGCGCAGGTCGTCCCGGCTGAGGCCGTCGGTGAGCAGGCGCTGCAGGACGCCCCGCAGCTCGGTCAGTCCCGCCGGGGCGGCCGGGGCGGCTGGGGCCCGGTCGGTCAGCGCCGTGTCGTCGCGTGACGGCTCGCCCGCCTTGCCCGCGTCGACGGAGGCGGGCGTCACGTCGGTCGCGGCCACCTCGACGGGCGCGGCGCCAACCGTGGCAACCGGCTCGGTGGTCGCGATGTCGGTGTCGGAATTCGGGCCGCGTGCAGCGGGTGACTCGCCGACGGTGGTGATGCCGAATGCGTACTCGGTGGCGGCAGGCTCGGTGGCGGCAGGCTCGGTGGCGGCAGGCTCGGTGTCGGCAGGCTCGGTGGCGGCAGGCTCGGTGTCGTCGACGCGATCCACCGACCTGGGCACCTCAGCTTCCACCGTCGCCTGTTCCACCAGGGCCTGCGGCCGCACCGCCTCACCAAGGGGAAGGAGGCCGGTCCGGGTGCGGCGGGGTACGCGTCCGGTTGTCCGGGGCCGCCGAACGCCGTGCAGCACACGGGTGCCGGACTTCAAGGCATCCTCAGCCTCTTCGACCACGTCGGCCGGCTCGGCGTTCGACTCCGCGTCGACCGCGGTCGGCTCCGCAGCTGGTCCCGCGGCTGGTCCCGCGGTGTCCCCGGCCGAGGGCACAGCGGACGGGCCACCGCCGTCCTCACCGCCGTCCGCGCCGCCACCGTCGCTTCGCAACGTGCCCGTGGCCATCCCGACGGCCCAGGTCGCCAGCTTGAGCGGCAGCTCCATCAGCCAGACGACGGCCTGCAGGAGGAACACCACCGTGCCGCCCGTCGAGTCCCAGATCCCGGCGAGGGTGCCGACGACGAACCCGGCGGCGAACTCCGCGTTGCCGGCGTAGAGGCTCGCGAGCAGGTCGACCGCGCCGACCTTCTGCGCGTCGGGGGCCGCGCGCAGGCCTCCGAGGAAGTTGAGCAGACCCTGATGGAGGATCAGCAGTCCCACGTCGGCGGGCTCCGGGAGGAACCGGACGAACCGGATCGCCACGTCCAGCAGGAAGTTGAGGAGGGCGGGCTTGTAGCAGTCGGGGAGCACGTGCAGCCACACGTTGCCCGCCAGGAACGCGACCATCCCGACCGGGAACGTCGCCAACGCCAGCACCAGCCCAACCGCGACGTCGAGGAGCATGCGCGTGTCGTGCGCCAGCACGCGCAGCACGTCGGCCACCCAGCGGGCGGTGGCTGTCAGGCAGGTCAGCACCGCGGCGAGCAGCCGCCGCACCGGTGCGGTGATCCGGTCGACGGCGCGCAGCACCGCGTCCAGGAGGGCGAGTCCGGGTCGCCACGTGAGGATGGCCTCCACGACGCCGAGGACGGCCGCTCCCCAACCGCTCACCGCGTCGGCCGCCACGCGCGCTACCGCCGAGACGGCTTCGAGCGCGCCGGTCACCAGCGGGAGCACCGTGCGGGCGAGCGCGTCGGCCGCCTTCGCCAGCCACTCCCCCGCCCCCTCGACGATCTTGCCCGCGAGATCCTTCAGCCCGGCCCACAGCTGGGGCAGCCGCGCGAACAGGTCGAACAGCGGAGCGAGCGGACTCTCCTGGGACAGCCAGCGCCACGCCGCCCGCAGGCCGTCGACCAGCGGCCGCAGGCCGTCCACCACCGCGTTCCAGAGGAGCTGGATGCCCCGGCGCAGCGCCTCGACGGGGTCGATCTCCGGATCGAGCCCCAACGCGGTCGCGACGTGCCGCCACACCGTGCGGGCCACCTCGCCCACCGTGTCGAGAACCCGGTCGACGGTGGCCTGGATGTCCTGCCACCACCGGTACACCGGAGCGGCCACGGCGTGCACGAAGTCGAAGAAGTCGACGAGCGCGTCGAGCTGCGCGTTCGCCTCGTCCTGCGCGTGGCGGCGGAGGAAGTCCTGGATCTGCCGGGCGACCGGCGAGGCCAGCATCTCGTCGACGACGGCGAGCGCGCCCTTCAGCCGCTGCTCGAAGGCGGCGCACCGGTTCGCCCGCTCCTCCGCCGACTCCTGGGTTGCGCGCTCCGCGCACAGGGACTCGATCTGCAGCTCGTTCAGGGTCCGGTCGAGGTCGGCGAGGCCGGTCACCTCGAGCGCGGCGGTCACCCAGGCGTCGAGGTGGTCGGTCGCGGACCGGACCACGGCGTCGAGCCCGTCGTCGACGAGGGCGGCGAGCGTCGGGAACCGCTTGCGGAGGAAGGCGAGAAGGCCGTTGGCCAACAACGCGTCGACGGCGGTGGCCACCTCGTGGACGCCGGTCTGCAGCGCGTCGAGCACCTGGCCGACGGCCGTCTTCAGGTCCTCGATCGTCCGGTCGATCCCGCGGTGCAGCCTCTCGGCCCACGCGTCGAGCGCGGCCTGCATCTCCTCCAGGAACACGTAGATGCGCTCGACGTACTGCCGGGCGAGCTCACCCAGCTTGCCGGGCAGGTTCGCGGCCAGGAGCGCGAGCGCGGCGGCCAACCGGTCCAGCACAGCGGAGATGGCGCGGTGCGCGGCGGCGACGATCCGGTGGGCGAGCTCGGCGGCCGCGTCCAGCAGCGCGGTGACGGCCCGCCGGACCGCCGCGAGGAAGGAGTCGATCCATTCGACGAGCCGCTTGATCTGCTCGCGGACCCAGTCGAGCCCGCGCTGGAACCAGCTGCGGTCGGCGTTGCGTTGTGCGGTGGACCGGGCACGGGCCTGGGCCTCGTCCCACTGCCGACCCGCTTCCGCCCGCGCGGTGGCCACAGCACCCGCGGCCCGGGTGTCCGCCTCGCGCTGCAGCTTGTCCGCCCGGGCCAGCTCGGAGCTGCGGACCGTGTCGGCTTCGCGATCACGCTGGTCGACGAGCGTCTCGCCGGCGGACGTCCACTCGCGCCGGCGGGCGACCACGCCGTCGCGGGCCCGTGCCTGCACCGTGGCACGCTCGCGACCGGCCTCCTCGGACGCCTGAGCGAGCTTCGCCTCGGCGCGGCCGATCTCGTCGTCGACGCGCGCCCGGGTCGCCTCGTGCGCGTCCGTGTCGCGGTGCAGCGCCGCGAGGCCGCTGTCGGGCACCAGCACGACCTGCCCGATCGGCACGGCCCCGACGTTCTGGTCCGTCGCGACGAGATCGAGACGGGCCTGGTCGACCTGCCCGGCGAGGTCGACCTCGGGCAGCTCGAGGCTCTGGAGACGGCGGGCGTGGCCCGCTGTGGGGTCGTTCGTCGGGGCGAGGCGGCGTTCCCCGAAGTCCTGCGCCGCCTGCCGGCGGGCCGCCTGCCGTTCGCCGTCCACCCGCTCGCGGAACGCCCGCTCGGCCGAGCCGGCCCGGGCGGCGTCGGCCGCCCCGTCGCGGGCCACCGCCGGCGGCCCGACCTCCCGCAACGGCGCCATCGCCGTCTGCCGGATGTGGTCGTCGAGCCGGCGCTGCTCGTCGGCCCGGAGCCGGCGCTGGTCGTCGTCGAGCGACGTCAGGTCCGGTGGTGGGGCCCGGGCCGGGGCCGCGTCGACCTGCCGGCGTGCCTGCTCCCGGGCGCGGTCGAGCGAGGTGGTGTCCGGTTCGGCGAGCTGGGGATCGGGCACCTCGTCCCGTGCACGGATCGCGGGGACGGCGGGCGGTGGCCCTCTCGCGAAGGGTCGGGTGTCCGGGGCGTTCGCCAGGTCGGGGCTGACCGTCAGGTCCTGCGCCCTGACGGTGCGCAGGCTCGTGTCCCAGGTCCCCTGGACCTGCTTGATCACCTCGCGTAGCTCGATCTGCCGGTCGGGTCCGGGCGCGGCGGGGACGGCCGTGCGCTGCCGTCGCGTCGTGCCGGGGGGAACCGGCCCGGGAGCCGACGTCGCCGTCGGCGCTTCCACCGCGACCTGCTCCGGCTGTTCCTCTACCGCGGGCTCGGTTGCGGGCTCGGCCGCCGGGGCCTCCGGGGCCGACGCCTCGTCCGGGACGGCTGCCGGCGGCGTATCCGCCCCGGCCTCGACCTCGTCGGTGGGGGTCTGCGCGTCCTCGGGTTCCCGCTGCAGGTCGTCGAGGCCGGCGGGCTCGCCTGCTTGGGGCTCGGGATCGCGGACGAGCAGCGCGGTCCTGCGCAGCGCGAGCGCACCGGGCACGAGGCGAGCACGCACCCGCCCCGGCCCCGGCGACCGGGCGAGGGCCTCCGCCTCCTGCTCGGCGGGATGGTCGGCGGCCAGTGGCACCTCGGAGGGCAGGACGGCGTGCTGGTCGGGTCCGGCCTGGAGGACGTGCGCGGCCTCGTGGGCGGCGGTGACGGTGTCCGCGGGGTCGCGGAGCAGGACCACCGCACCGCACGTCGCACCGCGGGCCCCGAGGTGGTCGAGGAGGGAACGGGCGGCGGGTCCGCTGTGGACCCGCACCGCCGCGAGCGACGCCCCGAACCGCCGTTCCAGGTCGGCCCGGCCCGGCAGTGCGCTGACCGGGTCGCGGGTGGCGTCGGTCCAGCGTTGCGCGAGCGGTGGCGGTCGGAGGTGGTCCAGGAGGGTGGGACCGTCCGGATCCCGGTCGGCGAGCGGCGGCTTCGCCTCGGCGGCGGGCGCGGGGAGGCGGACCCGCGGCGGGGCCGGAACCGCCCGCCCTGGTGCGGTCCGTCGGGCGACCGGGGGCGCCTTCATGCTGATTCCCGCTCGAGGGCCGCGTAGACGGTGCGGGCGAGCGCAGTGCCGAACAGCACCGGGTTCCCGTCGGGCCGGGCGCCGGTCAACGTCACCGAGCGGTCGCCGTTGCCGCGGGTGGACCCACGGGGGAGCCGCTCGGTGACCAGCCGGGTCAGCTCCCGCTCGAACGCGGTGAGCATGACATGACGGCGAGCCGCAGGCACCGCACCGAGGTCGAGCTCGTCGACCGTGACGACGACGTGCGGGGTGACGTGCGGGGTCAGGTCCATCCGCGCACCTCGGCGGGCGTCAACGGGCGGCCGAGCTTGGCGTACTCCAGCTCGGCCGCGACGCGCAAGAGCCGCATCGTCACCGGTCCACCGCCGTCTGCGGCGAGGAACGCGGCGTTGCGTGCGATGGAGCGGATGTTGCCGCCGGCCACCGAGAGCCGGGCCAACGCGCGGTGGTCGAGCCCCTCGACCGGCACACCACTCGGGAAGATCCGCCGCCAGATCTCCTCGCGCAGGTCCACGTCGGGGAACGGGAACTCCACGACGAACGGGATCCGGCGCAGGAACGCCGGGTCGAGGTGCTCGCGGTGGTTCGTCGTGAGCACGGCGAGGCCGTCGAAGGTCTCCATGCGCTGCAGCAGGTAGCTGACCTCGATGTTGGCGTGCCGGTCGTGGCTGTCGCGCACCTCGGTGCGCTTGCCGAACAGCGCGTCCGCCTCGTCGAACAGCAGCACCGCACCCCCGGTCTCGGCCGCGTCGAACACCCGCCGGAGGTTCTTCTCCGTTTCCCCGATGTACTTGCTCACGACGGCGGACAGGTCGATGCGGAACAGGTCGAGCCGCAGCTCGGCGGCCAGGACCTGGACGGCGAGTGTCTTGCCCGTGCCGCTCGGACCGGCGAAGACCGCCGCCGCCCCACCGCCCCGGGCCCCGGGCGGCGTGAAGCCCCAGAGGTGGTTCACGGTGGCCTTCGCCCGGACGTGCCCCAGGAGTGCCTGCAGCGCGGCCCGCCGGTCGGCGGGCAGCACGAGGTCGGCCAGCTCGGCGTGGGAGCCGACGTGCTGCGCGAGGTCCTCCAGCCGGGGGTGCGCCTGCACCCGGGCCGCGTCCTCCAACAACCGCGTCGGGTCGGCGGTCGGGTCGGCGCGCACACCGCTGCGGGTCGACGCGACCGCGGCGTCCAGGGTGAACGCGTTCAGCCGGAACTGGGCCACCAGCTGCTCCAGCCCCTCGGCGGGCGCGAGGTCGCGCAGCGCGCCGCGCCACTGCTCGAGTCGCTCGGCTAACGGCGGGTCGGCGACGCGCAGCCGGACGACCGGCTCGCCGGCCCGTGGCACGGTCCCCGAGCTGACCACCGGGCCCTCGGCGCGTCGAGCGATGTCGAGGGCCGCGCGCTGGGTGGCCGGATCGTCGGCGTCATCGAGGTCCACCAGCAGGCAGAGGGGCTGCAGCCGCGACTCCCGTGCCCACAGCCGCAGGAACTCCTCCACCTCGCCGGAGTCGGTGGGGACGGCCGACGGGGACAGCCGCAGCGCGCGCCGGTGGCCCGCGCCCGCCGCGACGACGGCGGGTCCGTCGTCGGCCACCGCACACCACAGGTGGACGCGCTCGGACCCCCAGGCGGACCGCAGCCGCTCGGCCACCCTCGCGTGAGAGCGCGCGAGGGCACCGGGACGCGGGATCTCCACGACCCGGCGCGCGACCCGGGGTTCGAGGTAGTGCTCGCCCATGAGCGCGTGCAGTACCCGCTCCTCGATCAGGACCGAGCGGTCGGTGAGCACCTCGCCGGGGCCGAGGCGGACGAGGCCGGCGGCCCGCAGCGGCGCGGTCGGCAGGACGGCGTTCCACGCGGGCTCCGGCAACACCGCCAGCGCGAGGCCGAACGTCGGCCAGGGGCGCTGGTCGCTGCCGTTGAGGGCCGCGAGCTCGATGTCGACGCCGGGATGGAGCTCGCAGAGGGCGGTGAGCAACAGCACCCCCGACTCGAACGCGGACAGGCCGAACGCCGCGGTGATCGCGGCGAGCGTGGAGTCCGCCGGGGGTTCGGGCAGCGGCGTGCGGGCGCGTTCCTCCGGTGTCATCCGGAGCCGCTGGTGAACCGCGGCGAGGGCGTCGCCCAGGTCGTCGCGGGAGAGCTGTTCGACGGTGGCCACCGGTCAGCTCACGGTGACCGTCGGCGCGATGAGCTTGCCGGTGTCCGGGTGCGCGTCGAGCAGGCTGAGGGCGCCGTCGACCTCGACGCGGATCAGATAGGTGCCGACGGCGAGACCCGCGGTGCGGAAGACGACCACGTCGTCGGTCGTCGTCCAGTCGCTCCAGGAGCTGGAAACCTGTCCGTCGGTCCCGGTCAGCTGCAGGACCACGGACTGGTCGTGGTCGGGGCGCGGCTCGACGACCAGCCGCACGCGCAGTGCATCCTCGTCGCCCGGCCCGCCCGGCCCGCCCGGCTCGGTCGGCGGGTCGGCGGGTCGCACCGTCGGCACGAGCGCGACGGGGAGCACGTTGGAGGCGGGTCCGTCGCGGGTGCTCCCGTCCTGCATCCGGATCAGGTGCGCCACTCGGACCGGCGCGACGCCGGCGCGCAGCCCGGACGAGGCGGCGAAGGGCACGCTGATCTCGTCGTCGCCGAGCTGGTCCGACGGGAGCGTCACCTGGGCGCTCCCGACGCTCACCCGGGTGACGTCACCGCGCAGGGCAGCGCCGCGGACGAGGATCCGCTCGCCGAACTGCACCACCGGTTGCGCGCGCCGCGACGAGCGGACCTCGTTGACCCGCGGTGCGCGGAACTGGACCACGACCATCGCGGGTGGCCGGGTGACGGGCAGCGCGGCGCCGGGGCGGACCTGCGCGTCGAGCATCACCACGGACGCCCGGTAGGCGACCGACAGGCGGTGCTTCGTCTGCCCGTACATGCCCCACAACCGGGACAGCTCCTCGACATCCAGCGGCAGCAGCGTGAGGCGGACGCTCTCCGGTTGGTCGCCGAGGTCCGATGTGGTCAGGACATGGCCGGACGGGAGCGCGCCGACGAAGGCGGTGATCTCGTCGCGGGACAGCGTCGGCCCCTCGTTCAGGCCGGACAGCACGAGTCCGGCCAGGCGTTCGGCGTCTTGCATGGCCGGCGAGCCTACGAAACTGATCAGGTAGTGCAGGTCGACGGCGAGGCGCGGCGCCCGCACGACGGCGCCCTGGGAGCTGTGCTCCGGCAGGTGTTGGTTGCGCAGCTCACCGTTGGGCAGGACCTGGTAGAGGTGCAGGTACACCCCGGGCTTGCTGTCGTCCTGCGGCGGCGCGGTGATGACGTCGAAACCGGCGAGCCCGGCGACGTCGAGGAGTGCCTGAACGCGGGACCGCAGCACCCCGCTCACCATGGCGATCGCGAGCGCGTTGCTCATCGCGCCGTCGACCGTGCGGTCAGGTAGTCCGTCAGCGTCGTCGGGGGCGGCGGCGGTGCCGGGCTCGGGCGGATCGCCGCCGGTGCCGGGGTGTCGACGCGGACCACGATCCGTCCGATGCGGACCTCCACGGTCGGTCGGTCGACGGTGGGCGCAGGCCCGGGCCGGTCTGGACCGTTCGCGCGGCGCGGTGCCGCGGCGGGCGCGGCGGGACGGGGCCCGACCGTCGGTGCCGTCGCCTGTCGGATGAGGGGCTCGATCGGTGACGAGCGGGGGGCCACCCTGGCCTCGGCGGCGGGCGCGGCGGCTACGGCGGACGCGGTCTCGCGGACCACGACCCGCTCGGTGTGCTGCTCGCGGACCACGTCCCGCGGTACCGGACGCACCACCGCGCGCACCGCGTCCTGTGGCGCGGGAGGCTCCGTCCCGGCCGGCGCGGGCAGGTCGACGACGAGTGGCCGCGGCGGATCGGCCCCCGGCTCCTCCCGGTGCCGCAGCTCGGCGCGTGGTGGGGCGGCGTCGACGCGCTGCGCACGCGGTGGTTCGGGTCGCTCGTCCCGCCGGAAGATCGGGTGCCCGACCGGGGACGGTGCCCGCGGTGGCTGCGGGCCGGCGGCCGTCGCCGGGGCCGGGACGTCGGTCGGCTCCACGGTGTCCGGAGCGCCGAGCACCGCGTCCGCGGGGCGGATCAGCGGGCTCAGAACGGCGGCGGGCGCGAGGCCGGCCAGCAGGGTGCGCAGGTAGCTCACAGCGCCTCCAGGAGGTCGAGGTAGCTGCGCCTGCGGCCCGGCGACAGGGCGAGGATCGCGTCCTCGGACCAGCCGTAGGCGCGGGCCAGCACGTCCACCTCGCCGAGCAGGCGGCGCCCGGCGACCTCGATCTCCCGCCAGAGGTACGTCCCGATGTCGAACCGCCCGTCCCAGCGGTTCCCGCACCCCGCGCAGTCCATCGACAGGGTCAGCTCGGCCTGCGGGTCGAGGCCGCTCATCGCCGCGTCCACCTCCTGGGCGACCTCGGTCGGCAGGTCGGCGGCCGCTCTCGGCGCACCGTCGAGCTCGGCGGTCACCACGCAGCGGCGGGCCAGCGCCAGCCACGGGTCCCGCTCGTCCCGCACGGCCCGCACGTCGGCCGCCCCCGGTAGGCGGAACCGCACGCGCCAGCCCGCACGGCCGACCTCGGCGTGCCCGCTCGGCTCGCTCGGCCGGTCGACGACGAGCGCGTCGACGTCGACGTCGAACTCGAGCTCCGCACCGCACGCCGGGCAGACGACGAAGCAGTCGGCATGCCGGCCGAACGTGACCGTGCGCAGTCGCAGCAGGGCGGCGTCGCGACGGCCCAGCGGGGCCACCGCCAGCTCGGCGTCGGGCACGTCGGGCTCGGCCGCCCGCCACATGACCAGCCCACGGTCGATCTGGTCGCGGCCACGTCCCTGCTCCCAGACGGCGAGCAGCTGCGCCCCGGACAGGCCGACCGGTGCCACGACTACTCCGGAACGGTGTAGACCGGCTCGGACGGTTCGGTCACCGCGACGTCGCGCACCCAGCCCTCGTTCTCCAGCTTCAGCGTCTGGATCGCGACGGCGTTGCCGCTCGCGTCCAGCTCCGGCAGTGCCTGGTACTCGCTCACCCAGCAGCGGTAGATGTTGTACGCCACCGCGAGCTGGCCCGACTCGTTGTAGAGCTCGAGGATGATGTCCTTGCGGAAATCGCGCAACGACACCTCCGCGCCCATGCCGGCGCCGAGGTTCCAGACCTTGTTGGCCCACTGCTCGAAGTCCCGGTCGTGGGTGACGCCGCGTTCAAGGGTGATGGCCTCGTACTTCGACTGTCCCGGGGCGCGCACGACCGTGCTCGGGTCGCCGCCGCTGCGGTGGTCGATCACCTCGGTGGTCCGTTTGAGCGCGCTCACCTTGCTCACGCCCGCCACGTAGCGACCGTCCCACTTCAGCCGGAACTTGAAGTTCTTGTAGGGGTCGAAGCGCTGGGTGTTCACCGTGAACTGAGCCATCGCCGTCCTCTCACTGACCGGCCTGTGCGGCCAGCTGCTGCAACCTGATGACCACGAACTCGGCGGGCTTGAGCGGGGCGAACCCGACGAGGACGTTGACGACGCCGCGGGCGACGTCGGACTCCGTCGTCGTCTCGGCGTCGCACCGGACGAAGTACGCCTGCTGCGCCGTGGTGCCCGCGAAGGCGCCCTGCCGGAACAGCCCGTGCAGGAAGCTGCCCACGGACAGCCGCAGCTGCGACCACAGGCCCGGACCGTTCGGCTCGAACACCGCCCAGCGGCTCCCCCGCTGGAGGCTCTCCTCCAGGTGCAGCGCCAGCCGCCGGACCGGGACGTACTTCCACTCCGAAACCTGCAGGTCGGCCCCGTTCAGCGTCCGCGCCCCCCACACCACCTGCCCGTACACCGGGAAGGTGCGCAGGCAGTTCACGCCGAGGGCGTTCAGGACGCCCTGCTGCTCGTCGACGAGCCGGGCGGCCAGCTCGGTCACGCCGCGCAGGGAGGTGTCGATGCCTGCGGGCGCCTTCCAGATGCCGCGCTGCGCGTCTGTGCGGGCGAACGCCCCGGCGACGACACCGCACGGGGGGAAGTCGCGGAAGCGGCCTTCCTGGAGCGGGTCGGGCACCCTGACCCGGGGGTAGTAGAGCGCGGCGTTGTCGCTGCGGACGCCGAACTGCGCCGCTCGGTCGACGGCGTTCGCGGGGTCGTTCCACTCCTCGGGCGGGTCGATCAGCAGGAACGCGCGATGGGCGGTGCAGAACGTGGCCGCCTTGTCCCAAAGGCCCTTGGCGACGGCGTCCTCCTCCGACCAGGACGGCAGGGGGACGCACAGGAGGTTGAACAGGTCGACCTTGGCCAGGGCGTGGACACCGGTCGACGTGGCCGGGTCGCCCAGGACGTCCACGTCGATCCGGGGCGAGCCGCCGTCGCGGCCGCCCGCGAACACGGTGGCCCCCGCAGCGCCCGTCGGCGACCCGGCGACGTCCGCGCGGGCCAGCCGGGCCAGCCGGGACTGCAGCTCCAACAGCCGTCCCAGCCAGCGGCTCGCCGTCGGGTCCGTGCTCACGCCGTAGTGGACCTCCTCGGCGACCACGCCACCGGACGGGCTTCGTTCCCCCAGCCTCAGGTGGAACGTGCCCTCCTCCGCCTCCTCGGTGTCGACCTCGACGCTCACCCGGTTGCCCCACTCCCCCGGATCGGCGGCCTGCAGCCGGAGCACCTGGGTGGCGAGCAGGAGATCCCCGTGCGGGGACCCGTCCGCGCTCCCGTCCGGGGGCACGGACGGCGGCGCGATGCCGGTGACGGTGGCGAGCGGGATGGCCGGATCGGTGCCCGTGCGCGCCTCGCCGATCTTCGTGGCCGCCGTGCCGGGGGTCACGGCGTCCACACTGACGGTGTACTCCTTGTCGCCCTGCTTCAGCGGGGCGCCGTCGGCCTGTACCGCGGTGACCGTGAGACGGAAGGTGCCGTCGTCGGACCGGGCGACGGTCGCGCGCAGCCGGTCGAACCCGGCGAGCCCGAGCACACCAGGGGTGGGCCGCAGCCGCAGTCCCACGGCCACGTCCGCGCCCGCCGTCTCCGCGGCGGCACCGAGGGTCACGACGTGCTGTCCGCCCCCCGCGGCGGTGCTGGTGACCGCCCCCGTCGGCGGCGGGCCGGTGAGGGGTCCGCCCAGCACCTTCACGAGCGGGGTGTCGTTGGCCTTCAGCCCGTTGACCGTGGCGGCCTGGTCCGTCGTGAGATCGACCACGCCGTCCACCTGGTACGGCTTGTCGCCCTTCTTCAGCACCGCGCCGTCGGCGTCCTCGGCCTGCAGGCGCAGCGTGAAGGTCGTCGCGGTGGCCTTGTCGACCGTGGCGCGCAGATGGTGGAAGCCCGACAGGGCGGCCGCGTCCGGCGAGACCTGCAGGACCATCCTGTCCGCGTTGGTCACCCGCACGATCAGCGCCTCGCCGCCACCGCCGAGGAAGTAGTGCCGCACGGCGTGGCTGGCCGTGCTGTCGTGCCACAGCCCGCCGAACCGGGACTCGTACTCGGGCCAGCTCGCGATCCGGACCGGTCGGTGAACCGGCCCGCGCAGGGCGGGACCGACGAAGGCGGTGAGCGACGTGGCAACCCCGGTGATCGCCCGACTGCCGCCGGGGAGCTCCAGGACGTGGACGCCGGGGGCGGTGGGGGCGCTCATGCCGCCGCCCCCGCGAGCTGCACGAACTGGAGCATCACGAACTCTGCCGGACGCAGCGGCGCGAAGCCGACGACGATCCGGACCACCCCGGTGTCGACGTCGGCCTGGGTGGTCGTGGTCGCGTCGCAGCGCACCAGGTACGCCTCGCGCGGCGTGGTGCCCGCGAAGGCACCCGACCGGAACAGGTCGTGGAGGAACGTCGTGACCGACAGGCGCAGCTCGGCCCACAGTGGTTCGGCGTTCGGTTCGAACACCGCCCACTGCGTGCCGCGGGCGAGGGAGTTCTCGATGTGCAACGCGAGCCTGCGGACCGGGAGGTACTTCCACTCCGAGGCCATGACGTCAGCGCCGCGCCCGGTGCGGGCCCCCCACACGACCGGTCCGACGGCCGTCAGGCGGCGCAGGGCGTTCACCCCGCTCGGGTTGAGCACGCCGCTGTCGGCGTCGGTGAGCTCCTGCTCCAGCGCGTCCACCCCTACCAGCCGCGCGTCGGTGCCCGCGGGCGCCTTCCAGACCCCGCGTTCGGCGTCCGTTCGGGACAGCACACCCGCGACGGCCCCGCTGGGGGCGAACGGGCGGGTCAGGCCGCGCTGCAACGGATCGGGGCCGACGATCCGCGGGAAGTAGAAGGCGGCATTGGTGCTGCGGAGGTTCGTCCGACCGGCGAGACGGGCCGCGGTGGCCGCGTCCGCCCACTCCGGCGGCGGGTCGACCAGGAGCACGGCGCGATGACGTTCCGCCCAGCCGAGGGCGTAGCTCCAGGTGCCCGGCGTCGTGGGGGTGTCCCGGTCGAGCGGGGGCACGCAGAGCAGGTTCACCAGGTCGGCGTGATCGAGCGCGTCGATCGCCTCACCGGTCTCCGGGTCGGTGGCCTCCGCCGCGCTGCCGTCGGACCCACCGTCGAACGTCTGTCGCTCGACGGCGCGCGGCTTGAGCGCAGGTACCTCCGTCGTCCGCGCGAGCCGGGACTGCTGCTCCAGCACGCGGCCGACGTAGCGGCGCGCCGCTGGATCGACCGAGACCTGCGGGAACGTCTCGCGGGTGAGGATCGCACGCTCCGCGCCGAGGGTGGCCTCGGCGACCGGGTCCACCTCCTCGATGACCAGATGGAACGTCGTGTCGTCCGTGGCCGTCACGGTGGCCGGCGTGCCGTGGGAGACGGTGACCCGCAGGCTCCTCCCCCACCCGCCCGGCTCGGCAGCCACTAGGTCCAGCTTGCCGGGGCCGGTGGCCGCGCGGACGGACGTCGACGCGGACTCCGCTCCGGCGCCGACCCGGGACACCACGGCCTGCCCGCCGCCGTTGTCGAAGAACTGGGCAACGGCGTAGCCCAGTTCCGACTCGACCCAGAGCCCACCGAAACGACGCTGGAAGTCACCCCAGCTCGTGCAGGACACGGGCTCGCCGACCGGTCCGCGCCGCGCGCGTCCCACGAATGCGGTGACGGACGTGGCCGCGGTCGGGATCGATCGCGCACCGCTGGGCGATTCCTCGACGTAGACCCCGGGCCAGGAGGTGACGACAGGCATGGTCCTCCCTCGTGTCGGCCGGAGCCTAGCGACCGACCCCAGCACCTGACCAGGGCTGCCGGACGACGTCCATCGCGAGGACGAGACGCCATGTCATCGGGCGGCGGTTCACCGCGAACGGAGCCGAACCATAGGTCCGGGGAATGGGGCAGCAGCGATGACCCCGGGCGATGGAGGTATTGACGAACGAGGTCGGCGTGATATCCGCCCGCGTCGGAACAAGTCGACACCACGCGACGTCATTCTGCAGTACCTCCACCCCTGCCAACTACTTGACGCGGGACACAGGGCCCGACCGGAGATCACCAGTGGAGGCGCCGGGCAGACCGGCAGCTCACCCACGCCCGACCATCCGTACGCACCCCAGAAAGATCAACTAGTACTCCAGCCGTAGGTCGTGATCTTGCGGTGTGGCGGTCCCGGACGCAGGGCGGCCACCGCGTGATCCTCGTCCGTTGTGTCGACTTCCAAAGATCAAGCAGTGGCCGCGGGCCACACCGTAGATGTCGGGCGGTGGGTCGCCGAGGCCGACAGGCTGCTCGATCAGCTGGCCGCCCGGTTCCCCCGGATCGAGACTCGCCGCAGGGTCGGCAAGTTCGTGCTCGGGTTGCTCGCTGACCTGCCGCGGAAGAGCTGCTGGTCGATTGCCGAGCACGCCGGGGACCGGGATCCGCACGGCATGCAGTACCTGTTGGCGCGGGCCAGCTGGGACACCGACGGGGTTCGTGACGACCTGCGTGACTACGTCGTCGGGGCACTCGGTGATGGTGATGCGGTGCTGGTGGTCGATGAGACCGGGGACCTGAAGAAGGGATGGCCACGGTCCGGGTGCAGCGCCAGTACACCGGCACGGCCGGGCGGATCGAGAACGCTCAGGTCGCGGTCTATCTGACCTACGCCGCAGCGCGTGGACACGCGATGATCGACCGCGAGCTCTACTTGCCGCGTTGCTGGACCGACGATCCCGACCGGTGCGTCGAGGCCGGAGTGCCCGACGACGTCGACTTCCTGACCAAGCCCGCGCTGGCGACCGGCATGCTGACCCGCGCCTTGGGTGCGGGAGTGCCGGCTCGGTGGGTGGCCGGCGACGAGGTCTACGGCCACGATCCGGACCTGCGCGCGCAGTGCCAGGCCCAGCAGATCGGCTACGTGCTGGCCATCGGCTGCGACCGCCGCGTCCCGACCCCGGCCGGCCCGCAGCGGGCCGATGCCCTCGTCGCGGGCCTGCCACGGTGGGCCTGGCAGCAGCTCTCCGCCGGGTCGGGCGCCAAGGGAGAACGCTTCTACGACTGGGCCTGGATCACCCTCGACCCCGACCAGCACACCGATTCCGGGTGTTGGTGGTTGCTGGTCCGGCGCAACCGCACCACCGGTGAGTTGGCGTTCTACCGCTGCTACTCCCCGCAGATCGTGCCGTTGCGCGAGTTGGTTCGCGTTGCCGGCCGCCGCTGGACGATCGAGGAGTCCTTCCAGACCGGCAAGGGCCTCGCCGGGCTCGATGAGCACCAGGTCCGCCGCTGGACCTCGTGGCGGCGCTGGACGCTGCTGGCGATGCTCGCCCACGCCCTGCTCGTGGTCATCACCGCGAACGAGCACACCGACTGGCCCGATCCCGTCGACATGATCCCGTTGACCTGCAGCGAGGTGCGCCGCCTGCTCACCGTCCTGGTCGTGGCACCCCGCCGAGTCCCGGCCTGCCCGCATACCTGGTCGACCTGGCGCCGACGACACCAACACTGCGCCCGAGCCAGCCACTACCGACGTCAGGAGACCAGCAGGCAACGGCCATAACGACCTACGGCTGGAGTACTAACGGGGCTTCGCCCCAGCCCGACGAGGCATGTCGTGGTCGGGATGGTTAGCGGGCTCCGGTCGGTCGGTGAGTCCGTGCCCCGAGGGGCCGGTTATGGACCGCACGTCGGCGGTGGTTGGCTGCTCGAGCCGCCCGTCCGACCGGAGCCCGTCATGACGCTACCGCGCACCGTTGCCGAGGTTCTGTCCGATCACGTGCTGTTCGAGGTGGAGTGCATCGACCGGATGTACTGCAACGTCTACGTGCCGCAGTTGCA
>NZ_JBFWVQ010000059.1:0-24656 GCF_050246655.1 Pseudonocardia sp.
GATCAGCCCGACCGCGGGCGCAGCGGGAACCCGGCCGCGGTGTAGACGGCGTCGACCAGCTCGGCGTTGGCCACCGCGTCGTCGGCGTCGACCGGGCACGGGGCACCGTCGCGCAGGTGGGCCCGGAACGCCTCCAGCTGGTAGAGGTAGGTCGACCGCGTCCCGACGTGCTCGTCGCGCGTGCCGTCCGGGGTGGTGATCGTGATCCGGTCGTCACGGTGGGGCAGCAGGTAGTTGTGCGCGAGCACCTCACCGCGCGAGCCGGTGATGCGGCACGTGACGCGCCAGTCCGCGGCGGCCATGTCACAGCGCGCGAAACCGGTCGCCCCGTCCGGGAAGGCCAGCTCGGCCTCGATCCACTCGTCGACGCCCGGCGCCCCGGCCCGCTCGCCGCCCCGCGCCGTCACGACCTCGGGCGGTCCGCCCGCCCACGGGGCGAGCATGCGGTGGGCGTGCAGGCCGTAACAGCCCAGGTCCATGAGCGCGCCCCCGGCCAGGGCGAGCGACCAGCGCGGATCGGTGTCCGGCGGCGCCGGCATCTCGGTGTGGATCTCGACGGCCCGCAGCTCGCCCAGCTCACCGGACTCCAGCAGCGCGTGCAGCCGGGTGGCGATCGGGTGGTGGACGTAGTGGAAACCCTCGACGACCGTGACCCCGGCGGCGACCGCGGCGTCGCGCACCGCCCGGGCCTCCGTGGCGTCGGCGGCGAACGGCTTCTCGGACAGGACGTGCTTGCCCGCACCGATCGCCGCGAGGTTCCACGGCGCGTGCAGGGAGTTGGCGAGGGGGTTGTACACGACCTCCACCTCCGGGTCGGCCACCAGCTCGGCGTAGGAGCCGACCACGCGCTCCACGCCGTGCTCGGCCGCGAACGCCGCGGCCCGCTGCGGGTCGCGGGCCGCGACGGCGACGAGGCGGTCGCCGGTGGCCCGCGCCGGCGTGACGAGCGCGAGTGCGGAGATCCGGGCCGCGCCGAGCAGCCCGATCCGCAGGGGCTGCGCGGCACCGTCGTCCCCGGCAGGGCGCGCGGCGGTCATCGGACCGGCACGGGGCCGGTGGACCCGCGCACCTCGAGCCGCGGCGGCATCAGCTGCGTGCGCGCCGGCGCCTCGGGGTCGCGCATCCGCGCGAGCAGTGTGCGCGCGGCCTGCCGCCCCATCTCACGCGCGGCGCCGTCCACGCTGGTCAGCCAGAGCGCCCGCAGGCGCGCCAGCGCGGAGTTGTCGAAACCGGCCAGCGACAGCTCGTCGGGCACCCGGACCCCCAGTTCGGTGGCGGCGGAGAGAGCTCCGACGCAGGACAGGTCGTTCGCGGCGAAGATCGCGGTCGGGCGCGCAGGCCGGCTGAGCAGCCGGACGGTGGCGCGGTAGCCACCCTCCTCGGTGAGGTCGCCCGCCTCGACGGCGGTCGGCAGGCCCGCGTCGCGCATCGTGTCCTCGTAGGCCTGCAGGCGCAGCACGGCCGCCCGGCCGGGAAGCCCGGAGATGTGGGCGATGCGTGTGTGGCCCAGCTCCAGCAGGTGGCGGACCGCGAGAACGCCCCCGCCGTGGTTGTCGTTCGCGAGCACGTCGACGTGCGGCAGGTCGACGTCCAGGCCGCCGACGGCGACCGTCGGGATGCGGCCCGCGACGTCGACGATCGCGGGCGAGAGCGGCACCGAACCCGCGACGACGAACCCGTCCACCCCGAGTTCCAGGAACGACCAGGTCACCGACTCGTCCAGCATCCGGTCGATCCGGCCGTCGCCGAGCAACATCGTCTTGCCGCCCGCGTACAGCTCGGGGGACAGGCCGTCGAGCATGTCGGCGAACCACGGCTGGCGCAGGTCGTTGAGCAGCACGCCCACGGTGTGCGACTGCTGCTCGGCGAGGCGGCGCGCGGACGCGTTCGGCCGGTAGCCGAGCTCCTCGGCGGCCCGCAGCACCGCCGCGCGGCTGGCCGCCGCGACCCGCGGCGAGTTGCGCAGCGCGAGCGAGGCCAGCGACCGCGACACCCCGGCCCGGGCCGCCACCGTCTCCAGGGTCGGCCGGCGGCCCGCCCGTCCGTCGCCGAGGGTCGTCACCCGCGTCCTCACCTCCGTCACACCGGTGCTCACCGTAGGTGCTACACCGCGACGGGGACGCGCAGCAAAGCCTTGAGCGCGATGCCCGGGTCGGCGAGGTCCGCGGCAGGCGGGGTGGCGCCGCGGGCGATGAGCATCTCGGCCAGCTTGACGTCCTTCGCCACGGAGTTGCCCGGTCCGGCCGCCGCCGCAGCGACGACGCGACCGTTCTCGCCCAGCCCGAACCAGATCCGGACGCCGTCAGGGCGCTGCCGGACGACCTCGGTCGCTGCGGCCCCGGGAATGCCCGCCACCTGCAGGCTGTGGTCGTGCTGGTCGCTCCAGAACCACGGCACGCCCGTCCACGGCTCGGTGCCGCCGAGCATCGCCCGGGCCGCGGCGGCTCCCTGCTCGCGGGCCGCGCGCCAGGACTCCAGCCGCAGCCGGCCGTACGTCGGGTGCGGGTAGGAGCAGCAGTCGCCCGCGGCGAAGACGCCGGGCGCGGAGGTCGCAAACCGCTCGTCGACGACGATCCCGTCGCCGACGGCGAGGCCCGCCCGTTCGGCGAGCCCGGTCTCCGGCACCGCCCCGATCCCGGCCACGACGACGTCGACCTCGACGCGCCCGCCGCCGGCCAGCGCGATCACCGTCCCGGACGGGCCCGGCGAGACGGCGGTGACCGCCGCGCCGCACCGGACGTCGAC
This sequence comes from Pseudonocardia sp., assembly GCF_050246655.1. Taxonomy (GTDB): domain Bacteria; phylum Actinomycetota; class Actinomycetes; order Mycobacteriales; family Pseudonocardiaceae; genus Pseudonocardia. The sequence continues at coordinate 2,746 of NZ_JBFWVQ010000059.1, forward strand.
CCCGGCTGCGACGTGCCGCGCGGCCAGCACCGTCGCCACCTCTTCCGGCACGGCCCGGCCCATGAGGCGCGGACCGAGCTCCACGACGGTGACGGGGCACCCGATCGCGCTCGCCGCCCCTGCCAGCTCCAGCCCGATGAAGCCGCCGCCGATCACGCCCACCCGGGTGCCGGGCGCGAGCTGTGCCCGCAGCGCGACGGCGTCCGCATGCGTGCGCAGGACGTGCACTCCCGGGAACGGCAGGGTCCGGGCCCGCGCGCCGGTGGCGAGCAGGAGCGAGCGGTAGCCGAGCGCGCGGCCGTCGGAGAGGTCGAGCCGGTGGGCGCCCGGGTCGAGCCCCGTGGCCGTGACCCCGCGCAGCAGCCCGATGCGCGCGTCGCGGAGCGCAGCAGCGTCGCAGAGCGGCCGCAGCGCCCAGGTCTTCGACAGCGGGGGGCGCTCGTAGGGCAGCTCCGGCTCGGCCCCGACAAGGGTGATCGCCCCGTCGAAGCCCTCCTCGCGGAGGGTGAACGCGGCCCGGGTGCCGCACTCGCCCGCCCCGACGACCACGATGCCGGGGCCGGTCATCCGCCCACCTCGATGTAGACCGTGTCGCCCTCCACCTTCGTGGGGTAGGTGCGCACGTCGACCAGCACCGGGGCGGCCAGCGCCTTGCCCGTGCGGTAGTCGAAGCGGCCGTTGTGCTTGGGGCACTCGATCACGCCTTCCATCACGAGCCCGTCGCAGAGCCGCTCGCGCTCGTGGGTGCAGTACCCGTCGGTGGCGTAGAACAGGTCGTCGGGCGAGCGGTAGACGGCGTAGGCCCGGCCGTCGTGGTCGAACGGGACGACGTCCTCGAGGTCCACGTCGTCGGTCGCGCAGGCCGGGATCCACCGGGTCATGGCAGGGTCCTCCTCGTCGAGGGTGTGGCGGGTCGGATCGCGGGTCAGATCGAGGCTGCCGCGAGCGGCCGGGCGGAGCCGTCGGCCAGCGGGGTCGGCACGTGGAACGGGGTCGCGCCCTCCGGCAGCGTGCGCCGGACGTGGTACTCGGGGTCCTCGAGCTGGCGCAGCACGGCCGGGACGAGCTCGCGGTAGGCGGCCCACATCGACGGGTAAACCGGCGCGAGATCGTGGCGGATCTCCTCGTGCAGCTCGGGGAGGCGGTGGTACGGGACCATCGGGAACATGTGGTGCTCGACGTGGTAGTTCATGTTCCAGTACAGGAACCGGTTCACCGCGCACATGCGCACCGTGCGGGTGTTGAGCCGGTGGTCGAGCACGTTCTCGCCCATGCCGGCGTGCTGGGTGAGCCCGTAGAGGATGTGCATGAACGTGCCGTAGACGCGTGGTCCGCCGATCAGCACGAGCGGGATCCACGTCGAGAACACCACGGCCGTGCCGATCGTGACGAGGTAGATCACCAGCCAGATCCGCGCCGTGCGGTACACCTTCGGCCGCTCGGACCCGGGCACGTAGTCGGCCTCCTCGGCGGTGAGGCGCCCGGCCGCGTGCAGCACCATCTCCTTGAGCGCGACGGGGACGTCGTAGAGGCCGAAGAGGTTGCCGAGGATGCGGGCCAGTCGGGCCGGGCGCATCGCCTGGATCTCCGGGTCCCGCCCGACGACCAGCGTGTCGGTGTGGTGGCGGGTGTGGCTCCAGCGTGACGTCGTCGGATCCCGCATGATCATGAAGCACGCGATCTGGTAGACCGCCTGGTCGAGCCACTGCGACTTGAACGCGGTGCCGTGGCCGGCCTCGTGCCAGCGCGAGTCCGACGCCGAGCCGTAGAGCACGCCGTAGGCCAGGAAGAACGGGACGGCCCACCAGGTGCCCCACAGGGCGAGGCCGATGCCGGCGAAGACGACCATGAGCCCGAGCCAGACCGCGGTGTCGCGGATCGCCGGGGCGTCGGAGCGCCGCATGAGCTCCTTCATCCGCTTGCGGGGCACCGGGGTGCGGTGCCATTCCCCGCCCGCGAGGCCGGCGTCGACCGCCGCCTGGTTCTCCGGCCCGGTCAGGTCGTAGCGGGCCAACCGCTTCCGGTGCATCGCTCCCCATCCCTCCGCAGTGAGTAGACGATTGTTGGAGCGCTCCAACACTGATGTGAAGCATCCCCGGCAAGGAATCACCTGTCAATAGGGCAGTGAAGCCGTTTGGATCGCTCCAACCGTCGAGCGCGCCGTGCCGTCATGCGCGCTCAGGACCGGTCAACGGTCTCCATGACCTCCTTGAGCACCGGGAGCGCGTGCATGTGGCGGCGCAACTGGAGCGCCGCGTCGTCCAGGCGGCCGGCGCGCAGCAGCGCGACGATCTCCCTGTGCTCCCTGGCGGCGGCGCCGCGCAGCTCGACGACGGTGTAGGCGAGCACCCGGTACACCTCGGTGGCGTCCCACAGCATCCGGATGAAGTTGAGACACCGGGGCATGCCGCTGCGCTGCAGGATCAGGAAGTGGAATGCGCGGTTCACCCGGGACAGCTCGAGGCTGGGCCCCTCCGCCGCCAGCCGCTGGAACTCGTGGGCCAGCTCGCCCAGCTGGTCGATGTCCGCGGCGGTGAGCCTCGGCAGGGCCTCGCGGACGGCCTCCCCCTCCAGCACCTCGCGCAGGCGGTAGGCCTCGGTGAGGTCGTCCAGGTCGAGCTCGGCGACGGTGAAGCCCCGGTTCGGCCGGTAGTCGATCAACCCCTCGCTCTGCAGCGTCGTCAGCGCCTCGCGCACGGGGACGATGCTCAGGCCGAGCTCGGCGGCCAGCGCCTGCTGGCGCACCGGCTGGCCGGGCTTGAGCCGTCCGGTGAGCAGCCGTTCGCGCAGTGCGGCCAGCGCGGCGCTCTGCGCCGTCACCACTGCCGCCTCCGGCTCGGCCGTGACTCGCCCTGTCGGCGCCATTCGCCCCCCTCGTCGAACCGTTGACAGCCAATCATAGAACATCTACGGTTCAAGAATCGTAGAAGTTCTGAGATTTGGTCGAGTCGCAAGGAGGCGATGTGACCCAGAGCCTCAGATCGCGGACCCCCGCCCTGCGGACGGCCTGCGGCGCGCGCTCGGCACCCCCGCGGTCCGCCTGACGGCACCGTTCCGCGACCACGACGGACCGGTCGCTGTGGACGACCCGGCCTGACCGCGGGCGAGCCGGTCCCGCGCCCGCAGGGACCGGCGTACGGGGACGCGCCCCGCCGCGCTCCCGCAGCACATTTCACGGCCTGCCCGGCCCCACGGCCGCGGCCCGTCGACCCCTCGCCGCACCGCGCCCCCGCGCGGCCTCGCCCCGTCCCGTCGTGCCCGCGGAGCCGATGCGGGGTAGCGCGGCATCAGGAAGAGGAGAGCATGGCAACGCGCACCCGTCTCCAGATCAGTGCAGTGATCACGGCCGTCGTGCTCGCCGCGACGGCGTGCGGTTCCGGCGGCGGCGACGGTGACGGCGACGACACACTCGTCGCGCTCGTCCCCTCGCTGTCCGGCTCCGGGCAGGACATCATCACGACCCTCACCACCGACTTCAAGCCGTACTGGGACGAGGTCTTCGACTACGTCCTCACCCAGGACAAGGACGGTGAGCTCGCGCCGGGCCTGGCCAGCAGCTGGTCGGTCTCCGACGACCACCTCACCTGGTCGTTCGTGATCCGCGACGACGTGATCTTCCACAACGGCGACCGGCTCACCGCCGAGGACGTCGCGTGGACCTGGAACCGGGTCATCTTCGACCCGCAGACCCGGGCCCCGAACTCCCCGATGGCGCCGATGATCGAGTTCATCCGCGCCGAGGGGGACACCGTGCTGCTGAAGACCACACGGCCCGACTCCACCGTGCCGTGGTGGTTCAACAGCCAGGACGGCTCCGTGCAGGGCGGGATCTTCCCGAAGGCCTACTTCGAGTCCGTCGGGGCCGCCAAGTTCTTCGAGCAGCCGATCGGCACCGGCCCGTACAAGGTGGTGCGGATCAACGGCGAGCAGTCCGCCGAGCTCACCGCATTCACCGACCCGGCACGCGGCGAGTGGCAGAAGTCCCGCACGGCGAAGATCCCGAACCTGGAGGTCCGAGCGGTCCCGGACGCCTCCAGCCGGCTCTCGCTCGTGCAGACCGGCGCCGCCGACCTCGCCCCGATCCCCCTGGCGATGCAGGCCCAGGCCAAGGGGGCCGCGCTGGACGTGATCCCGGCCGAGAACGCGACGTTCTCCAACATGTACTGCCTCGGGTTCACGACCAACCTGCAGAGCCCGTGCAACGACGTGAAGGTCCGCGAGGCGCTGTCCATCGCCGTCGACCGGACGGCCATCGCCGCCTCGGTCTACGACGGCAGCGCCCGCCCGAGCAACGGGTTCTTCGCCGGGCCGGGCACCTTCGGCTATCCCGAGGAGATCCCGGCGCCCCCCTACGACCCCGAGCGGGCCCGCGCGCTGCTCGCCGAGGCCGGGTTCACCGAGGCCAACCCGCTCACCGTCCAGATCTCGATCTACAGCAACGACTCCGACTTCCCGAACATGCCGACCATGGCCGAGGCCATCGCCGGCAACTACCAGGCCATCGGGGTGCGGGCCGAGCTGATGCCCGGCGACTGGGCGGCCAACAAGGGCCAGCTGCTGGCCGGCGGCTTCCCCGGCATGAAGCCCGGCGACCCGGGTGTGCCGATCGTCCTGTTCATGCGGGGCATGGACAACCGCTACTACTTCCCGCCGGACCAGATCAACAGCTACACCGCGGCCGGTGGCTGGGAGAAGTTCTGGAACAACGACAACCTGCCCGAGCAGGTGCGGTTGCTGGACGCGGTGGCAGGCGAGTTCGACGCGACGGCGCAGGAGGCCCGGTTCGACGACTACAACCGCTGGATGGCGCAGAACTTCAACCAGATCCCGCTGCTCGCGGCGGACGCGATCTTCGTGGCCTCGGACAAGGTCGGTGACTGGAGCGCCCAGACCGAGGGCAAGGCCTACGTCAACAACCTCTGGTCGGTCGCGCCGGCCTCGTCGCCCAGCCCGTGAGCCGGCCGACGGGGACGGGGAGGCTCGCGTGCTGAGGTACACCGCCGGACGGCTGGGCCAGGCGGCCGCAAGCCTGCTCGTCATCGCGACGCTCGTGTTCGTGCTGGTCCGGCTGACCGGTGACCCGACCACGCTGCTGGTGCCCGAGTACGCCCCGGCGGGGGCACAGGAGGTGCTGCGCCGCCAGCTGGGCCTGGACCAGCCGCTGTACGTCCAGTACTGGCAGTTCATCGGCGGCCTGCTCGTCCTCGACCTCGGGACGTCCTTCGGCGGGGCTTCGGTCGCCGACCAGCTGCTGACCTACCTGCCGGCGACCGCGGCCCTCGCCCTCGTCGCGATCCTCGGCGCCGCGCTGGTGGCCGTACCGCTGGGCGTCCTCAGCGCCGTCTACCCGGGCTCGCTCGTCGACAAGGCGGCTCGGCTGCTCGCGATGCTCGGCCAGTCGGTGCCGGTCTTCTGGCTGGCGATCATGCTGATCCTGTTCTTCAGCGTCCGGCTGGGGTGGCTCCCGGTGGCCGGCCAGGCCGGCCCGAGCAGCTACGTGCTGCCGGCGATCGCGGTGGGCTGGCCCGCCGCGGCGGGGATCGTGCGGCTGACCCGCTCCAGCATGCTCGACGTCCTCGGCGCCGACTACGTGCGGATGGCGCGTGCCAAGGGCCTCTCGTCGGGCGTCGTGGTCGCCAAGCACGCCCTGCGCAACGCGCTGATCCCGGTGATCACGTTCAGCAGCCTGCTGCTCGGCACGTTCATGAACGGCTCGGTCGTGGTGGAGACGATCTTCGCGTGGCCGGGCGTCGGCCGGATGGCCTTCGAGTCGGTCACCGTGCGCGACTTCCCGATGGTGCAGGGCGCGGTGCTGATGTTCGCCGCGTTCTTCATCCTGCTCAACCTCGTCGTCGACCTCGTCTACGTGGCCGTCGACCCGCGCATCAGGTACCGGTGAGGGGAACCCCATGTCATCGATCACCGGGGTGAACAGCTCCCGGTCCGCCGCGTTCACCGGGCTGGGCGGGCGGGCGCTGCGTGCCGTCCGGGAGCCACTGCACGGCGTCCCGTGGGTTCCCGTGATCATCCTGGGCCTGCTGGTGCTCTGCGCGGTGGCCGCACCGCTGATCGCGCCCCACGACCCGTACGAGACCGACCTGCGCAACGTGCTCGCCCCGCCGTTCTACCTGGACGGCGGCACCACGACGCACCTGCTGGGCACCGACAAGGTCGGGCGCGACCTGCTCAGCCGGGTCGTCTACGGCGGCCGCGTGTCGCTGGTGTTCGCCGGGACGGTCCTGCTGGTGGGCGGCACGGTCGGCACCGCGCTCGGGCTGCTCTCCGGCTACGTCGGGGGGCGGACCGACGCGCTCGTCCAGCGCGGCGCCGAGGCCGTGCTGTCGCTCCCGACGATCATGGTCGCGCTCGTGTTCGTCTTCGTGCTCGGGCAGAGCCTGCTCGGCGTGGTGCTGCTGCTGTCGCCGTTCATCGCCGCGAGCTTCGCCCGGATGGTGCGCGGCGAAGCCCTGCGGGTGCGCGAGTCCGGCTACGTGGCCCTGGCCCGCGTCGCCGGGTCGTCGGGGCCGCGCACGATCCTCGTCCACCTGCTGCCGAACGTGGCGAGCACGGTGATCGTGCTGGCCACGCTGCAGGTGGGCGTGCTGATCCTGCTGGAGGCGTCGCTGAGCTTCCTGGGCGTCGGGCTGCCGCCGCCGACCCCGTCGTGGGGCCTGATGGTCTCCGACGGCCAGGAGTACGTCGCGACCAAGTACTGGCTGACGTTGTTCCCCGGGCTCGCCATCGTGCTGACCGTGCTGTCGATCAACTGGCTCGGCGACTGGCTGCGTGACCGGCTCGACCCGACCGGACGGACAAGGTGACGATGACGACGCGACGCTCCAGGGGGCTGACCCTCGGCTTCCGCAAGCCCGGGATGCAGCCGGCGCCCGAGGACGCTCCCGGTCCGGCCACCGAGATCCTGCGCATCAGCGGCCTCCGCACGCACATCGAGACCCGGGCCGGCCTGGTGAAGGCCGTCGACGGGGTGGATCTCACGGTGCGCCGCGGCGAGTCGGTCGGCGTCGTCGGGGAGTCGGGGTCCGGCAAGTCGATGACCTGCCTGTCGGTCATGCGGCTGCTGCCGCGGTCCGCACGCGTGGTCGGCGGCGAGATCGACTTCGACGGCGTGGACCTGGCCACGGCCTCCGAGCGGACCATGCAGTCGGTCCGCGGCTCCCGCATCGCGATGATCATGCAGGACTCGCTCTCGGCGCTGAACCCGGTCCTCACCGTCGGCGACCAGATCGCCGAACCCGTGCGCCGCCACCTCGGGCTGTCCCGCTCGGCCACCGCCGAGCGGGTCGTCGAGGTGATGCGCGAGCTGCAGATCCCGCAGCCGGAGACCCGGCTGCGCCAGTACCCGCACCAGTTCTCCGGCGGCACCCGCCAGCGCATCGTCGCGGCGATGGCGCTGGCCGCCCGTCCGGAGCTGATCCTCGCCGACGAGCCGACGACCGCGCTGGACGTCACCGTGCAGGCCCGGTTCCTCACCCTCATCCGCACCCTCCAGCAGCGCACCGGGGTCGCCGTCCTGTGGATCACCCACGACCTCGGGCTCGTCGCGCAGATGTGCGACCGGGTCAACGTGATGTACGCGGGGCGGATCGTGGAGAGCGGCAGCGTGCAGCGCATCTTCAAGCAGCCGCGCCACCCGTACACCAAGGCGCTGCTGGACTCGGTGCCCACGATCGGCCAGGGCCGCCATCGGCTGCGCCAGATCGACGGCCAGCCGCCCGACCTGCTCGACCTGCCGCCCGGGTGCCCGTTCGCCGCGCGCTGCCCGGTGCGCATGGACGTGTGCGACCGCGTGTACCCGGAGCGGACCGTGCTCGGTGCGGGCGAGTCGGTGCGGTGCTGGCGGGAGTCGGCATGAGCGCTCCGCCCCTGTTGGAGGTCCGTGGCCTGCGCAAGCACTACCGGCTGCCGGGCGGGCCCGGGCACAAGGCGGTGACCGTGCAGGCGGTCGACGACGTCAGCTTCACCGTCGAGGCCGGTACGACGACGGCGCTGGTGGGGGAGTCGGGCTGCGGCAAGACCACCACCGGCAAGATGATCCTGCTGCTGGAGGAGCCCACGGCGGGCTCGATCCGGCTCGACGGCCGGGACGTCACCACCCTGCGCGGCGAGGATCTGCGCGGCTACCGGCGCAGCGTCCAGGCGGTGTTCCAGGACCCGTACAGCTCGCTCAACCCGCGGATGCGGGTGGCCGACATCGTCGCCGAGCCGCTGCGCATCCACTTCCGGCTCGGCCGGGCCGAGCGGGCGCGGCGGGTCGCCGAGCTGCTCGACCAGGTGGGGCTCGCGCCCGCGGTGGCCGCGAAGTACCCGCACGAGTTCAGCGGCGGGCAGCGCCAGCGCGTGGCGATCGCCCGTGCGCTCTCGCTGCGGCCCCGGCTGATCGTGCTCGACGAGCCGGTGTCCGCGCTGGACGTGTCGATCCGCGCGCAGATCCTCAACCTGCTCTCCGAGCTCCAGGACGAGCTGGGCATCGCCTACCTGCTGGTGGCGCACGACCTGGCCATCGTCGAGCACATGAGCCACCGGATCGCGGTGATGTACGCGGGCCGGATCATGGAGAGCGCACCGGGACGGCAGCTCTACGCGCAAGCCCGCCACCCGTACACCAAGGCGCTGCTGGCCGCCGTGCCGCAGCCCGACCCGGACCTCCCGTTCGGCCAGATCCTCGACGGCGAGGCCGCGGACCCCGCCGACCCGCCGCCGGGCTGCCGGTTCCACCCCCGGTGCGGCCTCGCGGACGCCGAGATCTGCCCCCGGGAGACACCGGCGACCCGCCTGCTCACCCCCGACCACGAGGTGGCCTGCGTCAAGGTGCCGACCCCCGTCTGACCAGCCGAACCCACGAAGGGCGGAACATGGAGAGCCACCTGCTCGAACGGTCGACCCCGACCCCCCCGACCCCGGCCGGGTCCGTGCGCATCGCGCGGATCGAGGTGACCGTGCTGGGGATCGACCTCGCCCGGCCGCGCACGATCTCCAAGGGCGTGTCCCCGTCCGGCGAGAGCATCCGGCCGGTGCTGGTGCGGATCGAGTCGACCGACGGTGCGGTCGGCTACGGCCAGGACCGGCCGGTGATCCCGTGGCTGGGCGAGACCACCGCCTCGATCGTCTCCGCCGTCCGCCACCACTACGGGCCCGCCCTGCTCGGCGCCGACGCCGCGCAGCGCGCCCACCTCGCGCGGCGCCTGCCGGAGGTGCTGCCGGGCAACTCCATCGCCCGCAACATCCTCGACATGGCGCTGCACGACCTCGTCGGGCGCAGCTACGGGGTGCCGGTCCACGCCCTGCTCGGCGGGTCGCGCCGGGAGATCCCGCTCAACTGGTCGGTGTCGCTCGGGCCGCCCGCCGAGATGGTGCAGGACGCCGTCACGGCGACGCAGCGGTACGGGCTGCGGCTGGTGTGCCTCAAGTCCGGCGGGCCGGACCGGTGGCGCACGGACGTCGAGACGTTCCGCGCGGTGCGCGCGGCGGTCGGGCCGGACGTCGAGATCGCGATGGACCCGAACGAGGGCTACGACGTGGCCACGACGCTGCGGGTCGCCCGCGCGCTCGCCGACGACCACGTGCACTACTTCGAGCAGCCGCTCGTCCGCTCGGATCTGCACGGCAGCCGGATCGTCCGCGGCGAGGGCGTGCCCGTCATGGTCGACGAGGGCGCGATCACCCCGGACGCGGTCGGCAGGCTCGTCGCGGCAGGCGCCTGCGACGGCATCGTGCTCAAGCTCTGGAAGAGCGGCGGCTACGCCGAGGCGCTCGAGTGCGCGACCCTCGCCGACCGGGCCGGGCTGGACACCACCCTCGGCGGTGTGGTCGTCGGCAGCGTTCTGGGCGCGGCGGCCTCCGCGCACCTGTACTCGGCCGCGCCGCGGCCCCCGCTGGGGGCCGAGTTCGTCCTCGGCCTGAACGTGACCGAGCAGGACCCCGTCTGCGCGCTGCCCGACGACCTCGTGCCCCGCGACGGCGTGGTGCGCGCCCCGGCCGCACCGGGGCTCGGCGTGGAGGTCGACAAGGCCGCGGTCGAACGGCTGGCCGTGGCCACCGTCGACGTCCGATGAGCGCGGTCCGGCCGGCCACGACACGATGCCCACCGCGCACCCGGCCCCCTCGATCCTGCGACTGCGGGACTTCCGCTGGTACCTCGTGGGTGTCGGGCTCTCGCAGGCGGGCAGCAACGGCGCGCTGGCCGCGATGCTGTACCACGTCTACGTCCTCTCCGGGTCGACCTTCCAGGTCGGGGTCGTCGGTGCCGCGCGCGGGGCCACGATCATCGCCTGCTCGCCGTGGGCGGGTCACCTCGCCGACCGGTTCGATCGCAGGCGCCTGCTGCAGCTGAGCCAGGCGGGCGGGCTGGTGGTCGCGCTCGCGCTGGCCGTCGTCACGCTGCTCGGCGTCGTCGCGAGCTGGCAGATCTGGGCCGCGATGGTCCTGATCAGCATCGCCGCCGCCGTGGACCAGCCGGCACGCAAGGCGCTGATCCCGGCGCTCGTGCCGCGCGGCTCGCTGATGCAGGCGATCACCATGACCAACCCGGTCAACCAGGTCGCCCGGCTGGTCGGGCCGGCCCTCGGCGGCGTGCTCATCGCCGTGCGGGGTCCGGAGCTCATGTACCTGCTGGACGCGCTGATCTGCCTCGTCCTCATCGTGATCTTCCTGACGATCAGGACGCCGCCGCCCGACGCGGCCGGACCGCGGTCGCGCTTCTGGCCCGGCCTCGTCGAGGGCGTGCGGTTCGTGGCGCGCCGACCGATCATCTACCAGCTCGGAGGACTCGATGTCGCGGCACAGCTCTTCACCGCGTACCGGGTCGTGCTGCCGATGATCGCCCTCGACGTGCTGCAGGCCGGCCCGATCGGGTACGGCGTGCTCTCGGCGGCGGTCCCGGCGGGCGGGCTGGTCGGCGGGCTGGTGGCCTACCGGACCGCGCGCGTGCCGTTCCGGGCGGGCGTGCTCGCCCTGCTGACCACCGCCGGGTACGGCGCGGCCGCGGTCGTGCTCGGCCTCGGCACGGTGTTCGCGGTGGCCCTCGGTGGTGCGCTGTGCCTTGGCCTTTTCGACGCGGTCGCGACCGCCTTCCGGCAGTCGGTCGTGATCATAGAGACGCCGGACGCCATGCAGGGCCGGGTGCAGTCGCTCTACCAGATGTCGGCCACCGGGGCGCCGGCCGTCGGCGAGTTCAACGTCGGCGTGATCGCCGGGCTGGTCGGCCCCACCGCGGCGCTCGTCGGCGGCGGCCTGGCCTGCATCGGCTACGTGGCGCTGGTCGCGTGGCGGGCGCCGGTGGTCCGGCGCTACCGGACCCACACCGTCGCGGTGGAGCCGTCGACCGACGAGCGCCGCCGCACCCCCTGACGATCGAGAGAGGACGCTGCCGTGCAGCCAGAAGTACCCGCCGGGTCGTACGCGAGGACCTGGACCGTGACGCCCGAGATGACCACCCGCCGCGGTGACTTCGACATCCTGTCCACGCCGGCGCTGCTGCAGAGCATCGAGACCACCGCCAAGGAGTACCTCGGCCGGGCCGTCCCCGCGGGCTGGGACAGCGTCGGCACCTTCGTCGAGCTGCGCCATCAGGGCCCGGCCGCGCTCGGCCAGGAGTTCACCGTCGCGCTGCAGACCACCGGGTCCAGCGGCGCGCGCGTCCCGTTCACCTGCACGGTGTCGGCGCGCACCGGGCAGCTCGCCGAGGCCCGCCACGACCGCGCCCTCATCGAGGTCGCCCGCTACGTCCGCAGGCTCGCCCGTTCGCTCGGCGACCCGGCCGTGGCCGACAGCACGCCGTCAGCGTGACCGGGAGGTAGGACATGTTCACCTGGGACGACATCGCCGAGGGCCGGTCGCTGCCGACGGTGTCCTACGAGCTGACCCCACAGATGTTCGCCGACTTCCGGACCTGCGTCGGGTACGCGGACGCCGCATACCCGACGGTGGCCGGCCGGCATCCGGCGCGGGCGTTCGACGCGCTGGTGCCGGAGCCGGCGGCGCTGCTGCCGAACGTGGGGCAGGAGAGCCAGTACTTCAACCCGCCGGAGCCGGGCTCGACGCTGGTCATCCGGGCCAGGGTGCTGCGGAAGTACTCGCGTCGCGGCAAGGACTACGCCGTCGTCGAGGCCCGCACGCTCGACGACCGGGGCCGGCTGATCGAGGTGAGCCGACTCATCGCGTTGCGGGTGGACGAGGGCGAGGTCTCGTTCGCGCCGGTGGTCGACAAGCTCACGCGGCGCACCGCCGAGCCCGCCGCCGAGCCCGCGGCGGCAGGTGACGGCGAGCTCCCGCCGCTGACCAAGCCGCTCACCACCGAGACCCTCGAGCTGTTCGAGCGGGCCGTCTGGCACCGGGTGCCGAACGTGCACTCCGACCAGGAGGCCGCCCGGGTGGCCGGACTGCGCGCCCCGATCGCCTCCGGGCAGATCTTCATGGGCTTCATCCACGAGATGCTGCAGCGGGCCTACGGCCGCGCCTGGACCCACGGCGGGCGGATCTCGATCCGCTACGTGCGCCCGGTGGAGGCGGGCGAGACGGTGACCGTCCGGGGCCGTCCCGCCCCGGACGGGTCGACCGTCGCGCTGTCGGTGACCAACCAGGCGGGCCACCGGGTGGCCGTCGCCACCGCCACGCTCGCGCCCGCCGCGGCACCGCTGACCGCGTCCCGCTCCGCACCGCTGGCCGGGCTGCGCGTGCTGGAGTTCACCCACGCCTGGGCCGGGCCGTACGCGGGCATGATCCTCGCCGACCTCGGCGCGGACGTCATCAAGATCGAGCGGCCGACCCAGGACCGGGAGTCGCGCGGCGGCTACCCGTACGTGGCGGGCGAGAGCGTGCCCTTCCTGGAGCTGCACCGCAACAAGCGCAGCGTGACGATCGACCTGAAGCAGGAGGCCGGCCGCGAGCTGCTGGCCGGTCTGCTGCCGCAGACCGACGTCGTCGTGCAGAACTTCCGGCCATCCGTGCTCTCGGCGATCGGCATCGACTACGCGACGCTGTCGGCGCGCAAGCCGGACCTCGTCTACCTGAGCCTGTCCGGGTACGGCTCGCAGGGGCCCGGGGCGCTGCGGCCGGGCGTGAACCTGGTCGCGCAGGCCACGGCCGGCATCTGCCGGACCACCGACGGCGCCGCACCCGCGCCGGTGCTGGGGCCCCTGTGCGACGTCACGGCCGGGATGTGGGGCGCGATGGGCGTGCTCGCCGCGCTGGCCAGCAGGGACCGGACGGGCGAGGGCACCCACGTCGACGTCACGCTGGTCGACGCGGGGCTCTCGCTCATGCACTACGCGCTGGCCGAGCACTACTTCTCCGCCCGCGAGGGCGGGCGGCCCTCCGCGGAGATGAACGCGCCCGCCGACGTCTTCCAGGGGGCCGACTCCCGCTGGTTCGCGGTGTTCGCGAGCTACCCGGCGCTGTGGCGGCGGATGTGCGCGGCGCTGGAGCGGCCGGACCTGCTCGACGACCCGCGCTTCCACAGCCGCGAGTCCCGCACCGAGAACGCGGGGCTGCTCAACGAGGTCCTCGCCAAGCAGTTCGCCGAACGCGACTCGACGGAGTGGGTGGACACCCTCGTGGCGGCCGGGGTGCCGGCCGCACCGGTGCTGGACGTCGCCGAGGCGCTCGCCGACGCCGCGAGCTCGGCGCCCGGCATGGCGCTGCTGCAGCACCACCCCGACGCCGGGACGTTCCCGACGATCGGCAACCCGCTGTGGCGCTCGTCCACCCGCGCCACGACGACCGTCGCGCCCCGGCTGGGGGCCGACACCGACGCCGTGCTCCGGGAGCTGGGGCTGCCCGACGACGAGGTCGGCGCCCTGCGTGCACGGGGAGTCGTCTAGTGCCCCCGAACCGTCACCGCCGAACGATGTGGAGGAAGTTGCCGTGCCCGACCGTGTGATCGACCTGCTCAGCGCGTACGCACTCGAGACGCCCGACCAGCTCGACGACGACGTGCGACACGAGGTGACCCGGCTCGTGCTCGACGACGTCGGTATCGCCCTCGGCTCGCTGCAGGAGCCCGCGGTGCGCGCCACCCGGCGCTACGTCTACGACAACTACCCCACCGGCCCGTCGCTGGTGTGGGGCACGGGGGTGCGCTCGCTGCCGCAGGCGGCCGCGCTGGCCAACGGCACCGCCGTGCGCACGATCGACTACAACGACGGCTACGTCGGCAAGGACGCCGGGCACCCGAGCGACGTGATCCCCGGGCTGGTCGCGTTCGGGGAGCGCTGCGGCAGCTCCGGCAACGACGTGGCGGTGGCGGTCGCGCTCGTCTACGACGTGATCTTCGCGATGTTCGAGGCGATGTACACGCGTCAGTACGGCTGGGACCACATCGGGATCCAGGCGGTGTCGGCGTGCTGCGGGTTCGGCAGGCTCATGGGCCTCGACCGCGTGCAGATGGGCAACGCGCTGGGCATCACCGCGGTGGCGCACAACGCGCTGCTGCAGACCCGCTCCGACGACGAGCTGACGATGTGGAAGAGCGTCGCGTCGAGCTACTCGCTCGGCAACGCGATGGAGGCGTGCCTGCTGGCCCGCGCGGGCGTCGAGGGCCCGTCGCGGCCGTTCGACGGGCACAACGGCTACATCGAGGTGCTGGCCCGCGGCGACTTCGACTGGTCGGCGCTGGACCGGCTGCGCGACCGTCCGCGGCGGATCCTCGACACCAACATCAAGATGTGGCCGCTCGGGCAGCTGGCGCAGGGCTCGGTGGACGTGGCGGTGGCGCTGCACGGGCGGATCGAGCGGTTCGACGACATCGCGAGCATCACGATCCACACGTCCGAGGTGGCGGCCGAGATCATGGACGGCCCCGCCAAGTGGAACCCGACCACCCGCGAGACGGCCGACCACTCGCTGGTGTACTCGACGGTCGCCGGCCTCTACGACGGCACCGTCGACCACCACACGTTCCGCGAGGACCGGCTGGAGAGCTCCGGGTTCAAGCAGATCCTGCGCGACAAGGTGAAGCTGATCGTGCGCGACGACTACACGGCGAGCTTCCCGGAGTGCCAGCCCGCGCGGGTCGAGGTCACGATGACCGACGGGACGACGCTGGTCGAGGAGTGCACGCACCCACGCGGGCACGCCCGCAACCGGGCCACGGACGAGGACCTGGCGGCGAAGTTCGACCGGCTCGTGGTCCCGGTGCTCGGTGCCGAGGAGTCGGCGCGGATCCGCGAGGCGGTCGGCGACTTCCCGGACGCGCCGCGGATCACGGACCTCACCGACCGGCTCGTCTCCTGAGCGTGCCCCGGGGTTCCCCGTCGAGAACGACGTTGTGCTGATCAACAGGGCGATTCGATCATCCTAACGTCGTTCTCGACGGCAGGGCCCCGGTCACCCGGCGGACGCGCCGGCCAGCACCGACCGCAGGTGGCCCGCGCTGCGCTCCACGTCCAGCACCGGCCCGGCACCCGCCGGTTCCTCGGTGAGGATCGTGTCCTGCTCCAGGACGTACCAGCCGTCGTAGCCGGCGCCGACCAGCGATCCGACGATCGACCGCACGTCCACGTCGCCGTCGCCGAGCGGGCGGTACATGCCATCGCGCACCGCGTCGGTGTAGGTCAGCTCGCCGCCCTGCACGCGCTTGGCCAGCGCCGCGTCCACGTCCTTGAAGTGCACGTGCGCCACCCGGTGCGCGGCCTGGCGGGTCAGCTCCGCGGGGTCGCTGCCGCCGATGAGCAGGTGCCCGGTGTCCAGGCACAGCGCCACGGACGAGCCCTCCAGCACGCGGCGGACGTCGTCGGGGTTCTCCACCATCGTCCCGACATGCGGGTGCAGCACCGCCCGCACGCCGTGCTCGGCGGCGTGGACGCCGATGCGGTCCAGGTTGCGCAGGAGGCGGGCCCAGCCGGCGGCGTCCAGCTCGGGGCGGCTGTCGTACCCGGCCAGGCCGGTGTCGGCGGACATCACCAGCGTGCCCGAACCGGTGGCGGCGTACTGCGCGAGCACGGGCTCGACGTCGGCGAGCGGGTCGTGGCCCGCGAGGTGCAGCGTGAGCGGGACGAACCCGCCGATGGCCTGCAGCCGGTGGTGCTGCAGCACGCGCGCCATCTCGTCGGGTTCCGGCGGGAGGAACCCGGCCGGGCCGAGCTCGGTGGCGGCCAGCCCGACGGCCTGCATCTCGGCGAGCACCCGGCCGGGCTCGAGCTGGTGCCCCCAGCCGGGAACCTCGCAGACACCCCAGGAGATGGGGGCCCCGGCGATCCGGTCCATCTAGCGCTCCTCGATGTCGTAGATCACGCCGTCCCCGGTCGGGACGGGTTTGACGGCCACGGGCCGCCCGGTGCGCCACGACCGGTCCGCCGCGACGGCGAGGTCGAAGGCCGCGAGGGCGTCCAGGCCGGTGCAGCGCGGCGGGGTGCCGTCGCGCACGCAGCGGGCGAAGGCGTCGAGCTCCTCGACGTAGGCGGCAGGGTAGCGCTCGACGAAGTCCCGGGGCAGCCCGTGGGAAGCCTGCCCGGGGGTGCGCCACTCGACGGCGCGCGGGGTCTCCACACGGGCGGTGGCCAGGGTGCCGACCAGCTCGGTGGAGGACTCGTAGCCGTAGCGGGAGCCGCGGCCGATGTCGATCACGCCGAGCCCGCCGGAGGCGAACTTCAGCACGACGACGGCGGTGTCGATGTCGCCGATCGCGGCGAACGCCGGGTCGTGCGCGACGCCGTGGGCCGACACCTCCACGATCTCGCCCACCAGCCAGCGGGCGACGTCCAGCTCGTGGACGGCGACGTCGGTGAAGAAGCCCCCGCTCCCGGCGATGAACGCGGGCTCCGGCGGTGTCATGTCCCACAGCGAGCCGCGGAAGAACGTCACCTCGCCCAGCTCGGCGCGGCGCTCCGCGACCGAGACCCAGTCCGGGTCGAAGCGGCGGTGGAACCCGACCTGAAGCACCACCCCGGCCTGCACGACGGCGTCGAGCACGCCGAGGGTGGCGGCGCGGTCGCCCGCGATCGGCTTCTCGCAGAACACCGGCCTGCCCGCGCGCGCCGCGGCCGTCACCAGCTCGGCGTGGGTGCCGGTCGGGGTGGCGACCGCGACGGCGTCGCAGCGTTCCAGCAGCTCGTCGTACGAGGTCGTCCACGGCACGCCGTAGCGCTCGCCCGTGGCGCGCGCGGCGTCGGGGGCGAGGTCGTAGACGGCGGCGAGCGTGGCACTGCGGCAGCGGCGGGCGATGTTCTCCGCATGCATGCGGCCGATCCGGCCCAGCCCGGCGAGTCCGATCGCCACTGTGCGAGCTGCCATCTCGTGGTCCCTCCGACGGATCCACTGCGATTGTTAAAGCGCTTTAAGGCACGGTAGGTCACGGGTCCTGCAGTGTCAATCGGCGCGACGCGGACGGCGGAGCCACGTCGCGCCGCTCCATGCCCGCAGGCGCCGCGAGCTCAGAGGTCGAGTACGAGACGCGCGGTGCAGGACCGCGACACGCAGATCAGCATGCAGTCGTTCGCGGCCCGCTCGTCGGCCGTGAGCACCGAGTCGCGGTGGTCGGGAAGCCCCTCGAGCACACCCGTCTCGCACGTGCCGCAGGTGCCCTCTGCACACGACGACAGCACGCCGATCCCCGCCGCCTCGACGACGTCGAGGACGGACCGCTCCGGTGGGACCGTCAGGGTGAACCCGCTGCGCGCCAGCTCGACGTCGAACGCCTCCGCGCGCACCGGCGCCCCCAGCGGGCGGGCGGCGAACCGCTCCAGGTGCAGCGCCCGCGACGGCCACGCCGCGCAGTGCTGCTCGACGGCGGCGAGCAACGGCTCGGGTCCGCAGCAGTAGACGAGGGTGTCGGGCTCCGGGGTGCCGAGCAGGGTCGCGAGGTCGAGCAACCCCGTCTCGTCCTGCGGGCGCACGGACACGCGGTCGCCGTGCCGCGCCAGCTCGTCGAGGAACGCCATCGAGGCGCGGGTGCGGCCGCCGTAGACCAGGCGCCACTGTGCGCCCGCCGACTCGGCCGCAGCGATCATCGGCAGGATCGGGGTGATGCCGATCCCGCCGGCGATGAACAGGTAGCGAGGCGCCGGGGCGAGCACGAAGTTGTTGCGCGGCCCGCGGACCCGCACGACGTCGCCTGCCGCGAGCCGGTCGTGGACGTGGCGGGAACCGCCGCCGCCCTCGGCGTCCCGCAGGATGCCGAGCCGGTAGGCGCCGAGGTCGGCCACGTCGCCGCAGAGGGAGTACTGCCGGTTCGGCAGCCCGTCGCCGAGGATCAGGTCGACGTGCGCGCCGGGCGTCCAGGCGGGAAGCGGGGTGCCGTCGACGGGGCGCAGGGTCAGCGCGACGACCCCGTCCGCCTCGATCTCCTTGGCCGCGACGCGGACCTCGGTCTCCAGCTCGCGCGTGACGACGGTGCTCTCAGTGTGGTGGCGGACGGTCTCGACGTGGCCGCGGGGATCGTGATGCGCGGGGGCCGCGTTCACCGAGCTCACCGGGAACGCCAGGTGCAGGTGCTCCCACACGTACATGTTGGGGGTGGTGCGGTAGCGCTCGGGGGTGTCGGTGATCGTGTAGTCGCCGAGCACCGGCAGCGCCTCCTCCAGTGCCACCTTGGCCTCGAGCCGGGCCAGCGGCGCGCCGAGGCAGCCGTGCATGCCCTCGCCGAAGCCGAGGTGGCGCTGCGTGCCGCGGGTGACGTCGAAGCGGTCGGGGTGGGGGAAGCGGCGCTCGTCGCGGTTGGCGGCGCCGTAGACCAGCACCACCCGCCCGCCCGCCGGGATCGTCACCCCGTGCAGCGTGACCTCCCGCGACGTGGTCCGGCCGACGAGCTGCAGCGGGCTGTTGATGCGGATGGCCTCCTCGACGGCGTCCGGGATCAACTCCGGGTGCTCCCGCAGGATCTCGCGCTGGTCGGGGTTCTCGGCGAGCAGCTTGAACAGCGTGCCGGTGAGCCCGGCGGTGCTCTCCACGCCACCGAGGAACAGCACCATCATCAGGCCCATGACCTCGGAGGCGGGCACGATGTGCTCGTCGGCGAACGGCACGCCGTCGATCTCGGCGGTGACGACGTGGGTCACCAGGTCGGCGCGCGGGTGGCGACGGCGCTCGTTCAGCAGGTCCACGAAGTAGGACTGGATGCCCGCCGTGGCCGCCCTGGCGACGGGCGTGAGCCGGGCGTCGTCGGGCTTGCGGTCCTTGAGCTCGTGCACCCAGCGCTCAAGCCGGGCCCGATCCGGGCCGGACTCGGGCAGCCCCAGCAGGTCGAAGAACACCTCGTTGGGCATCGGCCAGGCCAGCTCCTGGGCGAGATCCACGGTGCCGCGGTCGCGCCACGCGTCGATCAGGCGGCGCACCGTGGCCCGGACGATCGGCTCGCGCTCCCCGATGCGGCCCGGGAGCAGCTGCGGCTGGACGATCCTGCGGATCTGGTCGTGGCGGGGGTTGTCGATGTCGGGCAGGAACCCGGGTCCGCTCTGGTCCTTGGCGGTGTCGTCGATGTCGATGCCCTCGAACGACAGGAAGGTCTCGGGGTCCAGCGCGGCCGCGCGTACGTCCTCGAACCGCGACAGCGCCCACCAGTCCCACTTCTCGCTGTGGAACACCGGCGCCTCGTCGCGCATCCACCGGTAGACCGGGAAGGGATCGGCCTGGAACGCCGGGCTGAACGGGTCGTACTCCATCCGCAGGGGCGCGGCGCTGGTCATGAGAAACCTCCCTTGTTGGATCGTTCCAACGATGCCAAGTGTCGCGGTTCGGCGCCAGTTGTCAAGGCCTGCAGTGGAAGTTCCCGGTCGAACGGTAGGCTGCGATCGACTGGATCGTTCCAAGAACCTGGAGGCGTCCGTGCCGGCAGACCGTCCGACGATCCACACCGTCGCCGCCCGGGCGGGGGTGTCGAAGTCCCTGGTCTCGCTCGTGCTGCGCGGCTCGCCCAAGGTCAGCCCGGACCGGCGCGCCGCGGTGCAGCGGGCGATCGCCGAGCTCGGCTACCGGCCCAACGTGGCCGCGCGCGACCTGCGCGAGCGCCGGAACCGGACGGTCGGCGCGCTGATCAACGACCTGCGCCACCCCTGGCTCGCCGACCTGCTCGACGGCCTGACCGAGGAGCTCGCCGGGCAGGGGCGTCAGCTCCTCCTGCACGGTGGCCGGCTGGACCGGGTCCGCGACGACGCCGTTCCGCAGACCCTCGCCGACCTCGGTGTCGACGGGCTCGTGCTGGCCGGGACCCAGCTCAGCCCGCCCACGCTGGCCGAGGTGACCCAGATCGTGCCCACGGTCGCGGTGGCGTGGCGCGACCTGGACCTCCCGCGGGTCGACACCGTCGGCAACGACGACCTGGCCGGTGGTGCGCTGGCCACGCGCCACCTGCTCGACCTGGGGCACCGGCGGATCGCGCACATCGCCGGACACCTCCCGGGCTCGGCCAACACGGTCGGGACGCTGCGGCGCCGCGGCTACGAGGACGCCATGCGTGAACGGGGTCTGGCCGACCACATCGAGGTCGAGACCGCCGACTACACCGACGACGGCGGTTACCGGGCCGCGGTCCGCCTCCTGCGCTCCGCGCACCCGCCGACCGCGATCTTCGCCGTGGACGACGTGACATGCCTGGGGGCGCGGGCGGCCGCCGCCGAGCTCGGAGTGGCCGTGCCGGACCGGCTCTCACTGGTCGGCTACGACAACTCCACGCTGGCCCGGCTGCGCTCGATCTGGCTCACCAGCGTGGACAGCGGCGGCGCCCAGCTCGGCAGGCTCGCCGCGCGCACGCTGGCGGCCCGGATCGAGGACCCGGCGCTGGACGCGCAGGTGCACCTGCTCGCCCCGGCGTTGCAGGTCCGCGGGTCCAGCGGGCCCGTCGGGCGGTGAGCCGGCGCAGGCCGATCGCGGATCATGATCGTCGGGAATGTGACGGCAGGCCCGGATACGAGCCTCCTACCGCATTCTTGGCGATCATGGCCGGGTGCTGCGGTCGGGTCGCCGCTCAGCCGACCGTGAACGCCGCCTCGAACGCGTCCAGCGCCGCGTCCGGGTCGCCCTGGGCCCATGCCTCCAGGCCGACGACGCCGGTGTAGCCGGCCGCGTCCAGCGCCCGCGCCACCGCCGGATAGTTGATCTCCCCGGTGCCGGGCTCGCAGCGTCCGGGGACGTCGGCGACCTGGATCTCGCCGACGTACGGCAGCGCCTCGCGCACCAGCTCGATGAGGTTCCCCTCCCCGATCTGGGCGTGGTAGAGGTCGAGGTTGAGCCGCAGGTGCGGGTCGTCCACCGCCCGCGCCAGGGCCAGGGTGTCGGCGGCACGGGCGAACGGCGTGCCCGGGTGGTCGACGGCCAGGTTGAGGTTCTCCAGCGTGAACACCCGGCCGGCTCGGGCGCCGAGCTCGGCGATCCGGCGCAGCGTGTCGGCCGCGGTGAGCCACATCGCCGGCGTCACCGCCTCGACAGGGTGCACGGGCAGGCCGTCCGGGCCCAGGCCGGTGCCGTGCAGGTTCAGCCGGGGGCAGTCCAGCCGCTCCGCAATCGCCAGCGACTGCTCCGCGGTGGCCAGCAGCTCCGCGATGCCGTCGGACGTGGTGAGGTCGCCGCGCAGGTAGCCGGTCATGGACGAGAACGTCGCGCCGCTCGCGGCGAGTGCGGCGATGTCCTTGGTCGACCAGTCCCAGATCTCGACCTGCAGCCCGCGCTCGGTGATCCGCTTGATGCGGTCGAGGAAGGGCAGGTCGCGGTAGAGCATCTCCGCGCTGGCGGCGAGGGCGAAGCCGGGCTCCGCTCCTCGCTCGCCGGAGCTCGCTGCGATGCTCACCCGGCCCTCGCTCACGGTCCCGATGGTTCGCTGCGGACCGGGCTCCGCTCCTCGCTCGCCGGAGCTCGCTGCGATGCTCACCCGGCCCTCGCTCACGGTCCCGATGGTTCGCTGCGGACCGGGCTCCGCTCCTCGCTCGCCGGAGCTCGCTGCGATGCTCACCCGGCCCTCGCTCACG
>NZ_JBFWVQ010000059.1:24666-36446 GCF_050246655.1 Pseudonocardia sp.
TCGCTCGCCGGAGCTCGCTGCGATGCTCACCCGGCCCTCGCTCACGGTCCCGATGGTTCGCTGCGGACCGGGCTCCGCTCCTCGCTCGCCGGAGCTCGCTGCGATGCTCACCCGGCCCTCGCTCACGCCTTCACCGCCGCCGGGGCGCCGGTCTCGACGCTCTCGATCGCGGCCAGCGCGATCGCCAGCGCGGTGCGGGCGGCCGCGCCGGGGACCGGGGAGGGTCGGCCCGCCCGCACCGCGTCGACGAACGCGGCGATCTCGCCCACGTACGCCGAGAACAGCAGATCGGTGTCCCGGCGGGCGGTGTCGACGTGGATGCCGTCGGCGTCGTAGAGGGTCATGTCGGTGGTGCGTGCGCTGCCCGCGGCGACCATGCCCGCCGAGCCGAACACCTCGCCACGCACGTCGTAGCCGTACAGCGCGCTGAAGCTCGCCTCCGCGGTGGCGATGGCGCCGTTGTCGAAACGGATCGTGACGACCGCCGTGTCGAGGTGCCCGCCGGCCTTCGCCTCCGGCGCGACGAGCGCGTCGGCGAACGCGTGCACGGCGACCGGCCGGGCACCGGGGTTGAGCCAGCAGAGCGTGTCGAAGTCGTGGATGAGGGTCTCGAAGAAGATCGTCCACTGGGGGATGCGGGCGGGGTCGGCGGTGAACGGGCCGGGGTCGCGGGTGAGCGAGCGCAGCAGCTGCGGGGTGCCGACCTTCCCGGCGTCGACGGCGGCGCGCGCCGCGACGAAGCCCGGTGCGAAGCGGCGGTTGAACCCGATCTGCAGCACCACGCCCGCCCGCTCGGCCGCGGCGATGGCGCGGTCGGCGTCGGCGAGGGTGAGGGCCATCGGCTTCTCGCAGAACACGTGCTTGCCGGCGGCCGCGGTGGAGACGACGAGGTCGGCGTGGTGGCGGGCGGGGGCGGTGATCAGCACGCCGTCGACGTCGGGCCGGGCGAGCAGCTCGTCGGTGGTGACGGCGTCCGCGCCGAGCTCGGCGGCCAGGCGCTTCGCGGCGATCTCGACGGCGTCGGCGACGGCGACGAGCCGGGCGCCGGGGACGTGGTGTGCGGCGATCGCGGCGTGGTTCGTG
The DNA here is from genome assembly GCF_050246655.1 of Pseudonocardia sp. Classification (GTDB taxonomy): domain Bacteria; phylum Actinomycetota; class Actinomycetes; order Mycobacteriales; family Pseudonocardiaceae; genus Pseudonocardia. The sequence continues at coordinate 25,750 of NZ_JBFWVQ010000059.1, forward strand.
CCGATCCGGCCCGCGCCGATCAGGCCGAGGCGAAGGGAACGGCCGAGGGGTCGGTTGGTCATGGTGTTCCTCACTGAACTAGTACGTTCTAGTAGCGATAGACTAGAACGTACTAGTCGAGGAGGGAAGAGTGACGCGGACGACGATGGCGGACATCGCGAAGGCCGCCGGGATCTCCACGGCGCTGGTGTCGATCGTCATGCGCGGCGTGCCGGGGGCGAGCGAGGCCACCCGCGCGCGCGTGCTGCGGATCGCCGACGAGCTCGGCTACGTCCCCGACGAGCGGGCCCGCAAGCTGCGTCAGGCCCGGTCACGGGTGCTCGGCGTGGCGTTCGAGCTGCAACAGCCGTTCCACGGCGACCTCGTCGAGCGCCTCTACGCCGCCGCCGCGGCGCGCGGCTACGACATCGCGCTCAGCGCCGTCGCCCCGACGCGCGACGAGCCCACCGCCGTCGACGCGCTGCTGCGCGAGCGGTGCGAGGCCGTGATGCTGCTCGGCAGCGGCCTCGACGCGGCCGCCCTCGGTGCGTTGGCCGGCCGTGTCCCCACGCTGCTGGTGGCCCGGCACGCCGACGTGGACGGCGTCGGTGTGGTCCGCGCCGACGACGTGCGCGGCATCGGCCTGGCCGTCGACCACCTCGTCGGGCTCGGGCACCGGCGCATCGCGCACATCGACGGCGCGGGCGCCGCGGGCAGCGACGACCGGCGCTGCGGCTTCCACGACGCGATGTCCCGGCACGGCCTGGGCCGAGCCGCCGACGTGCTCACCGGCGGGCTCACCGAGGAGGCCGGGGCGCGCGCGATGGCGGCGCTGCTGGCCCGGCCGACCCCGCCCAGCGCGGTCATCGCGTTCAACGACCGCTGCGCGACCGGTGTCGTCGACACGCTCCTGCACCGCGGCCACCGCGTGCCCGCCGACGTGTCGGTCGTCGGGTACGACGACTCGCGCCTCGCCGAGGCGCCGCACGTCCAGATGACCACGGTCTCCCAGGACGCCAGGGCGCTCGCGGCGGCCGCCGTCGACCAGGCGCTGCGGCTCGCGGCGGGCGGGGCACCGGCCGAGATCGTGCTGTCCCCGCGGCTGGTCGTCCGCGCGACGACGGCCGCACCACCCGGCGCGTGAGACCCGCTCGGCAGAGGATGTCGTGATGTGTTGCGAGGCTTGGCGGCATGACGGGCAAGATGGTGGCCACCGAGCGGAGCGGCCTGGGCAGGTACTTCATCGAGTGCGGCAACGCGGGCGACGTCGACGGGGCTGGTGGCAGCGAACGAGCCGGACGGATCGTGGCTCTGGGCCGTGGACCAGCCGGCGCTCGTGGCGTAGCGCGGTGACGGTGAGAAGAATCGCGACGATCGGCGTCTACGGCTTCACCGCCGAAGCCTTCGTCGAGACGCTCGCCGGCGGGGGCGTGGGACTGCTGCTCGACCTCCGCCAGCGCCGCGGTGTCCGGGGCCCCGACTACGCCTGGGCGAACTCGGTGCGCCTCCGCCGCGCGCTCGCCGCGGCGGCCGTCGGCTACCGGCACGTGAAGGACCTGGCACCGACGACCGAGCTGCGCCAGCTCCAGTACCGCGAGGACGACCGCCAGGGCGTCGGCAAGCGCAACCGCGCGGCGCTGGCGCCCGCCTACGTCGAGCGCTACACCCGCGAGATCCTCGACCCGTTCGACCTCGACGCGCTCGTGGCGGAGCTCCCGCGCGACTCGGTGACCGCCCTCTTCTGTGTCGAGCGCGACCCGCAGGCGTGCCACCGCTCGCTCGTGGCCGAGCGCCTGCGCACCGAGCACGGGCTGCCGGTCACGCACCTGCGCCCGGGTTGACGGGTCACCCCGTCGGCCGTAGCTCCTGCTCCAGCCGCTCCCGCATCCGCCGGTGGATGCCGTCGGCGTCCTCCTCCCAGCCGAAGACGCACACGGTCGCCACGCCGTCGAACGAGACCTCGCGCAGCGTCGCGAAGAACTCGTCCCACGCGACCTCGCCGTTGCCGATCTCGTTGTGCTGGTGGATCCGCGCGTCGACCCCTGGTGGGTTGACGATGTAGCGGTTGCCCACGTTCGCGCGGTGGTTGAAGCAGTCAGCGACGTGGACGTGCTGCAGCTTCGACCCGGCGTAGCGCATCATCCGCCCGACGTCGCCCGCACCGTCGGAGAGGTGGAACGCGTGCGGGGCGCAGAACACGTAGTTCGCCCACGGCTTGTTGAGCCCGCGCACGATCTGGACGGCGTCGTCGTTGCGCTCGGAGAAGTCGTACGGGTGCGCTTCGAGGTTGAGCCCGATCCCGTAGCGCTCGAAGTGCGGGATCAGCTCCTCCATCGACGCGTAGAACGCGTGCTCGGAGCGCAGCGGCTGAGTGGGATCGCCGGAGAGCTCCGAGTTGACGATCGGGCACTCCAGCTCCGCCGCGATCTCCAGCAGCCGCCGCCAGTTGCGCACCTGGGCGCGCCGCTCCTGCTCGTCGGGAGCGGCCCAGTTGAAGACCGGGACGAGGGTGTGGATGCGTACCCCGGTCTCGGCCATCGCCTTGCGGGTCTCGGCGATCAGTGCGTCGTCCGCCTTCGGGTAGCGGTGCCAGAAGAACCAGTCCGCGCGCGGCGAGAGTTCGAGGTGGGCGTAGCCCAGGTCGGCAGCCTTGCGCAGCTCGTCGGCCACCGACAGGTGCGGGTGGTACATGTTCGGGTCGAGCGCGATCGTGACCATCAGGCGTCCTTGTAGAGATCGGGCTTGTCCCGCAGGACGACGGCCTCGCGGGAGCCGGACGCCAGCGAGGCCGCGCCCGCGTCGCAGACGACGGTGGCCGCGTAGCCGTCCCAGGAGCTGGGGCCGGTCGGGCCGCCCACCCGCACCGCGTTCACCCACTCCTGGAACTCGACGTCGAAGGCCCGCTCGAAGCGCTCCCGCCAGTCCACCGGGACCCGCCCGGCGACGCGGCCCGCCGTCTTGACGACCGCGCCCGCGGACTCCGACAGCTCGACGGTGCCCTGCTCGCCGAGGATCTCGCCGCGGATGTCGTAGCCGTAGGCCACGTTCACCGACGCCTCGACGTCCACGAGCACCCCGCTCGCGGTCTCCAGCAGCACGACCAGCGGGTCCTGGAAGCCGGGCGCGGCCCGCCCGGACACCCGGGGCTTGAGCACCGTGACCGCGACGATCTCGTCGTCGAGCAGCCAGCGCGTGGTGTCGACGTCGTGCACGACGGTATCGTTGATGACCATGTCCGCGGTGTAGTGGTCCGGCACCGACGCGTTGCGGTGGGCGGCGTGCACGACGAGCGGGACCCCGATCTCGCCGCTCGTCACCACCGCCTTCATCGCGCGGTACTGCGGGTCGTAGCGGCGCATGAAACCGACCTGGACCAGCCGGCGCCCGGCCGCCACTTCGGCGTCGATGATCCGCTCGCAGGCCTCACGGGTGGTCGCGAGGGGTTTCTCGACGAACACCTGCTTGCCCGCGGCGATCGCGGCGAGCACGTACTCCTCGTGGGTGGGACCCCAGGACGTGACGAGCACGGCCGCGACGGCCGGGTCGTCGATCAGCTCCTGGCCGCTGCCGTGCACGGTCGCACCCGGGAGGTCGTCCGCGACGGTCCGCGCGCGGTCGAGGTCGCTGTCGGTGACCGCGACGACGCGCGCCCCCGACAGCACGTGGGTGAGCCGGCGGATGTGATCCTGGCCGATCATGCCCACGCCGATGACGCCGACGTCGAGCGACATGTCTTCTCCTTCTGGTCGGTGACGGTCGGCGCCGTCAGAGCTTGGCGGCCGCCTGTCTCAGGTTCCCGGCGGCGGTCGCGAGGCCGTCGAGCCGGTCGAGGCTGGCGTCCTCGTGCTCGATGTTCACGGCCATGTCCGGGTCGACGTCGGCGAGGGCGCGCAGGAACTCGGTCCAGTAGTCCACGTCGTGGCCGAGCCCGACCGCGACGAACCGCCAGGCGGGGTTCTCCGGCCAGGTGGCGCACCAGAACCCGATGCCGGTGGGCACCTTGCCCTCCGCCTCGGCGGGCACCCGCGCGAACGAGGTGTCGAGGACGCCGCGGATGTCGACGCCGGGCGTGATCGCGGCGTCCTTCGCCGCGGCGTGGAACACCAGCGGGCCCAGCCACCGGATGCACTCGACGACGTCCATGCCCTGCCACATCAGATGCGACGGGTCCATCTCGGCGCCGAGGTTCGTGGCGCCGACGAGATCGACGAGCCTGCGCAGCGTCACCGGGGAGAACACCAGGTTGTGCGGATGCATCTCGATGGCGACCCGCACGTCGTGGGCGCGGGCGAGCGCGTCGATCTCGGTCCAGAATGCCGAGGCGACCTCCCACTGGTAGTCCAGGACGTCCAGGTAGACGCCGTCCCACGGGTTCACCACCCAGGACGGGTAGCGCGCATCCGGGTCCGAACCCGGCGTGCCGGACATCGTGACGATGTTCCGCACGCCCAGCGCGCCGGCCAGCTCGATCGTGCGGCGCAGGTCGTCGCTGTGCTTCGGGCCGACCCGAGGGTGCGGGTTGAGCGGGTTGCCGTTGCAGTTCAGGCCGGTCAGCTCCATGCCCCGGGAGGAGAACTCGCCGAGGTAGTCCGCGCGGGCCTGCTCCGAGGACAGCAACAGGTCCACGTGGCAGTGCGGGGAGGGGATGAAGCCGCCGGTGTTGACCTCGACCGACGTCAGCCCGTTGTCCTGGAGCACCCGGAGGGCCTCGGCGAGCGGGCGGTCGTGCAGGCAGGCGGTGTAGGCGCCGAGTCTCAGGGTCATGGCGGGCGTTCTCCGGTCGCGGGACGGTTCAGGGGACGGCGACGGCGGCGCCGCCGGACGCGGCCGACTGCACGACGGCCTGGATGATCTGCATCGTGTGCAGGCCGTCGGCGAACGACGCGTTCGGCGGCAGCGGATCGGGCGTGCCCGCGACCTGGTCGAGGAAGGCCCGGCACTGGTAGGTGAAGCACTCCTGGTTGCCGATCCCGACCCCCGGGGCCTCCATCGGGTAGCCACCGCGGAAGTACGGCATCTGCGGGCCGACGATCACCTGCCGCGGCCCGCGGGTGCGGGCCTGCGGCTGCGTGTCGTCGAACAGGTACTCACCGGGTCGGTGCTGGTCGTAGGCGGCCCGACCGGACAGCCCGCAGACGTCGAAACCGAACCCGTTGGGCGATCCGAACGCGGTGCGCGACACCGAGAACGACGCCTGCACGCCCGAGGTGAACCGCGCGGAGAACATCGCCGTGTCCTCGTTCTCCACCTCGTCGACCTCGCTGCTCACCGGCGCCTCCTGATGGCCCACGACCGCGCCGAGCGGCAGCGGCCGCTTCGGGACCTGGGTGGAGATCTCTCCCCCGGAGACCGAGAGGATCGGCCCGCACACGAACTCGGCGGTGTCGATGATGTGCGCGCCGATGTCGCCCAGTGCGCCGCTGCCGGGCCCGCCGCGGAAGCGCCAGGTCAGCGGACCGCGCGGGTGGCACGCGTAGTCGCACCAGTACCGGCCCTGGAACAAGGTGATCTCGCCGAGCTCGCCGTTGCGGACGTGGTCGCGGATCGCCGCGACCGCCGGGTTGCGCCGGTAGGTGTAGCCCACCGCGGTCACCACCCCTGCGGACCTCTCCAGCTCCACCATCGCCCGGGCGTCCTCGACGGAGCCGGCGAGCGGCTTCTCGCACAGCACGTGCTTGCCGGCCGCGACCAACGCCTCCGCGATCGGCCGGTGCAGCGTGTTGCCCACGACGATGCTGACGGCGTCGATCCCGGGGTCCGCGGCCACGTCCTCCCAGCTCGGCACGGCCTTCTCGAAGCCGTAGCGCCGGGCGGCGTCCTCACCCAGCTCGGTGTTGGCGTCGGCGATCGCCACGAGGCGCACGGGTGGCAGCCCCGCTCCGAACACCGTGTTGACCATTCGGTACGCCGCCGCGTGGCTCCGCCCGGCCATCCCGGCCCCGATCACGGCGACGGAGAGTGCTTCCGACATGTCGTCCCTCCGCGGGAGGCGCCGGACCCGGACGGGCCCGGCGCCCGACGCTCAGCGCTTCAGCTCGTGGCTGAGCTCGGCCAGCTCACGGCCACCCGCCATCTCCGAGGTCAGCTCCTCAAGGGTGACCTCGGAGCGGGTCTTGTCGAGCACCCGGCGACCGAGCTTCAGGATGATGAAGTGGTCGCCGACCATGAACGCGTGGTGCGGGTTGTGCGTGATGAACACGACGCCGAGCCCCGCGTCACGGGCCGCCGCCGTGTACTTGAGGACCACGCCGGACTGCTTGACACCCAGCGCGGCGGTGGGCTCGTCGAGGATCAGCACGCGAGCGCCGAAGTACACCGCCCGGGCGATCGCGACGCACTGGCGCTGACCGCCGGAGAGCGTCCCGATCGGCTGGTTGATGTCCTTGACTGTGATGCCCATCTTCTTGAGCTCGGTGTCGGCGATCTCCCGCATCTGCGGGATGTCCATCGGTGCGAGGGGGTAGTTGCCCTTGCGGATCTCCGAGCCGAGGAAGAAGTTGCGCCACACCTCCATCAGGCTGACCACCGCGAGGTCCTGGTAGACCGTCGCGATGCCGTGGTCGAGCGAGTCGCGAGGCGAGGCGAAGCGGACGTCCTTCCCGTCGACCTTGAGCGTGCCGCTCGTGTGCGGGTGCAACCCTGAGATGATCTTGATCAAGGTCGACTTCCCGGCTCCGTTGTCGCCCAGCACGCAGGTGACCTCGCCGGCGCGGACGGTCAGGTTGACCCCCTGCAGGGCGATGATCGGGCCGAACGCGCGGCCGACGTCGGACATCTCGATCAGCGGTTCGCCCTTGTGCAGGCTGGCGTCCGCATGCTCCACGATGGTGTCAGTCATGGCTACCTCACCGCCTCGTCGAGGCGTAGTTCTTGACGTACAGGTTGACCAGCACCGCGAGCAGGAGCATCGCGCCCAGGAACGTGTAGAACCAGTTCGGGTCGAAGCCCGCGAACACGATGCCCTGGGTGGTCATGCCGAAGATGAAGGCGCCGACGGCGGCACCGACGGCCGAGCCGTAGCCGCCGGTCAGCAGGCAGCCACCCACGACCGCGGCGATGATGTAGATGAACTCGTTGCCGATGCCGAGGCCGGACTGCACCGAGCTGAAGTTGAACAGGATGTGCATCCCGTAGAACCAGCACAGGAACGACACGGTCATGAACAGGCCGATCTTGACCTTGTTCACCGGCACACCGACCGCGCGGGCACTCGCCGCGTTGCCGCCCACGGCGAAGATCCAGTTCCCGATGCGCGTACGCAGCAGCACCCACGAGCCCAGCGCGACGAAGAAGAGCCACCACAGCACCGTGATGTTGATCGTCATGACACCGAGGTCGATGTTCGAGGCGAAGATCGCCTTGGCGGAGGCGAACCCGTCGAGCTCCGAGGCGTTGTCCGACGCGACGGTGCCGGTGACGGCCTTGGTCACGCCGAGGTTGGCGCCGCGGAGCATGAAGAACGTCGATAGCGTGATGAGGAAGCTCGGAATCCCTGTTCTCACCACCAGGTATCCGTTGAAGAACCCGATGGCCAGCGCCACCAGGAGGCTGAACACCACGCCCACCCACATGTTGAGGCTGAGCTGGAAGGTGATCAACGCCGCCGTGAGCGCCGCGGTGACCACCGAGACGCCGGACGACAGGTCGAACTCCCCGCCGATCATCAGCAGGGCCACGCCGACGGCGATGATGCCGATCGTCGAGGAGGCGTAGAGGACCGTCGCGAACGACGGCAGCGTGCGGAACGGCGGCGCGACCGCGAAGAAGAAGAGGAAGATGGCGATCGCCGCGGCGAACGCGCCGATCTCCGGCCTCGCGAGGATGCGGGTGGCCAACGACCGCTGAGGGCGCACCGGATCGGTCGAGGGGGCGGTCGGTGGTGTGGCGACTGGTGTGCTCATGGCTGCTCCGGTTCCGGGCGGTACCGGGGGGCCGGCTGGGCCGGCTCCCCGGGAGCGGGCCCTACCGCTTGTTGTTCGCGGTGTACGGCAGGATCTGGTCGATGTTGGTCTGGTCGACGATCGACGGGCCGGTCAGCACCGGCTTGCCGCCGCCGAGGTCGTTGCCGTTGCTCAGGTTCAGCCACAGCGACGTGACGGCCATGTAGCCCTGCACGTAGGGCTGCTGGTCGATCGAGAACATGATCTTCCCGTCCTTGATCGCCTTGGCGGCGTCCTGGTTGAGGTCGAACGTGACGATCTTCGCCTGGCTCGTGCCGCTCTCCTTGGCCTGCAGCGCCGCGAGCGCGATCGGGGCGCCGAGGGTGACGATGTGGGTGATCGACGGGTCCTGCGTGAGCTTCGACTGCAGGGTCGCCTGCACCGACGGCAGGTCGGCGCCGTTCACCTGGAGGTTCTCGGTGTTGGCGAAGGTCGACTTCACACCGGCGCACCGGGTCTCGAGCGCGACCGAGCCCTGGGCCTGGATGACGCACAGGGTCTTGGTGCCGCCGTCAGCGGTGATGCGCTCACCGACGGTCTGGCCCGCGAGCAGCTCGTCGGACCCGAAGTACATCTTCGCGCCGGCCTTCTCGTAGTCGTCGAAGCCCTGGTTGAACGCGACGACCGGGATCTTGGCGTCGGCGGCCTTCTTGGCGACGGGGATGACCGCGTCCGCGCTGGAGAGGGTGACCGCGATGCCGTCGACCTGCGAGTCGATCGCGTTCTGCACGAGCGTCGCCTGCTCCGGACCCTGCTGGTTGTTCGAGTACTTGAGCTCGATCCCGAGCTGGCTCGCCGCGTCCTCGGCACCCGCCCGGATCTTGTCCCAGAAGGTGTCGCCCTCCTGCTCGTGGGTGATCATCGCGATGGTGTACGTCTGGCCCGCCGGGGGAGTGCCGGCGCCGCCGCCACCATTGCCTCCCTGGTTGGCGGCGCCCCCTTGGCTGCTGCAGGCGGCGAGCGCGGTGGCGAGCACGGCCGCGGCCGCGACGCCCCGCAGGATCTTCCGGGAACCGCTCATCTGGTCATCTCTCTCTGTGCGTCACACCGACATCGGTGTCGGTGCGGGTCTGGGTGCCGGTTCACGCACGCACGGGCCCGATGCCGCAGGCGCCGAGATAGCGGGCGGTGCGGGTGGCGATGGGCGCAGGCGTGTCGGGATCGCAGGGGTAGAGGTCCTGCTCGACGATCGCGAACAGGTCGGCGTCGAGGTCGGCGAGCGCGTCCAGGAGCGACGGCATGTCCGGCACACCCGTCGGCGGCTCGACCATGGCGCCCAGCCGGACGGCGGGCGCGAAGCCGAGGCCCTCGGCCCGGACCCGGTCCATCACGGCCGGATCGACCTGCTTGAGATGGACGTAGCCGATCCGCTCCGGGAAGCGCCGGATGATGGCGACGTTGTCGCCACCGCAGTAGGCGATGTGTCCCGTGTCCAGGCACAGCCGCACCTGCTCGGGGTCGGTCTGCTCGAGGAAGCGCTCGACCCGGTCCTGGGTGTCGACATGGCTGTCGGCGTGCGGGTGGAACACCAGCTCGACGTCGAACTCCTGCTGGAGCGTCCGGGCGAGCACATCCATGCCGGAGCACAGGTCCGACCACTGCTCGGAGGTGAGGTCGCGCGGCTGGGTGAGTGCGCCGTCGAGGTCGGTGTAGCCCTCGGGCAGCAGCACGAGGTGGCGGGCGCCGAGCGCGGTGAGCAGCCGGGCCTCGGTGCGGCAGTCCTCGATCGCCTGCTTCAGCGCATCGGCGCCCCGGTGCAGGGCGGCGAACACCGCACCGCCGGAGAGCTTCAGCCCGCGGCGGTCCAGCTCGTCACGCAGCTGCGCGGCGTCGGTGGGCAGGTAGCCGTAGGGGCCGAGCTCGATCCACTCGTAGCCCGCGGCCGCGGCCTCGTCGAGGAAGCGGTGCCACGGCACCTGATTCGGGTCGTCGGGGAACCAGACGCCCCAGGAGTCGGGGGCGGTACCCAGTCGCACGCGGTCCAGGGCCATGGTCAGTTCGCCGTCGGGAAGTGGAAGGACGAGCCGCTGGGCAGCTCGACATGGGGCCACCGCGACGTCACGACCTTGGCCCGGGTGTAGAACTGCACGCCCTCCGGGCCGTGGATGTGCGACTGCCCGAACAGGGAGTCCTTCCAGCCGCCGAAGGAGTAGTAGGCCATCGGCACCGGGATCGGCACGTTGATGCCGATCATCCCGACCTTCACCCCGCGCTGGAAGCGACGCGCGGCCTCGCCGGAGGACGTGAAGATCGCGGTGCCGTTGCCGTACGGGTTGGCGTTGATCAGCGCGATCGCCTCGTCCACGGAGTCCGCGCGCACCACCGACAGCACCGGGCCGAAGATCTCCTCGCGGTAGACGTCCATCCCGGTGGTCACGCGGTCGATCACGGTCGGCCCGACGAAGAAGCCCTCCTCGTGACCGGGCACGCGCAGGCCCCGGCCGTCCACCGTGAGCTCCGCGCCCTGGTCGGCTCCGGAGCCGATGAGCGAGACGATGCGGTCGCGCGCCGCGGCGGTGACGATCGGGCCCATCTCGGACTCCGGGTCGCGCCCGGGGCCGACCTTGACCGCGCGGGCCTTCTCGGCCACGGCCTCGACCAGTTCGTCCCCGGCGGATCCGACGGCGATGGCCGCGGAGATCGCCATGCACCGCTCGCCCGCCGAGCCGAACGCGGCGGCGACGAGGTGGTCCGAGGCGAAGTCGAGCGGGGCGTCGGGCAGCACGATCGCGTGGTTCTTCGCACCGCCGAGGGCCTGCACGCGCTTGCCGTTCGCCG
>NZ_JBFWVQ010000060.1:0-35683 GCF_050246655.1 Pseudonocardia sp.
GATCGCGTCGGCGCGGGTGGGACGCGGCATGCCGGAGACGGTCATGCCTCCCTTGTACGCCCCGCAATCGTGTCGCTCTGTTACCCGCATTGAGCGCACCGGTGAACGTTGCCCGCGACGTGAACGGGCCGTGAACCCGCCATGTCCTGAAGCGACGCTTCGGGGGACGGGCACGTTCGAGCCCGTCAGGCGAAGAACGCGTCGAACTCGTCCTGCTCGAACGGGTTCGACCACACCTCGACGATCTTCCCGTCGCGTACGTGGTAGACGTTCACGTGGCGCCAGGAGAAGCTGCGCTCCGGCGCGTCCACGCGCATGACGTAGATCCCGACGGCGTGGTCGGCCGAGCCCAGCACGTCGTGCGCGTCGATCGTCAGGCTGCCCCCGCTCACCTCCCGCACCCGCGCGCCGAACGCACCCCGCCCGCGGTGCGTCCCGGAGACGCGGCTGTGCCCGGGGACGTGCACGACCATGTCGTCGGCGAGGACCTCGGCCATCGCGTCGGCGTCGCGCGCGGCGATCGCCTCGATCGCCGCGCGCAGGATCGTCTCGTTGTCGGCCATGGGCCCAGTCTCACCACCGCGCACCGGCCCCGGCTTCGTGCGCGAGGGACGAACCGGCGGCGGCAACTCTTCGATCGTGGACGACCCGCTGCCGCGTCCGCCCCCGGTACCGTCGTGGACCTGACGAAGGGGTCACCGGATGCGCACGCGAGCGGACACGACCGCACGTACCGTCGAGCTGGACCTGGAGTCCGCCATGCTGCGGGTCACCGACCACATCGGTGTGTTCTACCGCGGTGACGCCGAACGGGACGCGTTCGTCGTCCCGCTCGTCGGCGCGGCCGTCGCCGCCGGGTGCGGGGTGATCTACGTGTGCGACCGGAGCACCCCGCGCCAGGTCGTCGAGCAGCTGGCGGGCGGCGAGCCCGACGTCGCCGAGGCGGTGGCGCGCGACCAGGTGCGGATCGTGGCCTCCGACGAGGTGTACCTCGCGGGCGGGCGGTTCGACCCGGAGCGGACGGTCGGCTTCTACACCGACGGCCTCGCCCGCAGCGCCCGCGACGGCTACCCGGTCACCTGCGTGATCGGCGAGATGAGCTGGAGCCTGCGCGGCTGCCCCGGGACGGAGCGCCTGATCGAGTACGAGGCGCTCTACGCCGAGGAGTTCGACGCCGTCACCGCCATCACGCTGTGCCTGTACGACCTGGAGCAGACCCGCGGCGAGCAGCTCTACGACCTGCTGCGTCTGCACGACCGCGTGGTGCTCAACGGGATCGAGATGCGCAGCCCGCACGTCGACCCCGCCCTGCTCCTGCCGGGGCGCGGCAGCCGGGCCTGAGGGGGCGGCCGGTGCGCGCGGGCGCCGGTGCGGCACGCAACGGCGCCGGGCGCGGCGCGATGCGCACCGTCACCTACGAGGAGCTCCAGGGGACCGTGGTCGGGCTCAACGCCGTGGTCATGCTCGGGTCGTTCATGCACGCCGCCCCCAGCTCGGCGGCCGCGGCGGAGCTCGCCGCGGGCGGGCTCGCCGCGGTGACCCGGCTGCCGCTGGCCGCGGTCGCCTGGTATCCGGACGGACCCGACGCGCCGCCAGCGGTGACGCCGGGCCGAGCGGGCGGGCCCGGATCCGAGGACGGGGTGGGCGGCGCGCTGCGCCTGCTCTGCCCGCGGCTGCACCGGCTGCGACCGACCTGGTCGGCGGGCGCGGCGGTGCCCTCCGAGCTGCGCCGCGCGGGCGTGCAGACCCTGCTCGCCGTGCCCTTGCGGGTCTCGACCGAGTCGTTGGGCTACCTGCTGGCGGGCGGGCGCACGGAGGCGGTGCCCGAGGACCTCACGCTGGTGCAGGCGCTGTCGGCGCAGGCGTCCACCGCGCTCTACGTCGCCCGGCTGCGGGAGACCGAGGAACGACGGGTGCGCGCGCTCGACGAGCTCGCGGGCGACCTGCGTGCGCAGGGTGACCTGCTCGCCCGCGCGCTGGCGCTGCAGGAGGAGCTGATCGACCTGGTGCTGCGCGGCAAGGACGCGCACGCGATCGTCGGGCATCTCGCGGACCGGATCGGCGCGCCGGTCTGGCTGCTGGACGCCGAGCGGCGCGTCCTCGGCCACGCCGGGTGCGGGCCACGCGCGGTCGTCCCGCCGCGGGCCTCCGAGCTGGCCAGGGTGCTCAACGGGCACCAGCCCGAGCACGCGCCGCGGTCGGTCGACCTGGGCACCGCCGCCGGCGTGCGCCCGTTCCTCGTGCAGCGCGTGGCCACCCACCGCGAGACGTTCGGGTATCTCATGGTCGGGTCCACCGAGCTCGGGCCCGTCGACCACACCACGTTCCAGGGCGGGCGGCTGGTGCTCGCGCTGCGGCTGCTCATCGAGCGCAGCGTCGCCGAGGCCGAGGAGCGGCTCGGCCGGGACCTCCTGCACGACGCCCTGCTGCGCGGCGGCGACGGCACGGTGCCCGCGGCCCTCGCGGCGCGCCTGGGCTACCGCGGTGACGGCCCGGCCGTCGTGGTCGTCCTGCGCCTGCAGGACCCCGACGACCCCGAACGCTCCGGCAGGCGGGCGTTCGCGGTGGTGCGCGACGAGCTGCGCGCGGGTGACCGGGGCCTGGCCGGGATGATCGGGGCGGACGTCGTCGCGATCATCCGGCCCGAGGCCGCGGAGCGCTGCGTGCGACGGCTCCTCGAACGGGTGGGCCCGGCCGTGCCCGCCGCCGTCGGGACGAGCGACGTCCGGGAGGGTCTCGGCGACCTGGAGCCCGCCTACCGCGAGGCGCTCGTTGCGGCGGCGATGGCGCCCCGTGCCCCCGGGGGCGCGCTGCGGTTCCGCGACCTGGGACTGCACCGCCTGCTGTTCGACACCGACCACATCGACCGCCTCGACGAGCATGTCGAGCGCTGGATCGGCCCGCTGCTGCGCTACGACGCCCGCAACAGGGGCAGCCTCGTGGAGACCCTCGGGGTGTACCTGCGCGGCGACGGCCATCTCGCCACGGCGCGCAGGCTGGCCGTGCACCCGTCGACGCTGAAGTACCGGCTCGGACGCATCCGCGAGATCCTCGACGTCGACATCGCCGACGCCGACGTGCGCTTCAACGTGGAGCTCGCCGTGCGGCTGGCCGACGGCATGCGCAGGATCGCCGGCCCGGGCTGAGGCCGGCCGGCACCGTCTCAGTCTGAGAATTCGGCCCCGTTCGTCGACTCAAACTTGACTCGTTCAAGAATTGGCGCCACTCTCTGGCCCGTGCCGACCACACCGGACTTCGACCGCATGCTGCGCGGTGCCGCACTCCGCGTGACCCGTCCGCGCCTGGCCGTGCTGGTGGCGGTGCACGAGTCCCCCCACGCCGACACGGACTCGATCATCGGAGCCGTGCGGGAGAGCCTCGGCGAGGTCTCCCACCAGGCGGTCTACGACGTGCTGCGCGTGCTCACGGGCGCGGGCCTCGTCCGGCGCATCCAGCCGAGCGGTTCCGTCGCGCGCTACGAGTCGCGTGTGGGCGACAACCACCATCACGTCGTCTGCCGGTCGTGCGGCGTCATCGCCGACGTCGACTGCGCCGTCGACACCACGCCGTGCCTCAGTGCCTCGAACGATCACGGGTTCGTGATCGACGAGGCCGAGGTCATCTACTGGGGCGTCTGCCCCGACTGTTCCACCACGCACAGTTCGACGCTCTGATCGATCGGAAGGATTCCCGTGTCTGACAAGCCCGACGCCGCAGTTGGCGAGATGAACGTGGAGGAAGCCGGAGGTTGCCCGGTGCACACCGGCCGGCTCGGGCACCCGACCGAGGGTGCGAGCAACGCGGACTGGTGGCCCAACCAGCTCAACCTGAAGGTCCTCCGCAAGCACACCCCGGCCTCCGACCCCATGGGTGCCGACTTCGACTACGCCAAGGAGTTCAACTCCCTCGACCTCGACGCCCTGTCCGCCGACGTCGACGCGGTGCTGACCGCCTCGCAGGACTGGTGGCCCGCCGACTTCGGCCACTACGGCGGCTTCATGATCCGCATGGCCTGGCACAGCGCCGGCACCTACCGCGTGGACGACGGCCGCGGCGGGGCGGGCGCGGGCATGCAGCGCTTCGCGCCGCTGAACAGCTGGCCGGACAACGGCAACCTGGACAAGGCTCGCCGCCTGCTCTGGCCGGTGAAGAAGAAGTACGGCAAGAAGATCTCCTGGGCCGACCTCATGGTGTTCGCGGGCAACCGGGCCCTGGAGACCATGGGCTTCACGACCTTCGGCTTCGCAGGCGGCCGCGCCGACGTGTGGGAGCCGGACGAGGACGTCTACTGGGGCCCGGAGCGCATCTGGCTCGGCGACGAGCGCTACACGGGCAACCGTGAGCTGGAGAAGCCGCTCGGTGCCGTGCAGATGGGCCTCATCTACGTCAACCCGGAGGGCCCGAACGGCACCCCGGACCCGCTGGCCGCGGCCCGCGACATCCGCGAGACGTTCGGCCGGATGGCGATGAACGACGAGGAGACCGTCGCCCTCATCGCGGGCGGCCACACCTTCGGCAAGACCCACGGTGCCGCCGACGCCGACAAGTTCGTCGGCGCCGAGCCGGAGGGCGCGCCCATCGAGCAGCAGGGCTTCGGCTGGAAGAACAGCTTCGGCTCCGGGAAGGGCCGCGACGCCATCACGTCGGGCATCGAGGTCACCTGGACCCCCACCCCGTCCCGGTGGAGCAACTGGTTCTTCCACAACCTGTTCGAGTACGAGTGGGAGCTGACCAAGAGCCCGGCGGGCGCCAACCAGTGGACGCCGAAGGAGGGCCGGGCGAAGAACACCGTGCCGGACCCCGAGGACGGCAAGCTCAACCGCTCCCCGGGCATGCTCACGACCGACCTCGCACTGCGCTTCGACCCGGTCTACGAGCCGATCTCGCGGCGCTTCTACGAGAACCCGGACGAGTTCGCCGACGCGTTCGCCCGCGCCTGGTACAAGCTCACCCACCGCGACATGGGGCCGATCCAGCGCTACCTCGGCCCGCTCGTGCCGCAGGAGGAGCTGCTCTGGCAGGACCCGGTGCCGGCCGTCGACCACGAGCTCGTCGACGCCGCCGACGTCGCGGCGCTCAAGGCGAAGATCCTCGACTCGGGTCTCTCGGTCGCCCAGCTCGTGAAGGCCGCGTGGGCGGCGGCGTCGTCGTTCCGCATCAGCGACAAGCGCGGTGGGGCGAACGGCGGCCGCATCCGGCTGCAGCCGCAGGTCGGCTGGGAGGCCAACGACCCGGACGACCTCGCCCAGGTGATCCGGGCGCTGGAGAGCATCCAGGCCGACTTCAACGCCTCAGCGGGCGGTGGCAAGAAGGTCTCCTTCGCCGACCTCGTCGTCCTCGGCGGCGGCGCCGCGATCGAGAAGGCCGCGGGCGGCGCCGTCACGGTGCCGTTCACGCCGGGGCGCACCGACGCCACGCAGGAGAAGACCGACGTCGAGTCGTTCGCCTACCTGGAGCCGGTCGCCGACGGCTTCCGCAACTACCGCGGCAAGGGCGACACCCTGGCCGGCGAGTACCGCCTGGTCGACAAGGCGAACCTGCTGAACCTGTCCGCCCCCGAGATGACCGTCCTCGTCGGCGGCCTGCGGGTGCTGGGCGCCAACACGGGCGGGTCGTCGCGGGGCGTGCTCACCGACGCGCCCGGCACGCTCACCAACGACTTCTTCGTGAACCTGATCGACATGGGCACGGAGTGGAAGGCGGTGGCGGGCGACGACGACGCCTTCGAGGGCCACGACCGCGCCTCCGGCGCCGTCAAGTGGACCGGCAGCCGCGTCGACCTCGTCTTCGGTTCGAACTCCGAGCTGCGGGCACTCGCCGAGGTCTACGCGAGCGACGACGCGAAGGACAAGTTCGTGGCGGACTTCGTCGCCGCGTGGGCGAAGGTCATGGACCTCGACCGGTACGACGTGCGCTGATCCGCACCTGACCTGCACCGCTCGATCCGGTGGCCGCGGCGTGATCGCCGCGGCCACCGGCCGTTCCGCGGCTACTCGCAGGCCAGGCCGTCGCCGTCCGTGTCGAGCGCCGCGCTGTAGCCGGGCTCGCCCACGGCGAGCGGGGCGGCGCCCGCGGCGCGGGCGGACGCGCAGTTCGGGTAGCGCACCGGGGTCGCCGCCCCGCGCGTGGTCGTCGGGGTGGCCCGGCGCGTCGTGGACGGCGTCGCCCGGCGCGTGGTGGACGGCGTGGCGGGGCGGGCCTTGCTCTTCGACGTCCGGACGGCGGAGGGCGAGGTCGAGCGCGAGGCCGACGGCGTGGCCGAGCCGGTCGAGGTGGCCGGGGCTGTGGTGCTGGGCGGTGCGACCGGCGTGGTGACAACGGCCTGCGGCGAGGCGGGTTCGTGCACGGCTGCGCGCCCCACGAGTCCGGCGGTGAGCAGCACGGCGGCGACGCCCGCCGCGATCCACCACGGCCCCGCCCGCCGCGTCCGCGGCGCCGGTTCGGCGACCGACCAGTCGACCACCACCGCCGGGAACGTCTCCAGCGGTGGCGGGGACCAGTCGTCCGTCGCGCGCGGGAAACCGATCAGCGGGTCCGGTGATCTCCGCGGCGGCGGGACCGTGACCGGATGGATCGCCGTCACCTCCGAGTCGGGGATGGGGGCCGGAGGCGGGATCGTGCCGGGGACGAACTCGGGGACGAACTCGGGAGTGGCGTCGGCGTCGGGGGTGGCTTCGGGGACGGTGGCCAGGGCGGCCGGGGAGGCCGGGGCATCGCGGCGGCGGGTGGGGGAGGGCTTGGGGGGCGCCTCGCCGGACGGGGGGGCGTCGGCGTGATCGGGGACGGACACGTGATCGGGGAGGGACAGCGGCAGCCGCGTCGTCACCGGCTCCGCGGCGTGGTCGACCGCGCCGCGGTCGGCTGCAGTGTGGTCGCCCGCGCCGTGGTCGGCTGCAGTGTGGTCGCCCGCGGCGTGCGACGCGGCGACCCGCGGCATCTGCAGCTCCACCACGACGCCGTGCGCGGTGGACCGCAGGCATGCGGTGCAGGCCGGGAGCTCGCCCCGGTCCAGCACGTCGTCGACCAGGCGGGCGTACTGCTGCGACGTGCGGTGGTCCAGCCTGCCGAGCACCCGCCCGTCCAGCCGCACCTCCAGTAGGCCCGGGTCGCGACCGCCCTCCGGCTCGCACCAGGCGAGGACGACCGCGACCTCGCGCCGTTCCGCGCGATCGTGCGGCCGGTAGCGGTCGAGCACGTCGTCGTCGTGGCCGCCCAACCCGTCCCGGTCGAGGGGGACGGTTCGTCCGGGCGGCAACAGGGTGAGTCCAACGGTGGAGTTCTCCATGGCGCGTCCGTTTCCGTGGGGAGCGGTACGGCGGCGATGATCACTCTGGGTCACCGCATGCCACTCTGACGTCGCACGATGGGGGGTGTGGCGTTACCGAGCGGGGCTGAATCGGTAGCAATATCGCACGGCGTGACCACCTGCACCACCGGGGGTGACGGTCCGTGAGTCAGGCCGAGGTGATATAGGCGGTGCGCGTGCCGCTCGTGATGGTCGCGCGGTCGCCCGGACCGTCTCGGCGCCCCGCGTCCTCGCAGGGATGATGCATGCCTCGCAGAGGCTGCGGCCCCTGCGGGGTGTGGCGGAGGTCGGTGAGGACGGTCGACGGGGGACGGGGGACGGTCGGCTACTCGCAGCCGATGCCGGGCTTGCCGCCGCCGTCGAGCCCGTAGACGTCCTCGCCGACGATCCGCACCGGCCCCCGGACGTACGCCGGACCGTTCCCGCTGCCGCCCTCGCAGTCGACGTCGGAGGCGATCGGCACGCAGGCGCCCGCGTAGTTGGGGTGGCATCCGCTTCCGGCGGCCTTCGTGGGCTTCGGTGTCGCCTTGCTGCTCGTCGGCGCGGTGTTCGTCGGCGCGGTGTTCGTCGGAGCGCTGCTGCGCCGGATCGACGGCGCCGCGGACGTCCGGGACGCCCCGCGCGACGGCTCGGCCCGGGTGCTGGCCGGGATCGGCGTCGGCCCCGTCGTCGACGGGGCCGACGCGGGTGCGAGCGGGGCGGGCGCCGTGCCGACCGGGGGCGACGCCGGGGCGTTCGGCGCGGCTGCGGCACTCGTCCGCTCGGCCGTCCCGGTCCGTGTCGCGACCGCCGGATCGCCGTACCGGCTCCCGATCCCGATGAGGGTGAACAGCCCGACGACACTCGCCGCGACGAGCACGGGCAACGCGCGGCGCTTCCGCGGCGGCGGAGCCTGGGACGGAGCCTGGAACGGAGGCGGCGCCGGCCGCGGCGCACCCGTGCCGGTCGGAACGCCGCCGGGGGTCCGCGGCGCGGGCACTCCCGCCGCGTCGACGGGACCGCGCGGCCGGGGGACCGCCCGGCCGGCGGTCGCGTCCGCCGCGGGGAGCCGCAGCTCCGCCTGGATCCCGCGCTCCTCGACCCGCAGTACCGCCACGCAGCCCGGGCGCGCGCCGCGGGCCAGGGCGTCGGAGATCACCGGCGCGTAGCGCTCCGACATCCGAAAGGTGAGCTCGCCGATCCGCCTGCCGCCGAGCCGTGCCTCCACACCGCGCCGCCCGGCGTACTTGCCGGACGCGATGCGGCACCACCCCAGCTCGACGACCACCTCGCGCGGGAACGGCGCGTACGCGGCGAGGGCGTGCTGGTGGTGCTGCTCACCGGTGAGGGTGACGGACCTGTCGGCGGGGAGGAGGTCGAGGTCGGGCACGGTGAACGGGGTCCTGTCGGGTCGGGAGCGGGGAGCGTCGGGGAGCGGTCGACATGATGGTGGTCGTCCGATGCGGCGTCCGGTGTTACCCGGATCACCCGGCCGGCCCACGCCTGCCGCTGCAGGCGATCCGCGGGCGCGGCCATCGCGGCCAGCCGCGCGGGCGCGGCCCTCGCGGCCAGCCGGATCCGCCCCGGCGACGCCCTGCAGGTTCGACGGCGAGAGCGCGCACGGGCCGAAGGAGCTGGTGGCGCTGCCGATCAGGTTCCTGTCCGTCGTCGCCTGCCGCACGGTCCAGGACTAGTTTCACCCCCCGTGAACTCTGATCATCTTCTGCTCGGGCCCGGCCCGTCCGCGCCGTACCCCGAGGCCGTCGAGGCGTTGCAGCGGCCCGTCCTCGGCCATCTCGACGCCGAGTACCTCGGCGTCGTCGCCGGGATCGCCGACCGCCTGCGGGCGGTGTTCCGCACGTCCAACGAGCTCACCCTGCCCGTCAGCGGGACGGGCAGCGCCGGCATGGAGGCCTGCGTCGTCTCGCTGGTGGAGCCGGGCGAGACGGTGATCGTCGGGGTGAACGGCTACTTCGGCGAGCGGCTGTGCGAGGTGGCGCGCCGCGCCGGGGCGCAGGTCGTGCGGGTCGAGGCGCCGTGGGGCACCGCGCTGGACCCGGCGGACCTCCTCGCCGCCCGCCGCGCCCACCCGCACGCGGCGGTGCTCGCCGTCGTCTCGGCCGAGACGTCCACGGGCGTGCGCAACGACGTCGCCCCGGTCGGGGCCGAGCTGGCGGGCACCGACACGCTGCTGCTGGTCGATGCCGTCACCGCCCTCGGCGGCACCCGGCTCGAGGTCGACGCGTGGGGGATCGACGCCTGCTACTCCGCGTCGCAGAAGTGCCTGGGCGCCCCGCCAGGGCTCGCCCCGGTGACGCTCGGTCCGCGCGCGGTGGCGAAGATGGCCGCGCGGCGCACCCCGGTGGGGTCGTTCTACCTGGACCTCGGCCTGTTGCAGCGCTACTTCCTCGCGAGCCCGCCCACCTACCACCACACCGCGTCCTCGACGCTCGCCTACGCCCTGCACGCCGGGCTGGGCCGCCTATTGGAGGAGGGGATCGAGCAGGTCTGGGAGCGTCACGCCCGCGTCGGTGCGCTGCTGCAGGCGGCGCTGCCCGATCTCGGGTTCCGGCTGGCGGCGGCGGAAGGCGTGCGGTTGCCGCAGCTCACCGCCGCCCTGCTGCCCGACGGGGTGGACGAGGCCGCGACCCGGCGCCGGCTGCTCGACGAGTACGGCATCGAGGTCGGCGGCGGGCTCGGCGAGTTCGCCGGCCGCGCGTGGCGGATCGGCCTGATGGGGCACGCCGCGACCGAACGCTCGGTCGTCACGGTGCTGGGTGCGGTGCGGGAGCTGCTCAAGTCCTGAGCGGCTCGCGCCCGGTGAGGGCCAGGTAGCGGTCCCGCCACGGCGCGCCGGGCGGGACCGCCGCCGGCGTGCGGTAGATCCCGAACTCCCGCCACGTGCGCGCGGTGGGTGCCGTGCCCGCGAACATCCCGCGGGCGAGGTCCTCCCCGAGCGGGCACGGCGCCCCGATGAGTGTCGCGACGTCGTACGCGGAGAGCGTGCGCGCGATGTTCAGCTGCCAGAGGTAGTCGGCGGTGGTGCAGTCGCCGAAGGAGCAGTGCACGACCGCGTCCGGATCGGTGACGGTTGCGGCGGCCGCGCGGGCGGCCTCGCCGATGCGGACGAGGCCCGCGGCGCGGTCCTCGCCGAGCAGGTCGCCGTCGAAGCGCGTGCGGCCGACGTCGTCCATCGTGGCGCCCGCGAGCATGGCGGGCACCCACGCGTCGTCGTAGGCGAGGTGGTCGACCGCCTGCCGCAGCGGCCGCGGGCGGTCCGCGCCGGGCATGTCGAACACCGGTGGCAGGACGACCGTCCAGTCGGTGATCCGCGTGAACACGCCGACGGCCGCGGCGTCGGCGAGCAGGAACACCCGGGCTTCCTCGATCATGCCGACCACGGTACGGGGGATTGCGGCCGGTTCCGGTCCGCAATAGGACATCGGCGATCGGTGAGCGCGGAAACCGTCGGCCGGTCTGGGTAGCCTCCCGGCCGTGAGCACTCCCGTCACCCCGCCCGAGGTCGCCGAGCGGCACGCCCGGCTGGCCGCCGAGGTCGCCGATCACCAGTTCCGCTACTACGTGCTCGACGCCCCCGTGATCTCGGACGGGCAGTTCGACGAGCTGTGGCGTGAGCTCCTGGCGATCGAGGAGGAGCATCCCGAGCTGGTCGCGCCCTCGTCGCCCACGCAGCGCGTCGGCGGCGGGTTCACCACCGAGTTCGGCGCCCAGGCCCATCTCGAACGCATGCTGAGCCTGGACAACGCGTTCACCACCGACGAGCTGCTGGCCTGGGCGGAGCGGATCACGCGGGACGTGGGCGCCCACGGCGTGCACTACCTGTGCGAGCTCAAGATCGACGGGCTGGCGGTCAACCTGCTGTACGAGAAGGGGCGGCTCACCCGCGCGCTCACCCGCGGAGACGGCCGCGTCGGCGAGGACGTCACGCTCAACATGCGCACGCTGGCGGAGGTCCCCGAGCGGCTCCGTGAGAGCGCCGAGTTCCCGGTGCCTGCGCTGGTCGAGGTGCGCGGCGAGGTCTACTTCCGGCTGGACGACTTCGCCGCGCTCAACGCGCTCATGGTCGAGGCGGGCAAGCCGCCGTACGCGAACCCGCGCAACACCGCGGCCGGATCGCTGCGGCAGAAGGACCCGCGGGTCACCGCGTCGCGGCACCTGCGCCTGATCTGCCACGGCTTCGGCAAGCGCGACGGCTTCTCCCCGTCCCGGCAGTCCGAGGGATACGCGGCGCTGCGCGCCTGGGGGTTGCCCGTCTCGGAGCGCACGGTCGTGCTGGCCGGCATCGACGAGGTCGTCGCGCACGTCGAGTACTGGGGCGAGCGCCGCCACGACATCGAGCACGAGATCGACGGCGTCGTCGTCAAGGTGGACGAGGTGGTGCTGCAGCGCAGGCTCGGCTCCACCTCCCGCGCGCCGCGCTGGGCGATCGCCTACAAGTACCCGCCCGAGGAGGCCACCACCAGCCTGCTCGACATCCAGGTCAACGTCGGGCGCACCGGCCGCGTCACGCCGTTCGCGGTCATGGAGCCGGTGGTCGTCGCAGGCTCCACCGTCTCGCTCGCCACCCTGCACAACGCGGACGAGGTGCGCCGCAAGGGCGTGCTCATCGGCGACCGCGTGGTGATCCGCAAGGCGGGCGACGTCATCCCCGAGGTGCTCGGGCCGGTCGTCGAGGCCAGGGACGGCACGCAGCGCGAGTTCGTCATGCCCACCCACTGCCCGGAGTGCGGCACCGCGCTCGTGCAGCAGAAGGCGGGCGACGTGGACCGGCGCTGCCCCAACGCCCGCTCCTGCCCCGCGCAGCTGCGGGAGCGGCTGTTCCACGTCGCAGGACGGGGCGCGTTCGACATCGAGGGCCTCGGCTACGAGGCCGCCGTCGCCGTGCTCAAGGCCGGTGTGGTGCAGGACGAGGGGGACGTCTTCGCCCTCACCGAGGAGGACCTGCTGCGCACCGAGCTCTTCCGCACCAAGGCGGGGGAGCTGTCGGTGAACGGGCGCAAGCTCCTCGGCAACCTCGAGGCGGCGAAGGACCGGCCGCTGTGGCGGGTGCTCGTCGGGCTCTCGATCCGCCACGTCGGTCCGACGGCGGCGCAGGCGCTGGCGCGCGAGTTCCGCTCGATGGACGCCATCGAGGCGGCCGCCGCGCAGGCCGCGCGGGACACCGCGGCGGCAGGGGTGGTGATCACGTCGGACGGGTCGGCGGCCGAGGAGCTGCCGGGTGCGGACGGCGTGGTGGCCGGCGATCCCACCGTGCCGGACGACTCCGGCTCGGCCGCCGATCTCGGTGGTGGGGCCGATGTCACCCCGGGCGGCGCCGATCCCGATCTCGCCGGGTCCGATGCCGACGTCGCCGCCGATGGCGATACCGCCGCTCCCGACGCCGCTGCCGACGCGGTGCTCGCAGCCGCCGCGAAGGCGCAACGCGACGCTGCCCGCGCGCAGGCGAAGGCGCTGGCCGCCGCACTGGCCCCGATCGCGGGCGTCGAGGGTGTCGGCCCGACGATCGCCGCCGCCGTGCGGGACTGGTTCACCGTGGACTGGCACCGCGAGGTCGTCGCGAAGTGGCGGGCTGCCGGCGTGCGGATGGTCGACGAGGCGGACACCTCGGTCCCGCGCACGCTGGAGGGCCTGTCGATCGTGGTCACCGGGTCGATGGAGGGGTTCTCCCGGGACGAGGCCAAGGAGGCCATCGCCGCGCGGGGCGGGCGGGCCGCAGGGTCGGTGTCGAAGAAGACGGCGTTCGTCGTGGCGGGCGACGCACCCGGCTCGAAGTACGACAAGGCCCTCGAGATCGGCGTCCCGATCCTGGACGAGGCCGGGTTCCGGGTGCTCCTCGACGAGGGCCCGGAGAAGGCACGGGCCGTGGCCACCGTGGAGGGCTGAACCCCCCGGTCTCGCCCGGTCTCGCCGGCCGGCCCGGCCCCGGCGCGTACCGGACCGGACCGGTCCGGGTCGCTCGCACGCCGTCGGCACCCGGCATCCGTGTGCCGTCACTCGATCGACTGAGGCGACGGACACATCGACACTCTCCATCTGGGCGGGCCGCGCGACGCCATGACGGACTAGCCTTCTTCCTTCGCCCGCGGTCGTGCGGCCACGGGAGCGATCGGCGGGCTCGAGCGGCCCACGGAAGAGACGAGGTGGCCACGCGTGCTGCAGGCCGTGCTGAACGGATCACGTCCTGCCGACGCGCATCCGGCACTGCCGGTCGTCGCTCGTCATCTCGCGCGCGACGCACGGGCCGTCGCCCGCCTCGGCGTGTCGTCGGTGCACGTGCATCCGCGGGACGCGAAGGGGGAGGAGTCGCTCGACCCCGTGCACGTCGGGGACGCCGTCGCCGCGATCCGCGCCGACGCCCCCGGCATGGAGATCGGCGTCGCCATCGGCCGCTGGATCGAGCCCGATCCCCGCGAGCGCATCGCCGCCGTCCTGCGGTGGGGCCGCCTCGGCATCGGCAAGCCGGACGTGTGCGCGATCAACGTCCACGAGAAGGGCTGGAAGGACGTGTGCGCGGCGGCGGTGTCCGTCGGCATCGGGGTGGAGCTCGGCGTCTGGACCGGCGGCGACGCGGTGGTGCTGCGCCAGAACGGTGTGCCCCCGGGCACGGTGCGGGTGCTCGCGGAGTCGACGGTGTCCGATCCCGAGACCGCGGTCGCCGAAGCCGTCCGCATCCTGCGCGCGCTCGGCAACCTGCCGGTGCCGGTGCTGCTGCACGGCGAGGAGGAGGGCGCCTGGCCCGTGCTGGAGTACGCGCTGCGCATGGGGGTCGACACCCGGATCGGTTTCGAGGACGTCCTCGTGCGCCCGGACGGCTGGCTCGCCACCGGCAACGACGACCTCGTGAGCACCGCGCTCGGCATCCGCGTCTGACTCCATCTGCAACGAGCGGCACGTTCGTCCAACTCAGTGGGACGAACGCGCCGCTCGTTGCGTCAGGACCCGAGCACCGTCGTCACGACCCCCGCGAGATGCGCCAGCCGCGCCAGCTCCGTCGGGCGGAACGCCGGTCCTCCGGGTCGCCCGACGACGATCGCCTGCGGCGGTGAGCCCACGCCGTAGGGGGCGGCGGCGAGCTCGGTGTCGAGGTCGCTCCACGGTTCGGGAACCCAGTGCACCGCAGGGTCGACGACGACGGCCCGCTGCAACGGCAGCCACGGCAGGTCGCCCGCGGTCGTCTCGGGGGCGGCGGTGCTCTCGGCGAGCCGGTAGGAGCGCTCACCCTCGCGCGCGACGACGAGCGCCCACCCGGCGCGGAAGATCCGGGCGACGCCGTCGGCGAGCAGCTTCAGCCCGTCGCCCGGGTTGCCCGCGATCTCCTCGAGGAGCTCCAGCTCCCGGTGGGTGTCGAGGCGCCCCGAGTGGGGCCGGACGGACTCGACCTCGACGCCGGGCACGGCCTCGGCCGCGGTGATCAGCACGTCCGGGGGGCGGCCTGGCGGCAGCTCGACGGCGAGGTCGTCCACGGCGATCCCGCCGACGCGCTCGACGACGTCCACACCGAGGATGTCCGCACCGGCGTTGCCCAGAGCGGTGGCGACCGCGCCGAGGCTGCCGGGCCGGTCCGGGAGGACGACGCGGAGCAGGTACGACACCCGTCCAGTCCCCTTCCCTCGTCTCCGGCACGGCCGGTGGCCCTGCAGGATTCAATCAGGCCCGGGCCTACACTCGGACATCGCCGGGCTCACACCGATCGTGCACGCGGTGTCGTGCAGCCGTCGCCGCCTGTCGCCGCCGCCGCACCCGCCGTCCACGATCCGACCTCGGCCTGCCGAATCTCGCCTTCCGGGAGGGACATGTCCGCCGCCGATTCCGGCGCCATCACCCGCGAGGAGGTGGCGCATCTCGCGCGCCTCGCGCGCCTCGCGGTCACCGACGACGAGCTCGACGTCTTCGCCGGGCAGCTCGACGTGATCCTCGGCGCGGTCGCCCGCGTCGGCGAGGTCGCCGCCGACGACATCCCGCCGACGTCGCACGCCGTGCCGCTGCTCAACGTCTTCCGGCCCGACGAGCGCCGCCCGGGGCTCACCCAGGAGCAGGCGCTGGCGGGGGCCCCGGCGAGCGAGGACGGGCGCTTCCGCGTCCCGCAGATCCTGGGGGAGGAGGCATGACCGAGCTCGTCCGGATGACGGCCGCCGAGCTCGCTGCGAAGATCCACTCCCGCG
Source organism: Pseudonocardia sp. (assembly GCF_050246655.1). Taxonomy (GTDB): domain Bacteria; phylum Actinomycetota; class Actinomycetes; order Mycobacteriales; family Pseudonocardiaceae; genus Pseudonocardia. The sequence continues at coordinate 15,469 of NZ_JBFWVQ010000060.1, forward strand.
AGGTGTCGGCCGTCGAGGTGGCGCAGGCGCACCTGGACCGGATCGCCGCTGTCGACGGCGGAGTGGACGGCATCCACGCGTTCCTGCACGTCGCCACCGAGGGGGCGCTGGCGTCGGCGGCACTGGTCGACGAGTCGCTCGCGGGCGGCAACGCACCTGCGTCGCCGCTGGCCGGGGTGCCGCTCGCGCTCAAGGACGTGTTCACGACCGTGGACATGCCCACGACCGCGGGCTCGCGGATCCTCGAGGGCTGGCGCCCGCCCTACGACGCCACGCTGACCTCCCGGCTGCGCGCGGCCGGCATCACGATCCTCGGCAAGACGAACATGGACGAGTTCGCGATGGGCTCGTCCACGGAGCACTCGGCGTTCGGCCCCACGCGCAACCCGTGGGACACCGGTCGCATCCCCGGTGGCTCCGGCGGCGGTTCCGCGGCGGTGCTGGCAGCGTTCGAGGCGCCGCTCGCGATCGGCACCGACACCGGCGGCTCCATCCGCCAGCCCGCCGCGATGACCGGCACCGTCGGCGTCAAGCCCACGTACGGCGGGGTGTCGCGCTACGGGCTCATCGCGTGCGCGTCGTCGCTGGACCAGGGCGGGCCGTGCGCGCGGACGGTGCTGGACACGGCGCTCCTGCACGAGGTCATCGCCGGGTACGACCCGCTGGACTCCACCTCGATCGACGAGCCCGTCCCGGCCGTCGTCGAGGCCACGAGGCGCGGGGCCACCGGCGATCTCGCCGGGGTCCGGGTCGGCGTGGTGAAGGAGCTCGGCGGCGAGGGCTACCAGCCCGGGGTCCGCGACGCGTACGACGCGGCGCTGCGTCAGCTGGAGAAGCTCGGCGCAGAGCTCGTCGAGGTCAGCTGCCCGCACTTCGAGTACGGGCTCGCGGCGTACTACCTGATCCTGCCGAGCGAGGTGTCGTCGAACCTCGCGCGGTTCGACGCGATGCGCTACGGCCTGCGCGTCGACGCAGGCGCGTCTGCCGAGGAGGTCATGGCCGCCACGCGCGAGGCCGGGTTCGGCCCCGAGGTGAAGCGGCGCGTCATCCTCGGCACGTACGCGCTGTCGTCCGGCTACTACGACGCCTACTACGGGCAGGCGCAGAAGGTCCGCACGCTGATCTCGCGGGACTTCGCCGCGGCCTTCGCCAAGGCGGACGTCCTGGTGTCGCCCACGGCGCCGACCGTCGCGTTCCCGATCGGGGAGAAGGTCGACGACCCGCTCGCCATGTACCTCAACGACCTCGCCACCATCCCGACGAACCTCGCCGGCACCGCTGGGATGTCCGTGCCGTGCGGGCTGTCCGACGGCCTGCCGGTGGGGCTGCAGGTGATGGCGCCCGCGCTCGGCGAGGCGGCGATGTACCGCGTCGCTGCCGCGTACGAGGCCGCGCGGGACGCGGAAGACGGCGGTCCCCTGATCCAGCGAGTTCCGGAGGTGGCCCGGTGACCCGTCGAGAACGACGTTACGCACCTCCGGAGGCCCTGTTGATCAGCACAACGTCGTTCTCGACGGGGGTGGCCCGGTGACTGCGCCCACCCTGGTGGCGTACGAGGACGTGGTCGAGCGCTACGACCCCGTCCTCGGGCTCGAGGTGCACGTCGAGCTGAACACCGCCACGAAGATGTTCTGCGGCTGCCCCACGGAGTTCGGCGCCGAGCCGAACACGCAGGTGTGCCCCGTGTGCCTGGGCCTGCCCGGCTCGCTGCCGGTCGTGAACCACCGGGCGGTCGAGTCCGCGATCCGCATCGGCCTGGCGCTGAACTGCGCCATCGCGCCGTGGGGGCGGTTCGCCCGGAAGAACTACTTCTACCCGGACATGCCGAAGAACTTCCAGACCTCGCAGTACGACGAGCCGATCGCCGTGAACGGCCGGCTGGACCTCGAGCTGGAGGACGGCTCGACGGTGTGCGTCGAGATCGAGCGCGCGCACATGGAGGAGGACACCGGCAAGTCGCTGCACGTCGGCGGCGCCACCGGGCGGATCCACGGCGCCGAGTACTCGCTCCTGGACTACAACCGCGCGGGCGTGCCGCTGATCGAGATCGTCACCAAGCCGATCGTCGGCACCGGCGCGCGCGCGCCCGAGGTGGCGCGGGCCTACGTGACGGCGCTGCGCGACCTGCTGCGCGCCCTCGGCGTCTCGGACGTCCGCATGGACCAGGGGTCCCTGCGCTGCGACGCCAACGTCTCGCTGATGCCGAAGGGCACGGCCGAGTTCGGCACACGCACCGAGACGAAGAACGTCAACTCGCTGCGCTCGGTCGAGCGGGCGGTCCGTTTCGAGATGACGCGGCAGGCCGCCGTCCTCGACGCGGGCGAGAAGGTCGTGCAGGAGACGCGGCACTTCGACGAGGCCACCGGAACCACCTCCGCCGGGCGCCGCAAGGAGACCGCCGAGGACTACCGCTACTTCCCCGAGCCGGACCTCGTGCCGATCGCGCCGTCAGCGGAGTGGATCGAGGAGCTGCGCGCCACGCTGCCCGAGCTGCCGTGGGTGCACCGGCGGCGCATCCAGGCCGACTGGGGGCTCACGGACGCCGAGCTGCGCGACCTCGTCAACGTCGGGGCGCTGGAGCTGATCGAGGCCACGGTCGCCGCGGGGGCTCCGGTCGGCGACGCCCGCTCCTGGTGGGTGGCCTATCTCGCGCAGCAGGCCAACAGCCGCGGTGTCGCCCTCGACGAGCTGCCGATCACCCCGGGCCAGGTGGCGCGGGTGATCGAGCTGGTCGCGTCGGGTTCGCTCAACAACAAGCTGGCGCGCCAGGCCGTCGACGGGGTGCTCGCCGGCGAGGGCTCCCCGGACGAGGTGGTGGCCGCCCGGGGGCTCGCCGTCGTCTCGGACGAGGGCGCGCTCGTCGCCGCCGTGGACGAGGCCCTGGCGGCGCAGCCGGACGTCGTGGAGAAGATCCGCGGTGGCAAGGTGGCGGCCGCGGGGGCGATCGTCGGGGCGGTCATGAAGGCGACGCGCGGGCAGGCTGATGCCAAGCGAGTGCGGGAGCTGATCCTGGAGCGCTGCGGGGGCTGATTCCTGTTGTGCAGAGGGCCCGTTCCGCGGAACGGGCCCTCTGTCACGCCTGTGCCGTCTCATGGAGTACCTGGTGCATGGCAAGAGCGCGACCCCCTCCTTGAGGCCTGCTGCTCCGTCCGGGTGATTCCGGTATCGCTCGTCACATCGGAACGTCGTGGTTGCGTATGTGGTCGGGCGGCGGAAGGGGAGGCGATGGACGACGGTGCGCGGGACGGTCCGGACGTCGTGGTCGATCCCGTTGCCGGCGTGCTCCCGCCGATCGCCGACCCGCGCGAGGTGTTGGACCGGTTCCGGGCGGGGACGCCGCGGCCGGTCGGTTGGCAGTACCTCGAGCAGCTGGTCGCCGAGGAGCACGCCTGGTTCACCACGATGATCGCGCGCGTCGCCCGCGTCCACAGCGTGGAGGCCGACGACCTCCACCAGGAGGTTCTCCTGGGGCTGCACGACTGCGACGCCATCCAGCTCGGCCGTCGCGGCCTTCGGAGATGGCTCGAACGGCGGGCCCGCTGGAAGGCGGGCGACATGCTGCGCGGCCGGCGCGCCGGGCGCATCGGCTACCACGACCCGGAACGGCTCGGGGCCCTCGCCGCCGAGCAGGAGGGCCAGACGCCGGCCCGCTCCTACCTCGGCGGCGTCGCGAACCAGAACCCGTGGATCGGCCCGGACTGGAACCTGCAGCGGCTCCGCTCGCTCGGCCTGACCCGCGACATGGCGCAGGTCGTCCTGCTGGTCATGTGGGGCCTGGACGTGTCGTTGAAGGAGTTCGCCGAGCTGGCCGACCTCTCCTACGACTCCGTCCGCAAGCAGAAGGAACGGGGCCTCAAGGTCCTGCACGCCGCCTTCGGGCTCACACCCGAGGAGGACTCCGTCATGCGAGCGGTACGCAAGCACGGCTCGGCCGCCGCCGCGGCCGAGCACCTCAGGATGACCGCGGCCGACGTGGCCGAGGCCCTGTACCGAGCGATGGCCCGGATCGAGCGCGTGCTCGACACCGAGACGAGGGGCGACTCCGATGTGGACTGATGTGGACGTCGAGAACGGGGTCGCGGCCCGTTCCGGGCCGCTGCGGCGCTCGCTGGCCCGCGGTCTGTGGCGCCGCGATCCGGCGGTCCGGCTCCACTACCGTCGCCACGACGACGCCATCGTCGTCGAGATCCTGCTGTGCCCGGCCGCGCGGTCGGTGATCGTGCACGACCGGCTGCTCGTGGAGTTCGACGACACCGATGGTGCGGCGCTCCCCGCCACGCTCTGCCTGACCGGGGTGGCCGCCGATCCCGCATCCCCGGCGCTCGCCGTGACGCGCGACCTGCTCGGCGAGCGGGTGTGGGCCGCGGCGCAGGAGCTGGTGACCGCGCGAGGCGGCACCGTCGACGTCGAGCTGGACGACGACGAGGCGAGCGTCCTGGAGAGTTGCTGGACCGGCTTCGCCGCCTGGACGCGGGAGGAGCACCCCGTCGTCGGCATCGAGGTGCTGCCGAAGGAGGTGCGTGCGGGCGTGGTCGACCGGCGGGGACGGGTGTTCGGGATCCGGACCGCGCCGCTCGACGAGGGCTCGCCCGCCGAGGTCGTCGAGGCCATCTGCGGGATCGTCGACCCGCTCGGGGGTGACGCCCCGGTCGCCCTGCAGATCGGCGGGCCGGTGGACAGCGCCACGGGGGTCGTGACGTACTACGCCAAGCAGCGCCGCGGCAGGCCGTGGGAGAACGTCCGGCTCGGGGACCTCCTGCGCGCTCGTACGCAGCGCGACGTGTCGGTCTTCAACGACACCCAGGCGCTGGCCCACTGGGAGGTCGAGTTCGGCCTGGGCACGCAGCACGGCACGTTCGCGCTGCTCCTCGTCGGGGACGGCATCGGGGCGAAGTACGTCCAGGACCGCGCGGTGCAGCCGCACCCGATGGAGATCGGTGTCTTCGTTCCGAACCCGTGGCTTGTCGCCCCCGGTACGTCCGGGTCGATCGAAGCGGTGGCGAGCGTCCCTGCGATGGCCCGCCGGATCGCGGACAACCTCGGGATCGACGTCACCACGATCGCCGACGTGGCCCACCGCCTCGACGCGCTGGCGGACCAGGACCTGGCGGAGAAGTCGGTGACGGTGTTCCGCGAAGCCGCGGAGGACGTTGCGCGGGGGATGGCCGCCATCCAGCTGCTGCTCAACCCGAGGGCATGGGTCGTCTACCTGCCGGCACCGCTGCACGACTCAGGGACGGCGGCCGGTCGGGCCGCCGAAGCTGGCCTGCGGATGATCGATCGCTTCGTCGAGTACGAGGCGGTCCGCGACCCGTCGATCCATCGCAGGACCACCGACGGCCCCGTGGGTGTCTCGGCCGCCACGGTGGCGCTGCGCGCCGCCACCGCGCAGCGCACGGCACCTGCCGCTGGCAGAGCAGGCGAGCAGAGTGACACACCCGACTCCTAGCATCCGGCAGGTGCTGACACCGGATGCGCTGGCCCTCGGCGTCGACGTGGGTGGCACGAAGCTGGCGTCCGGGGTCGTCGATCGCGCGGGGACCGTCATCGAGAAGCGCGAGCGGCGGTTGACCCCCAGCTCGAGTTCCTCCGGCCTTGCCGGCGCCATCGCCCGACTGGTCGCCGACGTCCGAGCCGACCATCCGGCGGTCGCCGCGGTCGGCATCGGCATCGCCGGCGCCGTCGCCTGGCCCGAAGGCACGGTGGTGTTCGCGGCCAACCACGATCACCGGGGCAAGCTCTGCCGGGCCGTCGAGGACCGGGTCGGGTTTCCCGTCGTCGTCGACAACGACGCCAACACCGCAGCATGGGCCGAGCTGCGGGCCGGCGACGTGCGGGCCCAGGACGCACTGTTCCTCGCTGTCGGCACCGGGGTGGGCAGTGGCTTCGTCGTCGACGGCCGGTTGTGGCGGGGACGCCGCGGCCTCGGCGCCGAGCTCGGCCACATGCTCGTCCGACCGGACAGCGGCCTGCGGTGCGAGTGCGGCCGGGTCGGTTGCCTGGAGACGGTCGCCTCGGCGGAGGCGCTCGTGCGGTTCGCGCGCATGCTCGTTCGGCAGCATCCGGAGAGCCACCTCGCGGACCTCGTCGACGGCGTCATGCAGCACCTGACGCCCAAGATGGTGATCAGCGCAGCGTTGGAAGGCGATCCACTGGCGCGCTCGGCCGCCCGCGAGGTCGGGCGGTGGCTGGGACGGGGGGTCGCGTCGGTCGCCAGCATCTTCAACTTCGAGGCCGTCGTGGTCGGTGGCGGCCTGTCGGGCCTGGGCGAGCTGCTTCTGGGACCCATGCGAGTCACGTGCGAGAAGATCGTGTCTCACGGTCACTATCTCGACACACCGCGAATCACCTGCGCGACCCACGGCAACGATGCCACCATGATCGGCGCGGGTCTGCTCGCACTGGACGAGGCGCGAAGCCGCGCCATGCGGCCGGTCGGTGCGGGGGTCGAGGGTGGCGTCGAGATCCTCGCGGGCTCGCCGACCTGATCGTTCCCGTCTGCAGAGGCACACCGTGCATACCGTCCTCCACGTCTCCCCGCATCCGGACGACGAGAGCATCGCCGCTCCGTGCACCCTGCTCACCCTGCGGGACGCCGGCTGGCGGGTCGTCAACTTCGCGGTGAGCATGGGCCGCCCCGAGCAGGCCGAGCGACGGCGCGCGGAGCTGCGAGGGGCGCTCGAGCTGGCCGGGTTCGAGCACCGCGAGCCGACCACGCCCATCGGCATCTCCCGCGGCGACCGGCACGGTCGGGCGTGTCGGGCGCTGATCCCCCAGATTCGGAACGTCGTCGAGGAGACGGGAGCGGAGCTCGTCGTCGGTCCGCACCCCCGGGACAGCCACCACGGGCACGCCACGGTGGCCAGAGCGGTCCGCGAGGTGGTCTGGGCGGCCGGGGGGTCACTGACGTGGTGGATGTGGTCGGTCTGGGCCGACCTGCCGCACCCGACGCTGATCGTGAACTGCGATCCCAAGCATCTCCAGCTGAGCCGGGAGATGCTCGACCAGCATGTGGGGGAGTACCGGCGCGTCGACTACCGGCTCATGCACGAGCCCGTCCGGCAGGTGAACGCCATCCGGGGTATCGAGAAGGTCCTCGGATACGGGGCGACGCCGGACGAGGAGCATCGGCGGATCACGCACGCCGAGCTCCTCACGGAGCTCACGGTTCGCGGGCGCACGTGGATGGAGGGCAGGCCGCGGATCCTGCGGACCACGGCTCCCACGTCCGTGGAATGGGACCAGCTGGACGACACGTCGATCCTGAGTTCGACCCGGCTCCGCCCGCTCTACCGGGCGATCCTGCTGTCCGCCTCGGCCCGCTACCGGTGGCGCATCACGGTCGCGCCATGACCCGGTAGAGCGCTCCCGCCGGCACCGGCAGTCGACACCGGGCCGTCGTCCGGTCCACCACGGAGTACCCGCGTGCGAGGTAGTTCGAGAGCGCCGAGGGGCCGTCGAGGCTGCTCGTCGTGAGCACGACGCGCCGCACGACGGGGGCGCCCGCCACTCGTTCGTGCATCCGCCACGCCTGCCGCGTGATCTCCGTCAGGAACTGCCCGCCCAGCCCGCGGCCCTGGAAGGACCGCATGAGCCCGAGATACTTGATCTGCACGTCGCTGCCGTGCACCGCCAGCTCCGCGAAGCCGACGTGGGCCCGCCGGTACCGCGCAACCCAGATCTCGCGGTCCGGACGGGCATGGTGCTGCTCCCAGTCGTGCGCGTCCCAACACCGCCGCGCGGTCCACCCGTGCGCGCGTCCGATGAGGTGGTACAGCGCCCGGGGAACGTCGCCCGAGAGCTGGTCGGCGCGAAGCACGGCGGCCGGTTCGGGTGGCGTCCGGGCGGGACGCAGATCGCCCGGATGTCGCTGCTGCAGGTGCACCTTCCGGACGAGCATCCCTCCAGTCCACCCAGGACGGGCCCGGGAAGTCGATGGTCGGGGCCGAACCGTGTGCGGAGATTGCGACGGTCGGCTCATCGCCCACAACCAAACGGTCTGCGATCGATCTATCCCACCGCGAACCGGTCCAGCCACCCCCGCATGTCCGACGCCGTGACGTTCCCACCGCACACCACCAGCCCCAGGTGCGCCCCCGGGCCGACCCGCTCCAGCACCTGACGGGCCGCCGGGACCAGGCAGCCCGCGGCCGGTTCGGCCCACACCTTCGCCTCCTCGGCGAGGGTGACGCAGCCCCGGACGGCGTCGGCGTCCGGGACGACGAGCACCTCGTCCACCAGTGCCTGCACGTGCGCGAGGGTGAGCGCCGAGACCGCGGGTGCGGAGAGCGTCGACGCGATCGAGCGCAGCGTCACCGGCACGGGGACGCCGGCCGCGAGGGCCGCCGACATCGCCTCGGCGCCCTCGGTCTCCACGCCCCACACGCGCGCGCGGGGGATCAGCGCCTTCACCGCCGTCGCGACGCCGGAGATCAGCCCGCCGCCGCCGATGCTCACGAGCACGTCGGTGACCTCGGGTGCGTCCTGCGCGAGCTCCAGCCCGACGGTGCCCTGTGCCGCGACGACGACCGGGTCGTCGAACGGGTGCAGCAGCGTCAGCCCCTCGTCGACGAGCTCGTCGAGCAGCGCGAACGCGCCCGCCATGTCCGGGGTGAGCCGCAGGTCGGCCCCCGCGGCACGTACCCGCTCGATCGACCGGGCGGGCGCCGACTCGGCCATCACGACCGTCGCCGCCACGCCCATCGAGCCGGCCACCTCCGCGACCGCCACCCCGTGGTTGCCGCCGCTCACCGCCACCACTCCGGCGTCGCGTTCCGCGGGCGTGAGCGTCAGCAGCTTGTGCGCCGCTCCGCGCGGTTTGAACGACCCGGATCGCTGGAACAGCTCGAACTTGCACGTCACGGGGGCGCCGAGGGCGCCGGCGAGGCCGGGGGAGGGCAGCGTCGGCGTGCGGAGGACGTGCCCGGCGATGCGTGCCGCGGCGGCGCGGACGTCGTCGAGGGAGATCAGGGCGGTCAGGGAGGTCACGATCGCCACCGTAGGACCACCGGTGCGACTGCTGCCCGGCACCGGGAGACTCGCCCGCGTGCGCCTGCTCCTCGCCGTCCTCGTGGTGTTCCTCCTGTCGGGATGCCAGCCGCCGCAGGCCACGTGGGACGACATCCCGCCCACGCCGGGGGCGCAGCCGTACGCCGGCCCGGACACCGCGCGGCTCGACGAGCGGATCGACGCCCGCATCAGGGAACGCGACGCCGTGATCCTCGGCGACCGCGTCGAACGCCTCCCCGCCGGCACGTCCTGGGCCGACCACCTCGCCTGGCGCGACGCGCACGTCCGGCCCCTGGGGCGGTCGCGCGAGCTCGTCCCCGAGCCGGACGCCCCGGTGCTGTACGCGGAGTGGTCGCGGGCGGCGCGGACCCTGCTCGTGGTGGGCGTCGTCGGCGCGGACGGCCGGCTCGTCGTCCGGACGACGCTGCTCGGGCCGCGGTGACGGGTCGGCCGCCGGGGTGTGTGCCCGCCCGAGGCCGCGCGAACGGCACGGACGGGAGAACCTAGCTCCCGTATGGGCCGTTCGCGCGGGTCGGGGTGGGTCGGGTCGGGTCGGGTCGGGTCGACGTGAGGTGGAGTGGGGTGGGCTCAGACCAGCGGGACGACGTCCGGCGCGCCCATCCGCGCCGAGTCGGCCGTCTCGTCGTCGGGCATCCGCTGGCTCTCCCGCTCCGCCGCGACCCGCTTGCGGTAGTGCTCGATCTCCCGCTCCACCTGCGCGGCGCTCCAGCCGAGCACCGGTGCCATCAACTCCGCCACCTCCCGGCACGCCCCGACGCCCCGGTCGAACGTCTCGATGGAGATCCGGGTGCGGCGGGCCAGTACGTCCTCGACGTGCCGCGCGCCCTCGTGCGTGACGGCGTAGACGACCTCGGCGCGCAGGTGGTCCGGCGCCCCGCGCAGCTCCGCACCGAGCGTCGGATCCTCGGCGACCAGCGCCAGCACCTCGTGGACGAGCGAGCCGTAGCGGCCGAGCAGGTGGGAGATCCGCGCCTCGTGCAGGCGGGACTCCGCGGCCAGGACGTGGCGGGCGTTGCGGACGGCCTCGTAGCCCTCCGCCCCGAGCAGCGGCACGTTCTCGGTGACCGAGGTCGGCACCTTCACCGCGAGCCCGTGCACGGCGGCGTCGATCGCGTCGCGGGCCATCACCCGGTACGTCGTGTACTTGCCCCCCGCGACGACCACCAGCCCCGGCACGGTGTGGGCGACGGCGTGCTCGCGGGAGAGCTGCGAGGTCATCTCCGACTCCCCCGACAACAGCGGGCGCAACCCCGCGTAGACGCCCTCGACGTCGGCGTGGGTGAGCGGCGGGGAGATCACCCGGTTGACGTGGGTGAGCAGGTAGTCGATGTCCGCGGCGCTCGCGGCGGGATGGGCGAGGTCGAGGCGCCAGTCGGTGTCGGTGGTGCCGATGATCCAGTGCCGGCCCCAGGGGATCACGAACAGCACCGACGTCTCGGTGCGCAGGATGAGCCCCGAGCGCCCCCGGATCCGGTCGCGTGGCACCACCAGGTGGATGCCCTTGCTCGCCCGCACGTGGAACTGGCCGCGTTCCCCGGCGAGGCTCTGCAGCTCGTCGGTCCACACGCCCGTCGCATTGACGACCTGGCGGGCCCGCACCTGGATCGTCGCCCCCGACTCCAGGTCACGCACGTGCGCCCCGGTGACCCGCTCGCCCTCGCGCAAGAGGGCCACCACCCGAGCCCGCGACGCCACGTGCGCCCCGTAGGCCGCCGCGGTGCGGGAGAGGAGCATCGTGTGCCGCGCGTCGTCGACCTGCGCGTCCCAGTACTGCAGCGCCCCGACGAGCGTGTCACGGCGCAGCGCGGGGACGATCCGGCGGGCGCCGGTGCGGGTGAGGTGGCGGTGGCGCGGCAGGCCCCGCGACCGGCCGGACAGCGTCGCCAGCGTGTCGTAGAGCGCGACGCCTGCGCCCGCGTAGAGGCGCTCCCACCCGCGATGGCGCAGCGGGTACAGGAAGGGGACGGGGCGCACGAGGTGCGGGGCGAGCCGCTCCAGGAGCAGCCCACGCTCGGCGAGGGCCTCCGCGACCAGCCGGAAGTCCAGCATCTCCAGGTACCGCAGCCCCCCGTGGATCAGCTTGGAGGACCGGCTCGACGTCCCTGAGGCGAAGTCGCGCGCCTCGACCAGGCCGACCGACAGGCCACGGGTCGCCGCGTCCAGCGCGCACCCGCCGCCGACCACGCCGCCGCCGACGACGAGGACGTCCAGCTCCGTGCCGGCCATCTCCTGGAGGGCGGCCGAGCGCGCCGCGGGGGAGAGCGCCACTGATCGCATGGGGCCCATCTTCCGCCCGGGACGGCGACCACCGCTTCCTGGGCGCGACGGAGGTGGCGACCCTCACCCGCGGTGGTGCCCGGCCCCGCGCCGGGCACACCGTGCGGGGAGACTTGCGGGGTGAGTCCACGACGCCAGGGTCCCGCCGGGGCGGGCCCGACCCTCACGGTCTGCCGCGGGTGCTGCTGCGGGTCGGTCGGCAAGCACCCCGGGACCGACCACGACAGCCAGCTCGCCACGCTGCGCGCCGCCGGTACCCGGGTGCGCGTCACGGACTGCCTGGACGCCTGCGAGCACTCGAACGTCGTGGTCGTCAGCCCGTCGTCGGACGGTCGGCGCGCGGGCGCGCGGCCCGTGTGGTTGTCCGGGGTGCTGCGCGAGGACGACACCGAGGCCGTCGGCGCGTGGGTGCGGGCCGGCGGGCCGGGCGTCGTGGCGCCGCCGGGGATGCTGGACCTGCTCACGTTCACGCCGTCACGACGGCAGCGCCGCGAGCTCGCAGACGATTGACTTTCGATAGAGAGATATCGATACTCGATCTATGCTGACGGAGTATCGAGCGGTCCTGCCGCTCCGGATCTTCCTCGTGGCGCTGTTCGGGATCCTGGTGGTCTTCCAGACGCTGTCGCTGCCCGGTCAGTTCGCGCACATGGCGCAGGAGTCCCCGGAGTCCGCCCACCTGCGGTGGCCGTTCACCGCCATCGCGGTGTTCTTCGTGCTCTGCGTCCAGGTGGTGATCGTCTCCACGTGGATGCTGCTCACCCGCGTCGTCCGGGACCGGATCTTCAGCCGGGCCTCCCTGGTGTGGGTGGACGCGATCGTGTGGGCCGTCGCCGCGGCCTGGGTGGTGCTGGTGGGGGTCCTGCTGTGGGTCGGCTACCACGCCGACGACCCCGGCGTGCCGCTCGTGCTGTTCCTGCTGACCGTCGGGCTCGCCGTGGTGGGCCTGCTGATGGTGGTCATGCGCGCCCTGCTGCGTCAGGCCACCGAGCTGCGCACCGACCTCGAGGCGGTCATCTGATGGCGATCGTCGTGCGTATCGACGTGGAGCTGGCCAAGCGCAAGATGAGCGTGGGCGAGTTCGCCGAGCGCGTCGGGCTCACCCCGGCGAACGTGGCGGTGCTCAAGAACGGACGTGCGAAGGCGGTGCGGTTCTCGACCCTGGACGCGATGTGCCGGGTGCTCGGCTGCCAGCCCGGCGACCTGCTCGAGTGGGTGGAGGACGACGTGCCGGCACCCGCCCGCGCCTAGCCCCGCGCCCGGCCGACGTCGGTGGGTCGTCGTGCGGGGCGGTCGGTCGTACGCTGCGTGCTGCGGGACACGGCTCGACCACGGGGAGGTCGGCGATGGCGGCTCGGGACGGCGCTTCGGTGGACACGTTGAAGGCGATCACCGCCTCGTTCAACGCGCACGACCTCGACGCGATCATGGAGTTCTTCGCCGAGGACTGCTCGCTGGACATGCCCCGCGGACCCGAACCGTGGGGCCACCGGCTGGTCGGCAAGGCGGCGGTGCGCGAGGGCCTCGCGTCCCGCTTCGCGGGACTGCCCGACGTCCACTACGGCGAGGACCGGCACTGGGTCAGCGGCGACCTCGGCGTCTCCGAGTGGCTCCTCACCGGCACGCGACCCGACGGCCAGAAGGTGTGCGTGCGCGGATGCGACCACTGGGAGTTCCGTGACGGGGAGGTCGTCCGCAAGGACTCGTACTGGAAGATCGTCGACCCGGCCTGAGGCCGGGGCTCGGCGTCACGTGTGCACCACCGCGAGCCTCGACATCACGGTCTCGCCGTACGCCGCGGGGTCGTCACCCTTCGACGGGTTGGACAGCACGTACGCGCCCGTCTTGAAGTAGCAGGTGGCGTGGTCCGAGACGAAGTCGATGCGGCGCGTGCCGTCCAGGAACACCTCGCACCGCCCGTCCGCCACCCGGATCCGGACGTTCAGCGGGCGGCCGGGCGCGTAGTCGACGACCTTGGGTTGCGCCACGCTCTCCAGCTTCCATCGGATGCCGCCCGCCTTCGCGTCGTAGTAGACGATCAGCAGGTCGCCGGACGTGCCGTGCACCTGCGCGAGGCACACCTCCGGCTTGCGCACCGGGGCGGCCGTCACCGCGAGCGTCACGTCCATCTCGTGCGTCCCGGCGCGGAACGACCAGGAGGCCTGCGTGCGGTCCGGGTTCAACTCTCGCAGCTCGCAGCGCGGGTAGGCGCTGCCCGACGTCGTCGCGCCGCCGACGTTCGCCCGGAACCGCACGCCGTCGTCCTGGCCGACGAACCACGGGTCGGCCTGGTAGCCCGCGAGGTCCTTGACGATCGTCGCGTCCGGTGAGCCGGTGGGCAATGTGAGCCACCAGTCGGCCAGCGGCAGGATGTCGCTCGGCGGGCCCGCCGGGGCCGCGGCGCCTGCGGCGGGGGAGCAGCCGAGGAGACCCGCGCCGATCGCGGCGCCGATGGCCGACCCGCCCATCGTCTTCAGCAGTTGCCTGCGGTCCACCGCGCCACCCTGCCACCGCGCTCCCCCGCGCCTTCCACCGGGCGGTGCGGGAAATGGCCGCGGAGCCGCGTCGGCGGTGTTGGCCTGATCGCGGACCGGTCCGGCCGTCGTCCCGGATTGGTCCCGGCGTGCTCGCACACACCGGGTGGTGCTGGTGCACATTGTCGGCGGTGTGTGTGAGCGCCCTGGGGGGTGTGTCGTCGCGCGCACGTGGGTGCCAGGTCGCCCCGGTGGTGTGCCGCGATTCGGCGGGGTGTGCCGGGGCGGCGGCGTGCTCGCACACATCGGGTGGTGCTGGCGCACATTGTCGGCGGTGTGTGTGACCACCCTGGGGTGTGTGCCGTCGCGCGCACGTGTGTGCGAGCGCCGCCCCGGGGGTGTGCCGTCGCGCGCACGTGGGTGCCAGGTCGCCCCGGTGGTGTGCCGCGACTCGGCGGGGTGCCGGGGCGGCGTGCTCGCACACATCGGGTGGTGCTGGTGCACATTGTCGGCGGTGTGTGTGACCGCCCTGGGGGGTGTGTCACCGCTCGCACGTGTGTTCCAGGGATGCCCCCGGGGGGCAGTCCCCTCGCACATGTGTGCGAGCGCCGCAACCGGGGGCATCTCACCGCTCGAACGTGGGTGCGAGCGCCGCCGGCGCGCGCCGCGCTCCGCCATGCCCTGCCGCCGCGCGCACCACGCCCGCCGCCACATCGACACACCGACCTGGCTCAGCCGACATCGACACACCAGCCCTGGCTCACCCCACGTCCACCCAGCCCAGCGTGCGCTCCACGGCCTTGCGCCATCCCGCGTACGCGGCCTCGCGCTGCCCGGCGCTCCACCGCGGTTCGAAGCGTCGGGCCTCCCGCCAGTTCTCCCGCAGCTCGTCGGTCGAGGACCAGAATCCCACCGCGAGGCCCGCGGCGTAGGCCGCCCCCAGCGCCGTGGTCTCGGCGACGACGGGCCGCGACACCGGCACCCCGAGGACGTCGGCCTGGATCTGCATGCACAGGTCGTTCGCCGTGACGCCGCCGTCGACCTTCAGGACGTCCAGGGCGACGCCGGAGTCCTTCGCCATCGCGTCGGCGACGTCGCGGCTCTGGTAGCAGATCGCCTCCAGGGTGGCGCGGGCGATGTGCGCGGCGGTGTCGTAGCGCGACAGCCCGACGATCGCACCGCGGGCGTCCGAGCGCCAGTACGGCGCGAAGAGCCCCGAGAACGCGGGTACGAAGTACACCCCGCCGTTGTCCTCGACGCGGCCCGCCAGCTCCTCGCTGGCCGCGGCGTCCGGGATGATCCCGAGCTGGTCGCGCAGCCACTGCACCGCGGAGCCGGTGACGGCGATCGAGCCCTCCAGCGCGTAGACGGGTGCGTCGTCCCCGAGGCGGTAGCACACGGTGGACAGCAGGCCGTGCTGCGAGCGCACCAGCTCGGTACCTGTGTTGAGCAGCATGAAGTTGCCGGTGCCGTAGGTGTTCTTCGCCTCGCCCGGCGCGAAGCAGACCTGCCCGACGGTGGCGGCCTGCTGGTCGCCGAGATCGCCGGTGATCGCCACCTCGCCGCCGAACGGGCCGTCCGCGCGGGTGCTGCCGTAGCCCTCGGGGCAGGAGCTGGACGCGATGCGCGGCAGCATCGCGCGCGGGACGCCGAAGAAGCCGAGGAGCTCGTCGTCCCAGTCGAGGGTCTCGAGGTCCATGAGCATGGTGCGGCTGGCGTTGGTGACGTCCGTGACGTGCACGCCGCCGTCCACCCCGCCCGTGAGGTTCCACAGCAGCCACGAGTCCGTGTTCCCGAAGACCGCGTCCCCGCGCTCGGCGGCCGCGCGGGCGCCGTCGACGTTCTCCAGGATCCACTGGATCTTGGCGGCGGAGAAGTACGTGGCGGGCGGGAGCCCGGCCTTGCGGCGGATGACGTCGCCGCGCCCGTCGCGGTCAAGGGCCGCGGCGATGCGGTCGGTGCGGGTGTCCTGCCAGACGATCGCGTGGTGCAGCGGCTCGCCCGTGCGGCGGTCCCAGACGACGGTGGTCTCGCGCTGGTTGGTGATCCCGAGCGCGCACAGGTCCGCCGCGCGCAGGCCCGCGCTCGCCAGGCCGGCCGCGACGACCTCGCTCGCCCGTGCCCAGATCTCGCGCGGATCGTGTTCGACCCAGCCGGGTCGGGGCAGGAGCTGCTCGTGTTCGAGCTGGTGGCGGCCCACCTCCGCGCCGCCGTGGTCGAAGATCATGAAGCGGGTGCTGGTGGTGCCCTGGTCGATCGCGCCGACGAACTCCGCCACGCCGCCTCCTCCGCTGGTCAGCTCCGGCGGTGATCCTGGCAGAGCCCGGCGTCCCGCGGCACCGACCAGACCCCGCCCGGACGCAGGGCGTCGAGCAGCTCCACCGGGTCGGCGGCGACGGTCGCCGCACCCGCCAGCTCACCGGGCGCCGCATATCCCCACGCGACGCCGAGCGTCGGGATCCCGTGCGCAGCAGCGCCCTCCACGTCGTGGACGCGGTCGCCGACCATCGCGACCGGGTCGCACGCCGGGTTCAGCCCCAGCCGCTCCAGCACCGAGGCGATCACCCGGGCCTTCCCGATCCGTCGCGGGGGATCGGCGCCCCCCACGAGGTCGATGTCGAACCCGTTGCGCTCGACGACCTCGCGGGCCAGCCACTCCTGCTTCGACGTGGCCAGCGCGAGCCTGAACCCGGCCGCCCGCAGGCCGTCCAGCACCGGCGCGGCCTGCGGGAACGGCGGCGACGACGGCGCCACCGGGGCGTAGCTCGACCGGTAGGCCGCGATCAACGCCCGCGCCCGCTCGCCGGTGAGCCCGAGCGCAGGCGCGACGTCCTCCAGCGGCGGGCCGACGAACGCCCACAGCTCGTCGCGCGGCGGGACCGGCAGCCCGACCGCGGCGAACGCGATCTCCAGGTGGTCGACGATCAGTGGACCCGAGTCGACGAGCGTGCCGTCGAGGTCCAGGAGCACCGTGCCCACACCGGCCACCCTACGGTGGTGGCGTGGTCACCCCGCCCCGGCTCGTGCGCACCGTGCTCGTCGCCGAGGACGGACTGCACGCGCTGATCATCGCAGTGCTGCGCCTGCTCGGCCGCAACCGGCGCATCATCCTGCCGTTCATCGCCTACGGCAGCCCCGCCCGCGCCCGCGTCGGGGCCAGGGTCGTCATCGGCAGGCCGACCGCCGCGGCCGACGGCCCGCGGTCGCGGTGGGCGGTGCTGCGCTCCACGCTGGCGAGGTTCTTCACCGTCGAGCTGCCCCGCGTGCCGGTCACGATCACCGCACCCGGCGGGGGAGCCACCGTGCCCACCGACCGCGAGGGCTACGTCGACGCCGTCGTCGACCTGCCGGACCTCCCGCCCGGCCGCCACGAGATCGGGCTGCGCCTGCCCGGGGATCCGGCGATCGTCACGGCGCCCCTGCTGGTCGCCGATCCGGCGGCCACCGTGGGCATCGTCAGCGACGTCGACGACACGATCGTCGAGACCGGTATCACCCGGGGCCTGGCGTTCCTGCGGATCACCCTGCTCACCGACGTCGCCGAGCGCACCCCGCTGCCCGGCGCCGCCGCGCTCTACCGCGCCCTCGACGCGCCCGTCTTCTACGTCTCGACAAGCCCGTGGAACCTCCACGAGATGCTCCTGCAGTTCCTGCACCTGCGCGGCTTTCCCCTCGGCCCACTCCTGCTCACCGACTGGGGCCCGTCCTCGTCGGGGTTGTTCCGCATCGGTGCGTCGGAGCACAAGACGACGCTCGTGCGCCGGGTGCTCGACGACCATCCCGGGCTCGGGCTCGTCCTGGTCGGCGACTCGGGGCAGCACGACCCCGAGATCTACGCGGCGCTCGCCCGCGAGTTCGGCGACCGCATCCGGGCGGTCTACATCCGCCGCACTCCTGGCGCCGACGCCCGGCGGCGGGCGGGGCTGGACGCCCTCGCCGCGGACGTCAGCGCCGGCGGCGTGCCGATGGTGGCCGTCGACGACAGCGTGCAGATCGCCGAGCACGCCGCCAGGCTGGGGCTGCTCGACGCGGCCGGGGTTGCGGCGGTCCGCGCCGAGACGGCCGCTCAGATGCCGTAGGGCCACACCGTCAGGGCGAAGCCGCCGAACCACGCGGACGCGAGCGCCACTCCCGCGAGCACGGCCACGACCGTGGCGGTGCCCCGCCGCGACAGCCCGAGCGCCACCGGGATCAGCAGGACGAACACCGGGATCAGCAGGCGCACCTTCGTGTTCATCAGGCCCTGGGTGCCCCAGATCGGGACCAACCCGGCCGCCGCGTACACCACGAGCGGCCACGGCAGCCGCGCGACCACGGTGAGCACGAGCAGCACGAGCGCGGCGACCAGCACGACGGCGGTGGCGATCTGGTAGGCGCGGTCGTCGTGGCCGAGGGTGGCGAGCACCCACGCGGGCGTCGCCGTGGCGTCGGGATACCAGCCCCAGCCCTCGCGCTGGATGCGGAACCAGCCGTCGAGCTCCCCCGTCCGGTACGCGACGAACCCGAGCCACGCGAGCCAGCCGAGCGGCGCGACGACCGCGGCCGCGAGGGCGGCGAGGCGCTGCGAGGTCGCGACGGCCGCCGGAGCCGGTGGCCCGGCCGCGTGGCGTCCCGCGGGAACCAGCGCCGGCACGTTCCAGGACGACCGCGCCACCTCCCGGCCCGTCACGGCGGTGGCCACCGCCGCCAGCCCGACCGCCGCGATCAGCCCCGTCGCGGTCGGGCGCACGAGCCCCGCCACGGCCGTCAGGACCCCGGCCAGGAGCCACCGCTCCTGCAGCAGCGCGACCAGCGCCCACGCGGCGAGCGCGCAGAACAGTGCCTCCGAGTAGGCCATGGACAGGACGACGGCCATCGGCGTCGCCGCGAACAGCGCCACGAGGATCAGCCCGGCCCGTCGTGACCCACCCGGCACCAGCTCGCCCAGCCGCGCCATCCCGTACGCCGCCGCGATCCCCGCGGCGAGCACCACGAGCAGGCCCGCGGCGGCGGTCCCCGTCACCGGCGCGACCGGGGCCACCAGACCGGGGTAGCCCGGGAAGAAGCCGAGGGCGGTGTGGCCGTCGCGGTTCCCGTAGGCGTCGACGAGCTGGTCCGACACGCCGTCGTAACCGTGGGCGGCGATCTCGAGCAGCCACTCGCCGTCCCAGGAGGTGAGCTCCTCGAGCAGCGACGTCCCGTTGCGGGCGGACATGACGGCGAGCACGACGATCCCGACCAGCCGCACGCCGAGATACACCCCGGCGGGCGCGAGGACGGCGACCACCCGGTGCGGGCCGTCCCCGGAGTCGGTCACGGGTGGACTCTAGAGGCGGCCCGGCGGCGCCACCCCGGACCCTTCATCAGCCGATGCCGACCAGATCCACGACGAACACCAGCGTCGAGTTCGCCGGGATCGGCCCCTGCCCGCGGGCCCCGTACCCGAGATCCGGCGGGATGACGATGACGCGGCGCCCACCCGGCTTCATGCCCTCGATGCCCTTCGCGAAGCCCGGCACCACGCCGGAGAGCGGGAAGGAGATGGGCTCCGGCCCGCGGCGCCAGGAGCTGTCGAACAGGGTGCCGTCGGTGTAGAGGGTGCCGACGTAGCGGACGTCGACGGTGTCCGAGGCCGTCGCGGCCTCGCCGGTGCCCACGACGATGTCGCGCGTGACGAGCTGCGTGGGCGGTTGGGCGCCTCCGGCGAGCGCCTGGGCCGGTGCGTCCAGGTCCGTCGGGTTGCCCGTCAGCGCGGGGATGCCGTCCACGTCGACCTGGACCGGCGCCTGCGTTGCGGTGCGGGGATTGTTGGGCTGGTCGGCGTCGGTGGCCGAGGAGCCGCAGCCGGCCAGCAGCGCGGCGCAGCAGCAGGCCACGGCGAGCCGGACGAGGGTGCGCGTCATGTGCAGAGCATGACCACGGCGGTTCCGGGCCGTGGCGGCGGGGTGACGCAGGGTTCGCGGGTGGCGCGGGGATCCGCGTGCAACGAGCGGCGCGTTCGTCCCACTCAGCTGGACGGACGGGCCGCTCGTTGCGGGGTAGCGTCGGCCCCATGAGCGATCTCGCGACAGATCCCCGGGAGACGGAGTGCGGCGCCGAAGCCGTCGACGGCCCGGTCCGCGAGCGCTACGCCGGGGTGGAGGTCGCGCTCGGCGGGCCGCGGGCGATGACGGTGCGCCGGACGCTGCCGAACCGCGCGCGCCGCATGGTCGGCGCCTGGTGCTTCCTGGACCACTACGGGCCCGAGGACGTCGCCACCTCGGCGGGGATGCGGGTGCCCCCGCACCCGCACACGGGGTTGCAGACGGTGTCGTGGCTGGTCGCGGGGGAGGTGCTGCACCGGGACAGCCTCGGCAGCCTGCAGACGATCGTCCCGGGCGCGGTGAACCTGATGACCGCGGGGCGGGGCATCTCCCACTCCGAGGAGAGTCCCGAGGACCGGACGCCGACGCTGC
>NZ_JBFWVQ010000061.1:0-35313 GCF_050246655.1 Pseudonocardia sp.
GTCGCGGGTCCAACCCAGGGCGTACTGCTCCAGGTTCGACGCCACCGCGTCCAACTTCGCCGCCGCCGCGCGCAACGCAGCAGGATCGGCGACGATGTCGTGACCGCTCATGTACGGAGACGTCATCTCTGCCCCCGGACCAGCGGCGGAAGGTTGGACAGGATCAGCTCGGCCATCCGCCGCGACGGCGCACACGGATCCGGCCGCGGGGTGAGATCGGCGGTCGCGGTGACGACGACCGTCTGCAGGTCCGCGATCGCGACAGTAATGTCGCAATAACCATCCGGGTCGACGTTCCTCCGCACAGCCGGATGCCCGGCAACCTCGAACTGCTCATAGTTCGGATCGTCGTGGAACAGCCGCCACAAGCCCGGCAGCTTCCCCCCGGTTGGGTCGGTCGACACCGCGATTGACGCGTAGTCGACCTTTCGTGGGTAGTGCCAGAAGCAGGTCTGGGCCAGCCCGTCGGCAGCAGGTTTGGCCGTCGAGGGATCGAGCCCGAGCTCCTTCTGCTGCGCCACCGTCAACAGCTCGCACGGGCCGATCCCCCGGGCGTCCTTCGGCTCGCGCACTTTCAATTCGATCGGCACATCCGATGGAAACCCGTCCGCATCCGCCGTCGGCGCCCCCGGAGCGGCCCCCCCACCTGACAGCCCGACCGCACACCCGGTCAACACCGCCACCAGCCACGCCAGCAGCCAGACCCGCCAGAGACCGTGCGCCACCTTCACAGCCGACGCATCCGATCCGCAGCCTCACGCTCGACCCGCTCATAGGCCTCCGCCTGCGCCAACAAGCCCTCCTGCGCAGCACGGACCTGCCGGGAGTAGCCGACCATCCAGCGCCCGGCGTTCTCGGCCATCGTGATCAGGTTCTGCTTCAGCTGCAGGCTGACCGGATCTGTTCCCACATCGGCAACTCGCTGCCAGATTCGTTGGGTGCTCCAGGCAACGGCGTACTCCTCCACCCCCGACGCCACCCTGTCCAACTCCGCCGCCGCCCGACGCAACGCAGCAGGATCGGCGACGATGTCGTGACCACCCATGCACGGATGGTCACACGCCGACCCCACCGACCGTCCACAATTCACCCATCACGGCCACGAACCCGCAGGTCGACGACGCCGAACGGTTCGCGATCGTGAATCAGCCCCAGACCCGCCCGGTGATCCGCTCGTACACCTCGACGTACCGTGCCCTCGTCGCCTCGACCACCTCGGCCGGCACCTCCGGCCCGGGTGGTGTCCGATCCCAGTCGAGGGTCGCCGACCAGTCCCGGACGAACTGCTTGTCGTAGGAGTACTGCGGCCCGCCCGGCGCCCACCGCTCCGCGGGCCAGAACCGCGAGGAGTCCGACGTCAGCACCTCGTCCGCGAGGACGATCTCCCCGGAGGGATCCAGCCCGAACTCCAGCTTCGTGTCCGCGACGAGGATCCCTGCCTCGGCCGCGATCGCCGCACCGCGCGTGTACACCTCGAGCGTCAACGAGCGCAGCCGATCCGCCCGCTCCCGGCCGAGCAGGTCGGCGACCTGCGCGAACGTCAGGAACTCGTCGTGTTCCCCCACCGGCGCCTTCGTCGTCGGGGTGAAGATCGGCTCCGGCAGTCGCGAGCCCTCGACCAGCCCCGGCGGCAGCGCCACGCCCGAGACCGCGCCGAACTTCTCGTACTCGCGCAGCCCCAACCCGGCGAGGTAGCCCCGCGCGATGCACTCGACCGGCAGCATCTCCAGCCGGCGGCACCGGACGGCACGGCCCGCGAACTCGGCCGGGACGTCGGTGGAGATGACGTGGTTCGGCACGAGGTCGGCGGTCCGCTCGAACCACCACAGCGACAACGCCGTGAGCAGCGCCCCCTTGTCCGGTACGGGCGTGGGCAGCACGACGTCGTAGATCGACAACCGGTCGGAGGCGACGAGGATCAGCTCGGGCGGGCGGGTCGTGTCGTCGAGGTAGACGTCGCGGACCTTGCCCGAGTGCAGCAGCTTCACAGGATGGCTCCGGGGGCGTAGGCGGCGGCCTCGGGATGCCGGGTGACGATCGCGTCGACCCGGGCGCAGACGGCGCGGACCTGGGAGACGGCCGCGCCGGTGAACGCGAGCGGATCGGCGAGCAGGCCGTCCAGCGCCCCCGCCGAGAGCCCCAGCCGCTCGTCGGCCGCGAGGCGGCCGACGAGGTCGTTCTCGGCCTGGCCCTTCTCCCGCATCGCCAACGCGACGCCGACGGCATGTTCCTTGATCACCTCGTGGGCGGTCTCGCGACCGACCCCGGCGCGCACCGCGGCCATGAGGACGGCCGTGGTTGCGAGGAAGGGCAGGTAGCGGTCCAGCTCGCGGGCGATCACCGCGGGGTAGGCGCCGAACTCGTCGAGCACCGTCAGCGCCGTCTCGTAGAGGCCGTCCAGGGCGAAGAAGGCGTCCGGCAGCGCGACGCGGCGCACCACCGAGTCCGAGACGTCGCCCTCGTTCCACTGCGATCCGGCCAGCTCGGCGGCCATCCCGGCGTAGCCGCGCAGCAGCACGAGCATGCCGTTGATGCGCTCCGCGGAGCGCGAGTTCATCTTGTGCGGCATCGCCGACGACCCGACCTGACCGGGCTTGAACCCCTCGGTGGCGAGCTCCGCGCCCGCCATCAGCCGGATCGTCGTGGCCAGCGACGACGGCGCCGCCGCGAGCTGCACGAGCGCCGAGAGCACGTCGAAGTCCAGGGAACGCGGGTAGACCTGCCCGACGCTCGTGAACCCGGCTTCGAAGCCGAGATGTGCGGCGACCCGTGCCTCGAGCGAGGCCAGCCGCGACGCGTCCCCGTCGAGGAGATCGAGCATGTCCTGGGCGGTGCCGACGGGCCCCTTGACCCCGCGCAGCGGGTAGCGGGCCCGCAGCTCCTCCAGCCGGTCGAACGCGACGAGCAGCTCGTCGGCCGCGGTGGCGAACCGCTTGCCCAGCGTCGTGGCCTGCGCGGCGACGTTGTGGCTGCGACCTGCCATCACCAGCTCGGCATGCTCTGCGGCGCGGCGCGCCAGCCGGGCGAGCACCGCCACCGTGCGGTCCCGGACGTGCTGGAGCGAGAGCCGGATCTGCAGCTGCTCGACGTTCTCCGTCAGATCGCGGCTGGTCATCCCCTTGTGGACGTGCTCGTGCCCGGCCAGCGCGCAGAACTCCTCGATGCGCGCCTTGACGTCGTGGCGGGTGACGCGCTCGCGCGCCGCGATCGAGGCGAGGTCGACCTGGTCGACGACCCGCTCGTAGTCCTCGACGACCCCGGCCGGGACGTCGATGCCGAGCTCGGCCTGCGCCCGCAGCACCGCGATCCACAGCCGCCGCTCCAGCACGACCTTGTTCTCGGGCGACCACAGGGCCACGAGCTCGGGGCTCGCGTAGCGGGCGGCCAGCACGTTGGGGATCACGTACGTGCACGATACGTGCCCTGGGCGCACGGCCCGGCAGCAGATCCTGCTGCGTGCGGGCCCGCCCTCACAGCCGCGGTGCGAGCTCGACGGCCGCCTCAGCCAGACGTTCCGGGGACGGCCCGCTCCCGCTCGCGACCATCACCAGCGTCCCGCCGGACGCCGTCGGCAGGACCACCCCGCGCGCAGGCGCCGATCCCGTCGGCGCGCCCGGCGGAAGGTAGGTGACGCTGAGCACGCCCCCGTCCACCTCGACGTTGACGCCCCGCCCGCCGCCGAGCCGGCACTCCTTCGTCGTGGGCGCCTCGGGCGCGCCTGCCACCTCCGGGAGCACCTCCTCCACGAGCGCGCGCAGCTGCGGGTCCTGGGGGTTCGCGCAGGTGTCCACGGGGCCGGGACCCAGCGGCGGCTGCGGCGACGGCGCGGACTCCGCTCCCGAGGAATGCGCGTCGGCCGCGGCTGGCGGCGCGGCGCGGGCGGCCTCCGGTGCCGGCGACGGCGCGTACTGGGGCGCGGCCGGGGCCTCCGCCGGGGCGGCGGCCGTCGTCGCGTCCCGCGATCCGGTGACCCCCACACCGACGCTCACCCCGACGCCGACGACCACCACCGCCGCGAGCGCCGCGCCGGCCGTCACAGCCCGCCGCCTGGCGGTGATCCGCCGCGACGCGAGCACCACGTCCGCGCTGTCGAACGACGCCGGCGGGACGTCGGCGGCCGCACCCCGCATCGCCTCGGCCAGCTGCTGCTCGTCCATCACCACTCCCCTCACGCCGTCCGGAGGTCGTCGAGCGCGTCCCCGAGCGCCGCACGCAGCGCCGCGAGGCCGTGCGCCGTCTGGCTCTTCACGGTGCCCGTCGAGCAGCCCATCGCCGCGGCGGTCTCCGCGACGTCCAGGCCTTCGAAGTACCGCAGGACCAGCACGGCCCGCTGCTTCGACGGGACCGACCGCAGGCCCGCCACCAGCGCCTCCCTCGTGACGATCGCGTCCGCGCGGTCGGCAACCGGCGGATCGGGCACCTGCGTGAGCGGCGCCTTCTCCCGCCGCCACGGGCGTCTGGACTCGTCCACGACCGACCGCACGAGCGTCCGCCGCATCCAGGCGTCCAGACCCTCCTTGTCGCGGATGCGCCGCCAGTGGCGGTGCAGCGCGACGAACGCCGCCTGCGCGTGGTCGTCGGCGCGGTGCCAGTCCCCGCAGAGCAGGTACGCCGTGCGGCGCACAGCGTCGCGACGTGCACGGAAGTACTCCGCGAACGCCTCGTCTGCGGCGTCGGTCACGCCGTGTGCCTCCCTTCCGGACCCAGGACGGAACGCGGGCGGCTCACGGTTGCACGTCTCCCACAATCGGCGGATTCCGTGACCTTTTCGTGACCCACGCGCGACCGATCCGGCACCGGCTGGTTGAATCGGGAACCGTGCGAGCGTCTCGACTGCGCCGGGAACCGGCGGCGCGCGGCCCGATCGACCTGCGCTCCGACACGGTCACGAAGCCGACGAAGGAGATGCGGGAGGCGATGGCCGCCGCCGAGGTCGGCGACGATGTCCTGGACCGCGACCCGACGATGCGGGCGCTGGAGGAGCGGGTCGCCGACCTGGTCGCGACGGAGGATGCGCTCTGGACACCCAGCGGGTCGATGGCCAACCTCATCGCTCTGATGGCGCACCTGAACCGTGGCGACACGTTCCTCGCCCCCGCGGGCGCCCACGTCCTGGAGGCCGAGCTGGGCACCGCGGCGTGGCTCGCGGGCGGCATGCCACGACCCCTTCCGCACGACGCCGGACCGGGCCG
The DNA here is from genome assembly GCF_050246655.1 of Pseudonocardia sp. Classification (GTDB taxonomy): domain Bacteria; phylum Actinomycetota; class Actinomycetes; order Mycobacteriales; family Pseudonocardiaceae; genus Pseudonocardia. Next base: position 5,193 of record NZ_JBFWVQ010000061.1, read on the forward strand.
TATCTCCCCCGACGCCGTGCGCCGGGCCGCCGCCGGCGGCCGGACGAACGCCCCGTACTACTCGCTGCGCACCACGCTGCTGTGCGTGGAGAACACCCACAACGCCGCGGGTGGCACCGTCACCGCGCCGGAGGAGCACGCAGCCCTCGCGTCCGCGGCCCGCGCCGCGGGCCTGCGCGTCCACCTGGACGGTGCCCGGCTGTGGCACGCCGCCGTGGCGCTCGGCGTCCCGCCCGCGGCGCTCACCGTCGGGGCGGACACCGTGCAGGTGTGCCTGTCGAAGGGGCTCGGCGCGCCCGTCGGGTCCCTGGTCGCGGGTTCCGCGGAGTTCACCGGGCAGGCGCGGCGGCTGCGCAAGATGCTCGGCGGCGGCGTCCGCCAGGGCGGTGTGCTGGCCGCGGCCGGGCTCGTGGCGCTGGATCGCATCGACCGGCTCGGCGAGGACCACGAGCGCGCTGCCATCCTCGCCACCGGCCTGCGCGAGCGCGGCTGGCAGGTCGCCATCCCGCAGACGAACATCGTGCTGGTCGCGGTCGCGGACCTCGAGGCGACGCTGCGCCGGTTCACCGACGCCGGCGTGCGCGCCTCGGCGATGGCGGGCCAGGTGCGGCTCGTCACCCATGCCGACATCACCGAGGTCGACGTCGCCGCGGCGCTGGAGCGCATCGGCGCCGCCGAGCCCGAGGACAGCGCGACCGTCCCGCAGCGACGCTCGTCCGGGGAGGGCTCGACGGCCACGCGGCGGGGGCTGCGCACGGCGACGCGCCGCTGACTCCCGCCACCCAGCGCGCCTCCGAGACGCCCGCCACCCCGCGCACCAGGACCGGTCAGAACGGCACCTCGCGGGCGAGCAGGCCCTCGCCCGGAGCCCGCCCGGACAGGATCCGGCAGAACTCGGCCGCGTCGAGGGTCAGCTCCACGCCGCCGGAACCCGACGAGAACGTACCCCCGGCCGGGCCGGTCAGCCGCAGCGCGAAGGGCTCGCCGTGCCGGCGCGCCCACTCGACGACGACGTCCGCGACGATCCGCCCGTCGTGTTCCGCGGTCAGCTCGTGGGGCCTGCCGGTGGCGCGGGCGATGTCGACCCGGTGCATCCAGGTGTCGCGGGTGAGGATCACGTCGAAGATGTAGCCCATCCGCCACGTCTCGACCGTGCCGTCGCGCATCGGCTCCTTGTCCGGCAGCAGCCGCAGCAGCCGCCGGGACGCCCGCCAGCGAGCCTGCCGCGGCCCTGCGGCGGCCATGCGGTCGACCAGCTCGCCCGTGCTGAGGTCTGCGTTGGCCGCCACCTGCGCGGCGGTGATGCCGTCGATCATCGGCCCGCCGTCCGCCCGCCTCGCCCCGGCCACCATCGTCGACACCATCCGTCGCAGGCCGCTGAAGCCCTCGGTCATGCCGAGCACGTGTCCGGCCAGCGCGCGGACGTCCCAGGCAGGGCAGTCGGTGGGTCGGGTCCACTCGTCCGGGGAGAGGGCACGCAGCGCGTCGACCATCCGCGCCGTCTCGCGCGCGGCGAACCCCTCGACCTCGCCGCGCGCGAGGGGCCGGGCCCCGTCCACCATGGTGTTCACGCCGCCACCGTTCGCACGGACGCGAGGAACCGCGCCTCGTAGGCGTCGGCGAGATCGCGCAGCGCCGCGGCGCAGTCGCCCGCGAACGCCGGGCCGTGCATGAGGGCGAGCGTGCGCGGCTGCAGGTCGGCGAGGGCGCGCAGGGTCGGCGCCGTCGTCGCGGTGAGGCAGGTGGCACCGAACAGGTCGTCCGCCGCGAGCGCGGGTGTGATCAGGTCGTCGTCGTGGACGAGGGCCGGGGCATCACCCGCCCGGGTGAACAGGTCCCCGCACAGGAGCGTGCGGGTGGTCTCGTCGAACAGCACCTGCGCCTCCCATCCGTGCGGCACGTGCGGGGTGGGGATCGCCCGGACCCGGTGCCCGCCGATGTCGCGGACGTCGCCCTCCTCGACGGGCTCCGGCGTGCGGTCGGCGAGGTCGTCCAGCGACACCCGGCAGCCGAGCAGGTTGAACAGGACGCGCGACGAGGGCGCCGCGTCGAGCCATTCGTTCATCGCTCCGCACTCGTCGGACTCGACGTGGCCGAAGCTCACCCAGCGCAGCCGCTGTGGCGGGACGACCCGGGCGACGGCCTCGCAGACCTGCGGGAACATCCGCCGGGGCCCGGTGTGGAAGAGCAACGGCTCGGCGCCGTCGACGAGGTACTGGTTCATCAGGAAGCCGCCGGGGGCGACGTCGGGCAGGCAGGTCGACAGGCGATAGACGCCATCGGCGATCTCGTGGACGGAGGTCTGCATGCCGGAGAGTCTGTTCCGGCACGCCATCGGGCAGCAGAGGCGCGACACCCCCACTTAAGGCCCGCGGATCACCCAGATTGCACGCCGTGATCGCGGGCCAGTTCCCGCAGGGCCGCCCGGTTCCGCACCCCGGTGCGGTCGTAGAGGCTGCCGAGATGGCGCTCGACGGTCTTCGGCGAGAGGTAAAGCCGCTCGCCGATCTGCCGGTTCGACAGGCCCCCGACGACCAGCCGCAGCACGTCGACCTCCCGGCTGGTGACCCCGAGAGCCCGCAGCGTGGCGGGTACCACCGAGTCCCCACGACCGCGGCGCGGAACCGGGGCTCCCGCCTGCGCGAGCAGGAGCCGGCAGCGGCGGGCGGTGCGGCCGTAGCCTCCCGCCGCGAAGAACGCCTCGGCCTCGCGCAGCCACGCGGCCGGGTCTCCCCAGCCGTCGCGGATCGCCGCCCGCGCGGCCAGCATCTCCACGACGTGGACGAGTCCCCGGCTCAGCGACATCCGGCGCAGCCCCGACCGGGCCCGCTCCATCCGCTCCGCCGCCGCGGGGTGGCCCTCCCGGCCGAGCGCGACCGCCTCGATCAGCTCGCGCTGCAGGTGGAACATCGGCATCCCGATCCGGTCGGCGGCGGCCGCGTACTCGATGCGTGCCGCGGCGCCGAGGTCCGCACCGTCGGCGGCGCGCACGAGGGTCCAGAGCACCCGGCCGGGGAACACCGAGGTCGCAGGGTCGGCCCTGCGGACGTGCTCCATGCCGGTCTCGAGCAGCGCGGGCACCGCCTCGAGGTCGCCGGAGACGACCGCGCTGGTCAGCAGCACCCGGCCGTAGAGGTCACCGAGGATGCGGGGATCCTCCGGATCGCGGGCGAGCGACCGGGAGATCGCGGCCTCCATCGCGACATCGTCGCCCGCGAGCGCGTGGGCGCCGGCGAGCCAGAGGTGCGCGACCGGCTCGGTCGCGAGGCCGAATCGCCGGCTCGCTTCCACGCAGGCCGTGGCCGCGGCGAGCGCGCCGTCCCGGTCGAACGCGCCGAGGGCGATGTCGGCGAGGCTGAGGTCCATCACGGCCACCGTCACCAGCGCCCCGTACCGCGCGGCCAGCGCGCGGGTCTCGCGAAGGGGTTCGACGTCGCCCGACGGCCACGCCAGCAGGGCGAGCTCGTGCTGGGCCCGCAGGTGCCAGGAGGCGAGGCCGTGGCGGGAGGCGACGTCGGCGGCGCGGCGGAACCACACCTGCCCCTCGGCCAGATCCCGGGTGCGTGCGACCCGGCCGCGGACCTCCAGCGCCTCGCACTCGACCTCCGCCTGGCCCTCCGCCGCCGCGAGTGCCGTGTCGGCGAGCGCGGCGGCCTCGTCGAGCCTGCCGCACTCCAGCGCGACGTACGCGGCGACGGCGTCGAGCCGCGCGCCGACGGCGGGGTCCGGATCCGCGGTGAGTGCGGCACGCGCCGCCGCGACGTCCGCGCCCGCCGCGCCGCGGTCACCACCGGCCAGCGCCGCGCGCGCCGTGACAGCGAGCAGATCCGCCCGCCGCGCGGGTGGCACCGACGCGGCGAGGCGCCTGCCCGCCTCGCCCGCCTCGCCCGGTTTCCCGGCGGCGACGAGCACGCGCAGCAGCGATTCACCGGCGTCGAGAGCGACGGCGTCCCCCGGCGGCGCGACCCGGACGGCCCGCCGGGCCGCCGCCTCGGCGGAGATGAACGCACCCGCGGCGAGCGCCCGGCGGGAACTCTCGACGAGCCGCTGCGCGGCGGCCCCGGACGCCCCCGCCGCCTCGGCGAGCTCCGCCGCCAGCTCGCACAGCCCGCCGGGCAGGCCGGGGTTGGCCCGCTCGATGGCGGGCCAGGCCCGGCGGGCGAGGTCGCGCCGGTCCGGCGGGAGCAGGTCGGCGAGCACGGCCTCGCGGGTGAGCGAGTGCCGGAAGGCGAACCCGGCGCCGTCGACGTCCACGAGCTGCTCGTCGACCGCGGCCCGCAGCGCGTCCGCGGCCGACCGACCATCCACCTCGGCGATCCCCGGCAGCAGCTCCCAGTCGAACCGCCTGCCCAGGAGCGCCGCAGCTCCGACGACCCGGCGGGCCGTCGGCGTCAGCCCGACCATGCGGCGGCCGACGGATTCGCGCAGGCTGACCGGAACCGTGAGCGTCAGCTCGCCCTCGCAGGCCCAGCTCCCGTCGAGCCACCGCAGGTGGCCCGCGGCGACCAGGCCCGCGAGCAGCTCCTCGACCAGGAACGGGGTGCCGTCGCCGTGGGCCCGCACGAACGCCGCGATCTCCGGCGGGGCCGAGGACGTAGCGAGGCAGGCCGCGACCATCCGGTCGACGTCCTCGTCCGGAAGCAGTGCGATCCGCACGACCGACCCGGGATCGCGACGTTCGAGCCGCTCGACGGTGTCGACGGCCGCCCCGTCCGGACGGGCGGTGCACACGCAGAGCACCGGCTCGTCGGGGGCGGCGTCGGCCAGGTGGTCCAGGGCGGCGAGGGTCTCCGCGTCCGCCCAGTGCAGGTCCTCCAGGACGAGCACGCAGCCGCGCCCTGCGCCGTGGCGGCGCAGCAGGCGCAGCACCGTCTCGCCGAGCAGGAGTGGTGAGTCGTCTGCTCCCGCACCCTGCCATGACGGGACCAGGCGCCCCAGGTGCGCGCCGAGCCCGGCGAGCTCAGGAGCGTCCGGGGGCGGGGCGTTGCGGAACGCGCCGAGGAACGCCTCGGTGAGCGGGCGGTAGGCCACCGTGCTCCCGGGCACCGCCCGGCCTGCCAGCATCGGAGCACCGCAGAGCACCGCGGCGTCCGCGACCTCCTGGGTCAGCCGGGTCTTGCCCGTCCCCGCCGCGCCGACGAGCAGGACGACGCCGCCGCGGCCCTGCGCGAGCCCCGCCACCCGGGCGTGCAGCAGCGCCGCCTCGGCCGTGCGCCCGACCAGCCCGGGGCAGAGCAGGCGCCGCCCGGCCAGCCCGCCGTCAGCCATGCACGACCTCCCGATCGCAGGCGATCGTAGGCGCGACCGCGACGTCAGGGGCGGGTCCTGGAGCGGTGCTCCAGCGCCTCCAGCCGGGCGCTGATCGCCTGCAGCTCCGCGAGCACGGCCGCCAGCTGCGTCCCGAGCCGTTCCTGTGCCTGCGTGATGTCGCCGCCGATGGATGCGGAGAGATCACGCTCGGTCTCCTCCAGCTCCTCCTCGATCTCGGCGATCCCCGCCGAGGTCGCCCGCAGGTTCTCGACGAACCAGCTCGCGATCGACGCCGTCACGACGCCGAGCAGCGCCACCCCGGTGACCATCAGCGTGGCCGCGACGACCCGGCCCTCGGCCGTGACGGGGTAGCGGTCGCCGTAGCCGACCGTCGAGATCGTGGTGATCGTCCACCACAGCGCGTCGCCGAACGTCGTGATGGACGAGTCGGGGGCGCTGCGCTCGGCGTCGAGCACGGCGAGCGCGGAGGCGAACCCCACCAGCGCCACCGTCCCGACGACGTAGACGGCGACGCGGCCGCGGAAGTCGTCGCGCAGCTGCCGGTTCAGCACGCTGATCACGGTGACGACGCGCAAGGCGCGCAGCTGGCGCAGCATCGGCAGCAGCAGGACGGCGAGGTCGATGACATGGGTGCCGACGAAGCGCCACCGGTTGTGCGCGAGCCAGAGCCGCACCACGTAGTCGACCCCGAAGGCGATCCAGATGAGCGTGAGCACGCCCTCCAGCGCCGCGACCGCCGCCGGGCTCAGGGAGGTGTCCAGCACCTGCCACGCGTACGCGGCGAGGAACACCACGGCGAGGGCGGTGAGCGGCCAGTCCACCCGGCGCTCCCAGGCCGCGATGCGTGGCTCGTCGTCGGCGGCGCGGCGGCGCAGTGCCATCGTCACGGCCCCTCCCTCATCGGACCCGCTCTCATCGGACCCTCCGTCATCGGAGCCGGAGGCTCTCGAACCGGCGTAACGCCTCCGCCACGTCCTCGGTCGCGCCCGCACACGAGATCCGCAGCCACGCGCCGCCGTCGACGGGGTCGAAGTCGATCCCGGGCGCCGCGGCGACGCCGATGTCGGCGAGCAGCCGGTAGGTCAGCGCCATCGAGTCCGCGACGCCGGTGGCCGCGAGCCACGGCCTGACGTCGAACCACACGTAGAACGCCCCGTCGGCCGGCGCGATCGTCTCGATGCCGAGCCCGGGCAGGCCGTCGAGCACCAGGGCGCGGTTGACGGCGTAGCGGGCGACGTGGCCGTCCGCCTCGGCGTAGCTCTCCGGCGTGAACGCCCCCAGCGCCGCCTGCTGCGGGAGCGCCGGCGGGCAGACGGTGAAGTTGCCGGCGAGACAGTCCACCGCGCGCAGCAGCCGCGGCGGGACGAGCAGCCAGCCCAGCCGCCAGCCCGTCATGGAGAAGTACTTGGAGAACGAGTTGACGACGATCGCCTCGCGGGAGGTCTGCCACGCCGACGCCGTCGCCGGGGCGCCGGGGTAGGAGATGCCGTGGTAGACCTCGTCGCTGATCAGCTGGACGCCGTGGCGCTCGCACCACGCCGCGATCGCGGCGAGCTCGCCGGGCGGCAGGATCGTGCCGGTCGGGTTCGCGGGGCTCGCGACGACGAGGCCGTCGATGCCGTCGAGCCGCTCCAGCATCGCGACGGTCGGCTGGTAGCGGGTGTCCGGGCCGCAGGGCAGGTCGACGACCTCGCAGCCCAGCGCGCTCAGGATGTTGCGGTAGCAGGGGTAGGCGGGCCGCGCCATCGCGACACGGTCGCCCGCGTCGAACGCGGCGAGGAACGCGAGCAGGAACCCGCCCGAGGACCCCGTCGTCACGACGACCTCGTCCGAGGCGATCGGGATGCCGTACGCCCGGGCGCAGTGGGCCGCGATCGCCGCACGCAGCGGTGGAATGCCGAGCGCGACGGTGTAGCCGAGGACCTCGCCCTGCACGGCCTGCACCGCCGCGGCCCGCACCGGCCCCGGCGCCGGGGTGGACGGCTGCCCCGCCGAGAGGTTGACGAGGTCACCGTGGGTGCGCTGGCGCTCCCCCGCCGCCGCCCACACGTCCATCACGTGGAACGGGGGGATCGCGGCGCGGGCGGCGGTGTGCAACTTCGACCCGGTGGTGCTCACCCGCCGAAGCGTAGGCGGGGGCGGTGCGGAGATCGTCCGCGGAACTACGGTGCCCGGGTTCCGACGGACCGGTGACGGCGCGCGGCCCGTCAGCCCGGGACCGTGACGAGCCCCTCCGCCGCCTTCGCCGCGATGTCCGTGCGGTGGTGCGCCCCTGCCAGGTGGACCCGTCCGAGCCGTTCGTAGGCGTCGGCACGGGCGGCGGCGAGGTCGGGCCCGGTGCCGACGACGGAGAGCACGCGCCCGCCTGCGGAGACGACCGCGCCGTCGTCGCGACGGCGGGTGCCGGCGTGCAGCACCCCCTCGGCCTCCGCGCCGGAGACGACGTCGCCCAGCCGCGGCGTTCCCGGGTAGCCCTCCGCGGCGAGCACGACCGTCACCGCCGCGCCGGCTTCCCACTCCAGCGGTGGCTGCCTGGCGAGCGTTCCGGTGGCGGTGGCGTGCAGCAGCCCGGCCAGCGGCGTGCGCAGCAGGGCGAGCACGGCCTGGGTCTCGGGGTCGCCGAAGCGGCAGTTGAACTCGACCACCTGCGGGCCGGACGACGTCAGCGCCAGGCCCGCATAGAGCAGGCCGGAGAACGGGGTGCCGCGGCGGACCATCTCCGCGGCGACGGGCCCGACGATCGTCTCGACGAGCGTCTCGGCCAGGTCCGCGGGCGCCCACGGCAGCGGGGCGTAGGCGCCCATACCGCCGGTGTTGGGGCCGCTGTCGCCGTCGCCGACGCGCTTGAAGTCCTGCGCGGGCAGGAGCGGGACGACGAGCGCCCCGTCCACCAGGCAGAACAGCGACACCTCCGGCCCGTCGAGGTAGGTCTCCAGGAGCACGGGGTGCCCGGAGTCGAGCAGCCCGCAGGCGTGGGCGCGCGCGGCGTCCAGATCCTCGGTGACGACGACGCCCTTCCCGGCCGCCAGCCCGTCGTCCTTCACGACGTACGGCGGCGCGAAGCGGGCGAGCGCGATGTCGAGATCGGCGGGGGTGTCCACGATCAGCGACGCCGCGGTCGCGACACCCGCGGCAGCCATGACGTCCTTCGCGAAGCTCTTGGAGCCCTCGATCCGCGCCGCCTCCGCCCCGGGGCCGAAACAGGCGATGCCGGCCGCACGCACGGCGTCCGCGACGCCCGCGACGAGCGGCACCTCGGGGCCGATCACGACGAGGTCGGCCCCCCAGTCCGCGGCGAGCTTCGCGACCGCGGCGCCGTCACGCGCCTCGACCCCGCGCTGCTCGGCGAGCGCCGCGGTGCCGGCGTTGCCGGGCGCGCAGGCGAGCGCCGTGACCGCGGGATCCTGCGCGAGCGCGAGCAGGATGGCGTGCTCACGAGCACCGGAGCCGATGACGAGGACGCGCACGATCGAGGAGCGTAGATGCGGTGACCGGCGTCGCAGACGGCGGGCGGGCCTGTTCACCCCACGGCCCTGCCGGCGTCGCCCGCGCGTGGCCGGGCCGTCCCTCACCGGGGCGACGCTGGCAGCCATGCTGGTCATCGCCCACCGCGGCGCATCGGGGCACCGTCCGGAGCACACGCTCGCCGCCTACGAGCTCGCCGCCCGGCTCGGCGCGGACCACCTCGAACCCGATCTCGTCAGCACCGCCGACGGCGTCCTCGTCGCCCGCCACGAGCCGGAGATCGGCAGGACGACCGATATCGCGGCACGCCCCGAGTTCGCCGACCGGCGCACGACGAAGGTGATCGACGGCGAGCCGCGGGTCGGCTGGTTCGTCGAGGACCTGACGCTCGAGGAGCTGCGCCGGGTCCGCGCCGTCGAGCGCATCCCGCGGATCCGTCCGGCCAACGCCGCGCACGACGGCCGCCACGTCGTCCCGACGTTCGCCGAGATCCTCGCGCTGCGCGAGCGCCTCTCCGCCGAGCTGGGCCGCGAGATCGGCGTCTACCCCGAGACCAAGCACCCCACCTACTTCGCCTCGATCGGTCTCGCCCTCGAACCGGCGCTGGTCGCCGAGCTGTCCGCCGCCGGGCTGGGTCGCGCCGACGCGCCGGTGTTCGTGCAGTCCTTCGAGACGACGAACCTGCGGCTGCTGCGCGGGATGACCCCCGTCCCACTCGTGCAGCTGATCGCCGCCACGGGCCGGCCGGCGGACGGGAACCCCCGCAGCTACGCCGATCTCGCGTCACCCGCGGGCCTGGCCGGGATCGCGCGCTACGCCGCCGCCGTCGGCGTCCACAAGGCCCTCGTCCTGCCCCGGTGGGGCGGGCCGGTGAGCCCGCTCGTCTCCGACGCCCACGACATCGGCCTCGCGGTCCACGCCTGGACGTTCCGCGACGAGCCCCGCTTCCTACCCGAGGCGCTGCGCAGGCCGGGCGGGCCGGTCGCCGAGTACGGGCCGTATCTGGATGCGGGGGTGGACGGGGTGTTCAGCGACCATCCCGGAACCGCCGTGGCCGCGCGCGACACGCTCCTCAGCCGAGCCGGCTGACCGCGAGCCCGTTCACCGGCAGCCTCGACGAGGGTCGTCGCACGTCAGGAGGACGGCGGCCGGTCAGTCCCGAGGAACTCCGCCAGCAGCGCCGTGGTCGCGGCCGGATCCTCCTCGTGGGGGAAGTGCCCGATCCCCGGCAGCACCCGCAGCGGGCCGTCCCCTGCCCAGCGGGCCGAAGCCTCGGCCGTTGCGAGCAGGATGCACGGGTCGACCTCGCCGTGCACCCGCAGTACCGGCACCCGGACGGGATCGGCCATCGCCGCGGCGAACCGGCGGCCTTCGGCACGCACCTGGGAGCGTGCGGCCCACCGGTGGTACTCGAGGGCGCAGTGCGCCGTCCCCGGCACCTGGATCGCGCGCCGGTTGCGGTGCGCGGCCTCGGCGAATTCCGGCGTCCCCGGCCACGTCGGGCCGGACCACCGCCGCATGATCCGCTCCACCCGCGCCCCGCCGTCCGCCGTGAGCGAGCGTTCCGGCCAACGGGGCACCTGGAATCCCGCCGCGTAGCCCAGCGTGGCCCGGCCCTGGCCCCGCGGATCGCGCATGATCCGGCTCCGGACGGCGAGCGGGTGCGGCGCGTCGAGCACGACGAGCGATGCCACGAGACGCGGGTGCAGCGTCGCCACCGTCCACCCGATCAGGCCGCCCCAGCCGTGCCCCACGACGTGCGCGGACCGCTCGCCCAGCGCCCGGACGAGCCCCGCGACGTCCCCGGCCAGCGTCCACAGGTCGTAGCCGCGTGGAGGCTTGTCCGAGTCGCCGTAGCCGCGCAGGTCGGCCGCTGCCACCCGGAACCCGGCTGCGGCGAGCCCGGTCAGCTGGTGGCGCCAGGCCCACCAGAACTCCGGGAAGCCGTGCAGCAGCACCACCAGCGGGCCCGAGCCCAGCTCGGCGACGTGCAAGCGCACGCCGTTGGCCGACACCGCGCGGTGGTGCCACGGCCCCGGGACGCGGATCTCCGCGGGGCCCGGCCCGGCGGGGGGCCGCACGGTCTGCGTCAGTGCGAGCCGTTGCGCTGCGCGGCGTCCAGCTCCGCCTGCGGGCGACCGCGCGCCGAGAGGATCTCGGCCGACGCCTTCAGCGACTCGATCGTCCGCTCGGGCTTGCGGATCTTGCGCACGCGCAGGTAGCCGATCAGCCCGGCGAGCCCCGCCAGCAGCACCATGAACCCGAACACGATGGCGTAGGCCGCCGAGCTGTACAGGCCGAGGTTCACCAGGAGCTCGGCCAGCGCGGTGAAGAAGAAGAACAGGCTGAACAGCAGGATCACCAGGGCGACGATGAAGAAGATGCTGCCCTGGACGCCCTTCTTCACCTCCTGGGTGACCTCGGCCTTCGCGAGCTCCACCTCGGAGCGCACCAGCTGCGACACCTGGGTGGTGACGTCGCGGACGAGCATGCCGATCGACTGCTCGCTCGCCGGAACGGGCCGTTCGGGCGTCAGCGGGATCGAGGGCAGCACGGGCGGTACCTCCGCGCTGCCCGAGCCGGTCGGATGGGTCACCACGGACCTCCCTCACGTCGAGTGATCGGCCGCATCCTTCCACGGGTCGGCTGGGCGTGCGTGGTCAGGCACGCGCAGACCTGGTCGCGGGGTTGGGCCCGTTGCGTGCGGTCCGCGCGTTTCGGCCAGCCAGGCCGTTGCGTGCGGGCGCGTTCCGCCCGGCCGGCGCGCACCAGACGACCGCACACACCCCGCGGCGCTCACACACACCCCGCGGCGCTCGCACAAATCCCGTGGTGCTCGCACACATCCCGTGGTGCTCACACACACCGTCGACGGTGTGTGCTACCACCAGAAGGTGTGTGCGACCGCCCGAAGGACGATGCCACCGCCCTGGGGCCGCGCCACCGCTCCCGAGGCCGCGCCGCCCCGGTACGCGCCGCCCCGGGGTACGCGCCGCCCCGGGGTACGCGCCGCCCCGGGGTACGCGCCACGTCGAAGCCGCGCCGGGAACGCGCCACCCCGGGTGCGCCACCCGGGTGCGCGCCGCGCCGAGGCCGCGCCCAGCTCACTCCTCCGGCCGCCCCCGCAACCGCTTCACCGCCCCCCGGCGGGCCTTCGCGTCGAGGCGCCGCCGCTTTGACGCCGCGGACGGCCGGGTCGGCCGCCGCGCCGGCGGCTCGGGCTCCGTCGCCGCCCGCAGGACGGCCGCCAGTCGCTCCCGAGCCGCCTCGCGGTTGCGCAGCTGACCACGGTGTTCCGAAGCCACGACCGTGAGCACGCCGTCGCTCAGCCGCGAGCGCAACCGGCGCAGCGCACGCTCCCGCAGTTCCTCGGGCATCGACGGCGACCCGGCGACGTCGAACGACAGCTCCACCCGCGAGTCGGCCGTGTTCACGCCCTGCCCGCCCGGCCCCGACGAGCGCGAGAACCGCCACCGCAGCTCCCGTTCAGGGAGCACGAGGCCGCGGCGCACGAGCAGGTCGGTCACCGGACCAGCCTGCCGCACGCCGCCGTCACCTTCGCCCCGCCGCTCGCCACGAGGCGTCCGGCCTCGCCCCGCCCGTGCGGCCGGGCCGGGGCGATCAGTCCTCGCTCTTGCCCTCCTTCAGGCCGGTGGAGATCAGGTTCATCACCGACGAGTCCGCCAGCGTGGTGACGTCGCCGACCTCGCGGTTCTCCGCGACGTCCCGCAGGAGCCGCCTCATGATCTTCCCGGAGCGGGTCTTGGGCAGCTCGTCCACGACCATGATCTGGCGCGGCTTGGCGATCGGGCCGATCTCCTTCGACACGTGGTCGCGCAGCGCCTTGATCGCGTCGGCGCCCTTCGCTTCGTCCTGCGCGACGTTGCCCCGCAGGATGACGAACGCGACGATGCCCTGCCCCGTGGTCGGGTCCGACGCGCCCACGACGGCCGCCTCCGCCACCGTCGGGTGGCTGACCAGCGCCGACTCGACCTCGGTGGTGGAGATCCGGTGACCGGAGACGTTCATGACGTCGTCCACGCGGCCGAGCAGCCAGATGGCCCCGTCCTCGTCGTACTTCGCGCCGTCGCCCGCGAAGTAGTAGCCCTGCTCGGCGAAGCGCGACCAGTAGGTGTCCTTGTACCGCTCCTCGTCGCCCCAGATGCCGCGCAGCATCGACGGCCACGGCTGGTCCAGCACCAGGTAGCCACCCTCGCCGCGCCCGACCGGGGTGCCGCCCTCGTCGACCACCGTCGCCGCAATGCCGGGCAGCGGGCGCATCGCCGATCCCGGCTTGCACGCGGTGACCCCCGGCAGCGGGGAGATCATGATCGCGCCCGTCTCCGTCTGCCACCACGTGTCGACGATCGGGCAGCGGCTGCCACCGACGTTCTCCCGGTACCACATCCAGGCCTCGGGGTTGATCGGCTCACCCACGCTGCCGAGCACCTTCAGCGAGGAGAGGTCGTACTTCTCGGGGATCTCCTTGCCCCACTTCATGAACGTGCGGATCAGCGTGGGTGCGGTGTAGTAGATCGTGACCCCGTACTTCTGGATGATCTCCCAGTGCCGGCCCTCGTGCGGCGTGTTCGGAGTGCCCTCGTACATCACCGATGTGGCACGGTTCGCGAGCGGCCCGTAGACGATGTAGCTGTGTCCGGTGACCCAGCCGATGTCGGCGGTGCACCAGTAGACGCTCTCGCCGGGCTTGTGGTCGAAGACGACGTTGTGGGTGTACGCGGCCTGGGCGAGGAAGCCGCCCGAGGTGTGCAGGATGCCCTTCGGCTTCCCGGTCGTTCCCGACGTGTAGAGGATGAACAACGGGTTCTCGGCGTCGAAGGCCTCGGCCTCGTGCTCGTCGGACTGCCTGTCGACGATCTCGTGCCACCAGACGTCACGGCCCTCGGTCCAGGGCACGTCGGTCTGGGTGCGCTTGACGACCAGGACGTTCTGGACCGTCGGCGTCTCCGCGACGGCCTGGTCGGTGTTCTCCTTCATCGGAGCGGGCTTCCCTCGACGGAACTGGCCGTCCGAGGTGATGAGCAGCTTGCACTCGGCGTCCTCGATGCGGGCCTTCAGCGCGCTCGGGGAGAATCCGCCGAAGACCACGCTGTGCATCGCTCCGAGCCGCGCGCACGCGAGCATCGAGAACACTGCCTCGGGGATCATCGGCAGCTGGATCGCGACCCGGTCGCCCGCGCCCACGCCAAGCTCCTGCAGCGCGTTCGCCGTCCTGCAGACTTCGCGCTTGAGGTCGGCGTAGGTGATCGTTCGGGAGTCGCCCGGCTCGCCCTCCCAGTGGAAGGCCACCTGGTCGCCGTGCCCGTCCGCGACGTGGCGGTCCACGCAGTTGTAGGCGACGTTGAGCCTGCCCCCGACGAACCACTTGGCGAACGGCGGCTGCCAGTCCAGCACGCGGTCCCACTTCTGGTGCCAGTGCAGCCGATCGGCCTGCTCGGCCCAGAAGCCCTCGCGATCCGCCGCCGCGCGGTCGTACCACTCGGCGGTGGCGTTCGCCTGCGCCGCGAACTCCTCGCTCGGCGGGAAGCTGCGGCTCTCGGTCGAGAGGTTGCTCAGGGTCGAACTCGATCCGCTATCGGCCATATCCCTTGCCTCCTGGGTGTTCGCCGGCCGGACGTCGACGTCCGGCGACCTCGTCCTTGGTGAAAACTAGTGCCCAGCGTGCCCTCGTGCACCCGTCGTCTGGCCAGGTCGGGATCCGGCCCGATACCCGGTGGACGAGCGGTCGACCGGCGGCGGACGAACGGGTACCCGACCCGCGCGTCCGCCACGCGTCCGGATCCGGGGTGCGCGACGACCCGTCGTCGCAGCTCGCGGCGGCCTTGCGACGATGACGTGATGGCCCGCGCCGCGACCGATCCCCTTGCCCCGCTCGTCGAGCTCCCGGGCGTCGCCGATGCGGTGGCCCGCGCCCGCGACGCCGTCGTCGCCGTGCACAACCACCCCGTCAACAGGCGGGGTTGGCCGGCGACCGCGGCCGAGGCGGGCTTGCGTGCGGCCCGCGCCTCCGCCGCGCTGGACGGCGCGACGCTGGACCCGTCGCCCGCGGACGTCGTCACCGATCCGGTGCTCGCCGGGGCGGTCCGGGCCGCCGAGGAGCTTGGGCGGCTGCTGGGCGTCTGGCGGACCGCGCCGTTGCAGGCGCTCGCCCGGCTGCACGTGGTCGCCGCCGCGGACCTCGTGCCGCGCGCACCCGGCAGCCCGCTCGCCGATCCCGCAGACGGTGCTCGCGAGGGCCGGGCATCGAGTGCTCCAGCATCCGGCGGCAGGGCACCCGCCGGCAGGGCACCCGCCGGCAGGGCACCCGATGGTGGGACACCCGATGGCCCGACACCCGTCGCGGCTCCCGACCGGGCCGCCACGGGCGCCGCGACCTCCGCGTTGGGCCGCCCAAGCGGCTCCGCCGAGACCTCCGCCCGGCTCTCCCTGCTCGCCGACCTCGTCACGGGGGGCACGTCCGTACCCGCGCCCGTTCTCGTCGCGGTCGTCCATGGCGAGTTGCTCGCGCTCACCCCCTTCCCCACGGCCAACGGGGTGGTGGCGCGCGCTGCGGCCCGACTGGCGGCGATCGCCGCCGGGCTCGATCCGAAAGGCCTCGCCGTTCCTGAGGTCGGTCACCTGCGCCGCGCGGCCGACTACCGCCGCGCGGCGCAGGGCTTCGCCAGCGGTACGCGTGAGGGGCTGACGGAGTGGCTTCTGCACTGCTGTGCTCAATGGGAGGCCGGAGCCCGCGAAGGGATCTCGATCGCCGCGGCACGTGGCTGAACCATGGCGAACCAGGTCGCAGAAGACGGGCGGCGCTTCCGACACCGGAAGCACCGCCCGCCTTCGCGCGAAAATCCGGGATCCAGGCGTGCACTACGTGTCGTGGTTGTGGCCTCGGCGCCCGGCGTCCCGGTGCGCAGGCCCACGACGACATGCCTCCCGCGGCGTGCTGTGCGTGGAGTGCCCGGCTTTCGCGCACGGAGCCCTGATCGGGGAGGACGGGTGCTTCTCCTCCGCACCGCCCCTGGCCGTCCAGGAGTCCGTACCCCTTTTCTAGCCGGTGACCTGGAGCACAGCAAGGGCTTGCCCAGGGTGCACCGGTTCAGGCACGGGCCGTGTCGATCTCGGCGGTGCATCACCCAGATCGGCGACGCTGCGTGGTCGCACCAGGTAGCGGGCGTGATCAGGCGCCGGCTCGGCGACGCAGCCTCCTGCGTCCGAACCAGCTCGCACCGAGGATCGCCACCACTCCCAGACCTGCCGCCGCGGTGGTCGCAACGGGTGGGATGCGGGCCCGCAGCGGCACCGGGTGCGCGAACGTCAGGACCGACCAACCGCGCGCGAGCGCCTCGCGACGCAGCGCACGATCCGGGTTGACGACCGTCGGATGGCCGACAAGCTCGAGCAGCGGCAGGTCCGTGATCGAGTCGGAGTAGGCGCGGCAGTCGGCCAGCCGGTAGCCGCGTGCCGCGGCGATCTCGCGGGCCGCATCCGCCTTCTGCTCGCCGTAGCAGTAGTACTCGATCTCGCCGGTGTAGCGGCCTTCCCGGACCGCCATCCGCGTGCTGATGCAGTGGTCCGCGCCGATCAGCGCGGCGATCGGCTCGACCACCTCCGAGCCCGACGCCGACAGCACGACGATCTCGTCGCCTGCCGCACGGTGCTCCGCGATCAGCTCGGCCGCCTCCGCATAGACCAGCGGCTCGACGATCTCGTGGATCGTCTCGGCCACGATGCCGCGGACGCGGGCCACCTCCCACCCGGTGCACAGCGCGCTGATCCGCTGCCGCAGCACCTCCATCGTCGTCGCGTCGGCACCGGATGCGAGGAGCAGCAGCTGCGTGTACGCGCTGCGCAGCGCCGCCCGGCGACTGATCAGACCCCGGCGACGGAACGGGGTGCTGAAGGCCAGTGCGCTGGAGCCCGCGATGATCGTCTTGTCCAGATCGAAGAACGCGGCGCGACAAGGGCGGCCGCCATCGGCGGGCGGCGGCTGCGGGGGCACGGCGCAGCAGCTTGCCAGAAGGCACACCGCCGACCGGGTTCGGTACGGCCGACCGGGACCAGTCCAGATGCCCCGTCCAGAGGCAGGCAGGCGGGCCGGTCAGGGGATACAGTGGTAAAGGCCCGGATTCGTCCGGGGCAGGTTCAGCTCGACCCCCCGGAGCTGAACCGACGACGGCCCCCGCCAATCCCCCCTGGCGGGGGCCGTCCTCGCTCTCGTGGCCGCACTCGTCATGCATGCCGTCACGGTGCCGCGGGACACCGACAGTTCCGCCGATCCGGCCCCGCCGAGCCCCGAGTTGTCCACCTCGTCGTGAGTTGTCCACAGGTTCGGAACTCGTCGGTCACGGAGCCCTCGCGCCCTCCACTCTGGATCCCGGTCGGCCCGCGCCACGCGGGCCCGATGGGGGGAGACGGTGTGGACGGTGCGGGACGAGGGCTCGTCATCTGCTCGGACGCCGAACTGCTCGACGGCCTCCTGCGGCTGGCGGCGGCGGCCGGGTGTGAGGTCCAGCGCGCCGTCGACGCGGCGCAGGCGCGGCGGTTCTGGGGGCAGGCGCCGCTGGTGGTGCTCGACGTCGCGGCGGCTCGGCAGTGCGTGGCCGGGCGCCTGCCCCGTCGCGACGGCGTCCTGATCGCCGTGCGGGGCGAGCCCGATCCGGCCGTGTGGCGGCTCGCGGTCGCGGTCGGGGCCGATCACGTGGTGTCGCTGCCGCAGGCGGAGCCCTGGCTGGTCGACGTGTTCGCCGATGCGGCGGAGGGATCCCGGTCCGGTGGCGCGGTCCTCGCGGTCGTCGGCGGCCGCGGCGGCGCCGGGGCGTCGGTCCTCGCCGCTGCCGTGGCCGTCGCCGCGGTCCGCGAAGGCGAGCAGGTGTTGCTGGTGGACTGTGATCCGCTCGGGGGCGGGCTCGATCTCGTGCTCGGTGCGGAGGATCTCGGCGGGCTGCGCTGGCCCGGCCTCGCGATCGGAGGCGGACGCATCGGGGCGTCGGCGCTGCGTGCGGCCCTTCCCGCCCCCGCCGTCCCCGGCGCGGGCGGTCTGCGGATGCTCTCGTGCGGCCGGGTCCGGCACGAGCCGGCCGCGGCGTCGGTCGCGTCCGTCGTCGCGGCCGGACGCCGTGCCGGGGAGATCGTCGTGTGCGACCTGCCGCGGCATCCGACCGAAGCGGCCGCCACCGTGCTGGCCAGCGCCGATCTCACGGTCCTCGTCGTTCCGGCCGACGTCCGTTCCGCGGCGGCCGGAGCTCAGGTGGCCACGCTGCTGGCGGACCACACGTCGACGGTCCGACTCGTCGTCCGCGGGCCTGCGCCCGGCGGGATCGAGCCGGACGAGGTGGCCAAGGCGGTCGGCCTGCCGCTGCTCGCCGCGATGCGGGCGGACCCCGAGATCGCCCGCTCGCTCGAACGCGGCAGCGCCCCGGGGCGTCCGGGCAGCCCCCTCGCCGCTGCCGCGGACGAGGTGCTTGCGGCGCTGCGTGGGCCGTCCGCCGTCGCGCGGAGTGCCTCGTGAACGGGCTGGTCGACCGCGTGCGCACCCGCCTGGCGGCCGACGGGGGCGCCACGGACCCGGCCGCGGTCGCGGCCGCGGTCCGCGCGGAGTCCGGCGGGCTGGCCTCCGATCGGGACGTGCTCGCGGCCTTGCGGGTGCTCCGCCAGGAGTTCGTCGGTGCAGGGCCGCTGGACGAGCTGCTGCGCGATCCACGCACCACGGATGTGCTGGTCTGCGGCCCGCGTGCGGTGTGGGTGGATCGCGGCCGCGGTCTCGAACCTGCCGGGGTCCGGTTCGACGACGAGGCCGCGGTGCGGCGCCTCGCGCAGCGCCTCGCTCTCAACGCTGGTCGCAGGCTCGATGACGCAAGCCCGTACGTCGACGGGTGGCTCGCCGACGCGGGCGTCCGGCTGCACGCGGTACTCCCGCCCGTCGCTGCGGACGGCACGTGCCTGTCGCTGCGAGTCCTGCGACCCGCGGCGCACGACCTGGCCGCCCTGCACCGCCTCGGCACCGTGGACGCGGCCGGCGAGGCCCTCCTGCGCGCCGTGCTCGCCGCCCGGCTCGCCTTCCTCGTGTCCGGCGGTACCGGCTCGGGGAAGACCACGATCCTCAGTGCCATGCTCAGCGGGGCCGATCCGCGGGAGCGGATCATCTGCGTCGAGGACGCCCAGGAACTCGCCCCTCGCCATCCGCACGTCGTCCGGCTGGTGTCCCGGCCGGCGAACATCGAGGGTGCGGGCGGGGTCGTCCTGCGCGATCTCGTCCGGCAAGCCCTGCGAATGCGGCCGGACCGGCTCGTCGTCGGCGAGGTGCGCGGCGCGGAGGTGTGCGAGCTGCTCTCCGCGCTCAACACCGGCCACGACGGCGGCGCGGGGACGGTGCACGCGAACTCCGCGCGCGAGGTTCCCGCCCGGCTGGAGGCACTCGCCGCCACCGGTGGCCTGGACCGCGCCGCGTTGCACAGCCAGCTCGCGGCGGCGGTCCAGGTGGTGCTGCACATGCGGCGCAGGCCGGATGGAGTGCGCGTGCTGGACGTCGTCGGCGTCCCGGTGCGCGAGGCAGCGACGGTCGTGGTCCGTCGGGTGTGGAGCGAGGCATGCGGCTGGGGCGAGTCCCGGCCGCTGCTCGGTGAGCTGCTGGCCGAGCGAGGGGTGAACCCGCCGTGGTGAGCACAGCGGGGCTGTGCCTCGCGCTGGCGCTCACATGCCTGCCGGGGCCCACCGCACCCCAGCGCCTCCGCGGGCTCGGCGACCGGGCCCGGCGTGCACGCCATCGGCGGCACCTCCCCACCGCGGCCTGGGTGGTGGCGGCGGGGGGAGCCGGGTTCATCACCGCCGGTACCGGGGGGCTGATCGCCGCCGCGGTGCTCGTCGTGGTCGTCCGCAGGCGGCGGTACGCCCGCAACGTCGAGGCCGCTGCCACCGCCACCTCGGGCGAGGTCGCCGACGCGTTGCGCCGGATCACGGACGAGCTGCGAGCGGGCGCGCACCCGGCGGCCGCACTCGACGGCGCGCGCGGCGACGGCCCGTGGGCAGCCGCGGTGCTGGCGGACGCCGCGGCCGCCGCACGGCTGGGTGACGACGTCCCCCGCGCGCTGCGGCGGGTCGCGGCTCAGCGTCCGGAGGTGGCCGGAGACCTGCTGGGCATCGCCGGTTCGTGGTCGCTGGCCGAACGTCACGGTGTCCCGCTGGCCGACCTGCTCGACCGCGCCCGCAGCGACATCGCCTGGCGGGTCGGCCATGCGCGGAGAGTGCAGGCCCAGCTTGCCGGCCCGCGTGCGACGGCCGTGGTGCTCACCGTCCTGCCGGGGCTCGGGCTGCTGCTCGGGCAGCTGCTGGGGGCGGACCCGGTCGGCGTCCTGCGCGACGGAGCGCTCGGCCAGTCACTGCTGGTCGCCGGGGTCGGGCTCGCCGCGGCGGGCTTCACGTGGTGCGACCGGATCCTGCGCGCAGCGGTGCGGTCATGACCACGTCCGCTCCGTGGGAGCTGGCGGCCAGCCTGCCCGCCCTGCACCCCGCCGCGCCGCTGGCGCTCGCCGGTGCGCTGGTGCTGGCGGGCGGCCGGAGCACCGGGAGGCTGGGCTTGCGCACCGCGGACGACGCCGCGGCCTCGGGCGTCGCAGTCGTGCGTCCCGTGTGGATCGCCGTCGCGGTGTGCGCTGTCGCCGCCCTCGCGTGGGCGGCGGGCGGCGGGCCGCCCGGGGCGGTGGTCGGGGCGGTCGCCGCCGCTGCCGGCGGCTGGGCGCTGCGCCGCGCCGCGCGCGTCCAGCAGGACACCGACCCGGCGGCGCTGGCCGCCGCGTGGGAGCTGCTGGCGGTGTGCCTGCAGGCCGGGCTGCCGGTCGCCACCGCCGTGGCCGCATCCGCTGCCGGCCTGGACGGCGATACCGGCGAGCGCCTGCGCCGCGTCGCGGGCCTGCTGGCGCTGGGCGCCGACCCGGCGACTGCGTGGCGCGGGATCGAGCACCGCCCGGCCCTGGCGACGTTCGCCCGCGCCGCGGGCAGGTCGGCCGGCACCGGTGCCGCCCTCGCCCAGGTGGCCCGGGCCGAGGCCGAGCGCGTCCGCTCGGTGCTGCTCGACGCCGCGGAGGCCCGGGCGCAGCGGGCGGCGGTGCTGATCGCCGGTCCGCTCGGCCTGTGCTTCCTCCCGGCCTTCCTCGTCCTCGGCATCGCCCCGGTCGTCATCGGCCTGGCGAGCGAGGCACTCGCACGGTGGTGAGCGCCGTGCCCGACGAAAGGAGATCCGATGTCCACCCTGCTCCAGCGCCTCCGGCCACCGCGCGTCCTGGACGACGACACAGGTATGTCAACCGTCGAATATGCCGTGGGCACCGTGGCCGCCGCGGCCTTCGCGGCGGTGCTCTACGCCGTCGTCAGTGGCGACAGTGTCGTGTCGGGGCTGACCCAGATCGTGCAGCGCGCGCTGTCGGTGTCGTTCTGATGGGGCCGCGCGTCCCGCGTCCGGTGCGGCTGCCGTCCGCGGGACGCGCGGCAGACGATCCCGGTAGGGCACCCGACGACGCCGGGATGGTGACGGTCGAGGCGGCCATCGCCCTCGGCGGCCTCGTCCTCGTCACGGTGCTGGCGGTGGCCGCGGTCGCGCTGGCGGCGGCGTCGGTCCGCTGCACGGACGCGGCCCGCGAGCTCGTGCGCCTGGCCGTGCGGGGGGAGCCGGACCGCGGCCGGGAGATCGCGGCCCGGCTGGCCCCGGCGGGTGCCCAGATCGAGCTGCAGATCAGCGGGGACGAGGCCGTCGGACGCGTCGCCGCGGCACCGTCGACGCTGCTGCCCGTCCGGGTCGCGGCGTCCGCGGTGGGGGTGCTGGAACCCGGTGCGCTTGCCGTCGAGGCGGGCGCGGTGGCACCGGTCCACCCGGGCGACGGACCGGCGCCGAGCGCCGGGGGAGCGTCGCCCACCACGGGCGCCGGAGTCCCGCCAGGCGCAGCGGCGGGTACCGGGGTGCGAACCGCGGAGGACCGGTGATACCGCCCTTCGGCGTCGAGAATTACAGCGTCGAGCAGGACGGCATCGAGCAGCACCGGACCGGGCGGGACGGGGACGCCGGTGGCGCCACCATCTGGGCCGCGATCGCCGTCGCCGCGATCGTGTCGATCGTGCTCGTCGGCCTCGACCTCGCCACGACGATCGCGGCGCGTCACCGGGCCGCGGCCGCAGCGGACCTCGCCGCGCTCGCCGCCGCGACCCACGCCGTCCATGGCGAGGAGGGTGCTTGCGCACGAGCGCGCCGGATCGTCGATGGCATGCGGGGGCGGCTGGTCGCCTGCCGGCTGGTCGGTTGGGACGCGCTGGTCGAGGTGAGCGTCGATCCCCCGCTCCCTGTCGTGGTCACCGGTCCCGCCACGGGACGCGCCCGGGCCGGGCCCGCAGGAAGGCGGCCCCTCCCGCGTCCGACACCCCCGCGTCCGACACCCCCGCATCCGAGCTTGCGGCGCCGCCCGACGCTGCGTGGGGTCCGGCCCCGACTATCCCTGCGCGGCCAGCGCACCGAGCAGAACGTCCAGCACGAGCACCGCACCCTGCTTGTCCAAGGGCGCGTTGCCGTTGCCACACTTCGGCGACTGCACGCAGGACGGGCAGCCCGTCGCGCACTCGCAGTCCGCGATGGCGGACCGTGTCGCGTCGAGCCACTGCCCGAGCACCGCATGGCCCCGTTCGGCGAACCCGGCCCCGCCGGGGTGGCCGTCGTGCACGAAGACGGTGGGCCGTCCGGTGTGGGGGTGCTCGGCGGTGGACATCCCGCCGATGTCCCACCGGTCGCACACCGCGAACAGCGGGAGCAGCCCGATGGCGGCGTGCTCGGCGGCGTGCAGCGCCCCGGGCACGCGGGCGGTGGGCACGCCCGCCGCGGCGAGGGCCGCCTCGTCCACGTCGTACCAGACCGAACGGGTGCGCAGCGTCTGCTCGGGCAGGTCGAGCGGCACGGTCTCCAGCACGGTGCCGTCCGCGGTCCGCCGCTGGTAGGCCACCACCTGCGAGCACACGGTGACCTCGCCGAACGAGACCCGCACCGGGCCGGAGGTCTGCTCGCGGAGAACGCGCACCACCTCGACGTCCGCCGTCGAACGGGCCTCGGTGCGCCAGTCCGGGTCGGCGGCGACGACGAGCGCGACCCCGGTGTCGAGGTCGAGGGAATCGACGAGGTAGCTCTCTCCGCGGTGCAGGTGCACCGCGCCCTCGTGCACGGTCGCCGGCGCCGAGGCCGCGTCGACGGTCCCGAGCATGCGGCCCGTGGCCGCCTCGACGATCGCCACCTGGCCGAGGCCGGAGCCCCGGATGTCGACCGAACCCGCGGGCCGGTCCTGCGTGGACGGCCAGAACCAGCCGGTCGGCCTGAGGCGCAGCACCCCGTCGGCGACGAGGTCGTCGAGCACGGCCGCCGCGGGTGGTCCGCCGAAGACGCCGTCGACGTCGGCGCGGGTCAGCGGAAGCTCGGCGGCGGCACAGGCGAGGTGCGGGGCCAGCACGTACGGGTTCGCCGGGTCGAGCACGCACCCCTCCACCGGCGCCCCGATGAGCGCACCGGGATGGTGGACGAGGTAGGTGTCCATCGGGTCGTCGCGCGCGACGAGCACGACCAGCGCCTCCTCCCGGGCTCGCCCGGCCCGCCCGGCCTGCTGCCAGAACGAGGCACGCGTCCCCGGGAAGCCCGCGACGACCACCGCGTCGAGCCCCGCGACGTCCATACCGAGCTCCAGCGCGTTCGTGGTCGCCACGCCGACCAGCTCGCCGGACAGCAGCGCCGCCTCCAGCGCACGCCGGTCCTCGGGCAGGTAGCCGCCGCGGTAGGCCGCCACCCGGTCCACGAGCTCGGGGGCGGCGTCGGCCAGCAGGCGCTGCGCACCGATCGCCGTGAGCTCGGCGGCCCGCCGCGAACGCACGAACGCGAGCGTCCTGGCGTCCTCGACGACGAGGTCGGCGAGCATCCGGGCGGCCTCGGCACCCGCCGGGCGGCGCACGGGCGCGCCGTTCTCCCCGCCGGATCCGGGCAGCAGGGGCGGCTCCCAGAGGACGACGACCCGCCCCGGATCGGGCGAGCCGTCGTCGGTCACGGCACGGACGGGACGGCCGGTGAGTCGCCCCGCGAACGGCGCGGGATCCGCGATCGTCGCGGAGGCGAGCACGATCGTCGGCACCGAGCCGTAGCGGGCGCACACCCGCAGCAGCCGCCGCAGCAGCAGCGCGACGTGGGAGCCGAACACGCCGCGGTAGCCGTGGCACTCGTCGACGACGACGTAGCGCAGCCTGCGCAGGAAGCGGGCCCAGCGGGCGTGCCGGGGCAGCACCGAGCGGTGCAGCATGTCCGGGTTGCTGAACAGCCAACGCGCGTACTGGCGGGCCCAGTCGCGAGCGTCGGTCGGGGTGTCACCGTCCAGCGTCGACGGCCGCACCTCGGGCAGGCCCAGCGCCTCCACCGAACGGAGCTGGTCGGCGGCGAGCGCCTTGGTCGGGGCGAGGTAGAGCGCCGTCGCGCGGGGGTCCTCGGCGAAGCGGGCGAGCACCGGGAGCTGGTAGGCCAGGGACTTGCCCGATGCCGTTCCCGTGGCGACGACGACGTCGTGGCCGGCACGGGCCAGCTCCGCCGCCTCGATCTGGTGGCTCCACGGCGCGACGAGCCCCCGGGCCTCGAACGCCTCACGCACCGTGGCGGGCACCCATCCCGGCCAGGACACGATCCGGGCAGGCCGGGACGGCATGCGAACGGCGTGGCGCAGGCCGGAGTCCTCCCCCGCGCCGGCAAGGAGCCGGCGCAGGAGCAGCTCGCCCCGGCCGGTCGCCGCCACCTCGACCTCCTCCACGAGCGCCGAGGTTGGCACACGCACCGTCGTGTCGGCGAGGTCGCCGGGCTGCGATGCACGAGGTACCGGTCACGGGTGACCGTCCACGTTGGTCTTCTGCTCCGCGCGGCCCACGACCCGGCAGCGCACGAAACCGACCGGCCCCGACCGTCGAGACGTTCGTCACACAATCGTTATTCGCAGGTAGGAGGCCCGGGCAGAGCCGGTCCGCCGTCCCACGGGGCTCGTCACACCCCTAGACTGCACCGGCCCGTCAGCCGCGCCTACCAGCGGCGACGGGCAGAAGTCTCGGGACGCCAGGGCTGCCACCGGACTCCCTGGCGAAGATAATCATGTACATCGAACCAGGAGGACGGATGTCCGTGTCCACCCTCGCCCAGGGCCTCACGCTCGGGGCGAGCGACCAGGCCGTCGTCGGCGTGGTCGCGGTGGTCGCGCTCGCCGCCCTGGCCATCGGTTACGTCCTGCTACGTGAGGTGCTGGCCGCCGGCCAGGGCACCGAGAAGATGCAGGACATCGGCCGAGGGGTCCAGGAAGGTGCAGCGGCGTACCTCAACCGCCAGTTCCGCACGCTCGGCGTCTTCGTCGTCATCGTGTTCGTGCTGCTCTTCGCGCTCCCTGCGGAGGACCTCAGCGAGAAGATCGGCCGCTCGATCTTCTTCATCGTGGGTGCCGTGTTCTCGGCCACGATCGGCTATCTCGGCATGTGGCTCGCCACGCGGGCGAACATCCGCGTGGCCGCGGCCGCCCGCGAACCGGGCGGGCGCGAGAAGGCGACGCGGATCGCGTTCCGCACCGGCGGCGTCGTCGGCATGTTCACGGTCGGCCTCGGCCTGTTCGGCGCCGCACTCGTGGTGCTGGTCTACGCCGGGCAGGCCCCGAAGGTGTTGGAGGGCTTCGGCTTCGGCGCGGCCCTGCTGGCGATGTTCATGCGTGTCGGCGGCGGCATCTTCACGAAGGCCGCCGACGTGGGCGCCGACCTCGTCGGCAAGGTCGAGCAGGGCATCCCGGAGGACGACCCCCGCAACGCCGCCACGATCGCCGACAACGTCGGCGACAACGTCGGCGACTGCGCGGGCATGGCCGCGGACCTCTTCGAGTCCTACGCGGTCATGCTGGTCGCGGCGCTCATCCTCGGCACCGCGGCGTTCGGGCTGCACGGCCTGCTGTTCCCGCTGATCGTTCCCGCCATCGGTGTCTTCACCGCCGTCATCGGCGTCTACATCACGCGTGCCCGCGAGGGCGAGGGCGGCCTGAAGGCGATCAACCGCAGCTTCTACCTCTCGGCGCTGATCTCGGCGGTGCTGTGCGTCATCGCGGCGTACGCCTACCTGCCGGCGTCGTTCCGCGATCTCCTCAACCCGACCGACATCGGCGTCGTCGCCGCGATGGACGGGGCGGACCCCCGCCTGCTGGCCTCGACGGCGGTGATCATCGGGATCGTGCTCGCCGGCGTCATCCTGTGGCTCACCGGCTACTTCACGGGCACCGAGCACAAGCCGGTCAACGACGTGGGTCGCTCGTCGCTCACGGGTCCGGCCACGGTGATCCTCTCCGGCATCTCGATCGGTTTCGAGTCCGCGGTGTACACCGCGCTCGTCATCTGCGCCGCGGTGTTCGGGGCGTTCATGCTGGCCACCGGGTCGATCACGGTGGCGCTGTTCGCCGTCGCGCTGGCGGGGACGGGCCTGCTCACCACGGTCGGCGTCATCGTCGCCATGGACACGTTCGGTCCGGTGTCGGACAACGCCCAGGGGATCGCCGAGATGTCCGGCGACGTCGAGGGCGACGGGGTCGACATCCTCACCGAGCTGGACGCGGTGGGCAACACCACGAAGGCCATCACCAAGGGCATCGCGATCGCCACCGCCGTGCTCGCGGCGACGGCGCTGTTCGGCTCCTACCGCGACGCGATCAACCAGGCAGTGGCGGAGGCGGGCGCGACGGCCGCGGACCTCGGCACGGGGTTCGCCTTCGCCGTGTTCTCCCCGAACACCCTGGTCGGTGTGATCATCGGTGCGTCGGTCGTGTTCATGTTCTCGGGTCTGGCGATCAACGCCGTCACCCGGGCCGCCGGCGCGATCGTGTTCGAGGTGCGGCGCCAGTTCCGCGAGAAGCCCGGGATCATGGACTACACCGAGAAGCCGGAGTACGGCCGCGTCGTGGACATCTGCACCCGCGACTCGCTGCGTGAGCTGGCCACGCCCGGCCTGCTGGCGATCTTCGCTCCGATCGCCGTCGGCTTCGGTCTCGGCGTCGGCCCGCTCGCGGGCTACCTCGCCGGTGCGATCGCGGCGGGCACCCTGATGGCGATCTTCCTCGCCAACTCCGGTGGCGCCTGGGACAACGGCAAGAAGCTCATCGAGGACGGCAATCACGGCGGGAAGGGCTCGCCAGCGCACGAGGCCACGATCATCGGTGACACGGTCGGCGACCCGTTCAAGGACACCGCTGGTCCGGCCATCAACCCGCTGATCAAGGTGATGAACCTGGTCTCGGTGCTGATCGCCCCGGCGATCGTCGCGCTGTCGGTCGGCCCGGGCGCGTCGACGCCGGTGCGAGTCGCGATCGCGCTGGTCGCGGCCGCGATCATCGTCGCGGCGGTCGTCGTGGCCAAGCGCCGCACGACCACCATCGCGGACACGCCGGCGGAGAGTTCCGTCAGCTGACCCGCTCCTGCTGCGGCGGCCGCCTGTTCGGGGAACCGGGCGGGCGGCCGTCGCCGCATCCGGACGGCGTGCCGGTCCGGCCGCATCGAACGCGTGTTCTACCGTGCGGATCGTGTCGCAGCTGTCGCTGTTCTCGGCCGAGGCCGCGGGTGCATGCCTCGCGGACCTCGCCGGCCTGCTGTGCGGGCCCGGCCAGATCGTGCGGTTCGGGACCGGTGAGACGGCGCGGCTGAGCATCGTCCTGCCGGACGCGGGGCGGGCTCCCGCCGTCCGACACGCCGGCCAGGAGGCCGGCGTCGAACTCACCGTGACCCTCACCGAGGCCGGTACCACGGCGATGCGCACCGCATTCCGCCGCGACCTCGTCGGTCTCGCGGTCGAGTGGACGTGCGGGGCCATGAAGGCCGTACCGCCCGGAATGCATCTGGATGGGGCCGTGTTGCGCATGTGGGCACTGGCGGCGGGCCGTCCGGACGAGCGGGGCGGGTACCTGCTGGCGCTCGACACGCACGCCCCGCAGACCCACCTTCCGCTGGTAGCGGCGCTGACGAGGCTCGGGCTACCGCCGGCGCGGGTCGCACGGGGGACCGGGTTGCGGATCAGTGGGGTGCGCCGGATGCAGCGTCTGGTGGAGCTCGTCGGACCGCCGCCGACCGGGGTGGATCCCGGCCAGTGGCCCCGCTGCTGGGGCCGGACGGCACGGTGACGAACGGGGCACGACGTGGGCGAAGTCACGGCACGCGGGCCGGGCATCCGTTGACACGGTCGTTACGCTCCCGCTCGTCTCGCACAGCGTGTCCGCACCGTCATGGATGCGGCGCGACGCGAGGTTGTGCGACTGTGGAGAACGGCCCATCCGCACGAGGCCCGGCCAAGCACCGGGCGTAATGATCGACAGCACTCTGGAGTAGGACCACGTGGCAACCCGAACGACGACGAAGACCGACGGCACCGTCGGCGCGCGCAGAGCCGGCGGCAACCGTCGCGCCACGCCGCCCGCGGTGACGGGGACGGGCCGCCCGGTGCGGCGGCTGGTGATCGTCGAGTCGCCGACGAAGGCGAAGAAGATCGCGCCGTACCTGGGCTCGGACTACGTCGTCGAGTCGTCCGTCGGCCACATCCGCGACCTGCCCCGGGGAGCCGCCGATGTCCCGGCGAAGTACAAGGGCGAGGCGTGGGCCCGGCTCGGGGTGGACGTAGACAACGCGTTCACCCCGCTCTACGTGGTGACCCCCGAGAAGAAGGGCAAGGTCTCCGAGCTCAGGGACGCACTCAAGAGCGTCGACGAGCTGCTGCTCGCCACGGACCCGGACCGTGAGGGCGAGGCCATCGCCTGGCACCTGCTGGACACGCTGAAGCCGAAGATCCCGGTGCGGCGGATGGTGTTCCACGAGATCACCGAACCGGCGATCCGTGCGGCGG
Source organism: Pseudonocardia sp. (assembly GCF_050246655.1). GTDB lineage: Bacteria > Actinomycetota > Actinomycetes > Mycobacteriales > Pseudonocardiaceae > Pseudonocardia. Next base: position 33,838 of record NZ_JBFWVQ010000061.1, read on the forward strand.
CGCAGAACCTGCGCGACCTGGACCAGGACCTGGTCGACGCCCAAGAGACCCGCCGGATCCTCGACCGCCTGTACGGCTACGAGGTCTCGCCGGTGCTGTGGAAGAAGGTCATGCCGAAGCTGTCGGCGGGCCGGGTGCAGTCGGTGGCGACGCGGATCATCGTGCAGCGCGAGCGCGAGCGGATGGCGTTCGTGGCGGCGTCGTACTGGGACATCGCCGCGGTGATGGACGCCGGCGCCGATGCGAGTCCGCGCACGTTCCCCTCGCGGCTGGTCGCCGTGGACGGGGTGAAGGTCGCGACGGGCCGCGACTACGGCCCGGACGGCAGGCTGAAGACCCGGGACGTCCGCGCCCTGGACGAGGCGAGCGCCCGCCGCCTGGCCGAGACGCTCGACGGGTGCGAGCTCGCCGTGAGCAGCGTCGAGTCCAAGCCGTACACGCGCCGCCCGTACGCGCCCTTCATGACCTCGACGCTGCAGCAGGAGGCGGGCCGCAAGCTGCGGTTCTCCTCCGAGCGCACGATGCGCAGCGCCCAGCGGCTGTACGAGAACGGCTACATCACCTACATGCGCACGGACTCGACCACGCTCTCGGACGTGGCGATCCAGGCTGCCCGCGCCCAGGCCCGCGAGCTGTACGGCGACGCGTACGTGGCGCCGCAGCCGCGCCAGTACACGCGGAAGGTGAAGAACGCGCAGGAGGCCCACGAGGCGATCCGGCCCGCCGGGGAGACGTTCCGCACCCCCGGCCAGATCGCCGGTGAGGTGGACGGCGACGACTTCCGGCTCTACGAGCTCATCTGGCAACGCACGGTGGCCTCGCAGATGGCCGACGCGCGCGGCACCACGATGAGCGTGCGCATCACCGGTACGGCCGGCACCGGCGAGGAGGTCACCTTCGCGTCGTCGGGGCGGACGATCACGTTCCCCGGCTTCCTCAAGGCCTACGTCGAGACGGTCGACGCCGAGGCGGGCGGGGAGGCGGACGACGCCGAGTCGCGGCTGCCGGAGCTCGCGCAGGGCCAGGCCGTCACCGCGGCCGAGCTGAACCCCGAGGGCCACACCACGAAGCCGCCCGCGCGCTTCACCGAACCGAGCCTGATCTCGGCGCTGGAAGAGCTGGGCATCGGGCGCCCGTCGACCTACACGTCGATCATCAAGACGATCCAGGACCGCGGCTACGTCTGGAAGAAGGGCAGCGCGCTGGTCCCGTCATGGGTGGCGTTCGCCGTGGTGGGCCTCCTGGAGGCGCACTTCGGCAGGCTGGTCGACTACGACTTCACCGCCGCGATGGAGGACGAGCTCGACGCCATCGCCGCAGGCGACCAGGCCCGCACGGCGTGGCTCTCGGGCTTCTACTTCGGCGGCGACCAGGGGCGCGACGGCTCCGTCGCCCGCGCGGGCGGGCTCAAGAAGCTCGTCGGCGTGAACCTGGAGGAGATCGACGCCCGCGAGATCAACTCCATCCGGCTGTTCG
>NZ_JBFWVQ010000062.1:0-35152 GCF_050246655.1 Pseudonocardia sp.
CCACGACCTCGGCCGCGGACGCCGGTGCCGGCCCGGCCGGGCCGCGGCGGCGCAGCACCGTGTGCACCCGCGCGACCAGCTCGCCGATGTCGTAGGGCTTGACCAGGTAGTCGTCGGCGCCGACGTTGAGACCGAGGATGCGGTCCTCCACCTCACCGCGGGCCGACACGACGATCACCGGTACGTCGCTGACCTGGCGGATCGCGCGGCAGACGTCCACCCCGTCCACATCGGGGAGACCCAGGTCCAGCAGTACGACGTCCACGTCGGCGAGGTGGTCGGTGATCCCGCGGCCCGCAGCGAGCCGGGTGGTGGTGATCCCGTGGCGATGCAGCGCAGGCCGCAGCGCCGCCGCGATGCGGTCGTCGTCCTCGACGAGGAGGATGTGCACGGTCCCACCTTTGTTATCGGAGCGAAACCCTAAGACTTGGCAAAGATGATGTACTCGCCGACCCGGTCACCCCATAGTGAACCCCTCCCGAACCGGCGGAAGGCACGCGCATGACCCCCATGATCCGGATGGTTTCCGTCGACAAGCACTTCGGAGACCTTCACGTGCTGCGCGACATCGACCTGGAGGTCGATGCGGGACAGGTCGTCGTCGTGCTGGGGCCGTCGGGATCGGGTAAGTCCACCCTGTGCCGCACGATCAACCGGCTGGAACCGATCGACTCCGGCACGATCGAGGTCGACGGCAAGAAGCTCCCCGCCGAGGGCAAGGCGTTGGCGCAGCTGCGCGCGGACGTGGGCATGGTCTTCCAGAGCTTCAACCTGTTCGCGCACAAGACGATCCTCGAGAACGTCACGCTCGCCCCGCTCAAGGTGCGCAAGCTCGGCAAGGCCGAGGCCGAGAAGCGGGGCCTCGCCCTGCTGGAGCGCGTCGGGATCGCCAACCAGCGCGACAAGTACCCCGCCCAGCTCTCCGGCGGCCAGCAGCAGCGCGCCGCCATCGCCCGTGCGCTCGCCATGCAGCCCAAGGTGATGTTGTTCGACGAGCCCACCTCGGCGCTGGACCCGGAGATGGTCCAGGAGGTCCTCGACGTGATGACGACGCTGGCCAAGGAGGGCATGACGATGCTCGTCGTCACCCACGAGATGGGGTTCGCCCGCCGCGCGGCCAACCGGGTCGTGTTCATGGCGGACGGCGAGATCGTCGAGGACACCACGCCGGACTCCTTCTTCACCGCACCGAAGTCCGACCGGGCCAAGGACTTCCTCGGCAAGATCCTCACGCACTGAGCACGCCCCCGGACACGCACACCCACCTAGGAGGGATCCGCACCTCATGCGCCTCGTCCACCTCACCCGGATCGCCGCGGCCGCGGCCACGGTGGTCCTCGCCGCCACGGCCTGCGGCGGTGGCGACTCGGGCTCCGGCTCGGGTGCCGCCGACACGACCTTCCCCGCAGGCACGACCATGGCCCGCCTCTCCGAGGCAGGCACGATCAAGGTCGGCACGAAGTTCGACCAGCCTCTGTTCGGTCTGAAGGGCCTCGACGGCAAGCCCGTGGGCTTCGACGTCGAGATCGCGAAGATCATCGCCGGCGGGATGGGCATCGAGGAGAGCAACATCGAGTTCATCGAGGCGCCCTCCCGCGTGCGGGAGGACATCATCCAGCAGGGCACCGTGGACATGGTCGTCGCGACCTACACGATCAACGACGCCCGCAAGGAGAAGATCTCCTTCGCCGGCCCGTACTACATCGCGGGCCAGGACCTCATGGTGAAGTCGGACAACACGACGATCACGGGGCCGGAGTCGATCAAGCCGGCGAACGCCCGCGTCTGCTCGGTGAGCGGCTCCACGCCGGCCAAGACGATCGTGGACAAGGGGTACGTCGACCCGGCGAACCTCACCCTGTTCGACGTCTACTCCAAGTGTGCGGACGCCCTGCGGACCGGCCAGACCGACGTCGTGACCACGGACAACGTCATCCTCGCCGGCCTGGTCGCCGAGTCCGACGGGCAGTTCAAGCTGGTCGGCCAGCCGTTCACCGAGGAGCCGTACGGCATCGGCATCCCCAAGGGCGACACCGCCTTCTGCGAGTACGTCAACCAGACCCTCCAGAAGGCCGAGGCCGACGGCTCCTACGCGAAGGCCTGGGAGTCCACGGTCGGCACGGTGACCCCCGAGGTCCCGCCGCTGCCGCCGGCCGACGCCTGCAGCTGATCCCGGGTCGCGCGGGGTGCGGGCGCCCGACCGCCCGCATCCCGCACACCCCCCTGCCCGGACGGGACGCCCATGACGATCATCTACGACAACTTCGCGCTGTTCCGTGACGGCTTCCTGGGCACGCTCGAGATCTGCCTCTACGCCGCCATCGGTTCGTTGGTGCTGGGCACGCTGGTCGCGAGCTTCCGCGTGTCGCCCCTGCCACCGCTGCAGTGGTTCGGCACGTCCTGGGTCAACGTCTTCCGCAACTGCCCGCTGGCGGTGGTGCTGTTCGCGGTGGCGTTCGGCCTGCCCGAGATCGGGGTCAACGGTTCCTACTTCTGGTTCGGCGTCACCGGCCTGATCCTCTACACCTCGGCGTTCGTCTGCGAGGCGGTCCGGGCGGGGATCAACTCGGTCTCGCCGGGGCAGGCGGAGGCGGCGCGGGCGGTCGGGCTCACGTTCACCCAGTCGCTCTCGCTCGTCGTGCTGCCCCAGGCCCTGCGCAGCGTCGTCCCGCCGCTCGGCAGCGTGATCATCGCAATGATCAAGAACTCGGCGCTGGTCGGCGCGTTCGGCGTGGGCGGCGAGCTCTTCAGCGTGGCCGACTCCCTGTCCGGGGCGGGCACGTCCGGCCTGACCGCGCTGGTCGGCATCGCGGTGGCCTACCTCCTGATCACCATTCCGGCCGGGTTGCTGCTCGGCGTCCTCGAACGACGGGTGGCGGTGGCGCGATGACTGCGGTCCTCTACGACGCACCGGGGCCCGCGACCCGGCGGCGCACGCTGGTCGCCAGCGTGCTCGCGGTCGTCCTGCTCGCGGTGGTCACGGCCTGGGTGCTCTACCGCCTCGGCCAGGCCGGGGTGTTCACCGAGGAGATGTGGGGCCCCCTCATCAACCCGGCCAACGAGTACTTCACCCAGGTCTGGACACGGCTGGGCATGGCGTTGGTCGCCACGATCGTCGCTGCCGTCCTCACGCTGGTGTTCTCGCTGGTCATCGGGACCGCGCTGGCGGTCTCGCGGATCTCGGCGGCGCGGTGGTACCGCTGGCTCGTGGTCGGCTTCATCGAGGTCTTCCGCGGCCTGCCGGTGGTGATCACGATCTTCCTGGCGTGGCGGATGCTCCCGGCGTTCGGCATCGTCGTCGACCCGCTGTGGCCGCTGGTGATCGGGCTCACGCTGTACAACTCGGTGATCATCGCGGAGATCGTCCGGACCGGCGTCGCGTCCCTGCCCCGCGGGCAGGCGGAGGCCGGCTTCTCGCTGGGCCTGACCCGCGCGCAGGTGCTCGGCTCGATCCAGCTCCCGCAGGCCTTCCGGGTGATGCTCCCGGCGCTGATCAGCCAGCTCGTGGTGATCGTCAAGGACACCTCGCTCGGGTTCATCATCTCCTACGAGGAGTTCGTCCGGACGGCCAACCAGATCATCCAGTTCCTGCACAACCCGATCCCGGTCTACTTCTTCGTCGCGCTGATCTTCATCGTGATCAACTACAGCCTGGGCAGGCTCGCCGAGTACGTCGAGCGCAGGCTGTCGCGGGCGCAGCGGACCGCCGCACCCCCCGCCGCGCCCGAGGCCGCCGCCGCCGCGACCACCGCGGCACCGTGAGCCGACCCTAGAGGTTCTCCACCTCGACCGGCTCGATGCCCTCGGCCTCGGGCAGCTCGAAGCCGAGCACCCGGGCGTAGAAGGCCAGCTCCGCGTCCAGCGCGCGGCGCACGTTCTCCGCGCGCCGGAAACCGTGCTGCTCGCCCTCGAAGAGCAGGTACGCCACCGGCACCCCCTTGGCCCGCAGCGCGTCGACGATCATCTCGGACTGGCTGGGCGGCACGATCGCGTCCTCGCTGCCCTGCAGGACGATCAGCGGCCGCGTGAACCGCTCGACGTGGCTGATCGGCGAGCGCTCGACGTAGACGTCACGGGCTGCCGGATGCGGGCCGATCAGGCCGTCGAGATAGCGGCTCTCGAACTTGTGGGTGTCGCGGGCCAGCGCCTCCAGGTCCGCGACGCCGAAGTGGTCCGCCCCCGCGGCGAACGGCGTGTTCTCCGCGGCCAGGGCGGCGAGCACGGTGAAGCCGCCGGCGGACCCGCCGCGGATGCACAGCCGGGCCGGATCCACCCGCCCCTGCGCCGCCAGCCAGCTCGCCGCGGCCAGGCAGTCGGCCACGTCCACGACGCCCCAGTTCCCGCGCAGCTCCTCCCGGTACGGGCGGCCGTAGCCGGTGGAGCCGCCGTAGTTGACGTCGACCACGGCGAAGCCCCGGCTCGTCCAGTACTGCACCGACAGCGAGAACACCGGCAGCGCCTGTCCCGTCGGGCCGCCGTGGATCATCACCAGGAGCGGGGGCAGCTCCCCCGGCGGGCTCGCATGAGTGGCCGATGCGGGCGGGTAGAAGAGCGCATGGGCGGTCCGCCCGTCGCCCGCCCCGGCCGACGGGAACGACACCGCCTCCGGGACGGACAGCGCCGCGAGGTCCAGGCCCAGCGTGCGCGGGGGACGCAGCGCTTCCACGACGGCGCCGTGGTGGCCCACCAGGGTGATCCGGTGCACGCCGGGCTCGGACGTCGGCGTGCCCGCGACGACGACCACCGCGTCCGGGCCCACCGCCTTGACCGCGGAGACGGCCGTGAACGGCAGGTCCAGGTCCGCGACCGTGCCGTCCGTCGCGCGGACGGCCAGCCCGTCGAACCCGCGGGACCGCCGCGCGAACACGACCCGGCCGTCGTCGAGCACCGCGTAGCGTGCGGATCCGAAGGTCCAGGCGGGAACGCCGATCTCGGCGTCGATCCGGACGACCTCCTCGACGTCGCGACCGGGCGGCCAGCGGTAGAGGTTCCACCAGCCGGAGCGGTCCGACACGAACCACAGCGCGCCGTCCGCCTGCCACGTCGGCTCCGTGACCGACTCGCCCGGCCCGCCCGCGACCACCGTCTCCTCCCCCGTCGGGAGATCGAGGACGGTCAGCAGGGTGGCGTCCCAGGGCATGTCCGGGTGGTTCCACTGCAGCCAGGCCAGCTGGTGGCCCGACGGGTCGATCCGCGGTGCGGCGACGAAGTCCGGGCCCGTCACCAGCACCTTCGGCGCCGAGGGCCGGTCGGCGTCGAGCCGCACGATCTCGTTGCGCACCCCGTCCGGGGTGTGCGACTCGCGCACGCAGACGATGCCGGTGCCGCCCGGGCTCACCTCGCCGTCGGCGTAGCGCTCGGTCCGGGGTGTCGCGGGCTCCGGGGTGAGCGCAACGAGGGTGCCGTCCGGGTCGAGGCGGTAGAGGCGCTGGTCGGCCCAGTCGGTGAACCACGTGACGCCGTCGCGCACCCACCAGGCGCCGCCGCCGTACTCGTGCACACCGGTGCGGGCGTTGCGGTCCGGCGGCAGCAGGTCCGTGGTGGAGCCGTCCGAGGTGCACCGGACCAGCTGCGTGCGGCCGCCCTCCGACGGCCTGCCCTCGGACCACACGACGGCGTCCCCGTCGACCGCGACCTCCGACAGCCGCACCGACCCCGCGACGACCAGCTCGGAGGTGATCGGCGTGGGCCACGAACCGTACGGGAGCAACGTGCGCGTCACGTGACACGACGCTAGCCTCCCGGCCCCGCTCCCGCGCGAACGGCACGTACGGGAAGACCTATTTCCCGTACGTGCCGTTCGCGCGGGAGAGCGCCGCAGCGCCGTCCACAGCAGCTCCGCGGCCTCCCGCATCCCCGCGGGGCGCACCACCGGCAGGACGGCGGCGACGGCGCCGGGCAGGCCCGGCCACCAGCGCACCGAGCCGTCCGGGCGGCGGGTGCCGATCGCCGGGCGGGCGCACGCGCGCACCGAGGCCGGCACGTCCGGGTGAGCGATGGCGAGCTGCGGGTCGCGGCACGAACGCACCGTCACCGGGACCCGGACGACGTCGGGCAGCTCCCTGGCGATCCGCGAGCAGCGCGGGCAGCCCACGTCGTAGACGACGACGAGCTCCGTGGTCCTCATCGCGCCGGGCTCCGCGCCGGCCCGGTCCGGGTCGTCCCGCGCGGTGCCCCCGACCGCAGCAAGGCGGCTCCACCCCGAACGGTTCGGGGCGGAGCCGCCTGGTTGCACCGGGTCATGGGCGGCCGACGGTCACGAGCCGTTGCGGCGACCGATCCGGCCGAGCCACGTGACGGGGCTGTACCTGCGGGTGACGACGCGCTCCTTCATGGGGATCAGCGCGTTGTCGGTGATCTTGATGTGCTCGGGGCACACCTCGGTGCAGCACTTGGTGATGTTGCAGTACCCGAGCCCGTGGTCCTCCTGCGCCGCGACCTGCCGGTCCGCGTCGTCGAGCGGGTGCATGTCCAGCTCGGCGATGCGCATGAGGTAGCGGGGCCCGGAGAACCCGGGCTTGTTCTCCTCGTGGTCGCGCACGACGTGGCAGGTGTTCTGGCACAGGTAGCACTCGATGCACTTGCGGAACTCCTGGCTCCGCTCGACGTCGATCTGCTGCATCCGGTACTCCCCCGGCGCCAGGCCGGGCGGCGGGGCGAACGCGGGCACCTCGCGAGCCTTCACATAGTTGAACTCGACGTCGGTGACCAGGTCGCGGATCACCGGGAACGTGCGCAGCGGCGTCACGGTGATCGTCTCGTCCGGCTCGAACGTCGACATCCGGGTCATGCACATCAGCCGCGGACGGCCGTTGACCTCCGCACTGCACGAGCCGCACTTGCCGGCCTTGCAGTTCCAGCGGACGGCCATGTCCGGGGCGTCGGTCTGCTGCAGCCGGTGGATGATGTCGAGGACGACCTCGCCCTCGTTGACCTCGGCCTTGTAGTCGACGAGCTCGCCGCCCTCGGCGTCGCCGCGCCAGACACGGAACTTCTGGATGTGACTCATGCCTTCTCCCCCGCGTCGGCGGCCGCGTCCGCCCGGTGGCCGCCGAGCTCCTCACCCGTGAAGTACTTCTTCAGTTCGTCGAGCTCGAACAGGTCCAGCAGGTCCGGCCGCAGCGGGATCTGCTCCTGGCGCTGCAGCTGGACGTCGTTCTCGCCGTCGGCGGACAGCACCAGCAGGACGTGACGCCAGTCCGAGTCCATCACCGGGTAGTCGTTGCGGGTGTGCCCACCGCGGCTCTCCTGCCGCTCCAGCGCCGCCTTCGCGACGCAGAGCGACACCAGCAGCATGTTGCGCAGGTCCAGCGCCAGGTGCCAGTTCGGGTTGAACGCGCGCTCGCCGGAGACGCTCACCGTCTTCGCGCGGGTCGCGATGTCCTCCAGCGCCTTCAGCGCCAGCTCCATCTCGTCCGCCTTGCGGATGATGCCGACCAGCTCGTGCATCGTCTTCTGCAGCTCGGTGTGCACGACGAACGGGTTCTCCCCGCCCTCGGCGGCCGTCGAGAACGGCAGCAGCGCGCGTTCCTGCGCGCTCTGGAGGTCCGCGTCGTGCACCGCGGGCGTGGCGCCCAGGCCGCTCACGTACTCGGCGGCGCCGAGCCCGGCCCGGCGGCCGAAGACGATGAGGTCCGACAGGGAGTTGCCGCCGAGCCGGTTCGAGCCGTGCATCCCGCCCGCGACCTCACCGGCCGCGAACAGGCCCGGCACCGTGCTCATCGCGGTGTCCGGGTCGACCTCCACGCCACCCATGACGTAGTGGCACGTCGGTCCGACCTCCATCGGCTCCTTCGTGATGTCGACATCGGCCAGCTCCTTGAACTGGTGGTACATCGACGGGAGCTTCTTGAGGATCTCCTCGGGCGTCCGGCGCGAGGCGATGTCGAGGTACACGCCGCCGTGCGGGGTGCCCCGGCCGGCCTTCACCTCGGAGTTGATCGCACGGGCCACCTCGTCGCGGGGCAGCAGCTCCGGCGGGCGCCGGTTGTTGTCCGGGTCGGTGTACCAGCGGTCGCCCTCCTCGGGCGTCGTCGCGTACTGCTCGCGGAACACGTCCGGGATGTAGTCGAACATGAACCGCTTGCCCTCGGAGTTCGTGAGGATGCCGCCGTCGCCGCGCACCGACTCGGTGACGAGGATCCCCTTCACCGACGGCGGCCAGACCATGCCCGTCGGGTGGAACTGCAGGAACTCCATGTTGATCAGCGTGGCGCCCGCGCGAAGGGCCAGCGCGTGCCCGTCGCCGGTGTACTCCCACGAGTTCGACGTCACGGAATAGCTCTTGCCCACACCGCCCGTCGCCAGCACGATCGCCGGCGTGTCGAAGCGCACGAAGCGGCCGTCCTTGCGGAAGTAGCCGAAGCAGCCCGCGATCCGGTCGCCGTCCTTGAGCAGGTCGGTGATCGTGCACTCGTGGAAGACCCGGATGCGGGACTCGTAGTCGCCGGTCTCCGCGAAGTCCTCCTGCTGCAGCGACACGACCTTCTGCTGCAGCGTGCGGATCATCTCCAGGCCGGTGCGGTCGCCGACGTGGGCCAGGCGCGGGTAGGTGTGCCCGCCGAAGTTGCGCTGGCTGATCTTGCCGTCCGGGGTGCGGTCGAACAGCGCCCCGTAGGTCTCCAGCTCCCAGACCCGCTCCGGGGCCTCCCTGGCGTGCAGCTCCGCCATCCGCCAGTTGTTGAGGAACTTCCCTCCGCGCATGGTGTCGCGGAAGTGGACCTGCCAGTTGTCGTTCGCGTTGACGTTGCCCATCGCCGCTGCGCAGCCGCCCTCGGCCATGACCGTGTGGGCCTTGCCGAACAGGGACTTCGAGATGATCGCGGTCCGCTTGCCCTGGAGACGGGCCTCGATCGCAGCCCGGAGCCCGGCGCCGCCGGCTCCGATGACCACGACGTCGTACTCGTGGCGCTCCACCGCGTTCTCACGATCGTTCATGGTCATCCTCCCTCAGTTGAAGAATCGCAGGTCGGGGATCCAGCCGGCGGACACCGACATGATGTAGACGTCGGTCAGCGTGACGCTGATCAGGGACGCCCAGGCCCACTGCATGTGCTTGCCGTTGAACTTGGAGACCAGCGTCCAGGCCTTGTAGCGCAGCGGGTGGCGCGAGAAGTGCTTGAGCCGCCCGCCGACGATGTGGCGGCACGCGTGGCAACCCATCGTGTAGCCCCACAGGAGGAGCACGTTCGCCGTGAGGATCAGCGATCCCAGCCCGATGCCGAAACCGCGGCCCGGCGGGAAGTAGGCCAGCACCGCGTCATAGGTGTTGACCAGCAGCAGGATCGATGCCGCGTAGAAGAAGTAGCGGTGGTAGTTCATCAGCACGAACGGGAACTTCGTCTCCCCGCCGTAGCGCTTGGCCGGCTCCGCCACCGCGCAGGCCGTGGGGCTCTGCAGCAGCGAGCGGTAGACCGCTTTGCGGTAGTAGTAGCAGGTCGCCCGGAAGCCCAGCAGGATCGGGAACACGATGATCGGCAGGGGGATCCAGACCGGCAGGTCGCCGAAGATCGTGCCGAAATGCGACGAACCCGGGGTACAGAGCGTGCTGATACAGGGCGAGTAGAGCGGCGTCAGGTAGCCGTACTCGGGCACGAAGTAGTAGCTCCGCATGAACAGCCGGACGACCACGTAGCCGAGCAGGATGACCAGCGCGGTGCCCTGGACCGCGGGCGAGAGCCACCAGCGGTCCTTGCGAAGTGTCCTGGCCGAGATGCGCGCCCGGCCTGCGGACGCGTCTGTGGTGGATGACACGTCAGTGGTTCCTCATCTATTCCCGACCTGCGACGTCGCAAGGCCATGACGCCGCAGAGCCTACGGCTGTGCGGCGACAGACTGGCTACCAAATCCATTCGACCGCAAATGCATCGGCTATGGGTCGACCATGCCTCTAGGCTATCGAGGTGACACTTCAGCAGCTCGCATACTTCGTCGCGCTGGCAGATGTGGGCAGCTTCACACGCGCGGCGGACACGGTGGGCGTGGCACAGCCGACACTCAGCCGCCAGCTGCGCGTTCTCGAACAGGAGCTCGGCGCCCGCCTCGTCGACCGCGGCGCCCGCGACGGCCTGCACCTCACCCCGGCGGGCGAGGCCGTACTGCCGCTGGCGCGCCGGATCCTCGCCGACATGGACAGCGCCCGCACCGCCGTCGCCGAGCTCGTCGGGCTGCGCTCGGGGCGGGTGCGGGTCGGCGCCACCCCGTCGCTGTGCATCGGCGTGCTCGCCGACGTCCTGCGCACCTTCTGCGGCCGCCATCCCGACATCCGGGTCGAGCTCGTCGAGAACGGCTCCCAACCGCTCGAACGCGGGCTCGCGCGCGGCGACCTCGATCTCGCGCTCGTCATCGTCCCGGCCGCCGGGCTCGATCCCGGCCTCGCCGTCACCCCGCTCCTGCGCGAACGCCTCTCCGTCGCCTCGGCGGCGCGTCAGACCGGGCAGACCGGGCGCGTCGTCGCGCGGCGCACGATCACCGTCGCCGAGCTGTCCCGCCATCCCCTCGTCCTGCCCCGTGAGGGCTACGACCTGCGCGAGGTCACCCTGCGCGCCTGCGCCGAGGCCAGGGTGAGCCCCCGCATCGCCGTCGAGGGCGGCGAGATGGACGCCGTCCTGCGACTCGTCGAGGCTGGCGCGGGCGCGGCCGTGGTGCCGGACCTCGTCTTCGCCGGACGTCCGGGGCTCCAGCGCACCGCCCTGACCCCGCCGCTGTACCGGACCGTCGCGCTCGCCCGCCGCTCGGACCTCACCCCCACCCACGCCGTGCAGGCGTTCTGCGACACACTGCTCGAACTGCTCGGTGACCTGTCGAGCGGGAACGGGCTGGTGGGCGACGTGCAGGTGCTGTTGCGGCCTGCCACCAGTGCATGATCACCGAAGCCGGTACATGACGTTCACCTGTGAACGTCATGTACCGATCTCGACGATCATGAACGGGGAAGACCGACGACCGCCTCCGCGAGCCGTCCGTCAGTCGTCGGCGGGCGGCTCGGTGCCCAGCTCCTCCGCCTCGGCGCCGCGCTCGGCGAGGACCTCGCGCACGACCCGGTAGGCGACGCCGCCCCCGTACCCCTTGCGGGCGAGCATGCCGACCAGCTTGCGCCCGGCCGCTGCGCGCAGCTCCGGGGTCTCCGTGCGCAGGCTGCGGACCCGCCGCACCACGAGCTCACGGGCCCGGCGCTCCTCCGACTCGTCGTCGACCGCCGCGACCGCCTCGACCGCGATCTCGTCCGCCACGCCCTTGCGGCGCAGCTCGACGGCCAGGGCACGGCGGCCCAGCCCGCGATGGGCGTGCCGGGACCGGACCCACTGCTCGGCGAAGGCCTCGTCGTCGATGAGCCCGACCTCGTCGAACCGGCCCAGGACGTCGGCCGCCGCGTCGTCCGGGACACCCTTGCGCCGCAGCGCCCTGGCCAGCTCGTCGCGGGTGTGGGCCCGCTCGGTGAGCAGGCGCAGGCAGATCGCCCGGGCGACGGCTATGGGGTCGGCTTCAGGATCGGCCCCGGGATCGGCCTGGCCGTCGACAGGGACGGGGCGGCGGCCCGCGGGCGCCCGGGCTTCCGCGGGGGCACCGTCCGCGGGATGGGCTCCCTCCGCCGTTCCGCCGGACGCCGGCCGCCCGGCGAGGCGCGTGCGCGCCCCGGCCCGGCCGCCGTCCGCGGAACGGGCCGGCCGGCGGCGACGGCGCCGCCCGGCAGGCTCGCCCGGATCCTGCTCTCCCGGGTCCCGCTCGCCCGGATCCCGATCCCGCGGATGCGCGCCGGTGAGCGCATCGAGCCGCGCGACCGGAGCGGGCGCGCGGCCCTGCTCCCCTGGCGGCTGCGCGGCAGCCGTCACCGCCTCGTCCTCGGCGAGCGGCAACCGGGCCACGGGCGCGGCCGCCACCGCACCCGTGAGCAGGTCGGCGAGGGAGACGACCCGGGTGTCGGCCGGGTGCGTACCCGACACGCTCAGAAGTCGACGGGCGCGGGCAGCGGCACGACGTCCGCGTCGACCTGTGCCCCGATGCCGAGCTTCTCCTTGATCTTCTTCTCGATCTCGGCGGCGACGTCCGGGTTCTCCCGGAGGAACTTGCGGGCGTTCTCCTTGCCCTGGCCGAGCTGGTCGCCCTCATAGGTGTACCAGGCGCCGGACTTGCGGATGATCGCCTGCTCGACGCCCACGTCGATCAGCGAGCCCTCGCGGCTGATGCCGACGCCGTAGAGGATGTCGAACTCGGCCTGCTTGAACGGCGGCGCCACCTTGTTCTTCACGACCTTGACCCGCGTGCGGTTGCCGACCATGTCGGAGCCGTCCTTGAGGGTCTCGATCCGCCGCACGTCCAGGCGCACGGACGCGTAGAACTTCAGCGCCCGCCCACCCGTGGTGGTCTCCGGGGAGCCGAACATCACGCCGATCTTCTCGCGCAGCTGGTTGATGAAGATCGCGGTGGTGCCCGAGTTGCTCAGCGCGCCGGTGATCTTGCGCAGCGCCTGGCTCATCAGCCGGGCCTGCAGGCCGACGTGGCTGTCGCCCATCTCGCCCTCGATCTCGGCACGCGGCACGAGCGCGGCCACCGAGTCGATGACGATGATGTCCAGCGCGCCGGAGCGGATCAGCATGTCCGCGATCTCCAACGCCTGCTCACCGGTGTCCGGCTGCGAGACGAGCAGCTGGTCGGTGTCGACCCCGAGCGCCTTGGCGTACTCCGGGTCGAGCGCGTGCTCGGCATCGATGAAGGCCGCGATACCGCCCCCGGCCTGGGCGTTGGCCACGCAGTGCAGCGCGACCGTGGTCTTGCCGCTGGACTCCGGCCCGTACACCTCGACGACGCGGCCGCGGGGCAGGCCGCCCACGCCCAGCGCGACGTCCAGGGCGATGGAGCCGGTGGGGATGATGCCGATCGGCGGGCGCGTGTCGTCGCCGAGGCGCATCACCGAGCCCTTGCCGTGGTTCTTCTCGATCTGGGCGAGGGCCAGCTCGAGGGCCTTCTCGCGGTCCGGTGCGCTCATCGCCGGGAATCTCCATCGGGGTCGAGGTGTGGTGCTCGGGATCGACGGTAGGGCCCGCCACCGACATTTCCCGGGCGATCTCGGCAGCTGTGGACAACTGCGCGTCAGGTGGACAACACCATAGCGAACACCTGTTCGAAGGACGATCCCGACACGCCAGCGGGCGTCAGCGGCGGCTGCGCGGCACGTCGTACGCCTCGCACACCGCCCGCCAGACCGCCCGCGGGTCGGTCCCGGCCTCCAGCGCGTCCTCGACGGTGCGGCCGCCGAGCTCGGCGAAGACGTGGTCGCGGGCGAGCGAAGCCGCGCGGACCGGGCCGAACTCGTCGTTCATGAGGGTCCGGAACTCGGTCAGGCGCACGTGGCCCACGGTAGCCGCGGCCGTGCGGACCGGCGGCGGGCGGGCGGCGGGCGGCACCCCGGTGCGCACGAGAGGCGCGTTCGTCCAACTGGGTTGGACGAACGCGCCGCTCGTCCAGCCGGGCCGGGTGGGCCGCCGCGGTGCGGGGCCGCGGTGGCAAGCTCGGCAGGCGTGACCACCACGGCCGAGGCTGCGCTCGCCGACGCCTGGCGCCGGCTCGGCGGCGATCCCTTCGCGCTCGGTCGCCTCGCGCTCACCGGCCCCGCCCGGACGTTGCGCTCCACGCTGCCGTGCACCGCCGCCGCGGTGGCGGCGGCCGGGTCGAGCCTGCTCGCCGCCACGTCCGGACGCGTCGCCCTGGACACGCGCCGGCTCGCCGTCGCCGTGCGCAGCGAGCGTTACCTGCGTCGCGACGGCGCGAGCCCCGGTGCGCCGTTCGATCCGCTGTCGGCGTTCCACCGCGCGGCGGACGGCTGGGTCCGGCTGCACGCCAACTACTCGTGGCACCGCGTGGCCGCCCTGCGCGTGCTGGGCTGCGCCGACGACCTCGACTCCGTCCGGCGCGCCATCGCCGGGTGGGCGGCGGTCGAGCTGGAGACCGCGTTGCACGAGGCGGGCGGGGTCGCCGCGGCCTGCCGGACCGAGGCCGGGTGGGCGGCCGCCCGGGCGACGCCGGACGCCGCACCGCCGCTCGTCGAGCGCCGCGACGTCGGCCCCGCCCCACCGCGGCCGTCCACCGGGCGGCTGCGTGTCCTCGACCTCACCCGCGTCATCGCCGGGCCGGTCGCGACCCGCACGCTGGCCGTCCACGGCGCGGACGTGCTGCGCGTCGATCCGCCGGACCGCCCCGAGATCGCGCTGCAGGCGTGGGACATGCTGCCCGGCAAGCGCAGCGCGCTCGCCGATCTCGCCGACCGCGACACTCGCGAGGAGCTGCTGCGCGGCGCGGACGTCGTCGTCACCGGGTACCGGCCGGGTGCGCTGGACCGGTTCGGGCTCGCCCCCGAGGCGTTGGCGGAGCGGCACCCGGGGCTCACGGTCGTGACGCTCTCCGCGTGGGGCCACCGGGGGCCGTGGGCGGCCCGTCGCGGGTTCGACAGCCTCGTCCAGGTGGCCTGCGGCATCGCGGTGCGCGAGGCCGGCCCCGGCTGGAGCGGCGACACCCCGCCCGGGACCCTGCCCGCCCAGCTCCTCGACCACGCGACCGGCTACCTCATGGCGGCCGGGACGTCGCTCGCGGTCGCGCAGCAGCGGGCCCGCGGCGGCACGCCGCACGTGCGGTTCTCGCTGCTCGGCACGGCGCAGTGGCTGCTCGGGCTGCCGGCCGAGGCGGGCCCGGATCCGGAGGAGGTCGACCCGGCACCCCACCTGCAGGAGATCGACGCACCCGACGGGCGGCTCACCCTCGCCGCACCGCCGGGGGCGGTCGAGGGCCGCCCGCTGCGCTGGGGCCCTCCGCCGCCGAGTTTCGGGACGGCCGTCGCGGCATGGCCGTCGTGACGGCCCCGGCCGGTACGGTCGGGAGATGTTCGCCGACGGTGACCCCACTGGCTTCTCCTCGCCGCTCGGCCAGGCGGTGGTGATCATCGCGCTGCTGGCGGCGCTGATCGTCCTGATCCGGAACTTCCGCAACCGGCGCTGATCAGGCCGACGAGCCCACCACGTCCGGTCGCGCCGCCCTGGCCCCGAGCGCGCGGCGCACGGCCGCGTCCACCTCGCCGGGTCGCGGATGGCTCAGCACGGCGGCGACGTGCGCGTCCGGGCGCACGATCCACACCTCTCCGGGGCGGGCGCGCAGCAGCGCGGCGATCTCCCCGTCCGGGTCCAGGTCGGCGAGCCTACGGGCCCGCACCGGCGCGGCGACGGTGAGGTTCTCCAGCACCATCGGGCTCAGCGGATCGGTGACGAGCAGCAGGAACCCGTCGCGGGCGAGCTCGCGCAGCCGGGTGGCCCGCGGATGGCGCACGGGGGCGTCCGGCAGCAGGATCCCCGGCCCCGGATCGGGCGTCGTCCCGCGCGGCGGGCGGCCCGCGAACCGGCGGCGCAGGTCGTCGCGGGTGGTGAGCGGGGACTCGACGTACCAGAACGGCTCGGCGAGGCGCCCGCTGTCGACGTGGGCGTGCGCGGTGGGGTCCTCGGCGGCGCGCTCGAGCACCGAGCGCCGGTGCGCGGCGCGCTCGGCGTCCGGCGGCACGAGGAAGTCCATGGTCGCGGTGGTGACCGCGAGGTTCTCGCGGGCCGCGGCGTGGCGCTCGTCGTGGTAGCTGCCGAGCAGGCTCTCCGGGGCCCAGCCGCGCAGGACGAACGCGAGCTTCCACGCGGCGTTCTCGGCGTCCTGGACGCCCGAGTTGAGCCCGCGGGCGCCGAACGGGGAGAACAGGTGCGCGGCATCGCCCGCCAGCAGCACCCGGCCGACCTGCAGCCGCGACGCGATCCGGGACTGGAACCGGTAGACCGAGCGCCACACGACCTCGTACGATCGCTCGCCGATGATCGCCCGGATGCGCGCGTCGAGGCCACCGGAGCGCTCGTCGGCGTCGAGGTCGTAGTCGGGCGGCACCTGCCAGTCGATGCGGAACGTCGAGTCCGGGCACGGGTGGATGAGCACCTGGCGTCCCGGGTTCCACGCGGGGTCGAACCAGAACCGGCGCTCGGCCGCCCATCCGGGCAGCTCGGCGCGGATGTCGCAGATGAGGAACCGGTCGTCGAACGAGCGCCCCTCGAACGTGACGTCCAGCCCGGCGCGCAGCGCATCGGCCCGCGCACCGGCGCACACCAGCACGTACGCGGCCCGGACGGACGAACCGTCCGCGCACCGGACGGTGGCGCCGCGGGTGTCCTGGTCGATGCCGACGACCTCGCACCCCCACCGGACGTCGACGAGCGCCTCGGCCGCGATCCGCTCGTCGAGCAGTTCCTCGGTGCGGGCCTGCGAGATGTTGACGAACGGCGGGAACGGCGAGCGGCCTGCGTCCGGCAGCGGGTAGCTGAAGAGCTCGCGCTCGCCGTGGAAGGTGCGGGCGGTGGTCCACGTGACGCCCTCCTCGGCGATCCGCTCCCCCGCCCCGACGGCCGCCCACACGTCGAGGACGTCGCGGTGCTGGCAGATGGCGCGCGAACCCACGACGTCGCGGCAGGGGCGGCGGTCCAGGACCACCGTGCGGACGCCCCAGCGGCCGAGCAACAGCGCCGCCGTCTGACCGACCGGCCCGTTGCCGATCACCGCCACCTGGGTCATGTCTGGAGCTGCTCCCACACGGCCCGGTCCCGCTCCGCGGTCCACACGACGGGTCGCTCGATCCCGGACAGCTCGTCCCACACCCGCGAGACGTCGAACGGCAGGCAGTGCTCGAAGATCGGCCAGCGCCCGTACCGCCCGACGAGGGCCGTGTGGGCGGCGTCGAAGGCGTCCTTGAGGCCGCCGCCACCGGCCTGGACGGCGCCGACCTCGCGCAGGAGGGTGGTGAGGAATCCGCGGGTCTGCGTGATCGCGGCCTCCACGTCCGCGTGGCCGTGGGTGACGCCGCCGCGTCCGCCGACGAGGGTCTCCGCCCCCAGGTCGGCGACGGCGTCCAGGGTGGTGGTCGACCACTCCCGGTGGAAGGCGTCCCCGGTGTAGAGCGCGGCCTCGGACTCGACGAGATCGCCCGCGAACAGGATCCGCTGCCGCGGCAGCCACGCCACGAGATCGCCCTCGGTGTGGCCGCGGCCGAGGTGGCGCAGCTCCAGCGGGCCGCGGTCGCCGCCGAGGTCGATGGTGGCCCGGTCGGAGAAGGTGAGCGTCGGCACCGTGAGCCCGGGGATGGACTCGGGTTCCTCGAACAGGCGCGGCATCCGCCCGTACTCCGATTCCCAGTCCTCGCGACCCCGTTCCAGCACCAGGTCGCGCGTGCGCTCGTGGGCGACGACGACCTGCGCGTCGAACGCCGACGCCCCGAGCACCCGCACCGCGTGGTAGTGGCTCAGCACGAGGTAGCGGACGGGCTTGTCGGTGCGTTGGCGCAGCCGGTCCAGCCAGCGGCGGGCCGCCACCGGGGTCGCCAGCGCCTCGAAGCAGACGAGGAAGTCCTCGCCCTCGATCGCGCCGACGTTCGGGTCACCCTCGGCGGTGAGCGCGTAGACGCCGTCGGCGAGAACCGCGAGCGTCTGCTCCTTGGCGGCGACGTCTGCGGTGGAGGCGAACGGTCGGGGCATCCGCCCATGCTGCCCCGGCAGGCCGCGCCCGGCCAGTCTCAGGCCGTGCCGACGAACAGGCTCGGTGCCCCACCACCGGGCGCGGCCTCCAGCTGCAGGTCCGACTCGGCCTTCGGCATCGGCACCGTGACCGGGAACGTCAGCGACGCGCCCGGGCGGACGGTGCGGCTGGGCGCCGCACCCTCGGGCAGCACCTCGACGGGCGTGCTGCCCACGATCGCCTTGACCGTCCAGCCCGCGGTGTCGCGGGCCTCGGCGCCGGTGTTGGTGAGCACCACCTCCACGACGACGGCGCGCGCCGTCCCCGAGGGCAGGTCGACGTCGGCGTCCTCGCCCTTCTCGTGGGCGCGCGGCTCGTCGATCTCGACGGTCCAGCCGTCGGTGCGCACGAGCCGCTCCCCGAACTCCGCCTCGGACGGCGCGGGTGCGGCGACCGCGACCGTTCCGGTGGGCGCCGTGGCGTCGCGCCCCGGAGCCGGGACGACGAGCAGCACCACCGCGACGGCGACAGCAGCGAGCGCGGCGAGGGCGGCGACCGTCCACGCGAGGCGGCGCCCGCGGCCGCCCCTGCTCACGATCCGGCGGCGGCGCGTGCAGCGCGCTCCCGCGGTGCGGGAGCGCTGCTCGGTTCCGGCCACGGCCGGTTCCGCCGCGGTGGCGGCCCGGTTCGGGCCTGTGCCGTGGACGGCTCGGGACTGGTCCCCGGCCGCCTCGGCGGCCCGCTCCCCGGCCGCGGGGCCCACGGCCTGGTGGACCGCGGTCGCCGCGGTCGCCGAGACCGCCGCGGCAGGCGGGCCCGGCCGCTCGTGCACGGGGCGGTGCCCGGTGGGCGCCTCCCAGCCGACGACCGGCCCGGTGGCGACCGCCTGCTCCTCGGTCAGGTCCCATCGGTCGTCCACGTAGGCGCCGTGCCCGACGGCGTGCGGACCGGCGGGTGCACGGCCCTCGCGGGAGTCCGTGACGTACCCGTCCTCCTCGCCGTCGTCGGGTGCACCCGGCGGCTCGTCGTCCCAGGCGTCGTCCCAGCCGTCGTCCCACCCCGCCGGGCCCTCCCACGCGTCGGCGGCCCAGGGATCGTCTCGCTGTGTCGGGACGCTCCGGTGCGGCCCGTCAGGCTCGCGGTGCCGACCGCCGTCGGTGCGGCGACTCATCGTCTCCACGCATCCACCCCCCGTTCGTCGGTACCTCATACTCCAAACGACCTAGCTCGCCGCAGGGTGACGCCCGGAATTCACCCGAGTCGCTGGCGGCCGCGGATACGGCCACCACGCGTAGCGAGCATTGGCCCTGACGCGCCGCGCTGTGATCGCCGGATGGCACGCTCGTGGACGTGGCCGTCACCCCGAAGATCGACACCGCGCAGCGGCGTGCACGTCTCGTCCATCGCCACCGCCTCGCCGCCGCCCGGCGGACGGACGACGTCGTACGCATCGCGGACGACGTCGCGGCCCTGCACGCGAGCGACCCGGTCACCGTCTACCTCTCGGCGACGGCGCGGATGCGCTCCCCGCGGCTGGCCGCGGTCGACGATGCCCTCTACACGGACCGCACCCTCCTGCGCCACCACGCGATGCGCCGCACGCTGTGGGTCCTCGGACGGGAGGCCGCCCGGGTGGCCCACCACGCCGCCACCCGCGACGTCGCCCGGGTGCAGCGGCGGCAGATCCTCGCCCAGGTCGCGAGCGGCGGGATCGCCGATCCCGAGGCCTGGGTCGCCGGCGCGGCGGAGCGGATCACCGCCGAGCTGGTCGCCGCCGGTCCGCTCACGGCCCGCGAGATCGGCAGGCGGCTGCCGGAGCTCGCCGTACCGCTGACGCTCGGCTCGGGCTCGTCGACGGCGAAGCAGGGTGCGCACAGCCGGGTGCTGCTGCTCATGGGCTTCGAGGGCCGGGTGCTGCGGGCCCGGCCCACCGGGAGCTGGATCAACGGTCAGTACCGGTGGGCGGCCGCGGAGGCCTGGGTCGACGGCGGCCTGGGCGAGCCGCTGGCGCCCGCCGTGGCCGCGGCCCGGCTCGCCCGCGCGTATCTGCGCGCCTTCGGCCCTGCCACCCGCGCCGACCTGCAGTGGTGGGCGGGCTGGACGGTCGCGACGACGGCGGCGGCGCTGGCGGCCGCCGGTGCGGCGGAGGTCGACATGGAGGAGGGAACCGGCTACGTCCTGCCCGACGACCTCGACCCGGTGCCCGAGCACGAGCCGTCCGTCGCGCTGCTGCCCGGCCTCGACCCGGCGACGATGGGCTGGAAGCTGCGCGGCTTCCACCTCGACCCGGCCCATGCCGGGGAGATGTTCGACCGCAACGGCAACGGCGGGCCCGCGGTGTGGGTGGACGGGCGGATCGCGGGCGGCTGGGTGCAGCGCCGCGACGGCACGATCGCCGTGCGGATGCTCGCCGACGTCGGGGCGCAGCGGCGGGCGATGGTCGACGAGGCCGCGCACGCGCTGGAAACGCTGCTCGGCGACGTCCGGTTCACCGTGCGGTTCCCGGCGCCGATGCAGGCGCGGCTGCTCGCCTGACAGGGACGAGCCCGTGAGGACGATCAGCTCGTGAGCGGGTACAGGTCCACGCGCGAGTCGTTGGAGTAGACGACCAGGAGCAGCGCCGAGTCCGTGCTCACGGCCACGTCCTTGGGGATGGAGCGCACGGCGAGCCGGTCGATGATCCGGCCGGTCTCCACGTCGATCACGCCGATGGCGTCCGGGCTGCTCAGCGCCACGTAGACCTTCCTGCCGTCCGGGCTGACCACGGCGTTGTTCGCGGTCGCGCCGGCGTCGATCGTCGCCGTCACCGCGAGGCTCGCGACGTCGATCACGGTGACGGTCCCCGCGGTGAAGTTCGTGACGTAGGCCTGGGTGCCGTCCGGGGTGACGTCGATGTCCTCGGGGAAGCTGTCGGTTCCGGTGTCGACGGTGCTCGTGATCGTCGCGGTGGCGAGGTCGACGACGCTGATCTCCTGCTCGTTGGACCCGACGAACGCGGTCCCGCCGTCCGGGGTGAGCGCGATGGCCGCGGTGAGGCTGCCCCTCGGGAAGGTGATCCGCGAGGTGATCGCGTTCGTCGCGGTGTCGATCACGGCCACGTCCGTGGCGGTGGTGACGTAGGCGCGGTCGCCGTCCGGGGACACCGCGACCTCGAACGGGGTGGTCGACTCCCCGGTCGGGATCGTCGCGACCGCCGTGTTCGCCGCGGTGTCGATCACCGTGACGCTGGAGTCGGAGAGGTTCGCGACGTACGCGCGGTCGCCGGTCGGGCCGACCGTCACCCGCTGGGGCCCCGAGCCCACCGGGATCGTCGCGGCCATCCGGTGGTCCGAGCCGATGACCTTCAGCGCCGGTTCGGTGGAGCTCGTGACGTAGGCGTTGTAGGCGTTCGGGTCGAACGCGGCGTACTCGTTCTCCCCGCCGAGATCCAGGGTCGTGACGCCCTCGGTGGTGGTCGGCTCGGGGGCCGCGGAGGAACCCGTGGCGGCCGACGATCCGCCCGCCTGGCTCGACGAGCCCGCCGGGCGCAGGAACACCACGCCCGCGACGCCCGCGGCGATCACGAGCACGCCCACCAGGACGAGCGCGACGAGCGGGCGGCGCCTGCGCTTCGCCGCCGGTGGGACGGGCGGGCCTGGCCAGGTGCCGCCCGGTCCCGGCGGGGGACCCTGCGGCGGCCACGCCTGCCCCGTGCCGGGCGGGGCCTGCGGAGGCGGAGGCCAACCGGTGGGCGGGGCGGCGTGGGCGAACGCGGTGGGGCCGTCGCCCCCGGCGAACCGCGTCGGCTCGTCCGCCCCGGTGAACCGGGTGGGACCGTCGCCTGCGGTGAACGGGGCTCCGATGAACGCCGTGCCGGTCGATCCCGCGGCGGATCCCGTGCCCGTGACCGCCACCGGCCCGCCCCCGTGCGCCGCCGGGCCCGTGAGCGCCGCGTGGGCGGCGGCCGCCAGCGCTCCGGCCGTCGGGTAGCGGCTGCCGGGGTCCTTCGCCATCCCGCGGGCGACCACGTCGTCCAGCGCGGCGGGCAGCTCCGGGCGGGCCTGCGACGGGCGCGGCGGCGCGAGGTTGAGATGGGCGTGGATCAGCGCGGGCAGGCTCGTCACGGGGAACGGCTTGGCACCGGTGAGGACCTCGTGGAGCACGCAGGCCAGCGCGTACACGTCGACGCGGTGGTCGCCGCGGCCCTCGAACCGCTCCGGCGCGAGGTAGGCGAGCGTCCCGACGGTGGAGCCGGTGGTGGTGAGCGCGGTGTTCTCGCCCTCGATCTCGCGGGCCACGCCGAAGTCGACGAGGTAGGCGAAGTCCCCGGCCGTGACCAGCACGTTCGACGGCTTCACGTCGCGGTGCACCAGGCCCTCGGCATGGGCGGCGTCCAGCGCCGAGGCCACCTGCGCCACGACGGCGACGGCGCGCTCCGGCGGCAGGGGCCCGGATGCGCGCAGGAGCTCGTCGAGGTCGGTGCCGGCGACGAGGCGCATGTCGATGAACAGGCGGCCGTCGATCTCGCCGAAGTCGTGGATCGGGATGACGTGCGGCTCGGCGAGGCGGGCGGCGAGCTCGGACTCACGGCGGAACCGCGACTGGAAACCGGCGTCCGAGGCCAGCTCCGGCGGGAGCCGCTTGAGCGCGACGCGGCGGTTGCGGCGGGTGTCGAAGGCGCGGTGGACCTCGCCCATGCCGCCGCGGCCGATCAGATCCTCGATCCGGTACGGGCCGAACTGCTCCACCACCCACCCCCTCACCCGTCGGGCGCAGTATCGGGCGCAGTATGCCGCCCCGCTCCGACCGGCCCGATCCGGGCAAGGTCGGCGCGACCGGCGATGCCGAGCTCGGTGAACACCTTGTGCAGGTGGTACTCGACGGTGCGCCGGGAGAGGAACAGCAGGGCCGCGATCTCCGGGTTGGACGAACCGGACGCGGCGAGGGTCGCGATCCGCTGCTCCTGGGGGGTGAGCCGGACGTGGCCGTCGGTCTCGGCGCGGCCGACGGTCTCGCCGGTCGCGCGCAGCTCGGTCCGCTGTGGCTCTGGCCGCGTTCCCCGCCCGCGCGCGAGATCAGGCCGGCATCAGCGGGACCGTCCCCGCGACCGTCGTCCCCGCCCCCGGCACGGACTCGACGACGACCGTGCCGCCCACCCCGGCCATCCTCGTCGCCATGTTGGCGAGGCCCCGGCCCCCGGATGCGGTGCCCGGGACGAACCCCGGCCCGTCGTCGCGGACCGAGAACCGCAGCA
This sequence comes from Pseudonocardia sp., assembly GCF_050246655.1. Classification (GTDB taxonomy): domain Bacteria; phylum Actinomycetota; class Actinomycetes; order Mycobacteriales; family Pseudonocardiaceae; genus Pseudonocardia. The sequence goes on from NZ_JBFWVQ010000062.1 coordinate 22,754, forward strand.
CCCCGCCTGCCACGCCCACCTCCACCCGCACCGCCGCCTGCGGGGCGTGGCGGCGAGCGTTGCCGACCGCCTCCAGGCAGCAGAAGTAGACGGCCGACTCCACCTCGGGCGGGAACCGCCGCGCCTGCGCCACGACCTCCACCCCGCGCCCCGCGCCGTCGCGCTCGGCGGCCAGCGCCGCGGCCAGGCCGCCCTCGGTGAGTGCGGCGGGCGAGAGCCCCGCTGCGGTCTCGGCGAGCACCAGCTCGGCCTCGGCGACCCGGTCCGCGAGCATCGCGAGGCGGTCCCGCGCGGTGTCGACGAGACCCTGCCCGACCTCGAACTCCACCATCCCGAGCGCCAGGCGCAGCGCCACCAGGTGGTGTTGCGCACCGTCGTGGAGATCCCGCTCGACGGCGCGGCGCTCGCTGTCCATCGCGGCGACGGCCTCGCGGCGGGCGCTCGCGATCGCCTCGGCCTGCGCGCGGGCCGCCGCCAGGTCCGCCTCCGGGACACCGCTGAGATCGGGCCCGAGCCGCTCGGGCACCCAGGCGGCGACCGTGATCAACCCCGGCTGGGCCGCGACCGTGAGGTCGCCGCCGAGGGCGGCCAGCCGCTCGGCCTCGTCACGCAGTCCCGCCGCGACCTGCTCCGCGGCCCGGCCCGGTGCAGGATCGTCGATCCGCACCGACAGCCGCCCGTCGGCGTGCGCGAACCGCACCCGAAGGGGTGTGGCCCCCGGCTGCCCGGCCAGCTCCGTGACGGCCGCCGCCGCGGGGTGGTAGAGGCCCGACTCGATCTCCCAGGCCAGCCGGGCACGCAGCCCACCGTCCAGCACCACCGGCCGGGGCAGCCCCGCGCTCAGCTCGTCCAGCGCGGCGAACGGGCCCTGGTCGCGCAGCACCGCCGGGTACACGCCGCGGGCGATCCCGCGGAAGCGGTCCAGGAGCTCGTCGAGGTCGGCCAGGGCGCGACCGAGGGCCGGGCCGGCGTCCTCACCGAGCGACAGCGCCATGGCCGCCGCCGCGAGTTGGCGGCGCAGGGCCGTCAGGCGGTCCGCCGTCACCCCCGCCAGCGCCGTGACCAGCCGGCGGCGCTCCAGCTCGCGCGCCCGCACCAGCAGGCGGCGGCAGTCCGCCAGCTCCTCGGCGAGGTCGCGCACCGCCGTGCCCATCGGTCAGTCCGTGCGCTGCGCGCGCAGGTAGGCGAGCACCGCGAGCACCCGCCGGTGGTGCTCCGAGGCGTCCGCCTGCAGGCCGAGCTTCCCGAAGATGTTCGCGATGTGCTTCTCCACCGCCTTCGGCGTCACGAAGAGCTGCTGGGCGATCCCGGTGTTCGAGCGGCCCTCCGCCATCTGCTTGAGCACGTCCAGCTCGCGCTCCGACAGCGTCGCGATCGCGTCCCCGCGCTCGCCCCGGGGCCGCTCCACCAGCCGCTTCGCGAGCACCGGCTCGATCACGATCTCGCCCGCGCCGATGCGGGTGAGGGTGTCGGTGAGCACGTCGACGCTGCCCACCTTCTCCTTGAGCCGGTAGCCGATCGACTCGGTGCCGATCTCCAGGATCCGCATGAGGTAGTGCGACTCCGCGTAGTGCGACAGGAACAGCAACCCCATCGACGGGTGCAGCGCACGCAGCCGCTCCGCCGTCACCAGGCCTCCGTCCGGCTCGGGGGGCATGCGGATGTCGAGGACGGCGACGTCGGCGGCCTCGGTGTCGAGCAGCCGCACCAGGGAGTCCCCGTCGGAGACCGCTCCGACGATCTCGTGGCCTGCCGCCCGCAGCAGGAGCTGCAGGCCCTCGCGAAACAGGGTGCCGTCCTCGGCGAGCGCTACCCGCACGGGAACCGCACGGTGATCGTGGCGCCCTCGGGCTGCCGCTTCCGCACGCACGACACGCTGCCGCCCAGCGGGGCCACCTGCACCTCCAGGTCCTCGACATGACGCGGGTCGGCGCCGACGATAGCCACCATCAGCTCCTCCGCCTCGCGGCGCACTGCCACCGCGACCGGCCAGTCCGGAACGGGTGGCGTCAGGCAGGCTGCCACCACCCCGTAGGCCGTGCCCTCGGTGACCGCGTCGAACCGCTCCGTGGTCGCCGCGACGACGACCTCCACCGGGCACCGCTCCGCCAGCTCGCGCAGCGCGGCCCCCAGCCCCGCCTGCGCGAGCAGCGGCGGGTGGATCGCCCCCGACACCTCCCGCAGCTCCTCGAGGACGGCGTGCAGCTCGTCCTGGAGCTCGTCGATCCCGGCCTGCAGGGCAGCGTCGTCCGCGGCGTATCGCAGCAGGCCCAGCCGCAACGCCAGCGCGGACAGCCGCAGCGACGCCCCGTCGTGCAGCCGCCGCTCCAGCTCAGCGCGCCGGCGCCACAGCTCGGCCTCCTTGCGCCGATGCGCGCAGGCGAGCCGGTCGACCGTCACGCCGTCCATCGCCGCATCCTCGCCGTGCAGGGCCCCCGGCGGAAGGGGGGCGCGCCCCCAGCCCGGGTGGGGTTGTCCCCACCCGCACGCCTCGGGTCGTCCCCGTGGAGGCGGGGGTGCACACCATCGAGACCGGCGGCCGACGGCGCGAAGCTGGACGCACTCCCGGAAGAGCCGCAAACGTACCTGGAGGGACGCGATGAGCCACCCCGAGCAGCGCACACCGCAGGAGGGCTCGACCGCCGTCCTCAACCCGCATCCGCGCGCACCGCGTGCCTCGCACGCACCCCAGCCGTCGACACCGCCGTGGGCGGTGGCGCACTCGGCGGCACAGTCGGCGGCACAGTCGGCCGGTGGGCGGCAGCGCCCGCGCCGCAACCCGACCCTGCCCACCCAGCTGACGGTGGAGCGCCGCGGGCTGTCCGTGAAGGCCGCTCTCGGAATCGCCGCCGCGGCGGCGGTGCTCGGGATGGTCGGCGGGGCCGTGCTCACGTCCACCCTGACGAGCGCGCCCACCCCGGTTCCCGTGTCGACGACCGGCGCCGGCACCGGCACCAGCACCGGCGCGATCCCGGACGTCGGCTCGACCGGAACGAATGTCCCGCCGTCGCTGCCGACGACCACGCCCGCCACGCCGGGCCAGGACGGCACCTCCGGCGGCGGGTTCGACCAGAACGGCCAGAACGGCCAGAACGGTCAGGGCGACTTCGACGGGCCGGACGGCCAGGGACCCGGCCAGGGTGGCTTCGGCGGCGGGCCCGACGAGCAGGGTCCGTTCGGGCCCGGTGGGCCGGGCGGGCCGCAGGGCCCGGGGGGACCCGGCTTCGGTCCCGGTGGTCAGGGGGGTCCCGGTGGTCCGGGGGGTCCCGGTTTCGGTCCGGGGGGACCGGGGGGACCGGGAGGACCGGGGGGTCCTGGCTTCGGCCAATGACCCTCGGGGACCGGTGACCGACGAGCCCGGATCCGCTACGGCGGGTCCGGGCTCGCGGCCGTCCAGGGGTAGGGAGGGCCCCCGGTGCCCGCCCCACCCGCGTCCGGGGGGCGGGGCGACGCAGCCGGGGGCGCGCACCCTCGAAGCGGTTCACCGCCGACGGCATCGTCTTCCTCACGACCCAGGACCAGTCAGGAGAACCAGCGATGACCCACCCCGGACAGAGCGCGTGGAACACCGCGGGACCCTGGACGGCCACCGCGCAGACGCCCGCATACCCCCCGCAGTGGGGCGCCTACGACGGGCGGACGGTCGTCACCGGTCCCGGTCCCGGTCCCGGCTTCGGATCCGGCCCCACCCCACCCGAGGGCGGCGGCATGCGCACCAAGATCACCGTCGGGCTCGCGGCCGTCGCCGTGGGCCTCTTCGCGGCGGGCGGCTGGATCGTGCTCGGCCCGGCCTCCGTTGCCCGCGCCGACACCGTGCAGCTGCAGCCGGTGGCCTCGGCGGGTGACAGCCCGTTCCTCTCCCCGGTGGGCCGGGACAAGACCGGTGTCACCGTGCCCGCCAGCACCGGCGGCGCCTTCGCGGGCGACACGCCCGGGCTCTACGCCGAGGAGGACTCCCCCAGCTGCGACGCCCAGCAGCTCATCGACGGCCTCGACGGCGACACCGTGAAGTCGGCGGCATGGGCCGCGGCAGCGGGCATCGACGTCGCCGACATCCCGACGTTCGTCAACAGCCTGACGCCGGTGTTGCTGCGCTCCGACACCGCGGTCACCGACCACGGCTTCAAGGCCGGCACCTTCTCCCCCACCCAGGCCGTCCTGCAGGCCGGCACCGCCGTGCTCATCAACGGATACGGCCAGCCCACCGTGAAGTGCTACAGCGGCGACCCGCTCACCGCCCCCGCCGACTACGACGTCACGAAGGTCCAGTTCGTCGGCGCGCCGTGGACGGCGTTCCAGCCCGCACACTGCACGTTCGTCGAGCCGACCCCGGTCGTGATCACGAAGCACGTCTTCATCGACTACGAGGACGACCGGCCACGTGAGAAGCCGGGCAAGCCGTTCCCGTGGAAGCCCAGCCCGAAGCCGCACCCCGGCGAGGGTGGCGGTGGCGGTGGCGATGGCGGTGGTGATGGCGGTGGAGATGGCGGTCACAAGCCTCCGACGACGCAGCCCGACCCGAAGCTCGAGCAGGCCGCCATGGAGGCCCGGACGCGCGCCGACACGGCCGCGAAGGACGCCCGCGCCGCCCGTGACAAGTCCGACGACGCCGCCGCGAACGTCCTCGCCGCGCAGGGCACACTCCGCGATGCCGACGCCCGCCTGAAGACCGCGCAGGACGCGGTCGAGGCGGCGAAGGCGAAGGTCGCCGCCGGTGTCCCCGGCGCGGTGGGCGAGCTCGCCGCCGCCGAGGCCGCCGCCGACGAGGCCCTGCGCACCCAGATGCGCGCCACGACCGACCTCGACACCGCCCGCAACCAGGCCAAGTACGCCGACGCGGCCGCCGACGACGCCGAGGCCGTCAACAAGAAGGCCCAGGAGGACGCGGAGAACGCGCAGACGGAGGCCGACACGGCCGCCGGCCGGACCGACGGCACCGACACCACCGAGACCACCGACGGCACCGACACCGACACCACCGAGACCACCGACGGCACCGACACCGACACCACCGAGACCACCGACGGCACCGACACCGACACCACCGAGACCACCGACGGCACCGAGAAGGCCGCCAGCGCCGAGGGCACCGACACCACCGACGGCACCGAGAAGGCCGCCAGCGCCGAGGGCACCGACACCACCGACGGCACCGAGAAGGCCGCCAGTACCGAGGGCACCGACACGACCGACACGACCGAGGGCACCGAGACCACCGACACGACGCAGGACACCACCGACGGGGCGACCGGCGAGACGGGTGCCGCCACCGGGACCGACCCGGCGACCGGCACCGACCCGGCGAACGCCGGGACCGGGACCCCGGCAACGGGCGGTGCCGACACGGCCAACCCGTTCATGACCGACGCTCCCGCAACCGACGGCACGCAGGCCACCGGCGGCGGCAACCCCGCCACCGGCGACACGCCGCCCGGCGACACACCGCCCGGCGACACCCCGCCCACCGGCAACACCCCGCCCGCCGGCAACACCCCGCCCGCCGGCAACACCCCGGCAGGCCCGGAGGGCGGCGCCCAGGGTCCGCAAGGCCCCCAGGGTCCGGGTGGCGGTCCGGCAGCCGGCGGCCCCGCAGGCGGCCCGGCAGCCGGCGGCCCCGCAGGCGGCGGCCCCGCAGGCGGCGGCCCCGCAGGCGGCGGCCCGGCAGGCGGCGGCCCCGCAGGCGGCGGCCCCGCAGGCGGCGGCCCCGCAGGCGGCGGCCCGGCAGGCGGCGGCCCGGCAGGCGGCGGCCAGGGCGGCGGCGGCCAGGGCGGCGACAGCTGAGCACCCCACCGGACCGACGACCGGCCGACCCGCCGGTGAGCAGGTCCTCCGGCCGCAGCCGGCCGGGTGACACCGGTAGACCCGGAGCCCGGATCCACCCACGGGGAGCGGTGGATCCGGGCTCCATCCCGTGTGCGGGCCGCCCGCCGTACCGCCCCGTGATGCCCGCACCGCCGCCCCGACCGCCATACGATGAGGTGATGGCGTACTACCGGCGATGTGGAGACGTGCCCCCCAAGCGCCACACCCAGTTCCGGACGGCGAGCGGCGGGCTGCACTACGAGGAGCTGATGGGCGAGGAGGGCTTCTCCTCCGACTCCGCCCTGCTCTACCACCGCCACATCCCCTCGGCCGTGGCCGACGCGCAGCCGTGGGAGCTGCCCGACCAGGCCACTACCCCGAACGCGCCGCTGCTGCCCCGCCACCTCAAGCTGCACGACCTGTTCCCCGCCGAGGAGGGCAAGAGCGCTGACGTCGTCACGGGCCGCCGCCTCGTCCTCGGCAACGCCGACGTCCGCATCTCCTACGTCGTCGCGGGTGAGGAGTCCCCGCTCTACCGCAACGCGACGGGCGACGAGTGCGTCTACGTCGAGGAGGGCTCCGCCACGGTCGAGACGGTCTTCGGGACGCTCCCGGCCCGCCAGGGCGACTACGTGATCCTCCCGCGCGCGACGACCCACCGCTGGCTCCCGGACGGGCAGGTGCGCTGCTACGTGATCGAGGCGAACTCGCACATCGCGCCACCGAAGCGCTACCTGTCCCGCTACGGCCAGTTCCTGGAGCACTCCCCGTACTGCGAGCGCGACCTCCACGGCCCCATCGAGCCCCTGCACCTCGACGGGACGGACGTCGAGATCCTGGTCAAGCACCGCGGCTCGCGGGGCCTGACCGGCACCCGCTACGTCGTGCCGCACCACCCGTTCGATGTCGTGGGCTGGGACGGCTGCCTCTACCCGTACACGTTCAACGTCGCCGACTTCGAGCCGATCACGGGCCGGGTGCACCAGCCGCCGCCCGTGCACCAGGTGTTCGAGGGTCAGAACTTCGTGATCTGCAACTTCGTGCCGCGCAAGGTCGACTACCACCCGCTGGCGATCCCGGTGCCGTACTACCACTCGAACGTGGACTCCGACGAGGTCATGTTCTACTGCGGCGGCAGCTACGAGGCCCGCAAGGGCTCCGGGATCGGGCAGGGCTCGATCAGCCTGCACCCGGGCGGGCACAGCCACGGCCCGCAGCCCGGCGCGTACGAGCGCAGCATCGGGGTCCAGCAGGTGGACGAGCTGGCGGTCATGGTGGACACGTTCCGGCCGCTGGAGCTGGGCGAGGGCGGCCGCGCCGCGGAGGATCCGGCCTACGCCTGGACCTGGGCGGGCGGCCGGTGACCACCTGGCTGGAGCTGCCCGAGCGCACCGGCTTCGGTCCGGCGAACCTGCCGTACGGGGTGTTCGACGTCGGAGGGTCGCGCCGGGTCGGGGTGCGGATCGGCGACGACGTCCTGGACGTCACGGCCGTCGCCGCCCGCCGCGCGCCCGACCTCGTGCCGCTGCTCGACGGGCCGGTGCTGAACCCGCTGCTCGCGGCCGGTCCGCCGGCCTGGCGGACGGTGCGCGCCGCGGTCACGGAGTGGCTCTCCGATCCCGATGCGGAGGCCACGGTCCGCACGCGCCTGCACCCGGTCGAGGAGGTCACGCTGCACCTGCCCTACGCGGTGGCGGACTACGTCGACTTCTACGCCAGCGAGCACCACGCCGCGAACGTCGGGCGGATCTTCGGCCGCGCCGAGCCGCTGCACCCGAACTGGCGCCACCTCCCGTGCGGCTACCACGGCCGCGCCGGTTCGGTGTACGTGTCGGGGACGCCGGTGCGGCGGCCTTCGGGCCAGTCCCGGGGTGCGGACGGCCCGGCGTTCGGCCCGTCGCAGCGCCTGGACTTCGAGAGCGAGGTCGGGTTCCTGCTCGGCACCGGCTCCTCCGGCCCCGTCGGGACCGGGGACGTCGCCGGGCACGTGTTCGGGGCCTTCCTGCTCAACGACTGGTCCGCGCGCGACATCCAGGCCTGGGAGACCGTCCCGCTGGGTCCGTTCCTGGGGAAGTCGTTCGCGACGTCGGTGTCGCCGTGGGTGGTGCCGCTGGACGCCCTCGCGGCGGCCTGGGTCGATCCGCCCCCGCAGGAGCCGCAACCGCTGCCCTACCTGCGCGGCGGGCAGGGGCTCGACCTCGCGCTCTGCATCGCGATCAACGGCCACGTGGTCTCCCGGCCGTCGTTCGCCGACATGTACTGGACCCCCGCCCAGATGCTCGCCCACCTCACCGTCAACGGCGCCCCCACGCGGCCCGGCGACGTGTTCGGCTCGGGCACGGTGAGCGGCCCGGCGCGCGCGCAGCGGGGCTGCCTGCTGGAGCTGACCTGGGGCGGCAGCGAACCGCTCGAGCTGCCCGGCGGCAGCCGGAACTTCCTCGAGGACGGCGACGAGGTGGTGATCTCGGCGACCGCGCCCGGCCCCGACGGTGCGGTGATCTCGTTCGGCGAGGTCCGGGGGATCGTCACGCCCGGTCAGGTGCTCAGCCCAGGGTCGTCCCGAACAGCAGGCCCAGCCCGTAGGTGACGCCCGCGGCCCCCAGCCCGATGGCGAGCTGGCGCAGCGCGCGCCGCAGCGGCGGCCCGCCCGACAGCACCCCGACGGTGGCGCCTGTGAGCATCAGCGCGAGCCCCACCAGCACCAACCCGACCACGAGCGCCGCCGTCCCGGTCAGCCCGACCAGGAACGGCAGCACGGGGATCGCCGCCCCCGACGCGAAGAACGCGAAGCTCGACGCGGCCGCCCCCGTGGCCGAGCCGACCACCTCGTGGCGGCGGTCCACGCCCGTCTCGTCCGGCTCGGCGAGGCCCGGGTCGCGCAGCGCCTCGGCCGCGCGGAGGCGGGCTTCATCGGCGGGGATGCCGCGGGCGCGGTAGACGAGCGCGAGCTCGTTGGCGTCGAGGTCGAGCTGGGGCAGCACCGAGTGCGCATCGTCGGTGTGCGGAGCCGACGCGGCGAGCAGCTCACGCTGGGAGCGCACCGACACGTACTCCCCCGCGCCCATCGAGAGCGCTCCGGCGAGCAACCCGGCGAGGCCGGTGAGCAGCACCGTCGCCGTCGGGGCGCCGCCGCCGACGACACCGAGGACGAGCGCCAGGTTGCTCACCAGCCCGTCGTTGGCACCGAAGACGGCAGCCCGGAACGTCCCCGACACCCGCGCCCGGCCACGCGCCGCGAGGCCCCGCACGACCTCCTCGTGGATGCGCTCGTCCGCCGCCATCGCGGGGGTGGCGTCGGTGTCGAAGCGGTACGGGGAGCGCGTCTCGGCGCGCTGGGCGAGAGCGAGGACGAACACCGACCCGAAGTGGCGCGCGAGGAGCGCGAGCAGCCGCAGCCGGGCCCCACCGGACCGCCGCTTCGCCGCGTCCGGCCCGAGCAGCCGCTCCCAGTGGGCGGCGTGGCGCTCCTCGGCCTCGGCGAGCCCGAGGAGGATCTCGCGTTCCTCCCCCGAGCGCCGCGTGGCGAGGTGGCGGTAGACCTGCGCCTCCTCGCGCTCGTCGGCCAGTCTGCGGCGCCAGCGGCGGACCTCGGACGCGGAGGGGCGCAGATCATCCACGTGACACATGCTGCCGTAGGACCGTGTACGGGTTCGCGGTCAGAGGGCCAGCAGGCTCTCGACGCCGACGAACAGGCCCACTGCGATCAGGAGCGCCGCGAACGCGACGGTGAGGGTGACGCCGGAGAGCCGGTCCGCGATCCGCTTGCCCACGAGCGTCGCGACGACGGCCGCGACCGTGAACGGTCCGACGACGTGCCAGTCCAGGGCGAGGTCGCCCGCCCTCGCCACCAGCGCCGTCGCCGAGTTCATCACGATGACGAGGAGCGACGTCCCCACGGCGAGCGACATCGGCATCCGCAGCACGAGGACCAGCGCCGGCACCGCGAGGAACCCGCCACCGACACCGAGGAACCCCGTGAGGAAGCCGACAGCGACCCCGCAGGCGACCAGCCGCGTCGCCGCTGCCAGGCGGCGCGGCGGCGCGGCGACGGCCGTGCCGCCGCCGGACGGTGCGGGCGCTTCGGGCTCGGCCGGACGGCGGGTGCGGACGCGCACGTCGACCAGCATCGCCACGGCGACGGCCACGACGAGCACGGCGAACGCCAGCAGCAGGACGGCCTGGTCCGCGTGGCGGTTGAGCACGGTGCCGACCCAGGCGGCGGGCAGGCCGGCGAGGCCCAGCACGAGGCCCCGCTGCAGGTCCACGCCGACCCGCAGGCGCGCGAGCACGCCGACGAGGGCGGAGATCCCCACGATGACGACGCTCGCGGTGGTGGCGTCGTGCGCGTCCAGGCCCAGCACGTACACCAGCGCAGGCACGGTGAGGACACCGCCGCCCCCACCCAGGCCGCCGATCACGAACCCCACGGCCAGCCCGAGGACCACCGCGAGCAGGATCCCGGTCATCGGGACGGCCGGCCGTCGGTCCGCACGAGCGGCGTCGCCCGCATCGTCCTCGCCTCCCCGCGTCGGATGCCACCGAATGTACGGTCATTATCGGCGGGCGGGCAAGGGTCGCGGGGTGTGACCCCGCGGACGCATCGTCCTCGTGGACCTCCCCGTCGATAACCCGTCGGGCGCGGAACTCAGCGGCGGAGCGCGGCACGGACACCGCGGGCGATCTCCAGGTCCTCCCGGGCGGCGACGACGAGCGTGCGCACCGTGGCGTCCGCCCCGGTGATCTCGCCACCGTTCCCGCCACCGTGCACGGTGTTGCGCGCGTCGTCGACGGCGACGCCGAGGAACTCCAGGCGTCGCGCCGCCCGTGCCCGCACCACACTCGCGCGCTCCCCCACCCCGCCGGTGAACGCCAGCGCCTCCATCCCGCCCGCCGCCGCGGCCATCGCCGCGATCCCGCCGGCGAGGCGGTGCACGTACACGTCGAGTGCGAGGCAGGCGCGCTCCTCGCCGCGCCCGGCCCGTTCCACGACCTCACGCATGTCCGCGGTGCCCGCGAGCGCCGCGAGCCCGGAGCGGCGCTCCAGGGTCTCCGCGATCTCGTGCGGGCTGAGCCGCTCGTGCTCCTCCAGCCACAGCACCAGGCCCGGATCGACGGTGCCCGAGCGGGTCGCCATCACCAGGCCCTCCAGCGGTGTGAAGCCCATCGTCGTGTCGACGCTGCGCCCGTCGAGGACCGCGGCGAGCGACGCCCCCGCGCCGAGATGGGCCGTGACGATCCGCCGCGCGCCCGTCCGCTCCGCCACCCGGCCCGCGCACCAGGCGTGCGAGAGCCCGTGGAAGCCGTAGCGGCGGATCGCGTAGCGCTCCCGCCACGCCTCCGGCACCGCGTAGGTCGCCGCCGCGGCCGGGAGCGTGGCGTGGAACGCCGTGTCGAAGCAGGCCACCGCCGGGACGTCCGGGAGCAGCCGCGACACCGCCTCCAGGCCCTCCAGCGACTTCGGCTGGTGCAGCGGGGCGAGCGCGGTGAGCTCCTCCAGCGCCTTGCGGACGTCGTCGTCGACGAGGACCGGGTCGGCGAACCGGGTGCCGCCGTGCACCACCCGGTGCCCGACGGCGTCCGGGCGCGGCCATGCACCCAGCAGCTCGTCGAGGTCGGCACCCGGTTCGACGTCGGCGGTCTCCTCCACCTCGTCGTCTCGGCCGAGCAGGCGCACCTTCAGGCTGGACGAGCCGGCGTTGACGACGAGAACCCTCACTCGCACCGCCAGTTCGCGATCTCGGGGTCGTCCTCGCCGTGCTCACGGGTGTAGACGCGCGCGGCCAGCCGGGCGTCGACCATCCGCTGGCGCAGCACCGCCGAGCGCGACCCGAGCCCGGGTACCCGGTCGATGACGTCCATGACCAGGTGGAACCGGTCCAGGTCGTTGAGCATCACCATGTCGAACGGCGTGGTGGTGGTGCCCTCCTCCTTGTAGCCGCGCACGTGCAGGTTCGCGTGATTGCGCCGCGAGTACGTGAGCCGGTGGATCAGCCACGGGTAACCGTGGAACGCGAAGATCACCGGCTTGTCCGGGGTGAAGAGCGCGTCGAACTCCGCATCGGAGAGCCCGTGCGGGTGCTCCCGGTCGGGCTGCAACCGCATCAGGTCCACCACGTTGATCACCCGAACCGCGAGCTCCGGGCAGTGCTCGCGCAGGAGCTTCGCCGCGGCCAGCGTCTCCAGCGTCGGGACGTCGCCACAGCAGGCGAGCACGACGTCCGGCTCGCCGTCCGTGGTGCCCGCCCACTCCCAGATCCCGAGCCCCCGGGTGCAGTGCGCGATCGCCTGGTCCATCGGCAGGTAGGTGAGCTGCGGCTGCTTCCCCGCGACGATCACGTTCACGTAGTGGCGACTGCGCAGGCAGTGATCGGCCACCGACAGCAGGGTGTTCGAGTCCGGCGGCAGGTAGACCCGCACGATCTCGGCCTTCTTGTTCACGACGTGGTCGAGAAAGCCGGGGTCCTGGTGGGAGAACCCGTTGTGGTCCTGGCGCCACACGTGGCTCGACAGCAGGTAGTTCAGCGACGCGAGCGGCGCCCGCCACGGGATGTGCCGGGTGGTCTTGAGCCACTTCGCGTGCTGGTTGAGCATCGCGTC